>CAZXXS010000077.1:0-150564 GCA_964644845.1 uncultured Cytophagia bacterium | reverse complement strand
TCCCGGACTTCGGCGGTACCGCGCTTAGAAGTAGCAGTACTTGTCAGAGAAAGCGCTGCCACCCAGGTTCGGCACGACATTGCCCGATTTTGCTTCGTAGTACCAGCCGTAGTTACCGCTTCCTGCCGCTACGGCCTTCTGGAGTTCCGAGAGAATCCGCTCATGGGTCCGGTCAATGACCACTTTCGTCATCCGGCTTTTGTCCGTTCCCGTGTAGAATGGGTTCTCCGGGAACTTCTGCAGGTACGGGCCAAAGCGATATTTGTCGTTCTTCGTCTTTGAAGGTTTGCCGGCCGCATCGGTGTACCAGGTCAATTGCCGTTTGAAGGTGGTCTCGTTGCCACTGTTGTTGTAGTCATTCTGAGTGCACGGGAAGAAGCCGTGATCCGCGTTGTACGCGATAATCGCCTCGCGGAAGATCTTGAGGTTTGCTTTCAGCTTGGCTTCTTTGGCGCCCGTCTCACTCCCCTTCATGTTCATGATCACCACCGTGGCCAGAACACCAATGATGGCGATCACGATCAGCAGCTCGGCCAGAGAAAAACCGGCCTGTGAACGTCTCTTCCTGAGCATTTCAACCTCCTTTGCTTCACGCTGCAAGTCCAGTCAACTGCTGCGAACTCCCCCAACTTCTGCTGTGCGCGCACGCACTTTCATTACACTCGCCCCCCCACTGAACGGGTACCCGTCACGTGTTGTCTCTTCCCCGCGCCTCACCTCCTTCCAGCTGATTCAGCTCTACCCACCCAAGCTGTTGAGAACTCGCATGATCGCCATGATCAGCGAGACAGCCACAAAACCCACCAATCCCGACATCAGAACGAGAACCAGCGGTTCCAGCAAGGTGGTCAGTGTTTCCAGTTTTCGGCTTGCTTCCTCTTCGAAGTGATCGGCCAAACGTTCAAAAACCTTATCCAAACTTCCGCTCCGCTCGCCCACCTCTGTCAGGTGGACCATCATGGGCGGGAAAAGCTTGTTACCGGCGAGCTGCCGGCTCAGGGGCTCACCTCTCGCCACGTTCGTCGAAACCTCCCTCATCCACGCAGCCAAGGGGCGGTGCCCAAGTACATTCGCCGTGAGCTCCAGATTCCGCAAAATTGACAAGCCACTGGCCGTAAGCATGCCCATCGTCCGTGTGAGTCGCGCCAAGAGCATGCTCTGAAAGTACGCTTTCAAAACCGGCAACCGGACCTTCAACTCGTCCAGAATCCACTTGCCTCGATCCGTCCTCAGCGCTTGGCCCAACGTAACCACGAGAAGCGTTCCAAGAACCAAAATCACCGGCCAGCGCGTTGCCACAACATGCGAAGCATTGACCATGAATTGCGTACTTTTGGGCAAGGGAACATTGGTATCCTGCAGAATTTCAGTGAATTTAGGCACAACAAAGGTCACCATAAACACAATCACGGCAAGCCCCAGGACCAACAAAATGGTCGGGTACATCAGCGCGGAAGTGATGGCCGCACGCGTTTTGAGCTGTTTGTCGGCAAACGCAGCAAAACGTTCAAGCACCCCAACCAGGTTGCCGCTCTGTTCGCCAGCCTCAACGAGATTGATAAAGAGCGCAGGGAAAACACCCGGATGTTGCCGTAAAGCATCCGAAAAACTCACTCCCGAAGCAACGGATTCTGCCAGGTCCTCGAGCACGCTGTGAAAACGCGCTTTTTCGTTCTGTCGCGCGAGTACTGTCAACCCGTTCAACAGCGGGCTGCCAGCTTCAAGCATCGTAGCCAACTGAAGCGACATGGTGCTGAGATGCTTCAGGCTGATTTTCGGGCGCCGATGCAAATGAAGCTTGAATCCCCCCTCCGTGGACGTAACCGGCTTGACCGAGATGACGAAACGCCCCTGACTCCTCAGCCGCTGGATGAGTTCGTTCTCCGACTCGGCTTGGAGACGCCCTTCCACACGCTTACCGGTGGCATCTCGAGCTACAAATGCGTAAGTCGTCATCTGGTTACGTCACTCTCAGTACTTCGTCGATCGTCGTTACGCCCTCCAAAACCTTGCGAATGCCATCCTCGCGGAGTTTGCGCAAACCATTTTTTCGCGCCAAACGTGCAATCTCGTCGCCGGACTCACCCGCCAGGATTGCCTGGCGGATCTCATCAGTCACTACGAGAAGTTCGTACAAACCTGTGCGTCCTTTGTAGCCGGTTTTCCGGCATTCGCGGCATCCCTTCCCACGCGCCAGGGGCTTTTCCGGGTAAGGTCGTCCGGGAGCAAACCGACTCCACACGATCGGATCGGGTTTAACCTCGATTTTGCAGTGCGAGCAGATGCGCCGCACAAGCCGCTGTGCCAGTACTGCTTGCAACGAAGATGCCACGAGGAAAGGGTCGATCCCCATGTCCACCAAGCGCGGGATTGCCCCCGGTGCGTCGTTTGTGTGCAGTGTAGCCAGCACAAGATGCCCAGTGAGGGAGGCTCGGACGGCAATTTCTGCCGTTTCTCGGTCCCGAATTTCCCCGATTAGCACGATATCCGGGTCCTGACGCAGAATGGCTCGCAGTCCAGCCGCAAAGGTTAGCCCGATGGTTGGGTTCACCTGCACCTGGTTGATGCGTGGCAAACGATACTCGACCGGATTCTCGACCGTGACGATGTTCTTCTCGGGGGAATTGAGCTCGTTTAAGACGGCGTACAGCGTGGTGGTCTTGCCGCTTCCGGTTGGTCCCGTGATTAACACAAGGCCCTCGGACTTGCGGTACGATTCCCGAAACCGCAACAGGGTGTCCTGGTCAAACCCCATGTCTTCAAGCCGCAGGATCCCTTTGCCTTTGTCCAGAATGCGCAGCACGGCTTTCTCACCCTGCACCGTGGGCAGTGTGTTCACACGCACGTCGATGTCGCGTCCGTCGTAGTGAATACGAAAACGTCCGTCCTGTGGCAAGCGACGTTCGGACACGTCCAAATCCGCCAGAATCTTAATGCGCGAGATCACCATCGGGTGCAGCCCCTTGGGCGGCGTCAGCACTTCGTGCAGGATGCCATCCACGCGGTAGCGCACACGAAAGATGTCTTCGTCCGGCTCAATGTGAATGTCACTGGTACCTTCGCGGACTGCCTGCGACAGGATGAGATTCACCAGTTTGACAATCGCCGCGTCTTCCGCACCCTTTACGGACAGCTCATCGACGTTCTTTTCCAGATCGAGCGTTTCGACCTCTTTCCCGAGGTCGCGCACAACCTGGTCCATGCTGTCGCGGGTGCTGTAGTAGCGATCGATGGCTTTTTCGATGTCGCTTTCGGTAGCGATGACCTCCTGGATCCGGAGGCCGGTGGCCTGGCGAAGCGCGTCGATGGCAAAAATGTCCAGGGGATCGGCCATCGCCACTGTGAGGGTATCCTCCACCCGGAAGAGCGGGATAACTTTGTACCGACGCGCCAGATCCACCGGAATCGTGTTGACAATGGAAGGATCAAGCGTGTAAGAATCGACCCGGACGCGAGGAATGTTGAACTTCTCGCTCAGGACGTCGGCCAGCTGATCTTCGGTCAACCACCCCTTCTCGATCAGAATCCGACCCAGGCGCTCACCACTTTGCTGCTGCAGTTTCAGAGCCTCTTGAAGCTGCTCAGGCGTGATGATGCCTTTCTGGACCAGCAATTCCCCAATGCGCAGACTTCGCACGTCGGATTTCCGACGCACGTTAGGCTGACTGGTTGTTTTGGTCGTCGTGGATGCCATGGACTTCACTTGTCTCGTGCTTCACTTGCGCGTGGTAGGCCGCCGCTTTCCCCACCTCTCTCACCTTTTGCGCCATCGGCAGCGTGAAGTAAAACGTCGTCCCCACACCTGGCTCGCTTTCTACCCAGATGTTTCCGCCCAGGTGCTCGATGATCTCCTTGGCAATTGGAAGCCCCAGGCCTGTACCTTTGGGTCGATCGGTCAGTCCCCCGTCCTCCGTCACCTGCTGGAAACGTTCGAAAATGAGCGTCTGGTATTCCTTCGGAATTCCGGGCCCTTCGTCCCGCACCCAAACGCGTACCAAATCCCCTGTGTCAGTCGAACGCCTACCCCGAATGATGTCGTAGCCAATCCAAATGTGTCCGTTCTCAGGCGAAAATTTGACCGCGTTGCTCAACAGGTTCAGCAGCACCTGCACAACTCTCTCTCGATCCACAACAACCTTGACACCGCTTCCCGAACCCTTCCAGTCGATGGTAACGGATTTTTCCATTGCGAGCGACCGGATGGAGTCGATCGCTTGCTTCACCAGCGCGTCGATCTCGACTTCCTCGATGTTCCACTTCATCATGCCCGCTTCGATCTTCGACAGATCCAGGATGTCGTTCACCATCCTGGCCAGCCTGTCGCTCTCACGGTTGATGATTTGCAGAAACTCCTGGCGCGCTTCCGGGTCATCGTACTGTAGCAAGATTTCGGAGAAGGACTTGATGGCCGTGATGGGCGTGCGCAGCTCGTGTGAAACCGTGGCCACAAACTGGTCCTTCAACTTGTCGAGACGACGCAGTTCTTGCAATTCCTTTTCTTCACGGAGGTCGGCCACCACAAAGATCATCCCAATTGCCGCGCCGTCGCTTCCACGAAGAACGCTGGGCACAATGCGCAGAGGAATCTTCTCGTGATTCAGTTGCACCTCGATCTCGCGGCTCTCCAGCTTGCCGCCCCGCAAGCCGGACACCAGCAGTCGTCGAAACACGTAGGCTACGTCAGGCGACAGAATTTCTTCGATTAACGAGCCCACGGCCTCATCCGGATCCACGTCAAACAGACCCGAGGCAGCCCGATTAAACAGCGCAATTCGGCCCTCCTCGTCGGTCGACACCAGGCCGTTAGGCATGCTGTCGAGGATGCTCTCCAGGTAGCTCTTGACGTTCCAAAGGGCTTCGGCCTGAAGTTTCGTTCGCTCCACCAGCCTGAAGTTGCGAATAGCGATGGCCGCTTCGGTGCCGACCAGCAAGAGAATGTTTTGCTGCTGCTGGGTCAATTCGGCGATGTGAGACTCCACCACAAGACACAGAGCGCCAATTTCTTCATCCCCGGCGGCCAGTGGAACCCACACGGTGAGCAGATCTCGCCCTTCCCACTTCGTCGGCGAAAGCGCAATCCGGCGCTCGTGCAGCACCCACTCGGTGAGCGATGTGTCCAAACTGGATTTGAGCAATTTCTGGAAAGGTTTACGGAAGCCGTGCGTGGCACTGGCGTACAGCGACCCGCTGGCGGTATCCCGCACGAACAAAGCGCTACCAACGTAGGGCAAAGTGTGTCCGACCGCACTGGCCACCCCCTCAAGGACCTCAGAAATCTCGCGCGCAGAAGCAACTTCACGCACGCTTTCGTAAGCCTCCAGAAGCTGCGCGTAGGCTTCCTGGGCCGCGTGCAGTTGTTGTCTGCACACCTCGCAGTTGTCCGCCACGGTTGCACTTCCTTGTGCAGTCATCAGCGACTCCGGTTGGCTCGTTGCCTACTCGGCGGCCAGTTTCAGGAAGATGGCAGAACGCTCGAACTCTTTCGGGAAATTTGCCAGAACGTTTTCCATCGCGTCAGAAGGCAGGCGCAACACGTCCCAAATGGCCGGGTCCATCTCGGGTTCCACCTCGTCGCCAGCAAAGCCAACGTGCTCCATGCGGGCGATGGCGTCCGCCAGGTGCACCATCGCTACGAGACGGGGGGCATGTCGAGCTGCAGCCGGGTCGTGGTGCAGCCAAACCGCCTCATCGAGCTGATTGGGCAGGTTCCACTTTTGCGCAAGCCAGTGACCGATCTCGCCGTGCGTCACGTTCAGAACAATGCGCTCCGCGTCGATGAACCGGATGCCGTCCTCCCGTGCCACCCGGCAAACTTCCGCAAACTCGCTGTGCAGGAACTGATCCAGCACCACCTTGCCGATGTCGTGGATCAGCCCGGAGACAAAGGCTTCCTCCGGATTCGAATAACGAATCTCGCGGGCCAGCAACTTGGTCGCCACGCCGGTCCCGATGGCATGCTTCCAAAATTCTGCCCGATCGCAGCCGCCATCCTCTTCCGTCCCCTTGGAAAACATCTCGAACACCGTAGCACCGAGCGCGAGGTTCTTGATGGTGTTGAAACCAAGGATCACCGTCGCCTGTGTTAGCGTGGAAACCCGCTTCGGCAAGCCGTAGAATGCCGAATTGACGATTCGGAGAATTTTGGAGACAAGTGCCTGGTCGTTGGAGATAATTCTCGAAACGTCCGAAGCTGAAAAAGAGGGGTTGTTTACGGCCTCCATCAACTGCGTCACCACGACCGGCAACGTGGGTAAATTCTTGATTCTTCTGACAATTTTCGCCAGGTCGGTCGAAACGGTCGCTGCTTGCATCGAACGATCTCCTCCAGGTAGTGGAACTCCCGCGACACTCAAAGCGAGACTTTCCCCGTCAGTGATCCCTAAAGGTCACTGAGGCCCAAGAACCTCCTTCACACGCGCTACAACTTGCGTTGGACTGAACGGTTTGGTCATGTACTCATTCGCACCCGCCTGCAAACCTCGTTCGAGATCCGCTTTCTGCCCCTTCGCGGTAATCAAGATGATCGGGATGCGCTGCAATTCCGGGTGATTCCTGAGCTCTTCGCAGACTTCGTAACCGTTCTTCTTCGGCATCATCAGATCCAGAAAGACCAGGTCTGGTTTTACGTCCACTGCTCTCCGAACTGCTTCTTCACCGTCTCTGGCGATGTAAATCTCGTACCCCGACTTCTCTAACACGTAACTCAGCGACCGAGCGATAAATGGCTCGTCGTCAGCGATCAGAATCTTGGCAGCCATCGTTTAGCTCTCCGTACCGTTGTTTGACCATCTTTTCGCTGCGTTGCAGCAGAACTTCAAGTAACGTAAGCTTGCTTTCGAGCCAGACCGGGTCGAGTTTGGCAACGCCATCCCGAATGGCATGGAAATGCTCTTCAAGTTCCAGAGCAACGTCGGCGAGCCTTTCCAACCCCACGTTTCGCGCAGCGCCCTTCATGCCGTGAGCTTTGATCTCCAGCGCACCCAGCAATTCCGGGCAGGGCCGCTTCAGATACTTCCGAAAGTGTTGTCGAAGCTCGGACAGGTCTGCCCGAGCGAAATCAAAGTAGAGCCCAAGGGTTTCCACCCACGGAGCCATTGTAGCCCAGTCGATTTCTTCTTCTCGCGATGTCTTTTGTTCAACCATGACTCCCTCGACACCTGAGCTGCTGGTTCGCGCCCATTCTCAAACGGTGCTCACCCGTTTAGGCGGCCACATGCCCGGACAATCACTCGCTTGCCGCAAGATGCCCACTTCAGGCTTCGGTCGTGGCAGACAAGCTCTGGACGACTTTCTGCACCTTCAGCAACAATGTGTTCGGGTTGAACGGCTTGGTTACGTAGTCCTTGACGCCGTACTTGAGGGCGTTAACCACAAATTCTTTATGCGCCATGGCAGTGAGGGCAATCACTGGCACATCCGAAGCTGCCTCGCCTTCTCGCAGCTCTTTCAGGAAACCCATCCCGTCCATTTTGGGCATCATCATGTCCAGCAGAACCAGGTCCGGGTTCTGCGTTTTTACAAGCTCCAGCCCGTCGAAACCGTTGTCGGCGGTCATCACCTCGTGCCCGAGGGATTTCAGGTACTTCTCGACGGCCAGACGCGTAAATCGGTCGTCGTCGACAACAAGGATTTTGGCCATGGCTTACCCCTTCTTGTCGCTTTCACGACGCAGAACCATCATCGTCACGTCGTCTGAGAATTTGTCTGTCTGTGTGAACGCGGTCAGATGGTCCTGCACGACGTCCAGAATTTCCTTCGCTGAAAGGTGGCGATTCTCAGCCACAATCTCCGCCAAGCGTTCCTCTCCGAACTGTTCGCCAGAGGGCGACCGCGCTTCGGACGCGCCATCGGTAAAAATGAAGATAACGTCGCCTTCGCCGAGTTCAATCGTCTTCTTTTCGAACATCACTTCGGGCCAAATGCCGAGTAGCATGCCGTCAGCGTCCAAGCGCCTGATTTCGCCCGTCTTACCGTCGACCCACACTGGCTGGCAGTGACCGGCGTTCGCGAACTCCATGAGCCACGACCCAGGGTCCAGGCGAGCGCAGAAAGCGCTGACGAAGAGCTGCCCTCCTTCCAAATCCTCAAAAATGACCTTGTTTGTACCGTTCAAAATCTCAGCAGGGTCGCGCCAGCGGCTCATCTCCGACCGAATCACACTACGCGCTTCGACCATCATGAGCGCAGCCCCGATGTTGTGACCCGAGACGTCGGCTACAACCAAACTCAAAAGTTGGGTTTCGTCTGTGTAGAAATCGTAGTAGTCGCCGCCCACTTTTTTCGCGATTCGGTAAACAGCTGCCAAGTCAACACCCGGGATTTTCGGCAGGCGTTTGGGCAACAGACTGGTCTGAATCGTGTTTGCGATTTCCAGCTCCTTACGAAGGCGCTCCGTCTCACGCACCTCTTGCACGAGGAAGCTGTTGTAAAGCGCAATCGCCGTAACCGAAGCAATGGCCGTGAGCAGCTTCAGGTCGCCGGAAGTAAACGGCTTGGCATCCAGTTTGTCGGCCAGGTTCATCACGCCCAAGCGTTCGTCTTTCACACGCATGGGCGAGCACAAAACCGGGACCGACACAAACGACGTCGTTTCGTAGTTCCGGCTGGCTGGCAGCTTGTCCACCACAACCGCACACGAGCCCACATCTTCAACCAGAAGCGGCTCACCCGTCTCGAACACGTAGCCACTGATCCCCTCGCCCGGGGCAACTTCCACTTCTTCAACCACGGACTCGGGAATACCAATTGCCGCGTAGATTCGAAGCTTCTGGATCTTCTTGTCGTACACCATCACCGAAGCCC
The DNA here is from genome assembly GCA_964644845.1 of uncultured Cytophagia bacterium. Classification (GTDB taxonomy): domain Bacteria; phylum Zhuqueibacterota; class Zhuqueibacteria; order Oleimicrobiales; family Geothermoviventaceae; genus Geothermovivens. The sequence goes on along the minus strand of CAZXXS010000077.1, from coordinate 141,762 downwards.
GGCGAACCCGGAGCGCTTGTACTGCTTCGCGCAAAGCAATCTCGCAAACTTTGCGAGGATCAAACACGGCGCCAAGCGACTCGCTGAGCTGGTAAAGAAGATTAATCTCCTCGTATTTTTCACCGAGCTCGTCCGCGATGTTGGCGATTTCGTACTCCAGGTAAAGCCGTTCCCGCAGGATGCCAGCGACGGCCTCAGCAAACCGTTGAAGCTCCTCTGGGCCGTGGAACACGCCGTCTTCGAGCTCTACTAGGCCGGCCCTGAAGTCCATTACCTCCACGGGCAAGCGTACAACACGACCCGCCGCGGTTTTGCTCTTGCCGTTTTGTCCCCACGTAGCGATTGGCTTTTCCTCGCTGTCCAGAACGGTCAGTCGAATTCCCAACCCCTCCGCCAGCGACGCCAGGGTAGTCCCGATGTCGGAATTCCCGAACAGCCTCGTCAAACGAAGTTCAGGGCGTTCTCTCAGATCGGTTGTCGCACCGCCTGCCAAGTGTCAACCTCCGTTCGGGCGCTCTACAAAGCTTCGTTCCCGTACCCGACGAGTGTACCGCACCGCTGGCTGGCCCGTCCGGCCTTCAACTGGAAGTACAGATTGAAGAGGTCGAAGGAAAAAAGACCTGCGTGGCCACGGACGACAGCCGTTACACCGCGGCTGAGAGCTCCCATTCCCACCCGCGAGTCACTCGGCGAGTGTGGTTACCCTAAGAATGCCTTCCAACCACCATCTAACGTTTCGGCACAATTTGGGAAGTCTTTACGCAGGAAACCAAACAGGCAGGGATGCAAGGATGAGCAAAGCTCACGGAGGGAACTGAAAGACCTGGCGCACCGGAAAACCACGTGCCTCAAGAAGCCAGAATGAGTCTTCTAACGGAAGATCCCCCGTCTTTCGAATCAATGCTTGGCACATGGACCTGACGCAGCGCGGGACCAGGCTCGCCCTCAGATACAGCGGTTCGGACCGGGCACAAGTCCCTTCTCATCCCAGAGTCCACTGTTTTTCTCGTAAGCGGTCACGTCCCAGGTCAAGACACCCAAAAGCAGCACTCCGGGGACTTCTTTTCGGCGAAACGCACCAGTCAGGTTACTGAGCCTACTCGTTCGAACAAGGGTAAGCCACACTTCCCCGCAGAAAAAACCGGAGACGAAACTCGGCTGCTTTGAGCCCAAGGCCGACGGGTTCGGCAGCGAAACGCCCCTTGCACTCAAACGCCACAGCCTCGAAGTGTGAACAGGAGCAGAATGCGTCGACACACGCACGGGAGGAAAGCCCCACAAGGAAACGAAAAGCACCGCGGCAGGGTTTTCTTCAATCTGGCTGGCAGAACGGGGCTAAGCCCCGCAGAATCATCAACCCGGCGGCCACGTCATCCGGCGTCCACCAAGGAGATGCAGGTGAAGGTGGTAAATTTCCTGCCCGCTGTGCTCGTTGCAGTTCATCACCAACCGGTAGCCCGACTCGGCAACTCCCTCCTGCTGCGCAACCTGCTTGGCAACGAGGATCATTTCGCCAATCAGGTCCTTGTCGGCTTCTCCGACATCGTTCGTTGTGGCGATGTGTTTGCGGGGTACAATCAAGATGTGCACGGGCGCCTGAGGATTGATGTCCCGGAAAGCCACTACCCTCTCGTTCTCGTAAACAAACTCAGCTGGCATCTTCTTCGAAATGATGTTGCAGAACACGCACTCTTGCATGCCCACCTCCTCTTCGGTTTTCGAAGCCCAGCCCCGCAGCTACCGCGCCCGAATGTTAAGCAACAAAATTGACAAATGCAAGGCGGCGGTTTCGGTCCGCAAACGGCGACTACCCAAACTGACGGACACAAACCCTGACGAAAGAGCAAGGTCCACCTCCGCCGGGGAAAAGCCTCCTTCTGGTCCAACCAGACCAAGCGCAGACCGCGGAGCTGCTCCCACCTCTGCACCGCGCAGTGCGGATGCAATGTCTTGCTTCCCCGCTGGTTCAGCGAGGACTGCCACATCGTACTGGCCTGCGCTCGTTGCAAATTCTTCCAGCCGCAAGGGGGGTACAATTTCGGGGACCACAGCTCGCTGACACTGTTTGGTAGCCGCCACAGCGATGCGCCGCAATCGTTCCAGACGGACACCCCGTCGCCGCTCGGACCGATCTGTCGACAGAGGCACAATCTTCACAACCCCAATTTCCACCGCTTTCTCCACCAGCCACTCGAACCGATTTGGCGCAATCAGTCCCACCCCCAACGTCAGGCTCAAAGCCGGTTCGCCGTGTCCCGGGAAACGGTCCAGAACCACGAGCACCGCGCGATCGCGAGCAACCGATTCCACGCGAGCCGTCACCACCAGCCCTTGACCGTTGGTCAGGCCAACAACGTCGCCCGGCCGGTGTCGAGCAGCGCGAGCCAGATGATGCACTTCTTCGCCCCCCAGTTCCAGCCGCTCCGAAACGTCTTCCAGATCCGGGGCGAAGTAGAAATCGACGTTTTCAAAAGGCACCTCAGACATGCCACCTCACAGTCACCTGCTCCGTCAAAAACGCTGGTCCGCGGCGCACCTTAGCCCGGTACCCAAGCGTTCCAGAACTTCTCCCACAGACGAGTCCACCCGCCCCGGCACGAGAACGCTACCCTGCCCAGAACCTGTTCAGAAAGCTTTGCCGACGTCGAGGATGAACTCGGCCTTGCCCTTTTCGTCGAAAGCGGCCTCGAGGCGAACCACCTCTGCGTACGGAACGCGAACGTGCAACCCCACGCCGAAACCGTGCAGCCACGTACCCGCCCGCGCGCTTTGCCCCCGGCGCCACACCGCGGCCACATCGTAAAAGACCGAGGCGTTCAAACCGAACTTCAGCGCGGTCGTGAGGGGCAGGTACGTAGGCGCAGGCCAGTACCGAAGCGGCAGCAACGTAACCTTCCACTCGACACTTCCCAGGCCCATGTCGTCCCCCTCCAGGCGTTTCGCGAAATGTCCACGTACACGTTCCTCGTACCCGATGTAAACGCGATCGTAAACGGGCACACGGCCGCGGCTGAGCTTCGTGACCACCCTGAGCCCCAAAGACCCGACCGGCAGGGGCAGGTAGCCACGCGTGTCCAGCACGAGGCGGGTGTAGTCGATCAGCGGAGCACCGAACCCGTTCTGTTTCAACAAGGACTCAACGTAGTAGCCCCGCCAAGGGTACGGCCGAAAATCGCGACCGTCGAAAATGGCCAGCAAACCCAACGAGCCAAACGCGTCTCTCCCGCCGGGATCGATCGTTACACCCAGATCAGGTGGATCCGTTCGCCGAAGCGTATACCCGGCCAGGCCCACGACGTACGTGCCGTAGCTGAAGCGTTTGCCGAACCGCACCTTGACGCCCCGCTGTTTCTCGTGGTACTCAGGGAACTCCAAAGACTTGCCCTGAATCGAAGACCAAAACACCTCCAGACTGCCCAGCAGACGGTGTTTGCCGCCGAACCAGGGGTTACTGTAGCTAAACCGCAAAGCGGGGTTGTAACCGAGCCATCCTACCACGCTCACGATTTCCGCTCGTCCCCGAAAATTGAAATGCGCCAGGCCGAGACCGTAAGAAAGCTTCCTCAGATCATGTTCGTTCGCGAAAAGAATCGGAAAAGGGAAAATGTACCAACGCTCCCAGACCCGGACAACCAGTGTGTCGCCCTCAGGGCCAGGATGCAAGGTCACCTCGGCGCGTTCGAACAAACCCAGGTTGAGAACGCGGTCGCGATCCACCTCGAGATCGGACGGCGTCACGCTGTCGCCAACCTGCGTCTTCAGCTCGCGCAGAATCACCCAAGGTTTGGTCCGGCGGTTGCCCTCGACACGCTCCGCCACCACACGCTGACCGAAAACGCTACTTACATCCCCAAGGCACAGCAGCAAAAGCAGTCCGGTCCACAACGGTACCCGGGTCCGAGCACGACCCGGCCTCTTCCGACCTGGTTGCCTGCCCACCTGTTCTGCGTTTTGCTCTCTTACGAACACAGCTTGCCAACTGCCCTCTGCCATCCACTTTCTCCCGTAACCGTGATCCCTCCAGCTCTGCCCGAGGCAACGGGAACAGATTTTGCCTGAGCGAACCTCAGAGCGCTCCCGTGGAACCGGATCCAGAGCCCGAAAGCTGGGTCGAGACGTTTAACCACCGGAACATCAGCCGTCGACTGGGGCTGTCCAGCGCAACTGCTCCGCGGGGGCCAGCTTACTCCCGACACCTCACAGCGTCCCCGGGTCGCTTACGGTTTGTCAACCGTTCAAACGACTCGCGCGATGATCATCGTAACGTCGTCGTAGTCGCACCTCCCGGCGCCGAACTCCCGGATCGCCTCCAGAATGCGGTCGCGCAAAGACGAAGCAGACCCACCTCCCCACTCAGCCACCAGCTCAAGCAGCCGTTCTTCTCCGTACTCCTCTCCCTCGGGATTAAAAGCCTCGGTGACGCCGTCCGTGTACAGTACCAGGCAGGACCCCGGCAGTAGCTCCGTTTCCCACGTGCTGTAGTCAGCCTCTTCGAGCACGCCCAGCACCATGTCGCTGTGCTCGAGGAAACGGACGGAACCGTCCGGCCAACGAACCAGTGGGTAGTTGTGCCCGGCGTTGCAGAACGTGAACCGTAAGTTGTCGGCGTCGAGCTGACCGTAGATGAACGTGGCGTAGCGATCGGGAGTGGTGCTGCGAGCTAACTGGCGATTAAGCGCCGACACCACCTCGGACGGACTGCGCTCCGGAGTGGCCAACACGCGAAAAGCAGCCAGAATATTCGCCATCAGAAGCGAAGCGGGAACGCCTTTTCCGGAAACATCGCCAAGCGCTACACCAATCCGGGTGGCAGAAAATTCGACGAAATCATAAAGATCGCCACCCACCTCACGCGACGGGATCGTCAACGCGGCAAACTCGAAATTCACACTCGACGGGATCCGAGCCGGCAGTAGCTCCCGTTGGATGTCGCGCGCCAGGGCCAGCTCTTCTTCAACACGTCGCCGGGCGAGTTGTTCACGGTGCAACCGTACATTCTCGACTGCGATGGCCACCTGCCCGGCCAACGCGTGCATCAAAGCAAGCTCCTCAGAGCCCCATCGGTTACCCGGAACCGGTGTCGCCAAGAGAAGCCCCAAAAACGCGTCGCCCCGACGAAGCGGTAACAGAAGAGCATCTTCTGGCATTCGCCATCCCATTGGTCCGCTGCCCTCCTCGCGCCCGTTCAGCTCAGCGGCGAAAATGGGCAATTCCAGCCTCGCCAGACGCTCGCGTTGTGTGCCGGTCAGGATTTCGCCGTTGTCCACACGTCGCAGTGTCCCACCCTCATCTACCCACAAGTCGATTCCGCTGAGTCCGAGGTCCGTACCAAGGCGTTCCCGGAGCTTGGAAGCCAGTTCTTGCAGGTCGAACGACGCAACCAGATCCTCGCTCAGCTTCTGGAATGCCGAACGCAGGTCCAATACCTCACGTGCAAAAAGCCTTTCTGCGCTGCTCTCCAGCACCTGAACCAGCGGCTGAAAAAGAAACACCGCCACCAAAACGAAGAAGACTTCCAGCACCGGAGCTCGAAAGCCGAGCAACGAGGAAGACAAGCGTTGCACCTGGGTGTAGGTCAACAAGTACAGGCCTGCAACCAGTCCGGAGGCGGCAGACAACACCAATCCCCGCCGGGCCATGGCCCGCACGTCGAGAAACTGGTAACGCACAATGGCCCAGGCCAGGGCGGCTGTGCTGAACACAAGCGCCAGCAGGAGAAGCGCATTCGCAAACCAGGGCGACACGCCAACTCTGACCACCCGAGGGACCAGGAAAGCCAGTGCGTACGCCCCAACACCAACACCAAGGCCGATTACCACAAGCCGACCCTGTCTGCTGAGCTGAGGATCTGCAACACTCTGAAAGCTACGTCCCAGTAAACCCAGAGCAACACCGGCGTAGACCAGATCCACAAGTGCAAAAGCGCGCATGTGGAAGCGCACAAATTCCTCCACAGCGCGCGTCAACAGCACCCACACGATCTGGATCGGGACGAACACTCCCCTGGCCCAGTCCAGGTTCAGAGGCGGAAACGAGAATTCGGCTCCGTGCCCCACGAAAAGAAGAAGCGCAAGGTGAAAAGCGTAAGGGAAGTAAATCCACAGAACAAGCTGCGGATGGGTCTCAAGCATCGGATTTTTGCGAGGGTAGAGTAAACTGAAGGTCAGGAGCGTCGGGAAAAACAATTCCCACACCGACGCCAGCCTCACCGCCAGGACCGTGCCCGAAACCAAAGGGCCAGACAGCAGCCCCAGTCCTCCGGTGGTCGCTCCCAGAGCCGCAAAGAAAAACATCCAGGCAGCGACGCGGTTCAGGGTCCGCTGCGGTCCGTGCCGGTAAATGGCCAGACCCAGGAAGAAAACAACGAAGGCTGCCGTCAGGTAGACAGCAGCCGCCAGTTCCTCGACGATCATTCCTCAGCTTCAGGCTTGGAAGCGATGAGCTTCACAAGGGTCACCAGGGTTCCACCTCGGGAAAAATCGAAGTGAACTTCGTCCATCAACGCCTTCAAAATGAAGATCCCGCGACCCGAATCCTTCATCAGGTTTTCCGGGTCCAGGGGGTTGCCAAGGGAACCCGGGTCGAACCCTTCGCCCTGATCCTGTACTTCGAGCCGAACTTTCCCCGCCTCGATCCAGCCCCTGACGAAAACCTTTTTGCGGGGATCTTGCTTGTTCCCGTGGTAGATGGCGTTGCTAACCACCTCCGTCAACGCGATCGCGATGCTGTCCCGGTCGTCTTCGGAAGGGACCTTTTCTCTGAGTTTTTCCTCCACGAAGGCCTCGACCACAGGGATGTTGTCGGGTGTGCTAGCAACAGAAATCTCGAAATCAGGCCGGCCGTTACGGCGTTTCACGCGTCCCTTCCTCACTAGTTCGCACTGCGTCCCGCTCCGCAGGAATCCACTTTAAAAGCCCGGTGGATCTGCTCGGAAAACAAACTGCTGTTAACTGATCTTCCGACCGTTCGGTCTTTCCGGGAAATTGCACGGCAACTCGCGGCCCGGCAGAGTTGTTTCCAGCCCGAAGCGGCAATTTCAAAACCACACCAATTTCCGCAGAAAACAACAACCCAACTTTACCCAGCACGTACGGGGTGCTGTCTTTTTCGGCGCCAACTGAATCCGTGCCGTCAAATCTCCACCCGTGCGGCCCCAAGCCGCCGTTACCACCTCCAAAGTCCCCAGGCCCGTCTGATCCTGTTCGACAAACTCAAGTACGGCCAACCAGCAGGCAGGTCGATCCACAGTCCGTTGCCACCAGCGCTCGCCAGCTGAGCGCAAAGAGGTTCTCTGTTGCACTTGATTTCTTGAAGCCCTTTGCGCCCTCACAGGTTCCAGTGTACGGTCAGCTCAATCGTGTTGGCGAAATACACGGCTCCGGCAAGCGGCGACACCTTTTGCCTCTGAGCAAACAATTGTACCGACGAACCGGACCGATTCCAGAAAACAAATGCCACGATTGGGCCACGCGAGATGAACGTCCCTACGGGTTCCTTAAGGTACGGTGCACCGGCACCACGGCGTTTGAAGCGGCGTTCACGTCGCTCGTAGTACGCAAAGCCAACGTCAAGCCTGCTTCGAACCCCCAAACGCCGTCGGACAAGCAACCGGGCACGCCTGGCCACGCGTTCGGTCAAGGGACGTTCGGCAAATTCGTCCCAGTACAGCCGACCGCTCTCTTCGGTCTGAAGCCGCAACACCGCCAGGAACCCGTACCGGCGGTTCTGGCCAACTTGCAGCGAATCCTCGGCCAGGAAGCGACGAAACACGAAACTCCGCGTTCCTTCCAGCTCCCGTTCAAAGTCGTAGTCGATGTAGTTGGCGAGCACTTCGAAGCGATGGAGCAGACGCGTACCTCGCGCCGGACGCAGCTCAACGGAAGGGGCCAGCCGTACAACGCGGTTCCAGTTGTTGTCAGCGCTACGCTCCCCGAAGATGTAAACCAGGTGGTACAATCCCACCCCAGCACGTAAGGCCACGTTGAGATTCGCCGTCAGATAGTGCTTCCAAGCGAAAAAACTGTCGACTCGAAACTCGTCGTGGTCGTCGAAATTACTCGTGTCCGGCGTGTCGTACTGCAGCCGGCTCACCTGCGCGCCGAACGTCACGGAATCCCTGGCACTCAACATGCCGGCAAGGCGTGTGGCAAGAGAGAGGAACCGACTCTGATTGTCGGGTGCTACAAAGGCAAGACGTGACGAAAACGGCGTTTTTTGCTCCGCCACAGGGAGCCTGTAACGCGTGGCGGCGCTACGGTAACTCATCTCCACAAAGCCCCGCCAGCGATCACTCGTGGCAACGAGGCGCCCCAGATTTCGGAAATCGCTCTCGTTCCGTCGACGCCGCTGCACAACGCGGCCCGCCTCGATTTGCCGCACCTCAACACGGCCGCTCCGAAACTCCGTTCGCCACACGGCTCGCCAGGTTTCGTTCAGGGCGTAGTGCAGCTTGTTGGACGTGGCAAGAACCGACTCTGCGAAATTCTCAAGATCGAGCTCAGGGTTCATGTAGTTGTCGCGTCGGTAGCGATCCCAGCGCACATCCAGAGTGTCCGCAACCCCTGGCTGAAAAACCCGTCCCAGCCGGTAGAAAAACCGCAGGTCTTCGTTCTGACGAGGCCCCAGTCGATCCCTTTGCCACAAAAGCGACGCGTCCTGCTCGTACTCCAGCCACGGTAGCGCTCGAATTTCAGCGAGAAGTTGCCAGCCCGGCCCCCAGTCCTTTTGCGAAAATCGTTTGTCGCGCTTTGGTCCCAGCTCGCCGCGGAAGAGAAAATGCGTTCGAGGTCGGAACTCAAGACCAACAAACGCTTGCTGAGTGCTGTAATCGTTCAAAAGACCTGACTGCCGGTCCCAGTACCGGTAGACGCGCGCACCCGTCAAAACCTGCGCGTTTCGCCCGACGGGCAGTCGCCACAAGGCTGTCAGACGCTGGTCGTCTTTCCAGCGGTCTGCACCGCCGGCCAGTGCGAGAAGGGAACTGGCAAAGTACTCCGTCCCTGCGAAACGGGCTCCGCCGGGCATCGCATGGGACCAGTCGACAGTCCAGGTCCACTGGTAGGTGTTGAACTCCTGACGAAAAAAGGCTCCGATTGTGAGGGGTTGACTCTGCGCCGCGCAAAGGGTTGGCAGCAACGCCGTTAAGAGTGCCAAACCAGCCAGTTCAATCTTGCCTCGAGGGGCCAGAACAGACCTCCAGACTTCTCAGGACCTCCGCGTTGGCGGCTGTGGCGTTTTCAGACGGAACTTCTTCAAGAGCTTCTCGAAAAACGTGAGCGGCGGCTCAGGGAAAGTGAGGAAATCGGGCCGCAAAATCAGAGGTTCCTCTTTCTTGCGTTCGTCCGGAAGAACAGCACCGCCGGAAATCACAAGCGTAAGTGCTTCCTCAATTGGCATTTCCAGCTCGATTACGTCCGCCCGCGGTACAAACAGAAAGAATCCCGACGTTGGGTTTGGCGTTGTGGGAACGAACACACCCACGAGATCTTCCTCCACGTGCTCCTGAATTTCGCCACGCGTGTCCTGCGTGAAGAAAGCAATGCAGTAGACGCCCTTGCGCGGGTACTCGATCAGCACAGCCCTTTTGAAGAACTCACGCTTTTCGGCGAAAAACGCTCGACTGATCTGCTGGACCGTGGAGTAGATCCGGTTGACAAGGGGGACACGCGTGATGATCTGGTCCCCGAGCTCGATCACCTTTCGGCCCACGTAATTCCGGGCGACCATGCCCGTGAGGAGGATTAGCAGAACAAGGGCGACAAGACCAAGCCCGGGCACCCGTAGTTCCCCCCCGGTCCCGAAAAGAGACCCTAAGAAACCGCCAATCAGGTTGCCCAGCAAGCCATCCAGAAAAACGAAGAGGCGGACAAGGATGTAGATTGTAACCACCACCGGTACCAAAACCAAGAGTCCGGTGGCAAAGTAGTTTCGAAGTCGGCGCTTCAGGCTGTCAGAATCTCTTTTCGCCAACGAGGCATCTCCCCAAAACAGAAGAAAATCGAGCGATGTCCGTCGCTTACTTGAGAAAACCTTGGTCCTGGAACAACAATGCAAGCGTTAGTACCAGCACCAAGGCAACCATCCGCCCGCAAAGAGTAAGGCTGTGAAAACCAAACAGGAGACTTCCGGCCGCAGTCCAGCTTTCACAGGGATGACACGTACATCAGGTCGCTCAACGGGACACAACGAAGGGTAGCCTCACCACCTGCACATCTTCTTTTCCACATGACCGCGTGCTTACCCCGTCGGCGAGGCAGTTGCCCACCGACACCTTCCCGGAAACCACGACGTCGAGGTAAGAAACAAACCCCGAGCTTTCGCTGTTAGCAAACAACGCGGTATCCAGCCGGTCGCTCCCTCGAATTCCGTCCACTACACGCTACCTTTTCCTGCTCGGTTTGATCACGTAGATTCTTTCGTTTGGCTTGCCGAGCTTGTATTTTTCCCGGGCCACCTTTTCGAGAAACGACTGATCGTTCTGCAGCCGTTTTAGACTGTCTTCGAGCTGTTTCTTGCGTTCCTCCAAGTCACGCAGCTGCTGTACAATCTTCTTTTTGCGGCGCAGCAGCTGGACGTAGTGGTACACGCCGTAGTCACCGAACACAAACACGTACGCCAAGAAAACAGCCACAAAAATGTAAATCCAGCGGCGGATTTTGCCAATCCGCTCGCTGGATTCGTTCACAACCTTCATATCTCAGAATTTCCGCTTGATGACACTCAGGCCAGCAAAGATCGCCGCCTCTTGCAGGTTCTCCTCAATCCGCAAGAGCTGGTTGTACTTGGCGATCCTGTCCGTGCGGCAACCAGAACCGGTCTTAATCTGCCCGATGTTCGTCGCCACAGCCAGATCGGCAATGGTGGTGTCTTCCGTCTCGCCACTTCGGTGACTGACGACCGCAGTGTAACCCGCTTTCTTGGCGAGCTCGATGGCGTCCAACGTTTCGGTCAGCGTGCCGATCTGGTTCAGCTTGATCAGCACTGAATTGGCGACGCCCATGTCGATGCCCTTCTGGATTCGCTCGACGTTGGTCACAAAGATGTCGTCACCCACAAGCTGAATGACGTTGCCCAAACGCTGGGTCAGCACTTTCCAACCGTCCCAGTCGTCTTCCGCCAGACCATCCTCGATCGAGACAATGGGGTATTTGTCCACCAGCGTCTCGTAGTACTCGACCATCTGCTCGGCAGTGAGCTCGCGGTCTTCGGACTTGAGTTCGTACTTCTTTGTGGACGGGTTGTAGAACTCGCTTGCCGCCGGATCCAGTGCAATGAACACCTGCTTGGTCGGCTCGTAACCTGCCTTCTGGATGGCCTCAACGATGAGATCGAGGGCCTCCTGGTTCGACTTCAGGTCGGGTGCAAAACCACCCTCGTCGCCCACCGCTGTGTTGTAACCACGTTCCTTCAGCACACCCTTCAAAGCGTGAAACACCTCAACGCCCATCCGAAGCGCTTCGGAAAAAGTTGGCGCCCCAGCCGGCACAATCATGAATTCCTGCAGGTCAACGTTGTTGTCGGCATGCTTACCACCGTTGAGGATGTTCATCATGGGCACAGGGAGCGTGCGGGCGTTCACGCCGCCGATGTACTGGTACAAGGGAAGATCAAACGTACCAGCCGCCGCTTTGCAAACAGCCAAACTCACCCCCAAAATGGCGTTTGCGCCAAGTCGATTCTTGTTTTTCGTGCCGTCGAGATCGATCAAGAGCTGGTCGATGATGGGCTGCTCCGAGGCATCCTCGCCGATGATCTCCTCGGCGATGATCTCGTTCACATTGGTGACCGCCTTCAACACGCCTTTGCCGCCGTAGCGGGAGTCCTCAGCGTCGCGCAGCTCTACCGCCTCGTGCTCACCTGTACTCGCACCGGACGGGATGGCCGCCCGGCCAACCACACCCGACTCAACTGCCACATCCACCTCGATGGTCGGGTTGCCCCGTGAATCGAGGATTTCACGTGCCACAACATCGACAATCGTCGTCATGGCTTCTACCTCCGCAGTTTCAGGTCACCAACAGCAAGAACAAAGCAGGAACGAGCAGGTTAACAGCGCGGTGCCACCGGGCACCCACGCGCGAAATCGCGCAACCAGTTGTCGAATCTCACTGAAGCTTCACAACGAGTGAATCATCACCCAAGTAAACACCACCCCACTGAAGGCGCAGAATCCGTTGACAACATCGTTGTTCATCCACAGCAGCCCGCGCACGGGTTCTGTGGCTACGCCACAATGCACGAGCTTTTCGGTCACTTTACCGCACTTCACACAGCGATGCTGAGCCTGCAAAGTGGCGCCAAGCAAACTGTCCACCAGACTCGCCAGCACCCCCGCAGCGACCACGATCAAGAGGAGCCGCACGCCCCAAAGCTCGCCAAACCGTTCCCCCGCGGAAACCCAACCACTCAGGCCGATGACCAGTGACCCAAGGAATCCACCGAGGACCCCCGCAATCGTTACGCCGCCCGAGGTGCCGATGGCCACCCGTTTCCAGCTCAAAACCGAGCGGGGGGTGAGACCAGAGAGCACGCCCAGTTCAGTACCCCAGGTGTCTGCCGTAACAGCTGCCAGTGACGCGACGTAGAGAACGTAGAGCTGGGGTAGCCGCAAATAGAACCAGGCCAGGGCCAGGATTCCGGCGATCCCGCCGTTGGCAAGAACCTGGGCTAAATCGCGTGTACTGTGCTTTTCGAAAACGTCCAGCACGGCCGCCCGTCGACGGTGCCCCAGCTTGGACAGCAAACTGGACAGGATGAAAAACGCGAGAATCGGAACCGTGAAACTCCAACCACCCAGCCCAAACACGACGGACCCCAGCACAGCCGTCAACACAGCACCACCGGCATCAAGGAACTTTGCCCTGTACGAGAGGACGGCCACCGCCACGGCGAACGCCGTGCCAACCGTAAACACCCACGCCTGGTAACTCGGGTAGGTGAGAAAAAGGTCCAGAACAAATGCGACCGCAAGCGGAGATGTCAAGTTGTCTGAACCGGAAAACGAAATCGCTTCGCCTGCTGCCCCGAACAGAGCCGCGAGCAGCGCCGCCCAAACAGCGTCGCGCGCCGAGACGCTTTCGCCGAAGTACGGCCCCAAAATCAGCAGACCAGCCAGGACGATGACGAATGAAGCGACGAACATCGCAGCCGAGCCCTCGAGGGATTTGGGCTCACGGCCAAGCCGAAACCGGTGCGGACTCCGGACACTCTCCCCCACGAGGGCAGCAACGGTGTCCGCAAGGCCAAGGACAAGCATCGCTAAGACAATCGTCAGCGGGTGTCGATCCCACTGCCAGTACAGCAAAACGATGAAAGCAAGTGGGAAGAACACAGTACCGTACGTTTGGCGTTCGGTGCCGTGCATCCCCTGAAAAAGCCCGAAGCGAACGCCCACGTAGTTCACGACCACGAAAATGCCCGCTAGCACCACGAGCGGCGTCTTCTGCTGAAACAAGAATGGCGTTGTCGCCACGAGGAGAGCTGTGATCACGTGAACCGACTTGCGTGTCACTTCCGGAGGCCAGTGCAGCGCCCGCCGAATGACGTCGGCCGCGCCCACCAGAGCAAACAGAACCACGAAAAACAGGCCAAAGTATGCCCAGTCGTTCATCCTCTTCTTCGCATCTCCAATGTTGGGAAAGCAGCTGCCTTGGAGTTAACTTTAGCGATTTTTCGGCTTAAAGTCAATAGACGCTTGGCGGTCCGCCTGCACAAACGCTGGTCGACACGTCACAACCTGGTCGCTTACAGTAACTGCCCCCTGAAAGTACCTCTGGCAAACGGGGCCCGTGGAAACCGGTCCATGCCCCAGAAGTTCACCCGGCAAGCAACGTTGCGTTTGCGCAAAGGCCACATCAACTCCGCGTTACACGCAGAAACCACAGGCCCCTTCCCCGGTCCTGAATGTTGTGTGTCTCCGATGGTAACGACAGGAGACAAGGGAAAGGTCAAGTTATCCACAGCTTTTTGCGTACAAGACAACCCGGGCTGGAGCCTACGACTTCGGCAAGGCTTTGAGAACAAAGAACGTAGCCTTTTCGCACGGGGGCCACGCTGGACACGGTTGTTACGCGCGGATCACAACCCAACATCCTGTTGTTACACAACTTACACCAAAATATCGAGAGCAAGAGCGGCTGCATTGGACATTTTTCACCTACACCAGGGGGAATCCCCATTTTCAGTGAACGAATGCGCACCCCAGATATCCAAAAGTTATCCACAGCTTTTCCACCTGTAGGTTTCGGCGACTTTGTCAACAATTTTCTGAGCAGGCGTTCGCGTGTTCCTGCGAAACCGGGGCACCTGCACAGCGTTGCGGCAGTACAAAACTCGCCGGGAGAAGTGCTGACGGTTCCGTTTCTTCGCGCGTCCATGTCCACAGCTGCACAACGGAACGTACACACCCCGAGAGTTTCGAGCACAAGAGGTTCTGGCTTTCAGGCGACCGCTCAGGTGTCAGAACAAAACATGCTCGAGAATCAAAGTCGAGGGGCGGGCCCAATTGTTGCAGCAGTAGAATGTAACGGCAGAAGTAGTCTCATCGCGCCTGCTGTGTCCGGTCCGTCTGAATACAACAAGCGGCGGAGCGGTCCTCCACCGGATCAAGTCCCGGCAGAAGGGGCGAGGCATCCGTCTAAGCGACTTCACAACTGACCAAGAGACCAGCGTTTCCGCGTCGCGGAACGGGAAAACGGAAACGGCTTGCAGCACTGAAATCGAGAACAAATGCCACTGACAACCCTGGACATTGTCGTCGTTTACCCGGAGCAGGATGCCGAAGTAGGATCCCGAATCGCCGGTGGTTTGCGTCGACTCGAACACCGTGTCCACACAGCCCACGATGCAGAACGGGCGTTGCAGCTGGTTGACCACGTCCTGCCAGAAGCCGTTGTCAGCACGGAACTCAGTCCACCCCTCGACGCCGTTGAGCTCTGCTGGGCAGTCCGCAAAACCTCGCGCGCACCAAACGCTGTTTTCGTTGTCGTCGGGGACAGTCCTTCGACGAACAAACGCATTCAGGCTTTCCGAACCGGGGTGGACCTGTACCTCTCCCAACCCGTTTCCGTACACGGGTTGTCCGCGTTCTTACAGGCTCAGGCTGGCCTTCGAACTGGGGTAGACGTGCCGGACACGATTCTGGCCGGTCACCTGGCGAGGTTGGGGCTACTGGAAGTCCTCCAGATTGCCCTCAACGCCGGCTGGAGCGGCCGTCTCGACCTCTGGAGCGCATCCGGGAGCAAGGGCCGGATTTACATTCGGAAGGGGCAACCTGTCTACGCAGCTTTCGGCGAACACAAAGGCCGAGAGGCCCTGCAGGATCTCGCCGCCCTCCGCGACGGCGCTTTTCGGTTCGTTGAGGAAAGTCAGTTTCCGGAAGCTAACATCGCGGAACCAGGCTCGCAACTGATCCTCGACCTGGCACGCATCCTCGACGAAGAAACTCGTTTGTAGCCTCGGGAAACGAAAATCCGCTCGAGGCAGCAGGCAACCGGGTCACCTCACAATCCACTCAGCGAATTCCGCCGTCCGGCCGACCGACAACGACTCGCGCCTGCGGGACACAAAACGGGTTGACTCGGCCTTCAGGTCGAGGGTTGAGGTGTAGAGGCCTCGTAGAAAGCGTCCTGTGCCGCCCTTCCAAGCTTCAAGAAGCGTGCGAAGACCGGGTGAGAGCACCCCCCTCACCACAAACGGCGCTACACCTTAGCGGTCTTCCTCGGCACATCCGGTGAAGCAAAACTGGACAGGCACGTTGCAGCGATTTCCGCCTGCCTGCAATTGCCTGCAAAGGTCACACACAGGTTTCTTTCCCCGCGCGTAATCAAGCTCTCGGCAATCCACGACGCTCCGTCCACAATTTTCCTTGCCTTTTTAGCGTCTCTTCACTAACCTTCTCACGTTCAGAATTGCCTTTTGTCCATCGGATCAAACCAACTGCGACGCCGAATCCGGTTTGCGGCGGTGACGACTGAGACCGCCGACTGCCACTGCTTTTCTCAAGGAGGGCCAAGGTGCGCGTTGTCGTTGTGGGGCTGGGTGAGGAAGGGCACCACCTGACCGGGCTCCTCTCGCAGTGGGGTCACGAGGTGGTGGCCATCGACCCGAGCCCAGAGCGTTGCCAGTTCGAGCAGGAGCACCTGGATGGTCTTGTCTTGCAGGGTAGCGGCACCAATCCCGCGGTCTTGCAAGAGGCTGGAGTGAACCGCGCGGATTTGCTCTGTGCTGTCACAGGGTCCGACGAAACCAACCTGGTTGTTTCCCTGATCGCCAAGCGACTCGGGGTCCGGAGGGTCATCACTCGGCTTCGGGAGACGCTCTGGACGCAGCAGCAAATCGTGGCCCTGCAGGATTTCGGCGTCGACGTAGCCATCCACCCGGAGAGAGAAACGGCCGAGGAAATTCTGCGACTCCTGAAACGCGCTGCCGCAACAGAGGTTTGGGAATTCTCCGATGGCCGAGTACAACTCGTCGGGGTGAAATTGGACCCCGATTCCCCCTGGTTGTACCGCAGCCTTTCCGAAATCTCCGCCGAAAATGGGATGCCCCCGTTTCGCGTTGTGGCTGTCCTTCGTGCTGGTCAAACCCTTGTGCCAACCGGAGAGACTCGCCTAACCCGCGGCGATCAGCTCTTTTTGATCGCCAAGAGCGAGGACATTGGAGAGATTCTCCGTAAGGCGGGCAAACACGACCGCAAGATCCAGCGCGTGATGATCCTCGGCGGTGGTCGCATCGGCCGGAACCTTGCTTCGTTACTCGAGCAGGAACGCGACGTACAAATCAAGTTGATCGAAGTCCAGGAAGAGAAAAGCGTTCAAATTGCGACGCAGCTCCAGAGAACGATGGTCATTCACGCGGACGGCCGCGACGTAGACGTGTTGGCCCAGGAAGGCATCAGCGAAATGCACGCTTTCGTGGCCGTCACAGGCGACGACGAAAACAACATCATCACGTCCCTCCTTGCCAAACACCTCGGGGTCCACAAAACGATTACGCTCCTTGGCCGCGCCGAGTACTTACCCTTGATGGCACCAATCGGTCTCGATTCCGCTGTAAACGTCCACACCGTGACTGCAAACACCATCATGCGAGTGATTCGCCGAGGGGAGGTGGTTTCGGCAGCTTCTCTTCCCGGAATCGATGCTGAGGTACTGGAATTCGTAGTCTCCGAGAAGGCCCCGGTCACCAAGAAGCCTCTGAAAGCACTTAGTTTTCCCAAGGGTGCCATCCTCGGGGCCGTTACTCAGGGAGGCGCCGTCGAGATCCCGGTAGGCGACACCCACGTGAGACCCGGTGCCAAGGTCGTGGTTTTCTGCGTCCCTGAGGCCATCCAGAAGGTCGAAAAGATCCTCGTGTGAGGTCTGCGCTTGCGAATCGGCACACTTTTGCACACGACTGGCGCCATTGTGACGTTCGTCGGCCTCTTCATGGTTTTCCCCCTCGTCTGGGCTCTTGTTTACCGCGAAGGGGACGCCCTCCCACTGCTCTGGTCCCTCTTGATCACCGCTGGTAGCGGAGCTGCCGCCTGGCGTTTCACACCCCGCCCTTCTGAAATTACCGTGCGCGAAAGCTTCGCCGTCGTCACCTTCGGGTGGGTGGGTGCCGCTTTGTTTGGATCGCTGCCCTTCGTCCTCTCCGGAAGCATTCCTTCGTTCACGGACGCCTTTTTCGAAACGATGTCTGGCTTCACCACAACTGGGGCCAGCATCCTTACGGACATTGAGTCCCTGCCGCACGGGGTGCTGTTCTGGCGCAGCCTGACACACTGGCTCGGCGGGATGGGCATCATCGTGCTGTCGCTGGCCATTTTGCCGGTGCTGGGGATTGGTGGGATGCAGCTCTACAAGGCGGAAATCCCCGGTCCCGTGGCCGAGAAGTTGGCGCCGCGCATCGGACAAACAGCCAAGATCCTCTGGACCGTCTACGCCCTGATCAGCGCAGCAGAAACCGTGGCCCTCATGCTGGCCGGGATGAACCTGTTCGATGCTCTGTGCCACACGTTTGGCACAATGGCCACAGGAGGCTTTTCAACCAAGAACGCCTCCATTGCTCACTACGGAGGTCTCGTACAGTGGATCATCATCGTGTTCATGCTGGTGGCCGGGGCCAATTTCTCCTTGCACTACTACGCCCTGCGCGGGCGATTCCGCAACTACTGGCGCAGCGAGGAATTCCGCTTCTACCTGGTGATCATCCTGTTCGGCACCCTGGTTCTGGCCGCCGACAACCTGGCCACGATTCACCCCAACTTATTCGTTGGGCTCCGCGCGTCCATTTTCCAGGCGGTTTCAATCACAACCACGACTGGCTTCGTCACCGCAGACTTCGAGAAGTGGAGCGCCTCTGCCCAGTTCATCCTGCTGATGTTCATGTTCATCGGTGGTTGCGCCGGTTCCACGGGCGGGAGCGTCAAGGTCCTGCGCGTGATGGTGCTTTTCAAACAAGGGTTGGCAGAGCTGAAAAAACTGCTCCACCCGAGAGCGGTTGTACCCGTCCGCGTCGATGGCCGCGTTGTTCCACCAGAACTTGCTTTGAACATCCTGGGATTCACGTTCCTCTACTTGTTTCTCTTCACCCTGGCCAGCATTGTGATGGCCCTCCTCGGCCTGGACCTGGTAAGCGCCATCGCTTCTGTGGCAGCCACTCTCGGGAACGTGGGCCCTGGTCTGGGTAGTGTAGGCCCAACCGACAACTACGCGCACGTAGTTCCGGTCGGCAAATGGCTACTCAGCTTCTTGATGCTCCTTGGTCGTCTGGAAGTCTACACCGTGCTCGTTCTCTTCAGCAGGGATTTCTGGCGGAAATAGGCAGGAAAAGGACGTCGGTGTCTGAGTCAGCCAACGGGTTCCCCCCAAGAAAGCAAAGCAGCATCACTGCCCCAAAACACACACCCCAGTGGACGGAGCAACACATTGCCTCCCACCACCGCACTGACGCGTGGACACACCCAGAGAATCGTACACCTACACCAGCGTCTGACCGTCGATTCTATCTGGAATCTGTCGGCCCATCAGTTGTAAGATTGTGGGGAAAACATCCACCGTACGCGCGGGTCCTGACCTGACAGGATGACTGAACGCCAACGGTACCCGCATTTGCTCGCGCAGCAGGGCGCCGTGTGAAGCTTTGTGCTCAGGCCACTCGAAATTAGCGCGGAGATCGTAACCCTTCGCCGCACTGATCACCAGATCGCCAACCCTGTTCGTGCGAAAAAGCTGCACGATCTGAGCTGGACCGTCCGGGTAGTCTGTGTGAGCCGTCAAGTCCAGCGAACCTCGCCAGTTGAACCTCTCCGGCATTCGGTCGTATCCGAAAGGATCGTCAGCGAGCTGGGTGTAACGGATGACGCCGTCCTCCTCAGCCACGTTCGCAGCGCCGCGGTGGCTCATCACGTGAATGCCACCGCGGTAGTCCCGAATGGCCAGGATGTCCACAGCTGGATGCTCCAGCAAGCCCAGTAGCAAGCCGTCGTCTTCACGGTCCAGATCCTGACGGTAGGTCGGCGCGTGCCAGCCTCGCGAATTCCTGAAGTACACGTTGGCCATTGCGTTGCCCGAAATCATTACCGCGGCGCGCGGGTTACGTCGAAAAACGCGGGGGTAGTCCAGCGCCTTGAAGCCACGACGATCGAGGAAATCCACAAGATCGAAGTGCGTGTGTGTTGCGGTCAGCCCGTGGTCACTGACGAGCACCCACAGGGTGCTGCTAAGGGCGCGCTTCCGTGTCAGGGTTTCCACGGCTTGCCCCACCAAGGTGTCGGCCCAGAGGTAACTACGAATCACGCGGACCTCAAACGGATGCGAGCGGTGGGAAAAAGCGTCGATACCGGGCAGCACCACAAAGTAGCAGTCGTGACGCGGATTCTTGAGTGCCCGAAGGAGGTGCCAGCCTGCCACGCGGTCAACCAGATGCCACAGTTCCGTGAAGTGTGCCAGCGCGTAAAGCGGCGGCCGACTGTACCGCGAAGCATTCGCCCGTCGAGGAAGACCGCGAGTAACCAAATTGTAAATGTTCAGGGGACGTTGGAAGAGCTCAAACAGCGTCGGGCAAGAGGGGGAGAAATCCCGATTGAAATGGACGGCTTCGTAGCCCATGTAGCTGCGACGCCAGCCCCGACTCCCTGCTCCCAAGCGCTGCTTGTCCAGCCAGCGGATGCCAGGCACTCCGACAGTACCCGCGTAGCAACCGGTCAGAAAAGGCAAGTACGCCGGCCCCGTGGTCGACGGAAAAGTAGTCACTCCATCCAGCAACGTGCCACGACCGACCACGTGTTCCTGGATGTTCGGCAGAAGCCCCTCGCGCAGCAAACGCCGAAAGACATCTGACCTGGCACCGTCCAGCAGCAAGATGATGCAACGCTCGTACGTCTTGTGTGGCACACCTCCTCCCTGAAACCAAAGACCACAGATTCTCGTCCATTTGCCCCCCTGGCCTTTTTCTGACAAGCTCTTCCGCGGCTGGCTGTCTCGCTTAATCAGTCACTGCGCGGCCGTGAGTGCCTGTAACTGTGCCACGACGAGTACGCAGCCAAAACAGCCATCGCCACCAGAAAAGCGACGAGGACAGATGTCGGAACCTTGTAGGCCTTCCCAATCGCAGCCAGCACGTAGTAACGGGGCGTGCGGCCTGTGCAAACCGCCGTCACGTACCTGGCCTCCGCGTACCCAGCCGAAATTGCCAAGAACTTGAAGGGTGAGTAAGGCAACGGCAAAAAACCAGCCAGGGCAACCGTTAGAAAGGGCGCCTTGCAGAATGCCGCGCGAGCCACACGGTAGAGCTCGCTGCCCTGGTAGAGACGGGCCGCCCGTGGTGCGTGCAAAATGCGGTTGAACAGCCGGTAATCCAGAATAGCAGCAACAAGCGTGGCAGCGCCACCCACAGTCGCCACGAGCACGGGAGGCATGATCTTGCCGAAATAAATCATGCCGGGCTCGTGCGGTACCAGGGCCACAAACAGGTTTCCGACGAAGCTGTAGCCGAACAGGTAGGCAATCTCTGGCCTGTGGAGAGCCACCACAAGCGCAGCTGTAAAAACAAGTAAAGCGCCGCTGATGCCAAGCTCCACCACCGAAAACAGCGGGGTTCTACCCAGTCCATTCGCCGCAGAGGACACTGCGCCGGCCGGTTCGTTCGCCGTCTTGTCCGCCGTCGACACCGCTCCCTGGTCTCCGCTTTCCAGCATGCTCCGCCACGTTCTTACGACCGCCCACTAAGTGTTGAGGCGAAACGTACGAAACCGGTTCCAAAAAAGCAAGGAAGGCACGAGTAAGCCGATCCTCTTCTGGCACAAACCCCAACAGAACGCAGCGATCTTTGCGGACTCTGGTTCCCAAAGCACTTCCGAACTCACCCCGGCGAGGAAGACGACTGCGGAAACGCGGAACCACAGCTGATCGCCACAAACTTCTCTGAAGGCCGTCCCCACCAGGTTGCCGCGTCGAAAGGACCACCGGCGCGAAAAAAGCAAAGTGGGCTCCTCAGTACAGGCACGAAGCGGCACCAGCTCCCAAGCCGCCGCCCCAACGCGAAGGGTTCCCCGCGGCGGAGCTGCAAACCTGGGTCGCGGTGACTTGCACCCCGCCAGATGCGACGGCGCGTCGCTACAGCGCTTCCACACCCGGCGACAAAAACTTTTTGCATCAGTCGCCGTTCTCGACTATCTTGTTGTGTAGACATTCCGCAATCAACGTTTCGCTTACATGAGCAACAGTGACAGATTCGACAGCTCGGGACTGACAGAAGCCCTGCGTAGCCGGGGGCTGCACTGTTCGCAGCTTCCGGAGCTGGCAATGTTCCCTCCGCTGACCTACGTTCTGATGCTGGAGGTACCGGAGACCACATCGATCAAAGTAGGTAGTCTGACTTGTAACACCTTTGGACCGGGATGGTTTTACTACGTGGGAAGCGCCAAGCGCGCTGGAGGGCACCGTTTGCGTCGGCATCTGGAAAATCACAAACGCGTCCACTGGCACATCGACTACCTGACAACTGACCCTGCCGTGCAGTTCTGGGGCATTTTAGGCTGGAACAGCCCGGAGCAGACTGAGTGCGGTCTGGTTGCAAAGCTGGCAGCCCGTCCAGGGCTCAGGTTCGTCGCGCCCGGGTTCGGCACTGGCGATTGCCAGGCTGGCTGTGTCTCGCATCTGCTTTGGGCCGCGGACGTTTCCGTCAATCAGGCCTTGTGGCAGTGGCTTTTGCAGGGTCACCCGCAGCCGTTCCTGCGCTGCCGCCGGGGAACCGAGCCAGTGGGAAGGCCAGCGCGCTTGTAGCAGCGGCGGGAGGGTGATGTTCCATCAAGGTACGTTCAGGCTTACAGCGAAGAGCCAGAAGTGAACCTCTTCCGAGCCCGGCACATGGTCGCCGAAACTGCAGCAACAACACGCCCGTCGTACCTGGCTGAAGCAATCAGGGCTGAATTCCCGAACCGGCTGCAGCGTCTGAGAGGATTGCTGAACCCGTGCCGACTGTGTCCGCGTGCATGTCGGGTCGACCGCACCAGAGGAGAGCTTGGCGTGTGTCGAGCCGGATCCCGAGCGCGGGTGGCATCGGCTTTTCCACATTTCGGGGAAGAAGAACCGCTCGTCGGTTGGGGCGGATCCGGCACGATTTTCTTCAGCCATTGCAGTCTCAGGTGCGTGTTCTGCCAGAATGCAGACATCAGCCACGGTGGTGCCGGCAACGACGTGAACCCCGAAGACCTGGCGGCCATCATGCTCCGGCTGCAACGCCTCGGGTGTCACAACATCAACCTGGTGACACCGACACATTTCGTGCCCCAAATCGTGGAAGCGCTTCAGATTGCGGCAGACCGGGGTCTGAGGCTCCCCGTTGTGTACAACTGCGGCGGTTACGAATCCGTTGAAACGCTCCGCCTTCTGGAAGGGCTCGTCGACATTTACATGCCCGACATCAAGTTTGCCGACCCCGGGTTGGCTAAACGCTACTGCGCTGCGCCGGATTATTTCGACCGCGCCCGCGAAGCGGTACTGGAAATGCACCGCCAAGTGGGTCCCCTGCGCATTAACGCCCTGGGATTGGCTGAGCGCGGTCTGCTCGTCCGTCATCTGGTCATGCCTGGTCTGGCTGAAGACTCCAAAAGAATCCTCGAATTCATCGCCCGAGAGATTTCGACCGAGACCTACGTGAACATCATGGCCCAGTACCGGCCCCACTACAGAGCCCGCGAATTTCCGGAAATTGCCAGACGCATCACAAGCAACGAGTACTGGGAGGTCATCGAGTACGCCCGCAGTCTCGGGTTGCACAGAGGGTTTCCGGATGCGTAGTCGCGACACACGTTGCAGCTGTCGTCCTCGGCGGTTCCCCTCAGGCCGCGCTCCTTGGAGCGTAGCGCTTCTATTCGGCACGCTCGCAGCCCTGATTGCCATCGGCACCTCGTGCCAGCGGGAACGCCCCCTCACACCGCCCCGAATCGGGGTTGTACCTTTTTCCGCCGATTCTGCCGTCGCTGCCGGTGGCCTTGCCGATGTAGCCACGTACGGCGTTCTCTGGCGGCTCGGTAGAATCCCGAATCTGCAGGGCAAACCGGTTTTCTTGACCGGCGAGCTCAATGCTACCCACGGCGCGACCTCTCTCCGGCTAAAACTTGCCAGTGACACAACGCTGCTCCGGATCGGCCTGCGCGCGGGCGTTACCTACATCGTTCATGGCAGGTTAAGGTCCACGGGGACTGATTCCGTGCTCCTCGAGGTTCGCTGTGTAAACGTGAAAAAGCGACGCCGCGTCCTGCAAACGCGACTCCAGGTACCACGGGATTCCCTCGTGTCTGCCACAGCGGTTCTCGCGCTGAAACTGGTCAGGAAGACCGGAATCGGCCTGAGTCCCGATCTTCGAGCTGTACTCACTCGCACACCGTGTAAGAATACCCGGGCATTTACCTTTTTTGCCCGCGCCGAAATGATGCGGTTACGCGGGGGCAACGCATTTCAGCCGGACACGTACCGCAACTGGATCGAGCGAGCCGCCGAGTTGGACATGGATTTCTTCGACGCCGCACAGCGCCTGGCGGAACTGGATCTACAGCGAGGCGATTTCCGTGCGGCAATTCTGGCTCTCACAAACGCAACTCGAATCCGTCCGGACTGGGTGGACGGGTACAACCAGCTCGCATCCGTTCTCGGAGCGTACCAGGCGCCGGACAAGGTAATTGAAGTCTCCAGAAAAGCGTTGAAGTACGACCCGGAAAACGTTCCTGCCCTTGCGAATCTCGGAGCAGCGTACCTGGACAAAGACGAGCCCGACTCCGCCATTTCTTACCTGCAACGAGCGCTTCAGAAAGAGCCCGAGAACTGGCGCCTGCTCTACAATCTGGGCGCTGCCTACACCAAAAAAGGCGACTGGCAGAACGCAATTGAGACTCTCCGCAAGGCGTTGAACAAACGCAGTGATGTTCCCGAAGTCCACTACTTCCTGGGTGTCGCCTACAACAACGCCGGCATGCCAGGGGAAGCTGTCCGCTGGTTTCAAAGGGCTTTGCGCCTCGACCCACACGGTCTCTACGGCAAACTTGCGCGAAAACATTTGACCACCATTCTCGGCTACGTGCCCGGATCTCGCCGCTGAGTGGCACGGGGGCCGAACCGCTGGAAGATCATGGCATCTCAAAAGCGGAAATGAACTTTCGAGTCCAGAAAGAAGCACCTCGGTCCTGCCCGGGAGCGAAGCTGCCAGACCTGAGGACCACTTTCGCCGTGCACGCTGCCTTGGTTTGGAGCACGAGGGTTTGCGTAGCTACGGTGCCTTCGGGGCGTCGTTTGCCGATTTTCGGCACACAGCCCACGTCGAAATTCGGATCTAACGTGGAGGTAACCTCATGGTTCGCCTGAAATGCTGGTCCAGCCTGCTGCTTTTCCTTGTCGTGGCAGCCTTTCTTTCCTCGTGCGAGAGGCTCGAGAAACCGCAGTGGGGCAAGCTCAAGACGCGTCTGGTCTACGCCAGCAAGGAACACGCGGCATTTCCAAGCGCGGTACGCACGAGGGACGGTGAAATTCTGGTGGTGTTTCGCGAGGCACCCAGCCACGCCGGGACGCACGGGCGCATCGTGCTTACACGCAGTAAGGACAACGGCCTCACCTGGACCAAGCCCCAAACAGTGATCGACACCCCTTTTGACGACCGCGATCCATCCATCGTGGAATTTGGCAACGGAGCTTTGCTGATCAATTTCTTCGCCTCGGAGTACGACTCGTCCGGTCGCCGGATCCGCATCGTGGGTGTTCACCTCAGCCGGTCCATCGACGGTGGACACACGTGGTCTACACCGAGAAAAGTCGAGATCCCGGGCTACAAATGGCTGGCTTGCTCAGACAACGTGTTGCCCTTGCCCACAGGCCGTCTCATCCTGCCTGTGTACGGAGAGCCGGAAGGAGACAGTGTTCGTGCAGCTCTGGCCCTGCTGTCCGACAACTTCGGCTTGAGCTGGGACAACTGGGCCGTGATCGCCCACGACTCCAGCGGCAAAGTCAGCTACAACGAGCCTGCCCTGGAGGTTCTTCCAAACCAGGAGATCCTCTGCGTTACCCGTACAGCCGGGGCTAACCACTGGCTGGCCGTTTCGCGCTCGACCGACGACGGCCAGAGCTGGAGCCCGGTGCACTTCACAAACATCCAGGGTGAAGCACCCGACGTACTGCGGACCTCTCGTGGCACCCTCGTGGTCGGCTACCGGGATTTCTCTCCCGCTGGCGTTAGCCTGGCGTTCAGTTTCGACCTCGGTCGCACCTGGGAGCGCGAGACCGTGCTCTACACAGGCCTTGTGGACCGCGCCTACACCAGCCTGGTGGAGTTACCAGGTGATCAACTTCTCGCTTTTTACTACGCGGATCACACCGCACCCGACTTCGGCGTTCCGGATGCCCGTTCGGCCATTCTTGTTTCGCAGTTGAGCGTGGCGCCGCCCGAGCGCCCTACAGGCCTGTCGGCCTCCCTGAAGGACAGCAACACCGTTCTGCTGCGCTGGAACACCCAAGCGGGCGTCCACTACTACAGGGTCTACCAGAGTGCCAGTCCGGACAGCGTCGGATCACTCGCCGCTTGCGCAACGCAGAACCAGTGTGTTTTCCACCCCGTACTTTCGGACTCTGTTGCGTACTTTTCAGTGGAAGCCGTACGCAGCTGGAATGAGGGATTGGAGGACACCGGCAACGTGAGCCCTCGCTCAAAACCTGTGTCGCTCCGGCTGCGAAAAGGAAAAGCGAAGCAGACGCAACCACAAGCTCAGGCAGACACAGCCTCAAGCTACTGAGAACGCTCCTCGACGGGGCGTGAACGAGACGCGTCGTGCGGGTGTGGACTGGCAAACAGGCCATCCGGATCGAAAACGTGCAGACGCCTCAGGTGCTGAGGCTAACGAGGGTGCCGGGCCAAGTGTTAGGATGACGGTAAGCTGGCCAGTCCTCCTGTTGTGCTCTCGCGACGAAGACGAGAAAGTACACGACAACTGAACTCAAGAGGATACAGAAATGCGCGTTTCTTCCTCCTTTGCGAAAGCAAGCCTTGTTTTCTCTGTCCTCACACTGTTCACACTTGCGTGCACAAAACCTCAGGAGAAACACGCGGTGAAAGCACTCTACGGGTTCAATCCTTCGCTGTCCCTGTTCGAGGGCCTCACTGATGACCAAATCGCTTCGAAACTTACTGATTGGGGAGTGAACGCGGTTTTCGGCGGCTACAGAGACAGCGCGCTGGTTTCGGCGTTGCACGCCCGAGGCATCAAGGTCTACGCCGAAATCGGCTTTTTCGTGGGTGAGCAGCTGTGGAAAAAGTACCCGAACAGCCGCCCCATCAAGGCAGACGGACAGCCACTCGAGAAGATCGAATGGTACGCCGGTGTAACGCCTACGATTCCGGAGGTCCAGCAAGATCGCCTCAACGCCTTGCGCGACCTTGTGAAAAACACAAGCGTCGACGGGGTTTGGTTGGACTTCATCCGCTGGCCGGCCAAGTGGGAACGTCCTGACCCAATCCTGCCCAAGACAAGCTTCGACCCTGTAACCCTGGATCAGTTTCAGAAGAAAACCGGCGTGGCAATTCCGGGAAGCCTGACGTCTGTTCCCGAAATTGCCAGCTGGATTCTGACGAACCACGAGCAAGAGTGGACACGTTTTCGGTGTGAAGTGATCGCCGACGTAGTGAGCAGAGCCAAAGCAATCTGCGAGGAAGCCAACCGGCCGATCACACTGGGGCTCTTCGAGGTGCCCTGGACCGCTGAAGACTTCGGCGGCGCGCTGCTGAAGACGGTAGCCCAGGACCCAAAACTGCTCGGGCAATTTGTGGACGTGTTCTCCCCGATGGTCTACCACGGCCTGTGTGGTCGGCCGGTAGAATGGATTGCCCTCGTGACGGACTGGGTGCACGACGTTTCGGACAAACCCGTCTGGCCCATCGTGCAGAGCCTGGACAAACCCGGAAAAATGAGCGCGGAAGAATTCGCCAGAACACTGGAAACCGCCCTCAAAGCACGGGGCAGCGAAGGCGTGATCATTTTCACGCTTCGAGAAACTTCTCCGGATAAGCTCGAGGCCATGCGGCAAGTGTTCCACTCGGTAGACCCGTGAACCCGGGGCCAGGCGCAAGCGGGGTCAGGCTGCCGTCGGAGCCCACAGCGCGCCGTTGGCGGTGGGAATGAAATCCGGGAAGATGCAAGCCAGCGTTCCCCAGTGTCCCGAGGGCAAATGCTGACGGAAAGGACAGGTGGAGCCGAGCCCGTGTATTTCCTGAGTGGGTGTTACGGACGCACAGACAGGCGCACCCTCGGCCAGAGCGCTACGCAGAGACAAGCGCGCGGGAGACCTCAGGTTCGGCTGGCGCGGTGCCAAACGGGTGCAGTCGTGGTGGTGTCAAACAGAAGGAGGCTTAACCATGGCAGACGTCGAACAACACTTGTTGGAGAAAGAGCACGGACAGGTTGAGGCTTTCAACCGCGGTGATCTCGATGCTGTGCTGGCCTACTTCGACCCGCAGGTAGTGGGTTTCTCCTCCACCAAACACGAGCGCATCCAGGGTCTGGAGGCCATGCGCGAAACCTTCGAGTACTACCTGCAAGCCGCCGAACAAGTGCAGTACAGCATCTCTGACCCAGCTGTACGTGTCTACGACGACACGGCCATCGTCACCTTCTACTGGGAGGTGAAACTAACCTCCGCTGGCAAGACGCAAACCGTCCACGGCCGGGGTACCCACGTGTTCGTGCGCAAGAGCGACGACTGGAAGATCGTACACGAGCACTTTTCCCGCGCGCACCACAGCTGAGATGATGACGCCACCGGCCCGGGAATGCCGTTTTGCCGGGCCCCTTGACTTCGGTCAGGAGCTGCGCCGGACCAAGACGGTCAGTCCTGCACTGTGGGAGCCAGATCGACCTCTTCCGCTTCCGCAACCGGGACTGGCGGTCGAGCGCTACCGAGCCGAACCTCGAGAGCACGCACAACCACTTCTGCGGCTTCTTCCACGCTCCAGGTGCCCGTGTTGATCACAAGGTCGAAGCAAGTCGGATCGTTGGCTTCCGTTTTGAAGAAGTGACGCAACCAACGTTCGCGCTCGCTGTCCCGTTTTTCCACCTGTCTGCGCGCTTCGGAACGCGAGAGCCCGTGTTCCCGGACGAGGTTGTTCACCCGGGTTTCCAGGGGCGCTGTAATCAACACGCGCACGCCACGCTCAGGCGGAAGCACCAGGTGCGCACCACGCCCAATGATCACCGCGCGGCCGTGCTCCGCGATCGTCAGCAACACCTGTAGCAGATGGTGGAGGTAGCGGTCGTGTCCCAGCGCATGCCGGTCGATGGCCGTCTGGATCCAGGACTGGATTTCGCTACGCCGCTTTTCGTCAAAACTCTCGACCACACTGCGCCGTACTTTCGCCGTACGGGCAATGTAGTCCACAATCTCCCGACCGTAGACCTGCCAGCCGAGCTTCCGCGCGACTTCGAGCGCGACTTGCGAACCCTTGCTTCCAGCTGTCCTGGAAATCGTCACGTAGGCGGTGTCCCACGGGTCAGCGGCCGACTTCTGACTCATGCGCCGGATCCTTTCCCGCACGGACCAGAGGCGGACCTGCTTGCCGATCAACTTCTCCAGCGGAATGCTTGTGGAGAGAGCCTGCACAGGAATCACCTCCTTCAAAAAGCAGGCATGATTTGCTGTGCCCCCAAATACCCGAAGTAGCGTTTCGTGATCCTCCCCAGCACCAACCGCTGAGACGGGAGAATCTCTTCGAGACAACTAACGCCGCTGCGCTGGAGTGTAGCAAAATTCTGTAAACGTGTCAAGTGAGGACTTTTCGAGGGATCCTCGCAAACATGCAGGTCCGGACAGCAAGCCGTTGTTCCCGGTAGCCTTGAATCGTACGGACGCGCCTGGGTGGGTCTGCACGGTGCACGAGCTTACTGCGCGCAGGGGCTAAAGCCGGAAGTTCCAGACTGTCTCCAGACCGCCCAGGACGTAACCTCCGGTGGAGGTGGCACGCCGTCTTTGAGCCTCCTTCTTGCCCTGGAGTCCGTTTTGCCAGGAAAAGCGAAGATCGCCCGACAGTCCAGCGAGTTCCCGAGGGAAAATCGGGATGAGCACGCGCATTTTCGCCTCACGTTCGTCGCGTTGCAGAAAGACGCGCACCTGGCGGAACTCCCCACTACGACGCTTTTTCCGTCACTGGCTTGCGGGAAAGAAGAAGGCTGACGATCTTGTCCGGAATTTGGTCCAGGGGCACAACGAATTCAGCTGCACCCAGGGCCACAGCAGCTCGCGGCATGCCGTAAACCGCGGAGGTTTCCTCATCCTGGGCAAGCGTGTGTGCACCCGCCCGGCGGAGAGCCAGCAGCCCCCGTGCTCCGTCGTCTCCCATGCCCGTCAGCAGCACGCCGATCGCCTGGTCCCCCACCGTTTCGGCCACCGACTGAAACAGCACGTCCACGCTTGGACGCTGGTACCGTACTCGCGGCCCCGTGCTGATGCGGGCTACAAACCCGTTGCTGCTGCGTTCCACCTCCAGGTGGTGGTCGGCGGGGGCGACGTACGCGTGGCCACGGACGAGCGGTTCGCCGTCCCGAGCCTCACCGACAGTAAGGTTGCTGATGCTGTTCAAGCGCTTCGCAAATGGAGCCGTGAATCCCTTCGGCATGTGTTGAACGATCACGATGGGCGGCATGTTGGCCGGAAGCTGGGGAAAGATGTGTCCCAGTGCCACCGGTCCCCCGGTGGACGCGCCGATGGCAACCAACGAACCAGCTGCGGCGATGACCGGCTCGTGCTCCTTCTGGAGCCAGGAGGGCCGCCGGATGCTCGGCTGGTTGCGCATCCGAGCGCTGACAGCAACCTTGACCTTGCGAATCAGCTCCTCGCCGAGCTCTTTTAACCCGTCCCGGACCCCTGAGGATGGCTTGGCCACGAAATCCACGGCGCCAAGTTCCAGTGCCTTCCACGTAACCGCCGCCCCCTTGCGCGTGTGCATCGAAACCATCACGACTGGCATCGGGTGCGTCCGCATGAGCTCGCGCAAGAAACTCAGACCGTCCATTCTGGGCATCTCAATATCCAGCGTCAGGACGTCCGGATCCAGGCTTTCCACACGCCGCATGGCGAAGGCTGCATCGGGCACCGTGCCCACGATCTCGATGTCAGGGTCTGACTCCAGCACCTGCCGGAGCACTTCGCGCACCAACGCGGAGTCGTCGATGATGAGCACGCGAATTTTCCGCCGCGTCCTTGACGCCGAGAAACTCCCGCTCAATTTCGAAACCATTCCACCCTACTCCCAGACGCTTCGCGTTTGCGCAGGTTTTTCTGGTACACGACCTCCTTTTGCGCCACGGTGCGCACCGGTTTTCCGCCCAAGCGTTTCAACAGCACACGTCCGGAATCTGTGAACATGTAGATTCTTCGACCCACAACGCCCCCAACGTCGGAAATCAGTACAGGAATGTTTTCAAGTTGCAGGTACTCAAGCGTGAACAACACATTTTGCTCCGGTACGCGGGAAGCATCGTTTTGACCACCCAGCAGGTTGGCCCCACCAAACACCTTGGCCACCAGTTTCTCCCGTCTTGCCCCCATCTTCAAGAGCTCGTTGATCAACCGTTCCATGGCGAACATCCCGTAACGACCCGCTTCAGACGCGAAAATCGGTCCCGGCTGAAGCTGACCTGGCAACATGAAGTGGTTCATCCCGCCAACACCCACTTCCGGGTCGAAAAGGCATGTAGCCACACAGGACCCAAGAAGTGTTGTGACAATTTCGGCCTCTCGACTGACGTAGTACTCCCCTGCCACGATGTCCACCACGTCCCGGTTAAAGTATTCGTTGTGCCTTCGCTGCATCAGGTACCTCTACTTTGCCCTCGGCCTCCCTGCCACTCCCAACCACTCTGCTCCGAACCCGGTCCCCGCTTCCGGCTTTCAAACCAAGGCTGGCTGAGCTTCGGAGTACAACAGCTCCAGCAGCTTTCTCCGGCTTGCCTTCCCAGCGTCGTGCTAAGCACAGCGGCACCGGCGGAAGAAGCCACTGCGGAACTCACCGAACAATCTTCCCAACGACATTTTCTGTTCTCTCGTGCTCCCTCACCGTCCGGCAGCCGGCCAGAAACCTAACGAAAGCGCCTGGAGTCCCCTGGGCTCCCGACCTCACCGGCCTCCAGATGTTCGCACCGCCCAACCCACGCGACGAACCGAGGCGCTCAGAACGCAGGACTACCTGCTCTTTTTCCGTTTCTTGCGAAAAACATTGGCCCGCAGTGGTTCAAAACAGTGTCGCATGTCCATCAGGTTCTCAGCTGGACCGAGAACCAGAAACCCACCCGGACGCAAGTGTTCCGAAATACGAAACATCACAGCTCTCCGAATCTCGGGCTCAAAGTAGATCGCCACGTTGCGGAAAAAGATCACGTCCACGTCCCGGCGAAGCGGGTAACGCGGCTCCATCAGGTTCAGCCTTCGAAAAAGTGTAACCCGACGGATTTCCTCGGTCAGCTGCATCAAGTCGCCTTCAGGAGCGCGGCGGAAAAACCGCAACAGGTAACCGCGTGGAACGTTCTTAAGCGCACCGATCGGGTAGCGACCGCGTTCCGCCACGGAAAGCGCGTCCCGACTCAGATCGGTGCCCAGAATTTTGACGTCCCAGCCTCGCGAACCCTCAAGTTTGTCCACCAAGATCATCGCGATCGAGTAAACCTCTTCCCCTGTAGCGCAGCCAGCGCTCCAGATGCGCAGCAGCCGCCGCGTCTGCTTGTCTGACACCACTTCAGGCAACACAACTTTCTCAAAAACATCGAATTGGTCGGGGTGGCGGAAAAACTCCGTCACATTCGTAGTTGCCAGACTCACCAGTTTTTCAAGCTCGCCCCCGCCCTTCGCGTTGGACGAAAGTAGCTGGACGTAGCTACGCAAATCCGGACACCCGACGGCCTCGCAGCGCATCCGCACTTTCCCCAACAATTGAGCCTTGCGAGCCGCAGTCAACGCGATCCCTGTCTCCCTACGAACCAGCTCAGCCAAGTTGTCGAAAAGACGCCGCTGATCTGCGTCTCCGAACGTTTCACCTCCCGACGGGTGTCGGTTTTCTTGCTCGTTTCTGGGCTGGCTCCACATCATTTCGGGCTCGTCTCTCAGTTCTTCCAGACCGGCACGCGTAGCCAGCGGCTGCTTGGTGCCAAGGCTTGGCCACCCACACAGGTTCGGCTCTCGGGCCGGCCCATCCAAACCCCGGTGTCCCGCACGCACAAACCTGCGAAAAGTTGCTCAGCACAGCTGCCGGACTGGGCCGGTCCAAACAGCGTCGAGCATCTCCGTCTTGTACAGCGGAGAGCGACTTCTGCTTCAGCAACAACGAAGCTCAAGTCCAACCTCGCAAACCGGTTGGCTTTCTCCTTACCCCCCGGCAGGTTCAAGAGCTACCCGCCGGGTGAAGAAACACCGGTGGAGTCCTGGCCTCAAAATTCCTCAAAGCCGTCGAGATCCTTCACGGAGACGTCCTTCTGTTTCGACGTCTGATCAACGGGCGCCACGTAATTCTCCACCACCTGCACCGAGTCGTGCGTCGGCAGCGGTTCGGAGGACACGCCGCTGAAACTGGAAATCTCTGTTCCACCGAGTTTGAAGTAGCTGACCAGTTGCTCAAGGTCCCGGGCAGCGGCCGCCAGCTGCTCGCTGGACGACGCCAGTTCTTCCACAAAAGCCGCGTTGCGCTGCGCCACTTCGTCAACCTGGCCAAGACTCTTCGAAACCTGATCCACGGCGGCAGCCTGCTCCTTCGTGGCCAAGCTAATTTCGTCCATTACTTCCGCAATTTTGGCCATGCTGCCTTTGGCCTCGGACATGAGCTGGCCAAGCTGCTGGGTTTCCTGCATCCCTCGCCGAATTTCCTGCAGGGTCGTTTCGATCATCTCTTTCACCCTCTTGGAAGACTCGGCACTGCGCTGGGCCAGCGCCCGGATTTCGTTCGCCACCACAGCGAAGCCGCGTCCGTGTTCCCCGGCCCGCGCAGCCTCCACCGCGGCATTCAAAGCAAGCAAGTTCGTTTGAAAAGACAGCTCACTGGTTACCTGGATGATCTCGGTCATCTTCTGGGCCTGGTCGACAAAAGCTTTCATGACGTCTGCGGCTCGTTGGCCCATGTCCGCACCTTGCTCGACCACCCTGGCTGCGGAACCGATCTCTTCCTTGCTGCGCGCTGCGTGGTCTGCCGTCATGCGAATTCCGGTTTCCATCTCTTCGAAAGTGGCCCGACCCTGCTGGACAATCGAAGCCAGCTCTTGAGAGCTCTGGCTCATTTCCTGGCTACCACTGGACAGTTTCACACTGGCGTCGGCCACGTTGGTTGCACTCCATCGCATTCGCCCGAGCACGTCGGCGAACTTGGCTTTGATGCGCTCCAAGCTGCTCAGCATTTCCCGAACCTCACGCGGCCCCTGGATGTTGAAGTGTACGCCCAGGTCGCCCTCGGCCAATCGCGAGGCAACCTCAGCGCCCTCTCTCAACGGTACAATCAGACGTCTGGCGAAGTAGTAGCCGCACAGAATCATCAAGCCGGCGAGGAAAGCGAAAACAATCAGTGTGAGGCTTCTGGCGCGTCGCACCTGGCGCAGCGCCACCTCGTCCGGCATGCCGACGGCAAGCCCCACTCCAAGCGGCTCGGACCACACCGTGGCGTAAACCCGACCCCGGTCCTGCAGCCAGCCGTTCAGGGCCTCCTCTTTCGACACAACCAGATCACCGGTTAGCCCTCTTGTGTTCCCAGCAAATACGTCCCAGTTTGTCCTCGCGAGCCGACCAACCAGCACCCGGCCATCCTGCGGCAAGCGAACTGCGGCAACGCCAACCGGCTCACCGGCCTCGTCCAGACCAGCGAATACAGCCGAAGGAGAGCCGCCGAGTCTCGACAACACAGAACCCACAAGACCAGGATTCACAGAGCCCACCGGTACCGAGCTCACAATGCGAAGATCCCTGTCTACGAGTGCCAGTCCGGTGTAGGTCTTGGCCACTCCTGCGTTCGTCCACACCCGCACAAGCCAGTCGCCTGGTTTTTCACCGACGCGCATCGGGCTTGCAGCTATGGCCCGAAGAGCCGCCAGGTGGGTGTCGGCGCACCGTTCCAGCATCGAGACTTCTCGGGCCGCCACCGCGGTTACAAAATCCTCTGCGTCCTGGAGCACCTTATCCCGGCTCCAGTCGTACAGAACTCTTGTGAGTGCCATCGCTCCCAGCAGGATCACGATGGCGCTGAGGGCAAGATCCCTAACCAAGGTTCCGCTCTTGTCCTTTTTGCCCTTCACGGTTGTTTCCTCCGTTCAAAACGCGTGTTTCTTCCTCGCGCGCACTCTGTGTGAACCGAGAAGTTAGCTTCTGCGGCCCAAACCCGTTCTGGTTCACAGGGCTCTCTCGGCTGCCGGCAAAAAAGCTTCCGCCTTGAGCACCGCCACGGTACGGTCCTTCACCCGCACAAAACCAGCAACCGGGGAATCTTCGCGGTCCACACCAGGAGGCTTGTCCAGTTCCACACTACCAAGCTGTACAACATCGAGAATTGCATCGACAAGCAGGGCCACGCGTTGGCCGTTTTTCTCCAAGACAACGTACACGGCACCGGGGTCGGGCACCTTCTGTGGGAACCCGAGGCGCACACGGGCATCCACAGCCGGCAGGATTTCCCCACGCAGGTGGATCACCCCGAGCATCCAGGGAGGGTCACCCGGCGCGAATTCGGGCCTCCGGTACTGAATCACCTCGTGGACATCTAAAATGCCGAGCCCGTAGACCTGCTCGTCCACCCGAAAGGTCACCATTTGGGCCGGAGAAAGATCCACTTCCCCCACTTTCTTCACGTCCGCTTCCTTCTCTGTACGCATCGACTCACCCATCAATTTGTTGCCACCTGTACTGATGTCCCCTCCTCCGATCGCGGGGCAAGATCTTGCAGAGCCAGGCGTTCGATTCCTGACACATCCAGAATCAGGGCCACGGAACCGTCTCCCAGCACGGTTGCCCCCGTCACTCCAGGTACACGCTTCCAATTCTTCTCCAGTGACTTCACCAC
This sequence comes from uncultured Cytophagia bacterium, assembly GCA_964644845.1. Lineage (GTDB taxonomy): Bacteria > Zhuqueibacterota > Zhuqueibacteria > Oleimicrobiales > Geothermoviventaceae > Geothermovivens. The sequence continues at coordinate 106,221 of CAZXXS010000077.1, read as the reverse complement.
AACCTGCTGGGAACCAACGATTTCATCCACGGGGAGGAAAAGTTCGTGTCCATCGCCTTGTACCAGGACACCAACCAGGGGCCGTTCGACCTGCAAGCTCTGGAATCCTGGCAGGTCGTGTAGCCACACCACCGGGACGAAACGGCCCCGGTAGTGCACAAGCCGACGCTGGTCGATCTCCACACCCTCCAGTGAGAACCACGCGACCGTCTCCGACACGGCTTGCAGGGGTAACACACAAAGGCCCGAACCGAGCCTCACCAGAAGCCCGTCCAGCACGGCCAGAGTCAGAGGTAGCGAAATGCGGAAGCGCGTTCCCTTGCCTTCCTCCGTAAAAACCGAAATGTGTCCTCCGATCTTCTCGACGCTGGTTTTCACGACGTCCAGGCCCACACCACGACCGGAAAGGTTGGTCACGCGGTTGGCCGTGGAGAACCCCGGCTTGAACAGGACTGCAAGCATCTCTTTGTTGCCGGAGGCATCCAGACCGAGTTCGCGGGCGCGCTGGCGGATTTTGCCGAGGTTGAGGCCGCGCCCGTCGTCTTCAATCTCAAGGAAAACTCGACCGGCTCGCTCGTAGGCGCGCAACCACACGCGCGCGGGAAGCGGTTTGCCCAGACGGCGACGTTCCTCCGGCGGCTCTACGCCGTGGTCCACCGCGTTCCGCAGCAGGTGCTTGATCGGGTCCGAAAGCTCAGCCAAAAGTGTCCGGTCCAGTTCGGTCTCGCCCCCTTCCACGATCAGTTCCACTTCCTTGCCAGCCTCGACAGCCGCGTCCCGGACCAGGCGCGTAAAACGCGTGAGGCTCTCTTCCACCGGCACCATCCTGAGGCTCAGAGCCTCACTCTGCAAGCCGGAGACTGTTCGTCGCAATGCCTCCAACAGCGCTCTGACCCCGTTGTCCTGCAGAACGGAGCCACCAAGAGCGGCTTCAAGCTGACCAAGTTGAATGGCCACTTCTCCGCTGAGGTCTACCATTCGATCCAGCTTTTCCGTGCGAACACGCACGGTGTTCGTCCGCAAGACAGCGTTTCCTGAGGGCCGGCGGGGGGCACCAGGTGCTTCCGCCTTTTCGGGTCTTGGAAACTTTTCGGCGACATCGGGTCTTGTACGTGTTTCGGCAACGGTAGTGGCTTGTTCGGACACCGTCTGCTGCTCCTCGGGTTCCTCTGCGGACACCCCCAGGACAGCAGCATTTTCATTTTCTTTCTCCTCGACACGCCGCACGTCAATCTCGCCGTCGTACTGCACGAACACAAAAACACCCCGGACAGCGTCTTCGTCGACCGTGCTCCGGAGCAACAAATCCCAGCTGAGAAACAACTGTGTTGGATCAAGCTCCGAAAGCCCGGGCAGCTCTTCGGTGTGGCAGTGTACATCCACGAGTTCGCCGAGTTCGGCCAACTCGTAGAACAACAGCAGGGGATCCTGACCCGTTTCGAAAAGTTCGCGCTTGAAACGGAGGGAAATTCGGTAGAGGGCAGCATCTCTTGCGGAATCGCCGTCGCCTCCGGAAGCGCCGTTTTCGCCCAGCTCCTGACCTGCCGCTTCTGCCAGCAGTTTTAGCGTCGGTGCAAAGCCGGAGGGCAAACTTTCTTTCCGCGTCTCAGCGTGCGTCTGCACGATTTGCTTGAGGATGTCGGTCGCCTCGAGAAGCAGCGAGGAAAGATCCTTCGTGAAGGGTCGGGTTCCTTGCCGGACTTCGTCCAGCAAATCCTCCATCACGTGGGCCATCTTGGAGATGGCGTTCAGTCCTGCCAGTCCTGAGCTGCCTTTAAGTGTGTGCGCGGCCCGAAAAACCTCGTCGAGGATTTCAGCGTTCCCGGGGTCAACTTCCAGTTGCACAAGTCCGCGCTCAAGGTCGTCGAGCCGCTCAAAGGCTTCGGTGTAGAAAATGTCGAGCAGGTGATCAATGTCCATGAGATTTCCCCGCGCGCGCGTGAGGCCTCCGGATGAGTTTGTGAACGGCTCTTACAAGAGCTTCGGCGTTGAAAGGCTTGTTGATCCACCCCGCCGCACCGGCACGTTTTGCCTCCAGCTTCGTGTTTTCCCCGCGTTCCGTTGTAAGTACGAGTACCGGTACGAAACGGCAGCTCGAGGTCGCTTTGGCATGTCGAATGAACTCCAGCCCGTTCATTTCGGGCATGTGAATGTCGCTGATGATGAGTGCGGGCCTTTTCCCCTGTTTTTCCCACTCCTGAAGTTGCTCCAGAGCTTCCACACCGTTGCCCGCCTGCGCAACTTGGAACCCTTCGCGCGTCAGCACAAACTCCACAGCCGCCCGCAGCGTTGGCGAATCATCGACCACCAGAATGGGCGCCGCTGGATTCATGCCTTTAAGCCTCCGAGTTGAAATCCACTGTTACACCGTGCGCTTCCAGTACAGACGCAACTCCCGAAACCTGCAGTGCCCTCCGCACGTCCTGGTTAGCCCCGAACACGCGCGCACCTTCTTTCAACAACGGGGTCAACGCCAGCAGGAGCTGAAGCCCCGCTGTGTCCAGCCACTCGATTCCGGAGAGGTCCACCGCCGTCGGCCGCTGCGAACCGATCCGCTTCAGGAGCAGTTCCCTCAGCGATGTGGCGTACTCCACGGTCCAGGCGCCGGACAGACGCAGTTCTCCATCTTCGCCCAGAATAACCGGGTTCTTGTCTTGTTCTTCGTCCATCACATTCCGTGCAAGTTCGGTGTTCTCCCGCGGCTACCGCAGGAAAGTCAGAGGTCCACACCACCCCACCCCCTGCACTTTGAACATCGACATTCCGGGATTTTCCTTTAAGCTACTGCAACCATTTCGAGCCCACACCTCCGGACAACAACCGGAACCCGGAGCGAGAGGGAAAAACAAGTACTGAGGAATGGGTAGACAGTTGCGGGGGAAGAGACTGCACTCACAAGGGGAGAGAACAGAAGGGGGTCACGCAACCCAGCGGCGCAACAAGCCCGCGAAGAGCGCTTCGAGGCCGAAGCGGGGAACCAATCCCAGAAAAAGCCCCCCAAGGAAACGAGAAAAAGGCATCCGTAAGAGGCCGGCAGCCCAGCTCACCTGCGTGAGCGGCACGGGACTGAAACCGGCTAAAGCCACGACCCAAATACCGCGGGCAACGAGCCAATCTTTTACCCTGGCGACGGTGTCGGCCTTCTTTTGAAGCAGTCCTCTCAAAAGGCAACCGAGCAACCCCGCACCGAGAGCGTAGCCAAAGGAGGCGCCCAAGGCCGTGGCCAGTGTTGCCAGCACCGCCGCACTGCCCGCCCGGATTCCAAGCAACGACGACGACACAACGAAAACGTCAGGCCCCAGTGGCTGGTACACTCCGGCGCTAAGACCGAGCAGAACAATTGCCCACGGCCCGAGACCTGCCAGAGTCGATTTCACCAGTGCGCGGTCACCAAGTGCCATTAAGTGTTGTGTAAAAGTCGCCATTCGTTCGATCTTCGTCCCAGCCACGCGAACGTGCGGCACACAAAGCAGGTGCAGTCAGGGTTTGCCGACTTGGGTGACATCCGGACTCACCGGCGTTGAACTTTCAACACCTGCGTTGCCGCGCTGGTCCGGAGTCGTACAACGTAAGTTCCAACAGGCACACGGGCGCCTCTGTTGTCCCGACCGTCCCAGATCCACTCTCCCGCAGAAGATCCGCCGCCAGCAAGCGTTACGTGGCGGACCTGTCGTCCCAGCAGGTCGAAAATCTCGCATTCCACCGGCTCGTACCCCACAAAACGGTAGCCGACGTGAAGCAAAGTCTGAAAAGGATTCGGCCAGGCTCTCATCAAAATGTAAGACGTCGGCCCTACCGGATCGCTTTCTTCTGTCGTCACTGCGCTCGCCTCGTCGGCATTCACAATCTGGCCAGGCCCCACCGTAACGACTCGCCGGTAACGACCATCCTCCGAGGAAATCACGTAAGTTCCGGGTACAACGTCCCCCACGGCCCAGTTTTCGCGGTAAATGTCGTCGCTGCCGATCTTGCCGTCGAAGGTGTAAGTAAGCGTCCAGGCGTAGTTGACGTAGGGTGGACGCGGTTTTGGATCCGGGTACACATTCAGTCGCGTCCCGCCCGGGTCGTCTGGAACGCGACCGTAAATGGCCCCCAGCCCGCGCATGGCAAACCACAGTTCCGGATTGCGACGGTTCCGGTGAGGCCCCGGATCGGGCGTGTTCTCCCGGATTTCGAAATGCAGGTGTGGTCCTGTGCTGTTTCCTGTACTTCCCGCCAAACCTACCAGCGTACCCACCTTCACGCTGTCCCCAACGTCGAGGAAATCGTGCCGAGAGAGGTGCGCGTAGTAGAACCACACCCAGTGACCGTTCCAGTGCCAGCGCAAACGCACGTACTTGCCGAAACCGCTTGGCTCGTAGCCCTTGCCGTCCACGATTCCGTCGCAAACAGAAAATACGGAATCACCGGTGTTCACCAGGATGTCCACTCCGCAGTGGGGGTAACCGAAATTGGTTTCCGCGTACAGGTACGCACCGTTTACGGGAAAACGGTCGGGTACGGGCCTGGGAATGCGAAAGTCGCCTTCCTGTGCACCCGCAACCAGCGGGGCGCCAAGCAAGAGCAGCCACAGCTTCGCACGCACGTTCACCGCTTCTCCCTCGCGACCGGCACCGTCACACCCACGCCAAACTCGTAGGTTCCTTCCGCGCCGCCCCCACGAGCCAGCACCGTGACCCCGGAAGGAAGTCGGAAATGCGGTTCCACGTACCATCCCGTGAAACCAAAGCCAAACCGAAACTGACCCAGTTTTCCCAAACCAAAACCGAGGCCAAGACGCACGCCAGGGATGGGCACTCCTCCCGGAAACGTTCCTCCGACCCCCGCGTGAGCAAACAGAAGGTTTTTGGGACCCAACCGCAGACCAAACGACGGTACAGATTTCCTCCGTTCCCCGTCGACCACCACTTTGCCAACGTACACACTGCCGGAAACACCCACCCAACGGCTGTCCAGCGCGAGGTACGGATTCACTACAAAGATGGGCAAACGCTCGTACGTCGTTTCATCTGTCCCGGCGTAAAGCTGAATTCCTGCCCGCCCCTCCAGGCCGCCGGGCTCCTGAATGACGCGTTCGATTTTCACGGCCCCCATCTGAACATCGTGCGTTCCACCGCAAGTTTCCTGGTAACGCCCCATCGTGCCGCCCAGGCCAACTGCCCAGAACTTCTCCACCTCCCGCAAAGAGTCTGGCGTGGACGGAAAACGAGCAGCCAACGTTAACACCAAAGCGACCAGACCCACACCCAGGACCCAGCCTTTCCGGCCTCTTGCTGCCAACCCGCGATCGACGGTCTCCCGGACAGCCGTGCCCCCCAGAACCAAGATAAAAGCTGTCCAGAGCACGAGCCGTTCGAGAGGCGAAGCCAGGGTTACCCCGAACGCAAGTGAAAAAAGCGCGAGAGTAGCCAGCACAGCAGCGGGATTCCACCCCCGTGGCCAACGCCGATCTCGCCCTTCTGCATCAGTGGAAGTGTACCACAGCCACAAACCGAGCAAAACAAGTACGGTGAGCTGCTGTGCCTTAAGACCGGCCACAACGACTCGACCCGGCCGCAAGAAGCCCTCCAGAAACCGGAACCCAAGGTACAGGAATACCGCAAGTGAGAAGCGCCCTCCCGGTCGCAGATGAAGTCGCCAGACAGCGACAACCAGTCCAACAGCAAAGATCATCTCGTAGATCGGGACCGGATGGACGCCCACGCCACCAACCCTGTGCAAGGCCCATGGCAAGGAAGTCGGCGTGCCCAGGCAACAACCGCCTTCCAGGCACCCTACGCGCCCTACTGCCATGGCCAGGAACGCCGGAGCAACCAGCAAATCGAGAGCGTGCTTCGGAAGACCCAGGCGCTTCCCCAGGAAAAGTACCGCCAATCCGGCCAGGGCAAGTCCGCCAAGCCAGCTTTTCGACCAGACCACTGGAATCGTGTGGGTCCAGAGAGCCTGTCTCCAAGTCTGCAAGCTGATTGCGGCCAGCTTGGAGCCAACCAACCCCAGCGAAACCGCGGCCAGAAGCATGATTGCCCACCGCCAGGGTGGCAAGCGTTCGCGCCAGCCTGAAGCCAGCAGCCAGAGAAGCGCACCGACAAAAGCCATCCAGAAGAACCACGCGTAGCTCATCAGCTTACCCCTTCTTCGCGCCGCGCAAGCTGTCGTTCGTGCGAGAGGATGTTTTGCTCAACAAAGGTGGCTACTTCTCGCCGCATCTTCGCTGACATGTTGATGCTGATGTGTCCGTGCGGGTAGCGCAGAACCGAAATCCCTTTCCACTTCTGCGCCAAAGTGAGGGGAAAGCGGGCGGGCACGATCTCGTCGTAATTCGCTACCACCACCAGGATCTTTCGAACCGGCACGCTCGGCGTCAGGTAAATCGGATCGAACGCGTGCAGTTGCTCTGCGGCCTCCGCCGGATTGGCGGCTCGCCACTTGGGCATCAGTTTCTTGCTCAGCAACGACTCGCGCGACAGCCGCTCCAGACAACAAGCTGGTACCGTTGCCACAACGAGATCCACGTCGTCGCAGTAGCAGGCGGTGAGCAAAGCGATCCAACCGCCAAGGCTCACACCCCAAACGCCCACCCCAGGTGCCCCCGTAACTTTGAGCCAGCGGACAAATATCCCTACATCCAGCAGAGATTGACGCACCGAGTCCGCCGTGTACTGCCCCTCGGAGCCGTAGTAGCATTCACCGGAGAAGGAACCAGGCGGCTTGCGGTGCATGTGGTAAGGCAGCTCGAAGAAGTAGACGTCCAGGCCACGCTCAAAAAAACTCTCGGCCACGGGGTGGAGACCCTTGAAGTGGCTCATCATCCAGCCGTGTACCAGCACTACAGCAGGGGCCTGTCCCACTTCGCCGTGAAGCCAGGCGTAGCCACTAACCTGGTCGTTGTTGGGGATACCACAGGGAGAAACAGTTGGAAACGAGAAGTCCCGTTCGAGGAAAGCATGAGGGCTCCTTGCGGGTCCCAACGCAACACGAGGCAAGGCTGCGTCCTGCAGTGTCTGACGCAAATGCTCCCGCAGGCTTGTACCCGATTGCGGACGCAGGAAACCGAGCTTGTATCCCGGCGGTCTGCACTGGATGTGTTCTCGCGGTCCGTTGATCAACCGCAGAAGCCGAAGGTAGAGAACCGTCGACCGATCCAGGTAACGCGCTACCAGGCGGATCATCGTTTACCAGCGATGGCACCGATCACGGCCATGAAAAGCGCAGCCCCGATGATGGCCCAAATCACCGGAACCCCGAACACCACCAGGAAAACAGGACCGTGCAGCTGAGCGGCCAGCCACGTACCAATTACCGCTCCGACGAATCCGATGACGATGTTGATGAGGCAGCCCTGGCGTTTCTGGCCAGCGATGGCGGCACCGATGCTACCGATCACCGCGGCCAGTGCAAGTAGGAGCAGGAGTCGCATGCTTCAACCTCTCTGTACGAATGCAGTTCCGAGTCCCCATCAACCGGCCTTCCACGGTTGATCGCCAACCCCGGAGCGGGCGTTTGCAACCCTCGCGGCCGTGAACAGGTAATCGGAAAGCCGATTCAAGTACGTGGCCACGGCCTCGCGTAGGTTGGCCTCGCGCTGCAACGGCGTGGCCTCCCGCTCGGCTCGCCGGCAAACCGTGCGAGCGATGTGCAGCATGGCGGCAATTTCATCCCCGCCCAGCCGAACGAAAAACCGCAAGGGTTCAAGAGCCCCTTCGAGTTCATCAATCCACTTCTCGAGGCGTGCCGTGGCATCTTCCGGCAACCTGAGACACGTTCGTTTTTCCTGCCCTGTGCTCCCGCAAGCCAGGTCCGATCCCAAGAGATGAAGATCCTCCTGAATGGCGCTCAGCTGTTCGCGCAGATCCTGCCACGGTGCTTTGGCAATGATCCATCCGAGCCAGGCGTTCAGCTCGTCCACCGAGCCAACCGCTCTCAGTCGGGGGTCATCCTTCCACACCCTCTCACCGTTCAGGAGTCCCGTCTTGCCCTGGTCGCCCGTTTTCGTGTAGATCCTCATCAGGGGTTACTCAGCCTCCGCCCGGTCTTCCAACAATTCGGACCACAAAATACCGCCATTCGCGAGGAAAATCAAGCGAAAACGCAGAGCGCAGGGCCTGACAGTTACTGAACTGCGGCCTGCGGAAAAGACGTCTGTTAACTCCAGGCGTTCTCTCGGCTCGAACCCGTGCCTTGCGCGTTCACGCGGATTTGCCGACGTTTCCGACTCGTCAGAATCCCGGCGATTTCGCCACTGGTCGTACTCGCTCACGCGGTGCAGCTCGTGCCGTCCAGGGACTGGATCCAGCAAAGCTTGTCTTTGAGATCACGTGAAGCTGACTGACCGCCAGCACAGCCCCCTGACTGCAACGGTCTCCAAAGCATTCGAGAGCCCTGTGGCAACCTCTCTCCGTGCGAGACATCTCCGTTTCCGCTGAACTACCGTGCTCTTTCGCTGGCTACCAGAAGTGAGGAACGCTGAGAGGCGGTTTCCCCCACAGGTCTTCTCCTCCAACAGAAACGATCCGTGTGGAGACTTCGTCTTTTTGGCACGGTCCCAGACGCCTGGCCAGAACGCCCGAGGCCCCACATCGCCACCAGAATTGGCCAGTGGCACCCCTCTGCTGTTGCCTTAAGCTCGCCCTTTCGGTCTTTTTACCTTTCTCCCTCGAGCAGCAACCGCGTCCTGGTCTTACGCCTGAAGGCTCCCGCAGATGAGGTCAGTGAGCCCTTCTGATCGCCAGCACCGTGATGTCGTCGCTGGCCGAGCGATCACCCGTGAAACCCCGTACGGCCGCTAACACAGCCGAGATCAAGGCCGCGGCAGGCTGCCCCAGCATGCTTTGCGCCACACGTTGAAGTCGTTCCTCGCCGAATTCTTCCTCCCGCACATTCATCGCTTCCGTTACCCCGTCCGAGTACAGAAGGAGCACGTCTCCCGGTCCCAGGGACACGCGATCTTCGGCGAACGTCATCTTCTCCAGGAAGCCCACCACGGTGCCACCCGTTTCCAGACGTTGCACGGCGCCACCCGCAGAAAACAGGAAAGGCGGATCGTGACCGGCGTTGCAGTAGGTCAAGGTGTGGTCAGAGGGATCCAGTACCCCGAAGAAGAGGGTAGCGAACTTCTCCGGTGTGGTGTTGTGAAAAAGCAGAAAGTTCACGTTCTCGATGGACGCCTGAGGGGACAAACCGAGCAAGACCTGTGCCCGCATGATGGCCTGCAGGTTGGCCATCAGCAACGCGGCGGGCATGCCTTTCCCCGAAACGTCGCCAAGGCAAAAGCCCAGCTGGCCATCAGGAAGATGGATGAAATCGTAGTAATCTCCGCTCACTACGCGCGCAGGCAGATTAACCGCAGCGATGTCGTAGCCACCGATTTCCGGAAAGGCTTTGGGTAGCAATCCACGCTGGATGTCCGACGCCACGCGCAGCTCCTCCTGGACGCGGCGCAGTTCCTGTTCCTCTTGGTAAAGACGCGCGTTCTCGATCACTTGCGCCGACTCCACCGCCAAAATCGAAAGCAAACGCTGGTCATTCGATGTGAACCCTTCAGGGAGCTTCTTGTTGAACAAGCAAATCAAGCCCACCATTTTGTTCTTCAACATCAGGGGTGCTGCCAGGAGCGAACGGATTTCAAATGGCGCCGCCCCTGCGCTTGAGAAGCGCTCATCCGAGGCCAAATCGTTCACAATCAAGGGCCGCCGGTGTTTGAGCATCCAGCCGGAGAGTTCGGCGTCGAGCCGGTAAGGCTGACGGTAGCCGGCAGTGTCGAGCTTGCGCACCATCGTGCGAAAAGACACACGATCCTGACGCTCGTCCAACAGCAGCACGGCCCCCTGCTCGACCCGAAAGTGCTTCACACACTTCTCGATGATCAGGTCGATGATTTCATCCAGTGCCAGCGTCGATCCGATGGCTGTGGCCACGTCGTTGAGGACGGAAAGTTCGAGCACGCTCCTTTGCAGCCTTTGATTCTCACGACGCAGGTGGTCCAGAACATCCGTGTCGTCGACGTGATTCATCGGCTCCTCCAGGGCTCTTTCGTCACAGTAACCGCGCCAGACGCCGTTTCGCGTCCACAAGTCCCGGCAAATCCCGGTCGGCCCGGTGCCAAAGACCCAGGAACCTTGCGTAGTTTTCCCTCGCCAGGTCCAGATCGCCCTTCGCTTCGTAAATTCGCCCAAGCCAGTAGTAACTGCGAGCGTAACGTACCGAGCGAAACCCGAATGTGTCCGTCTTGAGCTCCTGGACTCGCCGCATGCAGACCGCAGCCTCTTCCAGGTTACCCAGTTCGAACTCCAACTGTCCAAGCCTATTGGCCACAAGCAATTCAAAAGCGGGAGACAAATGAACCTCTTTGAGGAGAAAACGACCAAGCGAGTCGGCGGAGGCACGTTCGCCTTTGGACGCACGAATCAGAAACTGAAGAATCTGCCTCCAGCGGAGCGCGGTCCCGCTGCTTCCGTAAACTCCGCTAACTTGCAGTGCTCGCTCGTACTCGCCCCGACAGACCAGCAAAATCGAAAGCTCGCCCGGATTGACCGAGTTTCGGAGGGCCGATTCGAACTCCAAACACGGTTCAACAAGTTGCCAAGCCTTCCCAACGTCGCCCCAGCCCTGGTACGCTTGTCGTGCCTTCAAAAGGAGCGTGCCTACAAACGCGGTGGTGTCGGCGTCCTCGCGCTCAAGTGCCGCAAGTTTGTCCAAATCCGAGAGCCCGTCGCGAAAACGCCCCTGGTAGAAATGGACTTTCGCCAACCTGTAGTAGCCTGCTTGTCGCGCATGCGATTCCACCCCTGGGACAATCAGCGGTTTCAGCGCTTGCTCGGCCTCGGTAAAGTGCTCGTGGTAGATGTAAAGGTCAGCCAGTCCGGCGCGCGCCGCGTAGCGGTCCGGGTAGCGTCGTAGAGTTTCCTGGAAGTAAGCCTCGCCGGGTTCGAGTTCTCGCAGACAAGCGTAAGCAGAAGCCACAAGACCGTACGCCTCCAAATTGGGATTCCACCTGACGTACGTCTTGGCGAGTCGCAACATGTCTTCGTACCTACCCGTTTCCCAGTAGACCCAGGTCAGATGCTGTAGGGCACGCGTGTTCGATGAATCCATCGCCAAGGAACGCGACAGGTAGGTTTCGGCCTCGTTGTACCTACCGGCGTGGTAACACCAATCGCCGATGTTGTAGATCATTTCTTTGTCATCGGGGTAGCGTTTCTCCATTTGCTTGAGCACGGCGACACCGGCTTCAAAGCCTTGTGTGATCTGGGCGTAGACAGCTCTCACCAGGAACTGCTGCCTCTTGGGAATCCGATCCAGTAAAGCAAAGGCTTTCTCAATCAGTCGAAGCGACGGTTCCTCTTTCGCCAGGAGCCAGCTCTGCGCGTAGGCATACCTGTAGTAAGCCAGGCCAAAGGTCGAATCGAGCTGAATGGCGCGGGCGAATTCACGTCCAGCCTCTTTGAATTTCAGTCGATCCACGAGCTCTTCGCCACGGAAGAAATGGTGGTAGGCCTCCAAATTCGGGGTAGTCAGTCTGCTGACGCTCACACTCCGGGCTTCAATTTCCGCCGGCCGCTCACGCAGTCTTTCGCGCGTCTTCTCCGAGAGCTCATCAATCAACGACGGAATGCATTCCTGCCCTCGCCCCTGTACTTTCGCGGTTAACACGTACTCATCCTTGGGGACGTCGAGAACCTTCAGGTCGATGGCGTAGACATTGCCGAACTTGTGCACTGTAGCGCTGGCAAGCATGCGGATACCAACGTAAGCGCACACCTTGCGACCAAGCGCTTCGGTAATCTTAGACACATTGTCCTGTCCAAGCTGTGCCAGAATGTCGAACATCCGCGAGCGTGTAAGCACCTTCAAACGACGGGACTGCTCCAGTGCAGTGATTAACATCCCCGATAGGCCGTTCAGCTCCGGCTCGCCAGTCTGGTTGGTAAAATCCACAACCGCGATCGGGACCCGTTCGCCAAATTCACCACCTCTCTGGCGCCCAAGGAACCAGACGACAAGAAATGCCAGAATCAGAACCACCGCGGCCACAACCGCAGTCCCGGCGACTCGAGAGGAAACGGACCTTTTCCCCTCCCGCACGGGTGGGTTAGCCTGCAAGGGTGTCCTGCTCGCCGCTCTCCCAGCCAGACGTCGCAGCTCGTCGATCAACTCCTGCACGGTGGCGTAGCGCTGGTTCAGCTCTTTGGCCAGGCATTTGGCCAAAATCGCATCCCAAGCTGGATTCAACCCCGGGCGTTTGCTCGAAGGCGACTCGGGCTCTTCGTTCAAAACCGCGTACATCATGGCCTGCTCGTACTCGGCCTCGAACGGCAGCCGGCCGGTGAGCATCTGGTAGAGAACAACACCAAGTGACCAGATGTCGCTCCGGGAGTCTTCCGTCTCACCCCGGTAGCGTTCTGGCGCCATGTAGGCAGCGGTACCCAGTGTCGTCGAGTCTTTCGTAATCTGAGGACCGCCGGTGAGTTTGGCGAGTCCGAAATCCAGGATCCTCACAAAACCGTCATCGCAGAGAAAGATGTTGGCAGGCTTGATGTCCCGGTGTACAATGCCCTTTCGGTGGGCCGCGGCGAGACCCTCGGCAATCTGCAGTGCAATTTCGCGTGCCTCCGTTTCCTCCAACGGCCCTCTTGCCAACCGCTCACGGAGCGATTCCCCCTCGTAGCAGGCCATCACGATGAACGTGCGACCCTGGTCCGTTTCGTCGATTTCGTGGATGGTGCAAATGTTCGGGTGGTTCAGCGCCGAAGCGGCCTGAGCCTCACGCACAAAGCGTTCCCTCGCCACCTCGTCGCTGGTCAACTCCGGAGGAAGAAACTTCAGTGCCACGGTACGCCCCAACCGTACATCCCGCGCCCGGTACACAACCCCCATTCCACCGCGCCCAATTTCGGCTACCACCTCGTAGTGAGAAATCCTCATCCCGATCATCTCCGAGCCACCTCCCGGGAAACGAGCTGTTTGCCTCCGCAGCTTCATCCCGTCGCGCGAGCTGCGCGCACACGACACCCCGCCGGAATCAACGATCCTGGATTCGAAAAGAGGAGGAGTTGGCCAGCACAGGCCGGACGTGGGCAATCTCACAGAGAGCGGCTAAGAGAAGGCAAGTCGTGCGGAAGGCTGAGCAGGAGTGGCAGCCGATCCCTCCTCGATTCTGTCGGACATTGTGCTCTCCGTTGGATTTTAGACAACGCCACGTGTAAAGTCAAGCGCTTTTCGCTGCCTGTTCCTTCGCCCCTCTTGGCGTGGCAACGGGTAGACATCTCCGAGTGGTTTAACCGTCACCGGTAGCGTTGTCTACCCAGCGGGCGGGACTTTAAAGATCGTTCTACCTCCCGCCGCAAGGAGTCGTAAGTCTCCAGCCGTTCTCCCGGGAAAAACGGTTCTAACCGACCGCGTCCGGAACTCGTCGCTCCGCATCTGCAGAGCTTCTGCAACCCGCTTTTCGGGAGCTCTGAACAAAACGTGCGTTTCGAGCCCCCCACCTTCCGTCCTGCACAGGTTTTCTGGTGTAGTCGACGAAGATCCCGCAGATGGCCCCAGTCGTTTCAAGAGCCTCGCGTTCAGTCAGTTCGATTCTACCAGGCCACCACGACCACTGCGCGTTCAGCTCCTCGTTGACCGTTTGCCGCGTGCCATTCCAGCAGCGCGACGTAAGGGCCGACACGGCACAGGTGGCCCAGATCGTCACGACCATCCCAGACCACCAGCCTGTGCGGACCGCAAAGCTCGTTAGCCAAAAGTTGACGTACCCGACGACCGAGCACGTCAAACAGCCGCAGCCGCGCTTCTACTGACGCACACGGAAAGTTGAGACTGAACACAGCCACGTCTTCGTGACCGTCGCCGTCCGGTGAGAACGGGTTCGGTGCCACGCCCAAGGCCGCTTCTTTCGGCGTTGTGTAGGCGAAAACGCTGTTCGGCTGCCCGGGTGTCGCGCCGCCTGGATCGGCACTCCGGACCCAGCTTGCCTGCGCAGGTGAAGGCAGTTCCGGTCGTAACTTTTCCAACGAATAACCAGACTCAAGTGGCCAGAAACCGCTGTAACGTACCGAATCCACCACGGCACTCCCGGGATCGACCAGACGGACCACGTCGCCGGCGTCGTTGAATCCAGGCCAGCGATCCAGTGTAACACGCGCCCCACTTGTCCCCTGCCCCCACGTACTCCACACCGAGGAATCCGCGGCGAAGACGGCGAAGCTGCTCGGCGACAGGGCAAGAGAATCCAGAACCGTTCCCGCGCCACGCGGCCCACGCTGGTCTTGGAGAGTCCAACCTTTCAAGTCCACCTGCCACCGAGTGTTGTTGACGACTTCCACCCACTCGGCCTCTCCGGGCAGAGGTGTGACGTACAATTCGTTGAAAGCGACCGACCCAAAGGGCACCGACACGTACAAGCGACTTTGGGCCGTGTCGTTAGCCGTGCGAGAATCGAGGGCGCAGCGAAGCGACACTTGCAGCGTAGCCCAACCAGGGCGGTCAAACTGAACCTCGCCGCTGAGCTCGACACTGTCGCCTGGGGCAAGAGGCCCCAGACTACCAGTCCAGACTCGCTCACCAGTTTCCAGCCACGTTACGGCCAGGGTGGCTTGCGAGACCCCGGACAACCCGACGTTTCTCACCCACACGCTGACACCCGTTTCAACACCGACGTGTGTCCTGTCGACCTTCACCGCTTCAACTGCAAGATCGACGTCTCGCGGAGTCGCCACGTTCAGACGCCCGGGCGTGGCGCCAGACGGGGCTTGGCAGGTTTCCCAGTTCGTACTGTCGGTGCTGGGCCCTCCGGCCAGAATCCTCTCCAGGCTACCCGTTCCGTGCACCCACGTGGGCCGGTAGAAAACGCTGTCAACGGCAGAACCACAAGGATCCACGAGAACCACGGCGTCCCCGCCGTTGCTCAATCCCGGCCAGGTACCGGCCGTGTGCCACACCGCAACACCCGGTGGAGTGTCCACGGGTGGCATTTCGCCAGGAGGCAGAAGGAGCGCGTAGCCTCCCGGTTCGAGACAAACGCCGGTTGAATCCAGAGGCACGCGCCTGCGGCTGTCGCCAAGCTCCCAACCGTCCAACGACGCGCCCTGGCTACCCGAGTTGAACACCTCAACCCACTCTGGTTCACCCGGCGGGGGATCGAACTGAATCTCGTTCACAACCGCTGTTCGAGACGGAAACAAAACTTGCAAGGTCGCACGCGCCGTGTCCGTTGCCGCAGACACCCCAACAGCGACGGCCCAGCTCAGCGCTGTCCAACGGCCAGGTTTCGCAGAGACCCAGGAAACAGGCACGGCGAACGAATCCAGCGGAACAAGCGCAGGCACGTCAAGGGGGCCAAGCACCACTGAGTCCGAGCCACACGGTTCAGCATGCCGGACCAGCAGAACCAGCTGCGAGGACACAACAGGCGCAAGCCCTGTGTTACGGACAACGCAAGTAATCGAAACGTCTTCGCCCAGCGCAACGCAAGTCAGGGACCGCACGGAGAGTCTCACGTCCAGAGCACGATCTGGTGGAGACACCGAGTTCTTCCGCCCTGGCGTTGAACCGTCCGTCGCAACAGAGCTTCGCCAGTTGTCCCGGTCGGTAGAAGAACACTTCGGCCTGACGCGCTCCAGCGAAATACCGTTCTCTCCACCCCAACTTGGCCAGTAGCGCACGCTGTCAACCGCCGTGCCCGCAAAGTCGCGGATGACCACCAGGTCGCCCGTGTTGTTCAGTGAAGGGAAACCGTTTCGGGGCTGGAGAACGCAACCCGGTGGGAGCTGCACGAAGCCCGAGAACTCGTGGGTTTCAGCAAGGACAGCGTAGCCCCCTGGGGCCAGAAGCCGCCTTGCTGCGTCCAGACGCAGCTGCACGGTGCCACGCCGAGTCCCGTCTGACAACCACCACCCGGCCAGACTCACCGAGTCCGGGCCGACGTTGTAAAGTTCAATCCACTCCGGTTCGCCAGCAGCAGGACGGTAGTAGATCTCGTTGATCACAACCTCACCTGCCTTGCAAGGAGCGGCCACAAGCACAGAGTCACTGTTGTCCCCAAGCGTTCCGTCGCCAGCAGTTTCGACCTGCGCGCGCAAGAGGTACAGTCCCACACCAGGTAGCGACCAGTCGAACTCCACGGAGGTGGAATCGCCCGGGGAGAGGGCGGGCAGTGTTTTTCGTTCGACAATTTCCGCCCCACCCGGCGTTCCGTCAGCGTCCCGGTCCCACCAGAGAACCACGCCTGCAGCGCGAACCGCCTGTTTGCCCAGGTTCCGTACCACCGCGCTCAAGTGAACGCGCTGCCGCTCGGACACAAGCATCGTGTCCCGTCCCACCAGCGACAGCGCGACGTCCACCGCTTTCTGAGCCACCGAGTTCACGAAGCCCGGTGTACCGAGGAAGACTCGCGCGTCTGCCCAGTTGTCCGCGCTGTCATCACCCTCTGGGTCCAGTTTTTCGTCGCTGAAGCCAGGTGCGTTGCCGAGCGAGTAGCGGTAAGCACCGACAGTGTCACCAGCAGTGCTTACCAGAAACACCGTCTCCGGGTGCGAATTGGAGAATCCACCGCTACCAAAGGCACCGTCATCAATCGTAACCACCAGGGCTTCGGATGGGATCAAACTGTCGTACGTGGAAGAATGCTGGAAGTAGCCCGGATCGAGAACAAGAGCGAACTGTCCGGGTAGAAGACTCAAACCCTGACCGGCGTCCACAAGTCCGTCGAGTTCTTGGTCGTCACCGATCTGCCAGCCGGCCAGGTTCACCGTGTCCGAGCTCGTGTTGAGGAGCTCCACGAATTCGTCGTAGTAATCGCTGCCCGAGGGGTCGAACATCACTTCGTTGAGGACGACCTGCGACCAAACCTCTTCGCCTACGAATGTTCCCAGCAGGGAAAAAACCAACCCGAGGGCCGCTCTGCGCGGCGCCGGGTGGAACGAGAACGGGGATCCCCACATTTGCGACCTCCCCAACCGAGCTACGTACGTCCCCCGTTGCCCCTACGCTTCGAAGACAAACCGTCGGTGCACCAATTGCACCCTGCTGATTACACCTGTGTTTCAGTTCCGTCGCTGAGGGTTAGGCTGTCGCTTACCGCGGCCTTGAGCGACAGACCACCCGGCCCTTCTCGAACCGCCCTTGCCGTTTTTTCCAGCAACTCTCTGGCGAGCCTGCCCAGCGGATCTTCCTGAACCAGCCTGTCCGGGATGGTCACATCACCACGCAGATGCTCCAGAACTTCCGCTACCGTGACCAGTTCGGGGTCCCGACTCAGCACGTACTTCTGCACACCGTTACCGCTTCGCAGAAGAAGATTTTGCTGTTCCAGAACGGCGAGTACTTCCTCCAGGATGGGCACCGGAGCCCCTACACTCGCGCTCAGCTTAGCGGTGTCTGGTACTGCTTCTCCTTTAACGAAATGCCACACCAGGGCCAAAACTGCTCGCAACCCAATGTAAACGCGCAACCCGTGCCCGTAACGACGTTCCAGTTCCCGCCACTCCATCACACCGGCATTCTGCACGACGTAACCCAGCTCTGCCCCGAGCAGAAAAACCACCCAGCCCAGGTACATCCACAGCAAGAACAACGGCAGAGCAGCGAACCCGGCAAAGAGAATTTCGCGCGCACTCGCCCGACTCGCCGAAACAACAAAATGGGCGAACGCCCAGTTTGAAGCCTGCCAGGCCACTCCCGAAAAAATGCCGCCCACAACAGCAGCATCCAGACGTACACGGGTGTTCGGTACCAGGCCAATGACCAAAGCGAAAACGAGACTGGACACGACGTAGGGCGCCAGTTTCAGTCCTAAGAAGCCCACGATGTGAAACACCGGGTTGCTAACCACCACGCGAGCCACGTGTGACGACGTAACCGAAGCCGTGGCAGTGAACACCAGGAACAGGGAGAGCGGACCAATGACCAGGAGAGCGGTGTAGTCGGCCACACGGCGGAGCCACGAACGCATCCGTTGAACGTGCCAGATCTCGTTGACCGAAACCTCGATGTTGTTCAGAATACTCAACACCGTAACCAGCAAGGCCGCAAAACCCACTGCTCCCAGAGCGCCGGTTTGGGAGTTTTCTACAAATTCCAGAATCTGCATCGCAATTGTGTCGCCGCGCTCGCCAAGTGGCGCCAGCAGATCGCAAAGCGGTTGTGCCAGGTCGATGTGCAGACCAAAGGCTTTCATCACCGCGAAGACCACAGCGAGAAAAGGCACGATGGAAAGCAGGCTGGAGTAGGTGAGCGCAGAGGCACGCGTGAGAAGCTTGTCGGCGTGGAATTGCCGGATGAGAAAAATGAGGAGTTTGAGCAGACGTACAAGGAGGGACTCGATGCGCGTCAGCGAGCGCAGATCGACATGCCAGATGCCGGTCGACAAAAAGTCGCGTGCGCGCCCCGCCAGGTGCGAAAAGCGGTTTTGCCCTCCCTCCACAACAACCTCATTCCGTGTTTAACGGAGCCACGGACGCGGCTGCGCGTAACGCGCCGTCCGCCTTGGCAAGAGCCGATCCGCAAAGCAAACGGAACGAACCGTTCAGACCCACAGCCCGTAGATGCGAATGGCGTTACCGCCGGCAATCAAGCGTTTTTCCCTGAGTTTGATCCGCGCAGCTTGGAGTTTCCCCACCGCAACGGGGACGGAGCTCGCCGGGGCATCCGTGCCCCACAACACTCTCTCAGCGCCGAGCTGATCTACTGCTGTTTCGACAAATCCTTCGTCGATCACAGAGCAGGCGATGTCCACGCAAACGTTCCCGAATGGTGCCACTCGCCTGGCTCCGTACTCCCAATCCCCTCCCGTGTGAGCCATCACAAACTGTACGTCGGGGAAATGAGCTGCCACGTAAGCTACTTCATCGGGTGTCGACTCCTGATCGAGCTGTCCCACTGCTTTCCGCCACGAATGCAGCAGCACCGGCACGTCGGCTTCGCGAACAGCACGCAGTACACGGAACACACGGTCGTCGTCGTACTTCAGACTGACCCAAAGCTTGACGCCGATCATCCCCGCCGAGACACAACGCTGGAGTTCATCGAGGCTTTCCTCCACGTACTTCGGGTTGAGGTAGCAGAGCCCCTCCATCCGTCCGTGTGACTGGCGCATCGCCTCAAGAACCTGATCGTTCCAGCGGCGGACCTGCTCCATTTCCGGATCGTAACTGAAATCCGGCTCGCCCATCCCAAGGTGGGAAACAAGCACCTTGCGGATCCCGTACTGATCCGCCACCCTCCAGTAAGCCGGCGTCATCCCATCCAGGTGAGCATGTGAGTCGATCCAGAGCCAACTACCCCTTCTCCAGTTGTTACCCACGGCTTCCTCTCTCACGGTACCGTTCAACTTCAGGGGCGCAACTCAAATACGCTCACAGCAAAATTGTTCAGTTGGAATCGCCTTTGTCTGCTTCCTCCTGCACCCTCCAGTGTTTTGAAAGCCGAATCGTGCTGCGAAATCGCTTTTTGACAAACAGAAAGCCACCTTCACCGGACACCACCATCTCGACAGGGTACCAGCCGCCGTCCCCCGTCGATTTGTACAGGATCCTCGTCCGCATTGCTTTCACGTGTTTAGGGAATGGCCGCGGTTCGAACTCGAGCACCACAGGTGCTCCGGACTGCACGTCGAGCCAGGCTGTTCCGACGATTTTGCGCCCGCCCGGCACCTGTTCTTCAAAGCGAAATCCTGCACAACGTGTGCTGTCGATCACCGCTACCGAGTCGAGCGGTTGAACCTGAACGCTGTCCTGAACCTCCGGCAAAAACGGGCTTCTCCCTGTACGAAACGGGTGCTTGCCGCCACGGTCTGAGCCCTTTTTCTCAGATTCACGCTGTTTTTTGCGGGCTTTGGCGGTTTCGTCCTTGCCGTCTTTCACCACCCGCACAATTTCCGTCCTGACCTGACCCTGCTCGTCGGGCAAAATCCGCAACTCCGATTCTTCCACGTGCTCAAGTTTGCCCTTTTTGTTCATTACCTCAGTCCGGGTGTAGGCCTCGCCAGGTACCCAGTCCTGATTCCGGGCCGCAATCTGGACCGCCTTTTGCCACAGCTCAGATTGGGCTGAGCCCAGCCGCGGCGCAAACAGCACGGCGGCAACACCCAGGAGGAGGAGAGCTTTTCTCAGAATTTGCATCGCATGCGTCCCTCAAACGGGTGACACTGTGTCGACCTCGCTGCAACGCTCACCCAGCGAAGCTTACTTTCGCCGACAACCTGGACCGAAGCCAAAAGCAGCTCCAGGATACCTCCAAACGGCTACGAGAAAGGCACCCAACGACGTTAGCGCAGACCAAACCCGTACGGGAGCTTCCACGTTCAGACCGTGGAAGCCGAATCTACCTCGGCTACCGGTTCCGCCAGCGCAAACAGTTCCCGGCAGTTCACCGATGCAATTCGACGTCTGGAATCCTCGTCCAAATCGGCAACGCGGAGTTGCTCAACCTTCGGGAAAACGTACAGAAATGGTGCCCACGTACCGAAGAGCACGTGTCGAACACCAAATCGCTCCACGAGTTCTTCAACCGCGCCATCGGGCCCGTTCACGTAGGATAGATCCACGTACAGGTTTTCCCGCTCACCAACGAGTTCGTGTAACTGCCGCAGGTCGCCAATTCGCCCGTTGGTTACCAGCACCGGTGACTCGGCCTGATCTACGAAGTTTGCCACATCCTGGACAGGAACCGGTGGCACCCGGCAGAGCCAGTGGTGGTGACGCTCGTCCTCCAGGCGGAAAGGCACTACGGTACGAACCTGGCGTTCCTTTGCAAAATGCAGGTACGACCGCGCAATCGAATTGGCGAGACGGTAGTCGTGGTAACCCGGCAGCAGTCGGACAGCCAGGGCGCCCAGTGCCAGAGCCTCCTCAGCATCTTTGGCCCAACCGGGGAATCCCGGGTTAACGGTGGCCACCATGTAAAGCCTACCCGCGTAGCGTCTCAGCGCCCGCGCCAGCAGATTGTTCGCCACCCCGCAGTCCTTGTACAGCACTGCCCGGTTCGACGCCACAAGCGCCTGTCGAACGCCGTAGCGAGCCAGCCTCTGCCACAAACGGCCAGGGGTTTCACCTGGCAGACGCCGGAACGGCCACGGGCCCGTTGTCGCGTTGGCGTCAACAAGATCCATCAGCGTGTCGGTCATGGCTTCGTCCGCCAAGGTTCCTTCCTCTCGTCCGTCCCTTCCGTGGGCTCAAGCCCCACTTCACTCGACAAGAACGGCGGTACCCGCTGCCGTCACCATCAACATCCCCTCGCGCACAACTTCGTAATCCAGGTCCACACCCACCACCGCGTTTGCGCCTAAAGCTCGCGCCTGTTCTTCCATTTCGCGCAGCGAAATCATCCGAGCGTCGCTCAGTTTCTGCTCGTAGGCACCGGAGCGCCCGCCAACGATGTCCGTGATGCTGGCAAACAGGTCCCGCACCACGTTCGCGCCCATGATTGCTTCCCCGGCTACCAGACCGAGGTACTTTACAATCCGCTTGCCCTCAATGTTGGGTGTGGTTGTGATGATCATGCCGCCTCCTTTCGAACGATGACAAGTTAGACACGAAACGGTTACGAGTCAAGCGCAAAAATCGCGCAGAGGTTGCCCCGTTTCCCAGCGGGAAGCGGTGGACATTTTACAGCAGGCCGACCTCGCTGGCAAACTGCTTTCGGGAAAGAAGCGGGAGCCCAAAGGTCACCCGGTTTCCGCTGGGGGAGGAAACCAAAGCAGCTCGGAGGTTAGGGTGTCCAGCCTCCGAATGAGGTCGAACTTTCCGACTGCCACAGTCCCGCCTTAGCAGATCTTTCGTTCTGTGTACGGGAAAAAGACCGCCGTGTTCGCAGGTTTCTTGCTGTGAGGATCGGCCCGACGCTCCCGTCAGCAAGCGGTGCACAAGCGCCGGTTAGCCCGCACGTAAGGAGAAGAACCCCCGTAGGATGTCATCTCTGGACGATTCAGGCGAAGAATTCCTGCCGCAGGATTACAATCTGCTCACGTCCAGAGCCCACCGACACCAGCGCCACCGGAACGCCGGAGAGATCCTCCAGAGCCCGGATGTAGTCTCTGGCCTGGGCTGGAAGCTGGTCCGCGCTGCGCGTTTTGCCAGTGACTCGCTGCCAGCCGGGCACATCCACGTACACCGGGTGGGCGCGCGAGAGGATGTCGCAGTCTGCAGGAAATTCTTCCACGCGCTCTCCGTCGATTTCGTACGCCACACAAATTCGAACCGTTTCCAGATTATCCAGTACGTCCAGCTTGGTGAGGAGGAAAGCGTCGAGACCGTTGACACGCGCTGCGTAGCGGGCGATCACCGCGTCGAACCACCCGCAGCGACGTGGTCTTCCCGTGGTAGCCCCGTACTCACCGCCCCACTTACGCAGCGCCTCGCCGAGTTCTTCGGGCAGTTCCGTGGGCATCGGCCCGTTTCCAACGCGCGTGGTGTACGCCTTAGCCACGCCGAACACGCGGTCGATTTTCGTCGGACCAATGCCCAGTCCCGTGCAGGCGCCTCCGCTCACCGGATTGGAAGAGGTGACAAACGGGTAGGTTCCAAAGTCCACGTCGAGAAGTGTGCCCTGAGCGCCTTCAGCGAGAATGCGCTTGCCCTCAGAAATGGCCTGACCCAGAAAGGCCGACGTGTCGGCCGCAAAGGGTAAAACCCTTGGGCGCACCGCCAGCAGCTGTCGCAACGTTTCATCCGGATCAAGCGGTTCAGCGTGGTAAATTTGCTGGAGAATCTGATTCTTCTTCTCGGTTAGCCTGAGAACCTTGTCACGCAGTTTCCCCTCGTCCAGCAAATCCTGCACGCGAATTCCCGTCCGAGAAACCTTGTCCTCGTACGCTGGACCAATGCCCCGGCCTGTTGTGCCTATCCTTTCGTTCGTTTTTTGCTCCGAAGCCTTGTCGAGGGCCTTGTGGTAGGGCATGACAAGGTGAGCCTGGTTGCTGATCAGCAAACGTCCCTCGACCGAAATGCCCTGGTTCTCCAGTACGTCCAGTTCCGCCGCCAGAGCCCACGGATCCAGCACAACACCGTTTCCGATCACACAGGTCGTGTGGGGCTGAAGAATCCCCGAGGGGACCAGGTGCAAGATGGTCTGCTGGCCGTTCACCACAACCGTGTGGCCCGCGTTGGCCCCGCCCTGGTAACGAGCCACCACGTCCGCGCTCTCACTCAAGAGGTCGACGATTTTCCCTTTGCCTTCGTCACCCCACTGGGCGCCCACAACCACCGTAACTGGCATCCTACAGGTCCTCGCTCCAAACACACAAAAGACTCCGAACCGCTTCGGGCCCGGAGTCCGCCGTCTTTCGTTTCCGTGAGCTCTATCAGTTGGTCTGAAAGCTTCTTACCGCGTCTTCCGCGGATGAAAAACTGCGGAAGACTTTGTTCAATTTGGTCACTTCCAACAGCTTTTGCACCTTGGCCGAGGGACTTGCCAAACGCAAATCGCCCCCTTTGTTGCGCACCACCGTTAGCCCAGCGATCAAAAGACCGAGCCCAGAGCTGTTGATCAACTTCACGCCGCTGAGATCGATGACCACCTGTTTCTGGCCGGCTTCTGCGTGCTTGCGCAGTCGCTCGTTCAGGGACTGCGCTTCCGGCCCACCCATCATGTCGCCGGAAAGCTCAAGAACCAGCACACCGCCCACGTCTCGTTCGTTCACATTCATGGCTCGGCCTTCCCGCTTACCAAACACCTCATCCTAACGGTGCCGACGCTGCGATTTTCGCCTTTCCTGCCAGTGTTGCCACTCGATCACAATCGGGCTTGCCACGTAGATCGACGAGTACGTACCGACAATCACACCGATTAACAGCGCAAGTGTAAACCCGCGAATCACTTCGCCACCGATCAGGAAAAGCACGAGCACCACCGTGAACGTTGTGAACGAAGTGATGATCGTTCGCGACAGCGTCTGATTGATGCTCTTGTTGATGATCGATTCGTAGCTTTCCCTGCGGAAGATTTTCAGATTCTCGCGAATCCGGTCGTACACCACAATGGTGTCATTCAACGAGTAACCTACCAGGGTCAGAAAAGCAGCCACCACAGCGAGAGAAATTTCCTGACCGAGGATGGAAAAGATGCCCAGGGTGATCATCACGTCGTGGAAAAGGGCCACGATGGCCCCAACGGCGAACTTAAATTCAAAGCGCCAGGAAATGTAGATCAAGAGCAGGCCGAGGGAGAAGAATACGGCGTAGATGGCCGCCCGCCGCAACTCGCTACCGATTTTCGGTCCGACGCGCTCGATCCGCCGTACCTCGACCGGATTGTCCGGCAGCTTCTTCTTTAGCTGTTCCACAATCTGCTTGGTGATGTCCTGGCCGGCACCCTGCTTGGTGAGTACCCGCACGAGCACTTCGTTGGATGCACCAAAATGCTTGATCTCGGCGTTGGCAAGCCCAAGCTCGGCCATTGCCGAGCGGACCTGGCCCACCTGCACGGGCTTCTCAAAGCGCAGCTGAATGGCCGTTCCGCCCAGGAAATCGATGCTGTACTTCGGCCCTCCGTGCAAAATCAGGCTGATTATGCCAATCAGGATCAACGTGCCGGAAACGAAGTACGCGATCTTGCGCGATCCGACGAAGTTGATGTTCGGTTCCTTGAAGAATTGCATGTGTGTTTGGCTCCTTACCTCACCAGATTGGATTTCCGCATGCCGCTCGACGTCAGATGCTCAGTTTAGCCACTGGACGACGTTCCAGGATGAAATCGAAAATCACACGCGACACGTACACGGCAGTGAACATGTTAGCGATCAAACCGATCGAAAGCGTGACCGCAAATCCGCGGATCGGGCCGGTACCGAACTGGTACAACACCAGAGCGGTCAACAACGTCGTCACGTTCGCGTCCAGAATGGTCACAAAGGCTCGTGAAAAACCGGCGTCCACCGCGGCCCTGACCGTTTTCCCTGTCCGCAGTTCCTCACGGATGCGCTCAAAAATCAGCACGTTGGCGTCTACGGCCATGCCAATGGTCAGTGTGATACCAGCGATACCCGGCAGCGTCAGCGTGGCGTGGAAGGCCGCTAAAGCAGCCAGAATGAGCAGGATGTTCAACGCCAGCGCAAAATCAGCAATCACACCTGCCATCCTGTAGTAAATCACCATGAACACCACGATCAGGACCGCTCCGATGATCGCAGCCCGCTCGCCGCGGTCAATTGAGTCCTGACCCAGCGACGGTCCCACCGTCCGCTCTTCGATCACTTTCACCGGCGCCGGCAATGCGCCCGTACGCAACACCAGCGCCAGATCTTTGGCCTCTTCCATGTTGGCCATGCCGTCGATCTGCGCTGTGCCAGAGGGGATGCGCTCACGGATGTTCGGTGCCGAAGCAACACGATCATCGAGTACAATGGCCAACTTCTTACCCACGTTCGCGCCCGTTACCCGAGCAAAGATCCGGGCGCCCTGCGAGTTGAGGTTGAGAATCACTTTGGGCTCATTCCCACGCAGGCTCGTTTGACTGGCGCCCACTCGGACATTCGCCGAAGTGATGTACTTCCCCACCAGTTCCGGTTCTTTTTTCACCAGATACAGCAGGTAGTACTGCTCGCCACCGATGTTTATCGGCGAACGGGACCACAGGAATTCGGCATCGCGGGGGATCACAGCCTGCACCTCCGGCAAATGCAGGATACGATCCACCGCCTTGACATTTTGAGCCGGCACGGCGATTTCGCTGGTCACACCAGGCAGCTGACGCAACAACGACGTAAAGGGGCGTTCCTCAAACGTTTGTTGATCAACAACCACATTCCCGGTGTCCTGGCCAGCGGCCTGTGGTTTGCCGCCGAACAGCTCCGAAACGTCCACTTCCTTTTCGTTGGCAGCTTTAGGCTTGGTTTCCTTCGTGGTGTCGATCTGCGTTACCTGCGTCAAGGCCGTGTCCTTGCCGCTCGACCGCAAATTCCGCATTACCCGGTCGATCGCCTGCAGCGTGGCCTGCACCACCTCCGGATCGCGTTCAAGTTTGAACTCCAGCAAAGCCGTTGTACCGATGATCCGCTTCGCACGCTCGACGTCCTGAATTCCCGCCAGTTCCACCACGATCCGGTGGCTGCCCTGCTTGTGAATTGACGGTTCAGACACACCGAACTGGTCCACACGGAAACGCAGCTTCTCCAGCGTACGGTCGATGGCGTCTTCCGCTTCTTTTCGCAGGTCGGTGATGATTTTGTCGTCCGATTGCCCGCGACTCCCGAAGTAGCGACTCAGGCGCAAATTGTTCGCCTCGAAATTCTTGCGGAGAAGATCGAAGAAATCCCCGTTGGTGGCCTCCATTTCCTGAACAGTCTGCTGGATGATCTTCTCAAAACGTTCGTCTTTGTTGTGGGCGAGTTGTTCCATCAACTTCGGGAGATCCACCTCGTAGACCAGGTACGTGCCCCCTTGCAAATCGAGCCCTTTCTTGATCGCCTTGCTCTCGTACTTGCCGATCTTCTCATTAAGCTGAATGATCTGGTCCACCAACACAGAGGCCTCGTCCAACTTTTGTGCGCTGTCGGCAAGCACCCTGCGCACCATGCCCTCGAGAGCACCGGTTCCGAGTGCATTCTGCAAATCGGCAGGCGTAAGCCCTGTGATTTGCGAGAGCTCCTGAATCTTCTGGTTCAGCTGCCCTTTCAGGCTGCCAAGCCGGAAGGTCGGGTAGAGCTCCACAAGAGCCAGGATGATGACCGCAACGACGATCAAGGTTCTGTAAAGCAATCGCTTCTGCATGCGTTACACTCCTTCACAGCGTAATCATTGAAAAAGTGGTTGGCCCAGTCAAGCCGAGCGCCTTTCCTGCCACCTTTGGCCTGCCAAAAAGCACGCGGCAGACTTCCCTGCTACCCCTGAGGGCTCAAACGTAAATTCGCCCAGCGTCTCGCCGCTGGGCCCTTTGTACGACCACCACTTGGACGTCACAACTCTAAGCGGCCGGAAAATCGCACGTAATATAGCCCTTCTGCCCCTAATAGTCAAACAGAATGTGCTGCTACGCACTCAAAATCCAGACACTTGCCCCAGCTCGTAGCACCAGGCCCCCACCCAACACGTTCGACGTCCCGTTCAGGTGCTTCTCACCCCGGAGACGCCCCTGTTAACCTCAGGATTTCGGCACCAGCTGCCGCACCACGTCGATGACTGTGCCATCCCTGAACTCAATCAGCGCCACGATGCGGTCGGTAAACTCGGGTTTCTCCGGTTCGCCGCTGAGGTCGTGCGCAATCTTGTACAATTTCTCAATTGGCACGATTGGCAAATCCGTGTGCCGCAAGCGGTCGAGGATGTCCTGTCGCCTTGGGTTGATGGCAATTCCCCGCTCCGTGACAACGGCATCGATCATTTCGCCTGGTGCCGTAACTGTGGTTACCTCATCCACGATGATCGGCAGACGACTTCGCACCAGTGGAGCCGTGATGATCGTGAACTGAGCGTCCGCCGCATCTGTGAAGCCGCCAATCCCGTGCAGCAGCCAGCCGTCCGAGTGCGTGTTCACGTTGACGTTGAAGTTCAGATCCACCTCTGTGGCACCGAGCACAGACACGGTGACCATCGAGGCAAAACAGCCCTTTGTGTGGTAATTGTACGACACAAACGGGTTGGTTTCGATGTGACGAGGGTCGTCCCGCAGGGATTCCACGCCCACCAGGTCGAAGCTCTGACCGTCCAGAATGTACTTCGTGAGTCCGCGGCGCAGCATGTCCACCAGGAAACGCGTGGAGCCACCCCGCGCGAACGCCGCCACGATGCCATCCTTTTCCATGTACTCGGCCAGATACTGAATGAACGCCAGAGAAACGCCACCAGCTCCAGCCTGAAAAGAGAAAGCTTCTTCGTGCATCAAACCGCTTTCGTAAACCAGTTGAGCCGCGTACCTGGCGATTAGAAGCCGCGTTGGGCTGCGCGTAATCTGGGTCGTGCCCGACACAATTCGCTGAGGGTCGCCGATCGAATCGACCTGGACCACGTAGTCGACATTTCCCCCTTCAATGCTCCACGGGTAGCAAGGAAACGGCACAAGGTTGTCCGTAACCACCACCACCTTGTCCGCGTAGAGAGAATCCGCAAGGGCAAAGCCAAGGGGCCCACAGGCGGATTTTCCGTACACACCGTTCGCATTGCCGTGCGGATCGGCACAAGGAGCGGCAATGAACGCTACGTCAATGTGAAGATCACCGTCCTGAATGGCTCGGTACCGGCCACCGTGCGACCGTAGGATCGACACGTGCTTCATCTTACCGAGCGAACAAGCCCTGCCAACCGGGCCATTCATCGATCCCTCAATGTGATCGATCACCCCTTTCTCGATTAGTTTAACGAGAGGCTCGTGGCATGGGAAAAGCGCCGACGGTGCCAAAACCAGGTTCCGCAACCCACGCGCTGCCAGCCGCTCCATCACCATGTTGACAACGTAGTCGCCGTCCCGCAGATGGTGGTGAAACGAGATGGTCATCCCATCTTCGATGTCGCACGCGTCGATGGCTTCGTCCAGCGACTTGAGCAGCTTGTTGCGGTACAGGCTTGCGGCTGGGATTGGCGGAGCCGCTTTTCGGCCACCGCCCTTGTCTGCGTAAACACCCGCAAAGGGGCGTAATTTCCGCCCCTCGATTTCCTCAGGAATGAGCCGCCCTACGGCATTCTCGATCATCTTCATAAGTCGTCTTCCTCAGAAACCAGACCCATCGCTTTCGCAAGTCTCAAAATCTTCCGCGCCCTCGCCACAATCGGCGCGTCGATCATCTTGGTGCCCAGCGTGGCCACGCCAGACCCGCGCGCCTCGGCTTCTTTCAGCGCGGCAACTACTTTTTTGGCGTACTCGATACGCTCTGGAGACGGCGCAAAAACCTTGTGAATGGGCTCGATCTGTGATGGGTGAATTACGCCCTTACCGTCGAAACCGAGTGCCATACTCTCTTCGGTGCTCTTGATAAGCCCCTCGACATCCTGAACATCGGAGTAAACGGTGTCGATGGCCTGCACGCCCGCGGCCTTGGCCCCCAGCACAATGAGGCTCCGCGCCACAAAACTCTCTTTGCCCTCCGGCGTGCGCTCGGCACCGATGTCGGCCGTGAAGTCTTCGGCCCCAAAAGCCAGCGCTACGACTCTGTCGCTGGCCGCAGCGATGTCGTACGCATTCCAAACGCCGCGTGCCGTCTCGATTAGCGGCATCAAATGAATGTGCCACGGCACGTCGTGCGTCGCTTCCAGTTTGTCCAACTCCCCTGCCACAGACAGCACGTCTTCCACACTCTCACATTTTGGGATGAGCAGCGTGTCGGGCCACACGGGCACAACCATTTCCAAATCAACGGGGCCAAACTCCGTACTCATCGGGTTGATCCGGACGATGCGCTCAGAGCTCATGAAATCCACCTGCAGCAGGGCATTCCGGACAAGCACTCTTGCAGCATCTTTCTCAGAAGGTGCCACGGAGTCCTCAAGATCCAGAATGATGGCATCCGGCCCAAAAAGGCCAGCGTTGAGCATCAGATCAGGATTGTTGCCCGGCAGGTAAAGCCGGGTTCGGCGCAAACGGTCTTTCGGAGCATGATCCCAGCGAACCCTGCGTTCGGGCAGCGCCCCCGGCTCTTCCACCGGCCAGAGCCGCCGTACAGCAGCTTCCACACGCGCCTGGATGACCCAGTCCAATGCCCCTTTGTCCTGAACCCGGACGGCGGCGTTCTTCACACCAAGTTGCCTTAGCGTGGCCAACACCACCTGGCGAATCTGTCCCCCGAACAGCGCACCCACGCTGCTTTGCACGTCGAGATTGATCCCACCCTTTTCTTTTCGCTCGATCTCAACAATCAGATCGCTCTTAATCTCAGTACCAGCTCTCGCAACGCTTGGCATGCTGTGCTCCTGTTCCTCCTGAGCGTTGCCACCTTCAACAGGAAGCAACGCGGTTTGCCGAAGAACTCTCTCGCTCGCCGAGACTGACGAGTAAAAGGATCGGGCGAAAAAGCCGAACTCCTTCCCTCGCCTTCTCCAGGCGGGACTCTTCCCCAAACCCTCGAAATCCCTGAAGGTCTCGTGCCGTTACTGGTGACGCAAGAGCATGTCTTACACAAGCCGCCCCCCTTCGTACCCCGCCGATGCGGGAAAACCCATCCTGCGTAGGAGGAAACGTACGTTCATTCCCTTGGCAACGGGCCTCTTCGCAAAATACTCAGGCGTAAATCCCGCGCAGCTTCAGCGTTTTGGCAACGCGGTCGATGCCCAAAATGTACGCTCCCAACCGCATGGAAACACCAAACTTCTCAGCCGTCGCAGCCACCTCGTCGAAACTCTCAGTCATGATCCTTGCCAGCCGAGAGTTGACATCCTCCAGTGTCCACGAGTAGCCCATTCGATTCTGCACCCATTCAAAGTAGGATACTGTGACACCGCCGGCATTGGCCAAGATGTCCGGCACAACGTACACACCACGGGACTCCAGAATCGGATCAGCTTTGGCCGTCGTTGGGCCGTTCGCGCCTTCGACGATGATTTTCGCCTTGATCCGCTCCGCGTTCTTGCTGGTAATCTGGTCTTCCTTGGCGGCTGGAACCAGGATGTCACAGTCGAGTTCCAGAAGCTCTTCGTTGGTAACCCTGTCACCGCCGTTGAAGCCCTCCAGGCTGCCGTGCTCGCGGACGTAATCGATGGCACCTTGCACGTCGATGCCCTGCGAATTGTGGTACCCACCCGTGATGTCGCTGATGGCGACCACTTTGCAGCCTTGTTCTTCCAGCAGTTTGGCCGCTACAGACCCCACGTTGCCGAACCCTTGCACGGCCACCCGGCACTGCTGCGGTTTCAAGCCCAGGCGTTCCATGGCCCGCAGGGCTACGACCATCACGCCTCGGCCCGTGGCTTCACGGCGTCCGAGCGACCCGCCCAGGTACACCGGCTTGCCCGTGACGACCGCGGTCACCGTGTGACGCGCGTGCATGCTGTACGTGTCCATGATCCAGCCCATGATCTGCTCATTCGTGTTCATGTCTGGGGCCGGAACGTCACTCTCGGGACCCAAGATGTCGAGCAGAGCCGCGGTGTATCGACGTGTCACTTTCTCAAGCTGCGTTGTGGTCAGGCTTCGAGGATCGACGCGCACACCGCCCTTGGCGCCTCCGAACGGGATGTTCACCACGGCGCACTTCCACGTCATCCAGGCAGCCAGTGCTTTCACCTCGTTCAGATTCACATCGGGTCCAAAACGCACACCACCCTTGGAGGGCCCGCGAACGCTGCTGTGGATCACACGGTACCCCTCGAAAACCTGAACCGAGCCATCGTCCATCTGGATCGGGATGGACACGATAATTTGCTTCTCCGGCACTTTCAGAAACTCGTATACACCAGGTTCCAAGCCGAGAAGCTCCGAGGCAACCTCGAAGCGGGCCATCATGGACTCGAAGGGGTCATCCTCGGAGCCCTTCAACGGTGCAGGTTCTTTGTACACGTACTTTCCGCCCATTCGTCCGTTCTCCGTGAGTTAAGTTCCCTTGTCCCCAAGACGATCCCACCAGCGACGCCCCCCACTTCCGAAACCGCCGCTACTCACCACGCAACGGTGCTCGAAAGTTGTCTGTAACCACCCCCAAAAGTCTCGAAATCTGCCAGCTCGATTTCTCTCAGCGCAGCGCCGCCAGCTCCCTTTCGTACCGGCGTTTGAACACCCGCACTGCGTTGGCAATGGCGCGAGCCACCTTTTCCTGGAATTTCGGGCTTTTGAGCAACCTCTCTTCGCGTGGGTTCGAAATGAACGCTGTCTCCACGAGGACGTTCGGCATGGCAGCACCAATCAGCACGTAGTAACCTGCCTGCCGAACCCCACGATCCTGCAGCCCTGTGTAGCGCACCAAATTCTGCTGAATCAGCGCCGCAAGATCCTGGCTCTCGTGATTGAAGGAATTCTGCGCCAGCGCTGCCAAGATGAAATTCTCATCGCTCAGGTCTTTGTAGTCGTGCACGTCGTCCTCGTAACGGATTGCCGAGTTCTCCAGCCGCGCTACCTCACGGGCTTCCTCCGTCTTCGCAGGCCCCAGAAAGTACGTCTCCACACCGTGCACCCGCCGATTCCGGTTGGCATTGGCGTGGATGCTGATGAACAGCTTCGCCCCTTTTTCGTTAGCGAACCTGGTCCGGTCCTTCAAAGGCACGAACCGGTCGGTGTTTCGGGTCATGTAGACCTTCACCCCCACGTCCCGCTCGAGGATGCGCTTCAACCGTTTGGCAATGGCCAGCGTTACGTCTTTCTCGTAAGTCCCGCGTCGGCCGATGGAACCCGGGTCGTGCCCACCATGCCCTGGATCAATGACCACAGCGTCGATCAACCACTTCTGACGTTCTCGACGCAGCGTCTCCAGAATCTTTTCGGACAAAACTTCAGCTGTGCGGAGCGACACCAAGATTTCGGGCGGATTGTCGCGGCAGTACACCTTCCGTTGCGACACTTGGCTGCGCAGGCGAAACGCAAGCTGCGCAGTCTGCCCCAATTGCAACGGCACAACAGACCGGACCAGTCGTGAACCCAGCTGCGCACCGAGGCGAGTACTGTCCACCTTGCCCCCGTAGATGTCCACGTAGAGCCAGCCGTGACTGTAGCGTGTAGACACATGCTCGGCCTTGAAGGGCCGACTGGTACGAATGTGGATCAGAGTACCGTTCGCCTTTTCCTCCGCCCTAACGGCCAGAATATTCGCACCTTTTGTCCTGACCTGAAGCAAGTGCGTGTCAGGAACGTAGCGCAACTCCTCCGGAAACATTCTGGCCAAGAACGAGCAAAAGGATTCCTCCGGCACCCAGAATTCGCCGTCACGCAAAAGAGTTTCCCCAAACATCTGGAACGTGCGGGTTCCGACAACCACGAAGGGGTTCAACGCGGTGACAACAACGTTCTCACCGCCGAAGTACAGAACAAATTTCGGCGCCTTACTGGACACAAACGTCCGGGCTCCCAGCGCGTCTGCCAGGTCGGAAGCGGGAATGTAGGCCAGTTTGCCAACCGACCAGCTTCTGAGCACGCGTGTACCGCCTTGTCCGTCCAGGAACTGTACCCGAAAGCCAGCCAAAGCTGGCTGCTGAAGCCAGCACAAAAAAAGCAAGCCCAAGGCAGCTACAAGGCTTGCTCTCTGCGCGCTGCTCGCGACTGGGCCAGAAGGTAATTTGCGCCACCGAGCATTCACCGCCACCACTCCTGCGTCAGAACAGCCCCAAACTTGCCTTCCCTGAAGGAATCTCGTCCGCCACCCGGAATGCACAACATCGGCCTTGCCCGCACAAGGCCAGACATCCAGCTTACCCCACCCAACGTGAAAAATGCGCCAAACCGCGCCGTGACTTTTCCCTCAGGATGAACCCGGGTGTTGGGCCAAAATCTTGCTCGCCCGTTTCAGTGTTTCCTTCTCTTCTTCCGTCAGATTGTCGTAACCGACCTCGTTGATCTTGTCCAAAATGGCGTCGACCTGGCGCTGAAGCTCTTCACGTGCAATTTGTCGCTTCCGCTCTGCTTTGCGCCGCTTGCGCTCCTGCGCCAGCTCAATCTCCTCCTGAAGCCGCTCTACGTGCTGACGTCCGGTCAGGAGAAGGTAGCCAACCAGAGCCCCACCCAGGTGAGCCAAATGCGCAACACCATCCGCCGTACCCGTGACACCGAAAAGTACGCTGATGCCGACGAACACGGCAGCCAGTTGCCAGGCCTTCAGGTTCACCGGAATCACCAGAAACAGCAAGAGGGTCACAATCCGGTGCGGAAAAAGAACAGCAAACGCCACCAGCACCCCGTAAATGGCAGCCGACGCCCCGATCACCGGTACTGTGGAACCCGAACGGAAGAGCAGGTAAAACACTGCGCCACCGACACCCGTGAGGAAGTAAAAACGCACAAACTGACGGGTGCCCAGCGTGTCTTCCACCTCACCACCGAACATCCACAGGGTAAACAGGTTGAAAAGCAAGTGAAACACGCCACCGTGCAAGAACATGTAGGTCACGAGCTGCCAAACGGCGAAGCGGTGCAGAACAGCCCACGGCACCATCCCGAACGTGACCGTGAACCAAGGTCCCGCCAGATGCTGCAACACGTAAATCAACACGTTGGCAGCGATGATGACCTTGACAGCGGGTGTGAACCGTGCACCCAGGCCAAATGTCGTTTGTCGGTAGTACTCCATTTGTCTCCCAGCCGGTACCAGCGAAACAACAACCCCTGAACTCAGATCTGGCCTGGCAGAAAAACGTGCGACTCCCTTTCAGCCGTCCACGATCGAGTCCCCTGTTTCTCGCCCCACAGTCTCTTCAAACTCGCTTGCCAACTTTACTCTTCTCAGTACGCCGCGATGCGCACGCCGACCCGCACACCGATTCCCGAGAGATCAACCGATTTCCAGATCGGAAGGCCCCGTGGACTTTCCTCTTTCTCGCGGCTCACTTCCGCACTGTGGTAGAACACACCGAGCTTCAGGTAGGAGCGGGAACCAATCCGGTGCATGAGACCACCCCCCATCCGCCAGGACATGCCGTGGTACGTACGTTTGGCCTCCACCTGCTCCTCGTAGTTTCGCTCGTCACTGAACAGAAACGTGTACCCGAGAGCACCCTCCAGGTAAACGGAAGAGCTGTAGTTGATCGGCATCTTGATCGTCAGGAACCCGTAGATCGGCAGGATGGTTGTTGTGTACTCCAGTTCTCGTTGAACCGTGGTCTCGTGCACGCCACTGGGGAAATCTTGCGACGCGACTTCGGTTTCCCGTGTGTACTTCCGGCGGAAGAAATCGAATCCGACACCGAGGTCCACGGCCTCGTCGGCCGCCACACCGTAGACGCCACCCACCGAAAAGCCTGACTGCGTGGCTTTCGGATTGCGGTAGCCAACCTCCACACCGTAAACGCTCTCCCTCTGGGCGTAGGCCAGCGGCGCCAACAACAGAACAGCCAGAACTCCCGCAGCAAGGCTCGACGTTGTTTTCATGGCGGTTCTCCTTACTTCCGCCCACTCCACATCCTGGGCTAATTTAACCACCCCTCAAGCACAAAATCAAGGTTTATTTCGGACTTACGGTCCACCGCACAAGACCGCTCGAGTAGGGGCTCACTTCCTCAGACGAAAGAAACCCTACCGGGTTTCGACCTGGATCCCGTGCACCTTCAAAAGAGCAGCCGTCACCCCGTCGCCAGGAACCAGTTTGCCCTGGCGGTAAATCTGCCCGCTGCCGCACGAGGGACTGCGGCTCTTGAGAATCGCCCGTTGACAACCGAACGACACGGCCAAACGTAGTGCCTCCTGGGCTCCCCGCACGAAGGCGGCCGTTACGTCTTCTCCCGCTTCGTTCAGTACGTGCGCACGCCCCTTCAAGACGTCGTTTCCGTCACCACCGGTGATCTCGCTGGGTGAGCGCGGTGTCGGCAGACCACCAAGTTGTTCCGGGCACACCGGCACCACACATGCGCCACGGAGTTCTTGCCGTAGCGTCGGGTCTTCCGCCGTGTTCCCGTCGTAGCGACAGCGCACCCCCAGCAGGCAGGCGCTGACCAGTACTCGCGGTTCGTCCTCAGGCATTGGCCAACACAACCTCCCTTCGTAAACCAAACAAAAAACCCGCCCCAACGCTGGAGGCGGGTTCCTCTGCTCACCGAAAAAACTGCTGGATCAATTCAAGATGTAGGCCATCGGATCCGTCGGGCGGCCGTTCACAATCACCTCGTAGTGGAGGTGCGGCCCCCGCGCTCGACCCGTCTGACCGACGAGACCCACCACGTCCCAACGCTTCACCTTCTGTCCGGGGCGAACAAGTACACGCGACAGGTGGGCGTACCGTGTCCTGATGCCGTTGCCGTGGTTGATGATCACTTCCTTCCCGTAGCCACGCCCGCGTACGGCTTTGGTGACAACTTTTTCGACCACACCATCCGCGGCAGCAAAAACCTGGGTTCCCTGCGGAGCTGCAATGTCCACGCCGTCGTGGTGGCGAATCCGCTCGATGAAAGGATCCAGACGGTAGCCAAATCCGGATGTGATCCGCCCGCCCACAACAGGCCGAATCGTCGGCGTGTGTTTCAGGAGCTCGCTGTTCTCTTTGTACTTTTCCTCGATTTCACGCCGACTCTCGAAAGCGAGCTGCACCCGCCGCTCCAGTTGATCGAGGTAAGCGTCAAGAGCCAGCACGTCACGGCCGGCCTCACCCAGTTTGACGTCCTCCAAAGCTGGGTGCACGTTGCCACCAACACCCATGCTCCGAACGTCGTCGTCAATCGGCGGCAAGTTGACAAAGAGCCGCAGGTCGTTGTCCGTGCGTTCGAGCGAAGCCAATTTCGTTTCCAGGTCTGTGACCTTGCTCCGCATCTGCTTCAACTCAGAAAGAAGGCTTTGATTTGCCTTGCGGAGCGAAGTCACACGGTAGTCCCGGATCAGACTGGAAAGCGCAACGGAGAGTGAAATCGTGACCACAGCAACGACGAAAGCGAAACCAGCCGCGTACCACGCGATCCGGCTGGTCCGGAAGGTCCACTCGCGGTAGTCTGTTTCCCCCGTCGAGTACAGGATGACCTTCCCTAAACGGTCGCGCATAAGGATCCTCCCTCGCTGCCGTCCGAACACACCACCCGTCCCTCCCATTTGGCGGGCTCAACGCCGGCGCTGGACGGATTCATCTCTCTCTCACGGTGACATCAATTTACGAAAACCGCCCCCGGTTGTCAAGGATTTTTGCAGCGAGTTCACAAGATTCGGCGCGCGACTTCAAGCAGGGCTTGAGGTCGCTTTAGACGTAACCTACCCCTCCTGTTCCGACTCGAACACAGAACGGTTGCCACGGGAAACACACGGGCTCCCCGGTGCATGAAAGCCCCTTGCGGCTCACCAAGCTGCAGCCGACTCCAGAAAACACAAAACGCTGGAATCGAGCGGACGTCTGACCCCCGTGGTCGAGGTGGGAAGTCAACCAAGATAGGCGCGAAGCATACGGCTTCGAGACGTGTGTCGTAGGCGTTGGAGAGCTTTTTCCTTGATCTGGCGAACGCGTTCACGCGTCAACCGGAAACGCTCCCCGATTTCCTCCAACGTCAAAGGATGTTCACCGTTAAGACCGAAGTACAGACGGAGAACCTCGGCCTCGCGGTCATCCAAGGTAGCCAGGGCCTCTTCAATTTCCAGTTTCAGCGATTCCCGCATCAATGCGGAGTCCGGCGGAGGCGAGTCGCCGTTGGGCAACGTGTCGAGCAGACGGCTGTGCTCTTCGCCCAGGCTGTCGTCAAGCGAGAGGTGACGCCCACCAAACCGCAGCGTGTCGTGCACCTCTTTTGTCGTCATGTTCAGTTCGGCGGCGATTTCCGCCGCTGACGGCTCCCGCTCAAACTCTTGCTCGAGGATGCTGAACACCCTGCCAATCCGGTTCAACGCTCCCACCCTGTTGAGTGGCAGGCGTACCACGCGCGACTGTTCAGCCAGCGCCTGCAGGATCGACTGGCGAATCCACCAAACCGCGTAGGAAATGAACTTGAAACCGCGCGTCTCGTCAAAGCGGTTCGCGGCCTTCAGCAAACCGAGATTTCCCTCGTTGATCAAGTCACCGAGGGACAAACCCTGACCCTGGTACTGCTTGGCCACGCTGACGACAAATCGGAGGTTCGCTTTGGTGAGTTTTTCCAGGGCTTCCTGGTCGCCCTGCTTGATTTTGCGGGCAAGTTCAACTTCCTCTTCGGGTTTCAGGAGGGGAACTTCACCAATCTCTCGGAGGTAGGTGTCCAGCGAGTCATCAAACGTCTGACGGGAGCGCCCGCTGCGAGCCATTCTCGCTCCTTTCCACCGGGTCCACATGGCCCAAGCGCTTCAAACCCAGCTTAAAGATACGAATTTTTACCTCACTGTCAACAACAATTTTACCGGCAAAAGCCTCTCACCGCCAAAACTAAGGTTGAGATTGCTCATACAAATTTCACTCCCCTCGCGGGCGCACCGCGTCCATTCTCCGGCTAACTCTGGACCGGCCTCTCGGCAAAGGCTTCACCTGCCCAACGCCAGCGGTTGCGTTTGTGCAGCCAAATCGGTCTGCAACTTGGCCGCTCGTTTCTGCACCTCCCTGTAGATCCGTACCCGGATCAGGTCCGTTCGGCACAGCCGCTCCTAAGCGTACGCACACGGTGTCTCTTCAGCGGGTATCCAAGGAATCCCAGCCAAGGCGAAACCACTCGCAGATCACCGGAAACTTGGCAGAGAGTCCTGGCTTTCTGCTTACTCCGTCCTGGGTGAGAGTCCCCAAAACCTTGAAACACGTCGCCGCCAACACCCAACCAAGGTGCCCGTAGCCCGACCTTTGCCTCGTGCGGCCCGGTTGTTGCCCGAAGGTTACAAAGCTCCTGGGGCTTCGGCGCTCATGTGCGGCCGATCCAGAAATAAACGCCGCTGCGAAAACCGGCTACCGTTCGTCGCCAGAAGTCGTGGATCCCTTGGGCCAAACTCGCCCTTGCAATTCCCCGCGAGCCGACGTACTTTTGGACCAATACCGACAAAACCGGGGGGTGCGGGGATCCCCGAAACACGAACAGCAGAACGGAGGAAAGCGAGGATGCCTCAGCTTCACGTGTGCGAACATCCGCTGATTCACGCCCTTCTGGACGAGCTGCGCGACGTGGACACGCGTCCGAGTCGCGTCCGCATGCTCGTCGGTCAGCTGGCATTCTACCTTATCCTTGAAGCAACACACGATCTGCCCGTCAGAAAAAAACGAATCCGAACCCCCGTAGCCGACACCGAAGGCGTGGAACTGGAAACCTGTCCGGTGGGTGTGCCGGTTCTCCGGGCAGGACTCGGCATGCTGCCCACGTTCCTCCAGGTGTTTCCGAACGCTCAGGTCGGCTTCCTCGGAATCCACCGCAACGAAGAAACCCTGGAGCCGGTTGCTTACTACGAACGCCTACCTCAAGACCTTCGCTCCCGCTGGACGTTCCTTCTCGACCCGATGCTGGCCACGGGCGGGACGGCAGCTGCCAGCATTCAACTCCTTCGAGAACACGGCGCCGAAAAGATCGCCTTGCTCTCCCTCGTCGGCGCCCCTGAAGGCGTCGAGAAAGTTCAGCGGGCCGACGGTGCTGTACAGATCTACTTAGTTGCGCTGGATGAACGTCTCAACGACAAGGGCTACATCGTGCCCGGTCTCGGCGATGCCGGAGATCGACTTTTTCCCGTAAATGGCTGGCCGGAGGCAGTGTGAAAGGGTTCAACTTCATCCGGGGGATAAGCCGCGTTCTGTTTTTCCTGAGCCTGGCGAATTTGCTCGCTCAGGCGCAGACAAAAACCCCGAAGGGGCCCTCCTTCGACGTTGCTTCGCCCACCGCGAGCCGGGCAAGCGTAGCCACTGTCCCGGAAGACACAACTGACCTTGACTTCCAGGCAACGCTCGGGTTGGCCACGGCGGCGATCGTTCGTCACAACTACACTGGGGCCCTGAGTCTGCTGAGGCGCGCGGACCGTCTGAACCCCACTTCTCCCTTGCCAAGCTTGCTTCGCGCGGCCACCATGCACGCCGAAATGCAGGATCTGGAGCAACCGAAACTTGAACCCATTGTGGCAGCATTACTCGACTCAGCCGAAGCTCGACTGGATTCCGTGCTTGCCCACCGAGCTCCCTCGCCTACCGATCTTTTCGCTGCTGGGTCGCTGCACGCTTACCGCGCCTACGAAGCCGTTCGCCACCACAGCTATTTTTCCGCCTACCGCCACGGTCTCAAAGCCAACCACTTCTTCAAAGCCGCGTTACGCGCGGATTCCACCTACTGCGACGCGCGCATCGGCGTTGGAAGTTTCCAGTACTGGCGGAGCCGCGCCCTGCGCCCCATTTCGTGGTTGCCCTTCATTCCGGATGAGCGAGAAGAAGGCCTCCTGAACTTGGAACAGGCGCTCCCCTGCGCTCGTCTGGCCAGGTGGACCGGGCTTTCGGACTTGGCCTGGATGTTACTGGACGCAGGCGAACCGGCGAAAGCCTGGCAGGTCGCGTCGGATGGTCTTCGCTTCTTTCCGAAAAGCCGCTTCTACCTCTGGCCTGCCGCTGAGGCAAGCTACCGTCTGCAAAACTGGAAAGATTGTGAGTCCAAGTTCAGAGAAATTCTGGAGGGGCTTCGCCACACGAGAGGCTCAAGCGGCTACAACGAAGTCGTGTGCTTGCTGAAAATCGCAGAAGCCCAGAAGATGCAGGGTCACATTCGCGCCGCACTGGCAACCCTGAACGAGCTACGCACCTTCCCCCTGCCCCCAGAGACGCGTAAAAGGGCCAAACACTTGCTCAAGCGCGCTGAGCGTCTCCACCGCGAGCTGGAGCAGCTTCTTCGCGCACACAAGCAGAACCAGGCCTCACATTGAGCTGGCGCACTCCCGTAGGACAACGATCGCTTCGGGCTTTCTCCGAGGAGTATCGGCACCAAGCTTCCCCGGCCCCAAACCGAAAATGGTGCGTCCATCCTGAGCAGGCCTTGCGCCATCACACCGTCGCCTGGACGTCTCCGTGTTCGTCTACCCAGGCGCGGGCCATCCGGGGTGTGTTGTAGCGCACAACCATCCGCCCCTCTTGGTCAAGCACAATCAGCCCACCCACACCGTGAACACGTTCTTCCAGCCGTCGCAGCATTTCTTCTGCGGCCCATTCCGACTCGTGTCCCTGCTCGATCAGGTCGCACAGCGTTTTGGCCACCACCAGCCGGATGAACCCCTCGCCCCAGCCTGTGGCCGAGACAGCCGCCGTCCGATTGTCGGCGTACGTTCCGGCACCTACCAGCGGCGAATCCCCCACACGTCCCGGCATTTTGTTGGGAGTTCCTCCGGTGCTGGTTGCTGCTGCCAGGTTACCGTTGGCATCGAGAGCCACGGCGCCCACCGTGCCTTTGGGACGCGGTTCCCTACCTGCAAACACCGAACGCACGTCGAAACCACGATCCCGCTGAATCTGGCGCCACCGCTCGAACTCCCGTCCAACCAGAAGATCCGCTGTCCGAACGTGCTGAAAACCCTGAGCTTCGGCGAACAATGCCGCGCCTTCGCCAACCAGCAGCACGTGCTCGGTGTGTTCCATCACAGCTCGTGCCACAGCAACAGCCTCTTTGACATGCCGCAACGCCGCAACCGCCCCGGCCGCCAGTGTGGCTCCATCCATGATCGCAGCATCCAGCTCCACTTCCCCAACAGCGTTCAGAAAAGCACCCACACCCGCATCGAAAGTGGGGTCGTCTTCCATCACCCGGACCGCGGCCTCCACCGCGTCCACGGCGCTGCCGCCGGCCTTGAGCACGCGCCAACCTTCTTCTGCAGCGTCCCTGCAGCCCTCCTGGTGTGCCTCCACCTGGTCATCCGGAATGTCCCACGCACCCCCGTGCACAAGAATTCTCATTTTTGACACGTACCCTCCCTTTCGTGAACCCACACAGTCGCCCGGCTGACGGTGAGAAGCCCGTTTCTTTCGACCAACCAGTTACGTCCGAAGCCGTGCCTGCACGGTTTCCACAAAAATCTCCGGCCGATCTGGGCTCAGAACGTAGAGGTGATCGGCCTCCAAAAGAACCAATTTGGACCGATCGGTCACGTACATCCGGAAAGCCCCGAGCGTTCTGTTCCGGAACCTGCCGTACAAACCGAACAGACCGTCGTTCCCAAGTGTGCGCACGGCTTTTTTGATTGCTTCGGATTCCAGTCTTTCCACCCGTCGAATCCTGTCCACAGGAATCCTGATGGATCCAACTGGTCGCCGGATCACGACCGCGTTGGCCTCCACGCGGTAGCCACGTGGCGACAGGGCGTAGCTGGCAACCACAATTGCCACGAGCAACAGTTCCAGTACAACCAGAGCGGACTTGCTCTCGGCCGCTGCCGTGAAGCTCACGTAGAGGGCCACACCTACACCGGCCAGAACGAGGAGCACCAGACCCGTCACAAGCTTGATCCTGGCATCCCACGGCGCCTCGAAATCCATCCGTTCCCTCCTTGAGCCCCAAGAACTCGTCAGGCATTCACGCGTGTAGCTTCGCGGCCCTGTGCTTCGTCCGCAGGGCCACAAGCCCCTCAGCGGCGACCACCAGGACCAGCCAAAGCGGCGCAAACCGCACGGCATCCTCAGGCCAGAAAAGTCCCCAGGTGGTCGTCTTCCAGGAAAACGGGAAAAACCAGAAGTAGCCGTGCAACGTGTGCCGCTGAAACAGGTCCAGCAGGTAGTGTAGAGCTGCGCCAAGCGACAGGGCAGCAAAGACGGTGCGACGCTCGGCGGGGTGAAACCAAGCGGTCATCCAGAGGCAGAACAGCAGTGTGGCTACCGGCGTGTGCCAGGCACCCACAAACCAGTAGCTCTGCGGGAACAGAATGTAGAAAGGGCGGGTGACGGCGTCGGGAAGAACCGTACCAAGCAGAAAGGCAGCTCGTGTACGGCGCCAGTGCCAGGGCCGGTTCAGCAGGTAGGCCGCGCCAACGTGTGTGACCAGATCAGGCATCGCCGATCCGCCCCGTTTGACCTGCTGTTCGCCCCACGGCGTCGCGACGCACAAATTCACCGCGTGGCAAATCGAATCTGTAATCGGCGAAAAACAGCGCCACAACGATCAAAAGCGGCAACACGGAAATCCAGATCTTGGCCCGGCGTCCCTTCAGCACGCGGCCGCGAACGAGTTCCAATTCACCCGTCCCGTGAAAAATCGCTTCCAGAGCCACGTACTCGCCCGGCTTAGCACCGCTCAATCTGCCGCGCACCCGAAACTCGCGTCCGAGTTGTCGGACGACGAAAGCACTGTCGCCGACGGACACAATCGTCACTTCGGCCCCGGCTGACACAACTTTGCCTTCGAACGCCGCTGGCTGACGCAGCGCATCCTGCAAATTGCGGTAGGGATGGCATTGGTAGCTGTACCACCCCAAAGCCAGAAGCACGACGGGCAAGCCCAGCAAGACTGCCGTTCGCTTGTTAATCAACGGAGGTCCCTTCCCAACCGGCTTGCCCGGTTTTTTTCAGCAAACGTCCACACAGCGTAGTGATTCTTTCTCGCCGTCGGCCAGAACAGGGGGCCACTTTGGAATGTGGGCAACTTTCACCCGCTTTCGAGAGCTCAAGACCTTCGTCTTTCCCTCAAGGTGTCACCGGTCGATGACGCCGCCGAACACGTCCCGCACAACGCGAACGATTTCTCCGTGCACCAGCCCATTGGAGGCAATCACGTTACCGGTCCAGATGGGGCTTCCCTCGTCGGCAAAGTCGGTAATTCGCCCTCCCGCTTCTTCGATCAGCAGAGATCCCGCCGCAATGTCCCACGGCGCGAGGCCGATTTCCCAGAAACCTTCGCACCGGCCTGCAGCAAGGTACGCAAAGTCCAAAGCCACAGCCCCCAAACGACGGATGCCGGAGAAACGCAGGAAAAGCCGTTTGAACGACTCCAGGTACCGGTCGATGTGCTCTTTGGAACGGAACGGAAATCCGGTGGTTAGCAAGCCCATGCTCGGGTCGCCGATTTGAGAAACCCGAATCTCCTGACCGTTAAGGAACGCGCCGCCACCACGCGTCGCCCAAAATCGGTCCCCGCGGGTGGGATCGCCAATCACACCCACAACAATGCGGCCGTCGACTTCCAGGGCGATCGACACGGCGAACACCGGAAACGCGTGGATGAAATTCGTGGTTCCGTCGAGGGGATCGATGATCCAGCGGAAATTTCCCTCCGCTTTGGTCGACTCTTC
Organism: uncultured Cytophagia bacterium; assembly: GCA_964644845.1. Lineage (GTDB taxonomy): Bacteria > Zhuqueibacterota > Zhuqueibacteria > Oleimicrobiales > Geothermoviventaceae > Geothermovivens. The sequence continues at coordinate 62,574 of CAZXXS010000077.1, read as the reverse complement.
TGCGTAGATCAAATGATTGGGGTGGCGGTCCAAAATGTAGTTGATGATGGTCTGTTCCGACTCCCGATCCGCCTGGGTCACGTAGTCGAACGTACGCTTTCGATCGACATCCGCCGTAGCGATTTTGCCGAGGTGACTACGCAACACGTTGCAGCCGGCATCAGCTGCGCCCAGAGCCGTCTCCAAGAAATCCCGCCAAATTTCGCTCATTTGCTCTGCCTTTCCATCAAAGCACACACAGTTCCCGGGGTGCAAGAACCCCGGGAAACCAAGAGAGATCCGCACGCAATTTCACCGCGGTTCCGACTAATTCCCTCCGCTCCGACGCCCACGCGGCGCCTCAGAGCCACATCCCGCACGAGAAACGCGTCTGCACGGAGGGCAAATTCGGCAAATTCGGACGATCCCAACTTGCAAAAGCGCTCTGCGGTCACGGTTTGAGTTCCACAATCGTGACGCCGATGTCGCCCTCTTCCCAGGTACCCAGGCGGTAGCTCCGGACCCTTGGATCCTTCTGCAAGTAGCGTCGAATCTGCTCGCGCAGCCGACCAGTGCCTTTGCCGTGAATGATGCGCACCTGCTCAAAGCCGGCCAGTACGGCAGCGTCCAGGTAACGATCCACCTGTTCAAGCGCTTCCTCGACCGTCAGACCGCGAATGTCGAGCTCGCCGCGGACGTTTGGCGCCGTTTCCAGAGCGTAGCGCGATCCCCCGCGGCGCCGGCGCTTTTTGCCTCCAGGCTTGACTTCCAGCTCAGCCACCGGCACGCGCATTTTCACCGAGCCTGCCTCCAGAAGCACGCGGCCGTCCTCGTCCGGTTCATCGAGCACACGACCCTCTGTACCGAACTTCTTCCAGACGACTTCCTCCCCAACCGCCACCGGCCTCGGTGTTTGCGGTTGCTGAACTTGTTCGTCCTTGCGGAACGTCCTGAGCAACTCTTCCGTACGCTGACGTTCTTTTTCCAGCTCCGCCCGCGCTGCTCGCACAGCCTCCCGCTCCGCCTGGGTTTCGCGAATCTCCCGAATGGTCTTCTCAACCAAGGCGTTTGCCCTGCGCAGGATCTCATCCGCCTCTTCAAGCGCCTGCTTCTTCCGCGCTTTTTCTTCCCGCTTCAGCTCCTCCACCCTCTGTCGGTAAAGCTTCACCAGCCCCTCCAGCTCAGACTCCCGGATCGACAGTTTCCGGGACCGCTCATCCAGGTCCTGAACGCGCCGTTCCAGATCGACAATCAGGCGTTCAAGGCGGTGCTTTTCCTCGCCCACGAACTCGCGCGCACGCCGGATGAGCCGTTCGGGCAAGCCAAGACGTTCGGCAATCTCAAAAGCGTAGCTGGATCCAGGGACACCGCTCCGGAAACGGTAGGTCGGCTGAAGGGTTTCAGCGTCAAACTCCATCGAGCCGTTTTCAACACCTGGCGTCTCGTGGGCAAATGCTTTCAGCGCACCGTGGTGAGTGGTAACCATCGTTCTCGTTCCGCGCTTGGTGAGCTCCTCCAGAATGGCCATTGCCAGAGCCGCGCCCTCTTCGGGGTCTGTGCCCGTACCGATTTCGTCCACCAGCACGAGGCTTTCAGCAGTCGCCTCATCCAGGATGCTCTTCAATTTGCGCACGCGCGAAGAAAACGTGGACAGGTCCATTTCCACGGATTGTTCGTCGCCGATGTCCGCGAAAACCTGATCGACAAGAGCAATCTCGCTGCCCATCGTGGCGGTGATGTGCAGACCCGAAAGTGCCATGACTGTCAGCAACCCCACCGTTTTCAACGCCACGGTTTTGCCACCGGCGTTCGGACCGGTGACCACCAGGGTGGTGAAATTCTCCCCCAGGTCCAGATCCAGCGGAACCACACGCTTGGGATCCTTCCAGCGCAAAAGCAGCAGCGGGTGCCGTCCCTGGAGCAGACGGATTCTGCCGTGGGTGTTGAAAACCGGCTCCGTGGCCTGCAAATCCTGGGAGAACCGGGCCTTGGCGTGCAAGCGGTCGAGGGTCACTAAAACCCTGAAGTTCTGTTCTAGCCCTGGGAGTTCACCCCGAACCAGTGCCGTCAGGCGCCTCAGAATGCGCTCCACTTCGCGTTGCTCCTGCACGCGAAGCTCCTGCACCCGGTTGTTCAACTCGAAAGCTTCAACCGGCTCGATGAAGTAACTTTGGCCGCTGGCCGAGTGCCCGTGGATCAAGCCTGGCACCTTGTTGCGGTGTTCCTCCTTGACCATCAAGACCAGGCGTCCGTCGCGCAGTGTCACCAGGTCCTCCTGAAGGAGCCCTTGCCGGGCCAGTTCGCGCTGCAGCGCCTCCATGCGACGGCGGGCGTGTTCCTGGGTCGAAACGATCTGTTTGCGCACACGCGCAAGGTCGGAACTGGCGCGGTCCAGCACCTCGAAGGTTTTCGGATCAATCGCGTAAATGATTTCCTTGTGCAACCAGGCAAAACTGGCCACCGGTTCGATCAACTCAGCCAGCGCCGGGTAGCGGTCAAGCTTGCCGCGAAAGTACTTCCGCAGGTTTGCCGCCAGAGTTGCTGTGCTGCTCACTTCTACCAGCTCTTTGGGGGAGAGCAGGTTGTCCTCGATACTGGCCTTGCGAAGGTGCGGTCGAATGTCGGTAAACGCGTCGATGGGGAAAGGGTCGTCGAAATCCAGCACGCGTCGCATTTCGGAAACCAAAGCCTGTTCGCGACGGAGGGCATTTGCATCTGCGAAGGGACGACACGCACGAAGCTCCGCCGCACCGGGCTCCGAAAGTGCGTAAGGTTCCAGATGTTCGAGAAGCCGGTCGAATTCCAGGGCTCGGAGTGTCTCTTCCCAGTCACTCATGCTGCATCTCGGGCAAAGAGAGCGGGTTTTCAGGTACACCGTAGCTCTTCAAAAGCGATTTCACCTGGGTCTCCAGGCTTTTCTGCCGGAAATTCTGTTGCAATTCCTCTGTGAATTTCTTCGTACCAGGCCAAAGGCCGCGAACCACGTTAAACGTCAGCGGCAACACCTCTCGCATCACCGGGATGAAAGCCGAGTTGGCGCGGCTTTGCGCTGTGGTCCCCGTCAGCGGCAGCAGAGAGATCACCAGTGCCAGGGCTCCGGCCAGGATGCCACCCTTGATTAGCCCTACGACGCCACCAGCAAGTCGGTCCACCCATCGAAGACGAACAGCGCGCAGGAACTTCACCAGTACGGCGATCACGATCTGGAACAGAACCACAACGGTACCGAAAACGATGACGAACGCTACAACCGACAGCACCGAAACCGGCCAGGCGATGATCTGCCCCAGTAGAGCTGTGGCCACATCCAGGTACCGAATAGCCAGAATCAGGCCCAAAACAAGACCAACGAGACCAACGGTTTCGCGCAGGAATCCTCGCAACACACCACGCACAACAAAAAAGGCGAGAATTGCCAGAATGATCATGTCGAACGCGTTCACGCTACTGACCCCTCAAGATTCGCCCGGAAGATCCCTCGCCGCACTGCCCAGCCGCACAGATCTTGACGACGTGGCGTCGCAGTGCATCCAATGGACAAACGGCCTAAACGAAAAAGAGTGGACTCTACGGTTCAGCGTCCGCATCGTCCACTCTTTGAGATGACTTTTCGTCTGTTGGGAAAACTCGCCCTACGACAATTTGCGTCGTACGACCTCCTGAACGGTCTGTCCTTCTGCTTTGCCGCGGAGTTCGCGCATGACCTCGCCCATCACCTTGCCGAAGTCACGCATTCCGGAGGCCCCCAGCCGGGCAATGGCTGCATCCACCACTTTCTCGATTTCCTCCGGAGACATCATCTCAGGCAGGTACGACCGGATAATGGCCAGCTCGCGCTCCTCTTTTTCCACCAGATCCTGTCGGTTGCCCTGGCGGTAGAGCTTGATTGCCTCAGTGCGCTTTTTCGCAGCCGACTGGAGGACCGCGATTTCGTCTTCCTCCGTCAGCTCGCGCTGTTTGGCAATCTGAGCATCTTTCAACATCGCCCGAAGGCCACGAATGGTGTCCAGGCGCACCTTGTCGCCCGACTTCATGGCCTCCTTCATGTCTTCCAGGAGCTTCTGCTGGACGCTCATCCCACCTGCCTCAGCCCTACCGACGGCGTCCTTCCAACAGGGCCATCAGCTTACGCTGTTTCCGTCTGGCCGCAGCCAGCTTCCTCTTGCGCCTCTCCGACGGCTTTTCAAAATGCTGGTGTTTCTTGATGTCGGACATCAAACCAGCTTTTTCGCAGGCCTTGTTGAAACGTTTTAAAGCCTTCTCAAAATCTTCGCCTTCACGAACCCGAACACTCGGCATGTACCGCAAAACCTCCTTTCTGTTTGTTTTTTGGCTTTCTAAAGCGCTGCCAATATAGCAAAGGTCCGGTAGAAATGCAAGTGATTTCGAACTTGAAACAATTCTCAGCCACCTTAGTTCATTGATTTGTTTCGCCTTGCGTACCAAGGCGTAGCGCTTTGGAACTGCCAGGCGCGGCGGCGGCCCGCAGCCTTTCCACCTAAAGTACGTCGGACAGGGAAACGGAATCTTGAGCCTCAAAGGGCAACCGATGTGCTTCTTGAGGGACGCCACTCAGGCCCCTCAAGAAGAAGAGGTGTTGGCAGGGTAACCGCACAGAAGAGACCTGCAAGTTACACCCCTGTGAGCCGTGCGGGCTGTCGAGCCCCCACAGAAGGTGCGTGTGTGCTCAGTCCGTGAGCAGTTTACTGAGCAGTTGCAGCAGTTCCCCAACATCCACGGGCTTCACAAGTGTCGCGACCGGAGCGACCCCATTTGTGCCCAATAACCGGGCTGCCGCACTGTCGCCCGTCAAAAACACAATCCGCGTGTCCGGCGAGGCATCCACAATTTCCTGAGCCAGGTCCGCGCCGTTTTTACCGGGTAAACGGTAGTCGATGACAGCAACGCGAAAGGCGTGTTGCGACACTAGCCTCGCGGCCTCGTGGGCATCCCTGGCCGTCGCCACTTCGTGTCCGGTACCGCGCAAGATCTCCTCGACCAGCTCCAGAAAGTCCTCCTCGTCGTCGACCACCAGGAGATCTTTTCTTCCGTCCGTACCCACAGGCCCTCCTTTGCCGTCAGCTTTCCGCCTTCGCATTCATCCGACTACCCACGCAGACGTAAAATACTGATGCCCCATCAACAAAGCAACGAGTGTTCACAAAGTTAAGAAAATTTCTCGGAAAGGGTGGCTCGGATTAGCCCCGAAGATTCAGCTACCTACACAAGGCCCGGGGAGTATTCCTCTTGCTGGGCCCGATCGAAGGTCTCGCGCACATCTTCAGGCGTTGCGGCTTTGAGGAGGGCTGCGCGCACTTCCGGCTTACGCAGAGCACGCGAAAGGCTGGCAAGCAATTTCAGGTACCGGTTCACCTCTTTGAGAGGAGTACCGATCAAAAAAACGAGCCGAACGGGCTCTCCGTCATCGGCTCCAAAGTCCACACCATTTTTCAACCTCGCGAATGCAACCACAATGTCGCTGAGCTTTTCTGTCCTCGCGTGCGGCAAGGCGACACCGTGCCCCACCGCCGTGGTCCCCAGCTTTTCCCGTTCCATCACTTCTCTGAAGAACCGATCGGCATCCGGAATGACCCCTGCTTTCTCCATGGCAGCGCTCATTTTCCGGATGGTCTCTTCTTTGGAACTTGCTTCCAAGTCCAGAAAGACGAGGTCATCCCGAAAATACTCGGAAATTTGCAAGGCCGGTGCCTCCTCTGTTGGGATGCTGAAGCCACAAATCCGTAGACGCGCCGCGGGGAGACGGGTGCAACAATCACACCTGACGAAGCGGTCCAAATTTAGTGATCCAGGCTGCAATAGTCAAACGCTTTCCAAGGATTTCCCGATTTTCCCAGAGAAACCCCGGACAACTCGGCTTTTCTCGTCAAAAACCGCTTCGATGTGCAAATCCAGATCTGACCGCCGTCTTGTGTTGACACCCGAAGCTGGAAACCGAAGGCGGCTTCAGCGAGAACACTGCCGCACTTGACCCAAGACTTCGACGTAGCGAGACCTACTGCTCGGCCCCTCTGAACACCGTGTCAGGTTCCGGAAGCCTCCTGTAACTTTTGTCTCACGCGGCTCGCCGCCCCACGTCCTCGGCCAAGTTGTTCTCGATCAGAAAGGCACGAGCATACTTCGGATCCACGATGCCCTGGTCGGTAAGCTTCTTGATGGCCCCACTCAACGTCTGCATACCTTGGTCGCCCCCGGTCTGGATCACGCTCGGCAGCTGGTGCACCTTGCGCTCGCGGATCAAATTCCGCACTGCTGTCGTCGCCACCATGACTTCGAACGCCGCCACACGGCCTTTACCGTCGCGACGCGGCATGAGCGTTTGCGAAATGATCCCCACAATCGCGTTGGCAAACATGGCACGAATCTGATCCTGCTGTTCAGCCGGAAAAACGTCAACAATTCGGTTCACCGTTTCCGCGGCGCTGATGGTGTGCAACGTCGCAAACACCAGGTGCCCGGTTTCAGCAGCTGTCAGCGCCAACGCGATCGTTTCCAGGTCTCGCATTTCTCCGACAAGGATCACGTCCGGGTCCTCGCGCAGCGCGGCCCGAAGAGCAGCCGCAAAAGAAGGTGTGTGCGCACCCAATTCCCGCTGGTTAATCAAGCAGTTCTTCGGCTTGTGAACGTACTCGATTGGATCCTCAATGGTGATGATGTGCTCGTACCGTTCTTCGTTGATCAAATTCAACATGGCCGCCAGCGTAGTCGACTTTCCAGAGCCCGTGGGCCCGGTTACCAGCACAAGCCCTTTCCGCATTCGAGCCAGGCGTCTAAACACAGGTGGTGCCCCCAGTTCTTCCAGCGTGGGCACGCGTGTCGGAATCGTGCGAAACGCCGCCGCGTCACCCCGAAGTTGTCGGTAAAAATTGCAGCGAAAACGTCCAACGCCGTCAATCTGGTAGGCAAGGTCAACTTGCATTTCGCGGTCGTACACCTGAAGCATTTCCGCGTCCAGCACGTTTTCAATCAGCTGCCGCATGGACGCTGCAGACAACGGCTTCGACTCCAGGTAGCGCAACCGACCGTGCACCCGAAAAACCGGACGCGAACCAGCACAGAGGTGAATATCGCTCGCTCCGAGCGTGACCGCATACGAGAGCACCTTATCCAGATCCTGCCGTGTCATCCTCAAAACCCCAACTCAAGATGCACTACACGTTCTACGTAAGGCTTCAAGAGAAAACCTGCGTTGTCTCCACCTGTCGGTTTTTCCCACACCACTGGATCAGAGTCCGCGTTGCACCGCGGGCCGTTCCCGGTAACCGTTTCCCGAAACAAGCACGGTGGAAACCCGATCTGCGGACCACAACGCTTCCATTCTCCGCACCTTCTTCTGGCCCATCCGGGCCTGCTCAGGTTCAGCAGTCGTTTTTCGCCGGGGAAAAGACCGAAGGAGGCCGCGTCGACAAGCAAACCGTGGGGCGGTAGCCCGACCGCGGCTTCGGAGGTGTCGGGCGAGTTGTAGGACGGTCTGGCACCGCCCCGAACCGGTTTTGCATTCCACTCAGCGCACAATGTGCGGCGTTAGGAAGATCAACAAATCCGTTTGCTTGCGTTCCAGTTTACTCTGGCGAAACAGGTTCCCGATCAAGGGAATGTCGCCCAAAAGCCACACTTTGCTCACCGTGCGGGTCTTGTTCTCTTTGATCAGCCCGCCGATCACGATGGTGTCGCCATCTTTGACCTTTACGACGGTTTGCACCGTCCGTTTCGACGTGATTGGTGCGCGGTTCTTGTCGATGACCACTTCCCCGGTCACCTCCTCGATGACCGGGTTCACGTACATCGTGATGGTCCCCTCGTCCGAAATGTGGGGCGTCACCCGCAGCGAGATGTTGACGTCTTTGTACTGGAAAGTGACCATGTCGCCCTGGCCACCGACGCCCCGCTGAATTTGCGGCACGGGGAACGTCTCACCGACACTGATTACAGACTCCTCGTTGTCCATGGCCACGATGCGCGGATTCGAAACGAGCTTGGAGTCTGTGTGCTGGCGCAGGAAATTTAGCACGGCTGCAAACTGGCTCGCCGAGAGGGTTCCGTAGTTTACCCTCCCGTTGGGGATGTCAGCTCGAGCCGAGTACGGCAGCGAAAGACCAGAAGGTTGCAGTTGCTCTCCGTACAGACTTACGTTCACCGCCTTCGTCCAGTCAATGCCCAAATTCCCTTCGTCTTCCGGTGCCAGCTCAATGAGCTTGGCCTCGATCATGATCAGCGGTACAGGAACATCGAGCGCATCGACGATCTGGTCGATGTGACGGATGTTCTCCGGCAAATCTGTGACGATTAACACGCTGGACCGGCCCGGCTTTCGACTTTGCTGCGTCGACGTCGTGGCAACAGTCCGTCCAGTGGTTGTGGGCGTCACCGTACCGCTACTCGAAGACACTGTTGTACCCTGGAAACTCGACGAGAAAACCCGGATTTTCGCATTCTCGGAGACCACTTCCGAAATGGCATCTTTCAGACTGTTGGCGTCGATGTAGCGCAGCCGGTAAACTTTGGTCACCATGTCGCCGACACGAAACGCCTCAGGCTTCTTAACCCGGATCACGTCGCCGTCGACCACGTAGGTGTACCCGTTTGCCTTGACGATGTTGTCCAGGGCTTCCCGCAAAGTTACGTGCCGCAGGCTGACGGTGATTTTCCCCTTCACATCGCTTCCGGCGACGATGTTCACGCCGTTCTGTTTGCCGAGCATTCGCAGCACGTTTGCGATGTCCACGTCGTACACGTCCAGACTGATGTCGTCTTTACCGAAACGCGCCAGAGCCTTGTCAAGCTCGTCGCCAGAGTCGCCGTGCCCCGACCGAATCACCACGTCGTCGCCACCAACAACAGCCGCGTTGAAGATCACCCGCAGGCCTGACGGCACCTCCTCAACACGGTACTCCACAACGCGACGCAGCCTGAACACAACCTGCAAAACATCCCGGTGGCCCGGCCAGGGGCCAACTTCCACTTTCTCCACGGGACCCCGTTCAAACACGCGCTCGCGCCAGTCCTTGTCCCACGCCACACCTTTCAGATACACCACAACCCGAGGTGGTTCAAGCTTTGTCGCGCTCCCGTACCGGACTGGTTGGTCCAGACGTAAGAAGAACAGATTCGGCTGGACCATTTCCACACTGCTCAGTTTCACAGCCGCCAGTCCGGTCAACGTCCAGACCCACGCCGCAGCAAACGCGACAAACCCAGCGACCCATTTTCTCCGTACGAACATCGCTACCCTCAGTAGCTCGCGTCGCTCTGGTGCCGAAACAACGTAATCTTCTTCCCTTTGTATCGGCAAATGACGTAATCCCTTTCGATCTTGAGCAGTTGCACGTCCCCTTCCCGTTCCCCCTCACGAAGTACGTAGGGACCGATGATGGCGATCGCTTCGCCGTTCTTCCAGGCCGTGCCGTGCCAAACCAGTACGGTGCTGTCTTGCGCTGTTGTGTCCTCTGGCGCCAACCTGTTGGCGCCGAGAAACGGATCGCGGCCCCACACTGCGAATTGCGCTAACACACTCGCGGGAATGGCCCGGGAGGTGTCCTCGCTCACCACCAGTTTACCACCGGCCGAACTGGGCAGGGCCACCTTCTGTTTCACCGCTGCCACCGCCTTGGCGGCCTTCGCGGCGGGCTTGTGCTTGGCGCTGTTCATGCGGTCCCAGACAAAAACCAGCAGCACAATCAGCAGCCCAACCAGCAGCACTTTTTCGCTCTTCTTCAGATTACCCATTCCCGCAACCCACTTGGTCTTCTCACAGTTTTCGAGCCTGTTGCGGTCCGCCTGCAGACGCTTCTTCCGCAACCCGGCCCGGAGCAGAAGCCCGCAGGTACAATTTGCCATCCACCCGGATCTTGAGCTTCGGGTAGAGCGTGGGATCGTAGTTCAGCGCGAGTCCGGTCGGTTCAAAGTAGAACGGCATGTGCCGCAACCCCTCCAGGAAGTGTCCGAGGGAAAGGAAACGCCCCTCGGCTTCCACGGAGATGGGAAGTGCCTGTACAGGGCCCTTTGCCTGGCCAAGGAGAAGGCTGGTGTAGTCGGGCGTCACCGCTACGAAATTCAGCCCGGCTCGACGGCCACGGATCGCCAAACGCTGGATCAAATCCTGCAGTGCCCCTACGTCGGCAAGGCGCTTCTGCACTTGCTGGAGGGCTGTTTTCAGGCTGTCCGTCTCCAGACGAAGCAAGCGAATTTGCATTTCCGCCCGAGCCATCTCGGCCATCCCCGCCTGCAGAACACGTTGTTTCAGAAGAAGCTGGTTCAGTTGCGTCCTGGCGGGTCTGAAGTACAAAGCGTACCACCCCCCGAACAGGAAAATGACCACGGCGACCGTGACGCCAACCCGCGTCCAGGCGTTTTCCCAGGCTGTTTTAATCGAACTCACCGTAGCTCCCCTACAGCCAGAAATTCGATTCCCACCCGAGGCAAGTCGCTTTCACGGCTGTTTTCCAGGCGCACTGAGCGGAACAGTCCGCTTTGTTTGAGCCCGAGCAAGAACTGAGCGAGGTGTGCCCCTTCTCGTGGTGGATCCGGGAACACGATCCCCTGGATCCGCAGCACGGCCGTAGGCGCGCCCTCGCTTGCACCCACGTTTGGATTCTTAGCCGTTTCTTCCGGAGGGACGAGCTCCACAGATGTCAGCGCGATGGACGGCGGTGTGAGCCTCGAAAGCGCTTTGAGATAAATTGACACACCCTCACCTTTGGGCAGCGCCTGTACGTAGGCGTTCAGCTCCCGGTTGAGGGCGTTGCGATCGTTCTGAAGTTTGCGAAGCTCAGCCTGTTGTTTCACCAAACGCAGATGCTGCTGTTCCAGCACCACGATGTCTGAGCGCACAACCTGTGTTCTGTAAACCAGATTTGCCGTAACCATCCCTGCAGCAACTACACCCACCAGCGTCCCGTACGCAACACCACGTTGGGCCAACCGCACAAGGGAAGAGTGTCGGTACTTCGGGGGGAGCAGATTGAGCGGTTCGCGTTTTTGAATGGCCAGGCCAAGAGGGATGACCAGTGCCGGTCCGTGTTTCTCAAGGGCTTCTTCCGGCAACTCTTTGCAAACGTCGAAACCGGGCCAGTCCGAACTCGGGAGAAGGACCTGTGTTGGCACGCGTGCTTCGCTCTCCAGCACGCCACCCAGATTCAACACCGTCGCCCCAATCCCCGAGAGCCACAGACGTCCGAATTGCTTCGTTTTGAATTTCTGGCGGAAGTAGTCAAGCGACCGCTCCACCTCGTTAATCAGTTTTTCGACCACCGGCCGAACCGAAACAGCCACTTCGGTGAGGCGCAGTCCGGTGTCGGTGCGACCTTTGGCGCCCATTTCGGGAATACCGTACTTGCGGAGTAACGCGAAGGCTTCGCGACGTGACAACGAGGTTCTGACGCCCTCTTCGAAGAGCGTGCTGGTGAGCGCGTTCACGAAGTCGTCCAACGCCGTCGTAATCGTGCGGTGGAAAAGCAAGTCGCCGTCCTGAACAAACAAGATTTCCGAGCGCAGCGCGCCAATGTGCACCAGCACCTGGCAGGTCTCCGGGTGGTCAGCCTCAAAATGGGTAAACAGACGGTAAAGTGCCCAACTCGGGGCAACCAGTGAGGCCATCTTCACACCGCTGAGCCGCAGTCGCTGAACTGTTGCCTCCACCTCTGGCTTCGACGCCGCTACAGCCAGAACCGGCACCTTGCGACTGTTCTTAGCAGCGCGGTCGGTGAGGTACGTGTGAGCGATTTGGGCAGCGTCCGGATCAAAGGGCAACTCTTTGCGAAGAGCCCAGCGTAACGCTTCGGCCATCTCTTTCTTGCTCAACCGGGGCAATTCCAGGCGACGGATGATGGTCTCCATCTCGTCGTCCGCCACGGCGACACAGGCCTGACGCAGTCGGCGGTCCGAGAAAATATCCTCCAGGACTTTCTGCAAACTCGCTCGTTCGAGCGCCTCGTCCTCGCCCCCCGAAGTCTCCACAGGGACAATGCCGTAACCCTCGAGCTCGAAACGACTGCCACGCTTAACGACGACCGTGTAGATAACCTGATGTTTACCAATTTCAATCCCGACACGTCGGTCGGTGTCCGCCAAAGCCAATCGCTGGAACAGTCCAGGACGCCGGATACGATGCTCGACGGCCAGCTCGACAAATGTGTCTTTCTCAGGACTCGGCTGACCACCAGCGTCGTTGCCCCAGGGCACCGCTGCCCGCTCGCTCAGCTCTGCGGCCCCAATGGCCTCTTCAGCCAGGTCTGGTTCTTCCTCCTCGCCTCCCGGTTCCGCGGCCTCCAGTTCCGCTTGCACGGCTTCGCTACCAGGATGTCCCTTTTCCTCCAGGCTGAAATCGGTCCACTCATCCGGCACCAAAGCGCTCTTTGGAGGCGCAACCTCTTCCACCCCGGGTGCTGAGGATGCGGGTTCCTGGCCAGCCGCCTCCATTCTGGCTGTTTCCGTACCCGCTTCGTCGTTGAGGACCAAACCGTTCCGTAGCTCCTGGATTTCCTCAGCACCAATCAGGTCGTCAAGGCCGAGGTCCTCCGACTCTGGTGGGAAGGCAATGTCGGGTTCGGATTGTTCTTTTGGTCCAGCTTGTGCAATCTCTGGGGGATGCTCCGTGGCCTCGCTCGCGCTTTCAGCCCCCTCTTCGTGCTCGGAGCGAACCTCGTCCAGACCGATCAAGACGGGCGTTTCCGGCACTTCTTCGGCTTCGGGAAGAATCGCGTCGTCACCTGCCGCTTCAGCCTCAGCGGACAGCACTTCCTGCGCTGTTTCGTCGCTTTTCTCCTCCAGCCGGTCATTCTCCGGGGGCGGTTTCGCCTCTTCGGCCAATTCGGTCAGCATTTCTCCGAGGACTTTGCGAAGCGCCTCTTCCTCTTCGGACTCCTCCCCGACCAGACTTGCGACATCCGGAACCTGTTCCAGCGAGCTTGCACCTTGTGCACTGCCGGTGTCTTCCTCACGGGGCTCTTCCGGTGGACTTTCCAAGCCGTCGGTGGGTTGTTGAAAAGCAAGCCAGGCGAGGTCCACTCCTTCAGGCTCGCCGGGTCCAGACAGAGCGTCCGGTGGGGATTCGTCAACCGGGGTTTCAAGGAGATCAAGGTCGGGGAAAAAGGCGGTCGAATTCGAACCCGGGGGAACATGCTCGGTGGTCTGGGTCACAAGCCAGGCCACGTCCGGAAATTGGGTATGCCAGGGACGAGCATCCGAAGGGCGCGAGACCCCCATCAGCTTGGCGAAGAACTCAGCGTCCTTTTCACTTATGTCCCAGTGCTCTTCTGACATGCACTCCCCGGAGGTTAGCGTCAGGCAACCGCGTGTCAACCATGCACGGAGGACCCCTCTCGCCAAATTGCTTCTGCGAGAAACTCCACTGGAGGCTCCAGTCCAATCTCTCTAAGCCTATCGACTCTGGAGAAGATTCCTTTAGGCGAGTCGTCGGCGATCAGACGGCCTCTGTGCATGACCAGCACGCGATCTAACGCCAGAACCTCTTCGGGGAATTGTGTGATCAGGACAACACCCGGGAGCTCGCTTTTGCGTCCGGGCTCCGCAGCACTGGCAGCGAAGCGCAAGACACTCTCCACCACCTCAGCGCGACTAACGGGATCAAGGAGAGAGGTAGGTTCGTCCAGCACCAGGTAATGCGGCCGCATGGCGCTCACAGCGGCCAGCGCCAGCCGTTGCTTTTCGCCTCCGCTAAGGAGATGAGGAGGGTGTTTCCGGTAGCGCGCCAGGTCGAACTGGCGTAGCGCTTCGTCCACCAACCGTTGCATTTGCTCCCAGGGAATCCCCAGATTTTCAAGACCGAAGGCGATTTCCCTCTCCACTGTGGCGGCAACGAGCTGGTTGTCAGGGTTCTGAAACACCATTCCAACACGCTGACGCAATTCGAGGCGACGCATCTCGTCCCGGGTGTCGATGCCGTCCACCTGAACGCGGCCGGAGCTGGGCAGAATCAAACCGTTCAGACACCGGGCCAGTGTCGTTTTCCCGCAGCCGTTCGGGCCAATCAGCCCCACCTTCTCGCCACGGCGAAGGGTCAGGGTTACCCCATCTACGGCGCGAACGCGTTCGCCCGATTGGGTTACGTACTCCACGACAAGGTCTTCAACGACAATCATGGCAAGTCACAATCCGGAACTGACTACGCCGCAAGGTTCTCGAGCAAATCGGTGCCAGCTCCAAAGGGCCCGTGTCTGAACTTTCCCTGAGGGAACCGTTACACGATCAGGTCGCTGGGTTCAGCTCCCGCACCAGTCGGTCGTAGACCTGACGCAGGGGCAACCCGCGTTCCGTAGCTAAGCGTCTGCACTCCTCAAACTCAGGTGTCCGCCACACCGCGTCGCCAAATCTGAGCTCTTTCGCTTTCACCACACCGAGCGACGTACTCACCTCGACCCGTCGACGTGGCAGTTTACTGCGCTGCGCCCTGTACCAGCGCACCCCGATGGTGGACGTTTCGCGGAACAGCAGTTCCGTGAGCGACTGAAGTTTCTCCGGTGGCGAAAGCACTTGGATCAAGCTACCTGGTCTGCCTTTTTTCATCGTCACCGGGTGCAGTGTCACATCCAGTGCCCCTTCCCCGAGCAGGCGCTCTACGACGTACGGCAGGATCTCAGGGTTCAGATCGTCCACCTGACATTCTAGCACCACGATTTCTTCGTGTTCCAGGGGAGCTGGCAGTTCGCCGATGAAAAGGCGAAGCACGTTCGGGCGGTCGGCCAAATCTCTGCCACCGGCACCGAAGCCTACACGGCGCAACCGGAAAGACAGCAGTTCGGGCGCGGGTTCGGCCAGAGCCGCAAGGATGGCAGCCCCGGTGGGTGTGGTGAGCTCCGCGTTGACCCTGGCCAGGCGAATTTCGAAGTCCCCGAGTAAGCGAACCGTAGCGGGAGCCGGAACTGGCAAACGCCCGTGCGCCGATTGCACAAAACCCTGTCCCACCGCCACTGGCGAGGCCCAGATCTTCTCCACGCCCAGCTCCTCCAGACCAACGGCTGCCCCGACCACGTCGGCAATTGAGTCCAGCGCACCCACCTCGTGAAAGTGAATCTGCTCAACACTCGTACCGTGCACTGCGGCCTCGGCCTCAGCCAGCTTCCGAAAAACCGCCAGCGCCCTCTCTTTGACCCGTTCTGGCAGGCCCGAAGCGACGACGATCGCTTCGAGGTCGTGCAAATTCCGCTCAACCCGTTGCTCGTCCACCAACACGTCGACCTTTGTGGCCGCGATGGCGTTCTTAACCACCCGTCTCGCCTTTAGCCTGATACGCTTCACGGGCAGCGAGTCCAGCCCTGCTTGCAACGCTTCAAGGGGAACACCAGCGTCGACAAGCGCCCCGAGGGTCATGTCGCCACTGATGCCCGAAAAACAATCGAAGTACGCGATTCTGGTAGCCATTTCAGCAGTCTCCGTACTACGGTCGCTCTGTGTCGCGGCCATCCCGGCAACACACCACGCAAAGTCGGCCAGAAGCCGCCTCAATGGGATGTTGAGCCAGGTAGAGTAAGCACAGCGACCGGAATCCCTGGCCGGCGAGGACTGCGCCGGCGAGCACATGAAAGAAAAGCCGAGAGACACGTCCCGGCTTTGCCTTTGCTACTCTGCTTTCCCGTCGGCGTTCACTCTTCGAGGTCAAAACGCGTCATTTCCTGAAGAGCACGCAACCGCTCGGCCACCTCCTCCAGAGTCAACGTCTTAAGACGGCGCATGCTGAAGTCCTCCACGCAAAACGAAGCCAGGGCTGTGCCGTACATGACCGCGCGACGCAATGTCGCTTCGGTCACTTCGCCTGCGCGCGCCAGGTAGCCCATCATGCCTCCGGCAAAGGTGTCGCCTGCGCCGGTTGGATCTACGACGTTCTCAACAGGGTAAGCCGGAGCCCAGAACAACGAGTCGCCGTGCGCGAGGAGCGCCCCGTGCTCCCCCTTCTTCACGACCACCGTCTGCGGCCCTTTCTCGCGCGTCGCCCGCACCGCCCTCAAAAGTTGCGACTCGCCCGAAAGCTGCCTTGCCTCGGAATCGTTGATCACGAGCATTTGTACCCGCCTGAGGACGGCAGCAAGTTCATCCGGAGTGCCCTCGATCCAGAAATTCATCGTGTCCATGGCCACGAATTTGAGCTGGCGCATTTGATCGAGCACTTGGCTTTGTAGCCGGGGGTGGATGTTGGCCAGAAACAGAAAGGGCGCATCCCGGTAAGCGTCGGGCAAAGAGGGCGAAAAATCTTCGAACACGTTCAGGTGGGTGAACAGGGTCTCCCGCTGGTTGAGATCCTCACTGTAGACGCCCCCCCAGCGAAACGTCTTTCCTGGCCTCTTCTCAAGGCCACGAAAGTCCACCCCACGCGCCTTGAGAAATTCGATTTCCTCCTCGGGAAAATCCTCTCCCACCACAGCCACCACACTGACCGGTCCAAGCAAACTGGCCGCGGCGGCAAAATACAAAGCCGAACCGCCCAGGGCGTCTTCGACTTTACCAGCCGGCGTCGTAACGGTGTCCAACGCAACAGATCCTACGACAACGAGACTCATTCAGGGCCCTCCAGTCCGCTTGTCACATCCTCTCAGGTGCCGTGACGTTCATCATCCTCAATCCGTTAGCCAGCACAACCCGAACAGCGCGTGTTAGCTCCAGCCGCGCTGCTGTCAGGTCCGGGTCGTCGCTCACAACCCGGTGTTCGTGGTAGAAACGGTGAAAGGACGCTGCCAGCTCCTGCAAGTACGTCGTCAGCCGGTGTGGCTCCAGAAAGCGAGCTGCTCCAGAAATGACGTCCGGGTACTCCAGCATCTTTTTGACCACGTCGAACTCTTCGGGTTCGCGCAGTAGCTCCAGGTTAACCTGCGGAGGCAAGCTTACACCCCGGTCCTCAGCGTAGCGCAAGATGTTGCAAATGCGGGCGTGCGCGTACTGCACGTAGTAAACCGGATTCTCGTCGGACTGCTTCTTGGCAAGATCGATGTCGAAATCCAGCGGTGCGCTGATGCGACGCATCAGGAAGAAAAACCGGGCAACGTCGACGCCCACCTCCTCGATCAGCTCTTTCATTTCGATGATCTGGCCCGCACGCTTGGACATCTTCACCAGCTCCCCGCCGCGCAGCAAGTTCACCTGCTGAATGATGCTGACGCGGAAACGCTCAGGCTCGATGCCGAGTGCCTGGACCGCGGCCTTCATTCTGGGAATGTAGCCGTGGTGGTCCGGACCCCAGAGGTCGTGCACAATGTCGAAACCCCGCTCGAATTTGTTGCGGTGGTAGGCAACGTCAACAAGGAAGTAGGTCGGCTCACCTTCGCGCGTTACAAGCACGCGATCCTTCTCGTCGCCAAACTGGGTGGCACGGAACCAGATGGCCCCGTCTTTCTCGTAACTGAGGCCCTTCTCCGCAAAGTACGCCAGCACCTTCTCGTGCTCTTTTCGCTCACGCAGTCCACTTTCGCGGAACCAGACGTCAAAATGCACCCGGTACGCCTTCATCGCCTCCTGGTGCTGGGCAATCATTTTCTCGAGGGCGATCTGCGCCAGCACCCGATGACGCTCTTCGGTCGGCATCTGCACGAATTTGTCGCCGTACGCGTCCACGATCTCCTGCGCCAGATCCCGCACGTAATCGCCGTGATAGCCTTCTTCGGGGAAAGGCTCGTCGAACCCGAGAAGGTTCATGTAACGCGAACTCACCGATTGGCCAAGCAAACGAACCTGACGGCCAGCGTCGTTCACGTAGTACTCGCGCTCCACCTTGTACCCAACGGCCTCGTGGAGGCTGGCCAGCACATCTCCTACTGCAGCCGCGCGAGCACTCACCACGTTCAGCGGACCAGTGGGATTGGCACTCACGAACTCGAACTGAATTCTTCGCCCACGCCCCCAATCCGAGCGGCCGAAGGACTCGCCGGCTTCGAGAATTTCCCGCACAGCCTGGCGTAGGTAACCGGCGCCGTAGCGGAAATTCACAAAGCCAGGACCAGCCACTTCCACCGAAGCAACGTAGAACGGATCCCAGGAGATCTTCTGAACCAGCTCTTCGGCAATCTGGCGCGGCGCCCGACGCAGTGTACGGGCAAGTTCCATCGCTACCGAACTCGCCAGATCGCCGTGCTCAGGCAGCTTTGGCCGTTCGAGCGGTACCCTGTCCTCTGAAATCTCGACTCCGAGGTTCTTCAGGTAACTTGCGATCTGTTGTCGAATGTACTGGTCAGCTCTCATCTTTGAATTCCGTGATTTCCGCGTCTCCCCAGAGGCTTTCAAGTGAGTAGTAGGACCGAACATCCGGCTGGAAAACGTGCACCACCACGTCCACAAAGTCCAGCAGCACCCAGCGCAGGAAATCGTAACCCTCGCGGTGCCAGGCGGTCGTGTTTTCCTTGGCCAGCTCTTCTTCGATGTGATCGACGATGGCTTTCACCTGCACGTCAGACTCGCCCGAGCAGATCACGAAGAAATCGGCCACCGGGCTGATCTTGCGCAAGTCAAGCACCAGAACGTCCGTTGCCTTCTTTTCCAAACTCAACCGCGCGATCCTCTCGGCCAGCGCTTTTGAGTCACGTTTTATCTGTCCGGCTTTCTTCTCGGTCACCTCCAGAGCAATCCCTCCAGAGCTTGTTGTACTTGTCTTGGTGAAATGTCGCGCATGCAGCGAAAATGTCCTCGTGGACAGCGATTACGCCCGACGTGCGAGCACGGTCGACATTTGACTTCCGGACGCTCCACGACCACGCAGTGGGCACAGGTTGGGAAAAAACCCAGTTCGCGGGTCGTGGACCCGAAGATACCCACCACGCGGGAACCCACAGCCTCAGCCAGGTGCATGAGCCCGGAGTCGTTGCTGACGACTGCGTCGCAGCGTTCGAGAAGAGCGGCGGTCTGGCGCAGGGTGGTGCGGCCCGTGAAGTCTACCGCACGCGGTTCGACGTTCCGGATCCGGCGTGCCGCCACACTGTCGTGCACGTCGCCAAACAGCAAAATCTCGGCGTTGTGTTTCTCGCGTAGCGAATGCGCCAAAGAAGCAAAATGTTCCGCCGGCCAGCGTTTGGTGGCGTAGCCGGCGCCAATGGCCAGGCCGATCAGAGGTCCAGTGTTCCGAAGGCCGAGCCTGGTGAGCTCACTCCTCGCCCAACTTCGCTCGTCTGCGCTCAGGTAGAATTCGAGTGGTTCGCCGTCATCCACGAGCCCCCACGCTTGCCCCGCAAGGAAGTAGCGCTCGCGCACGGGCACCACCCGACGGTAGAGGTTCCAGTGAAACGCTACCAGGAGGAAACGCCTCAGCGCATCTTTGCGGTAGCGTCTCACCTCGGCCCCCGAAAACAAACTCAACCAGGCGCTTCGCCAGTTCTTGTGCAGGTCAAAAACGTAGTCGTACCGTACGGCACGCACCCGCTGCGCAAGCCTTCGCAGATTGCGAAAATCGCCCGGCTCCGCCAGGGTCAGCAAACCGTCGATTCGAGGGTTGTGAAGCAGGAGAGGCGCAAATCGCGCTTTGGTGACAAAATCTACCCGAGCCTTCGGCCACCGCCTTCGCAGAACGCGCAGAAATGGGGTGGTCAACAGGATGTCGCCGATGGAACTGAAACGCACCACCAGGATGCGCGGGGTGTTCTCCTTCGAATCGGTTTTCGGGGTACGGGCCGCCACTCCTCCTCGTTTTGCGTTCCGAATTGAGTCGCCACTCCGGCGTTCCGTTCGCTCCATTCGTCGAACGCGAGACGCAGCAGCTTTCAGAGATTCAACTCCTTCTTGAACCACTCGATCGTGCGACGCAGACCAGTCTCGATGTCCACTTTCGGCTCCCAACCGAGCAGCTTGCGAGCCCGCGTGATGTCTGGTTGACGCACCCGGGGGTCATCTTCCGGCAGCGGCCTGTTGACCAGCGGGCTGCTGCTACCGGTCAGTTCCAGAATCTTCTCGGCCAGCTGGCGAATGGTCATCTCATCCGGGTTACCGATGTTGACGGGCTCGTGCAGGTCCGACATGAGCAACCGGTAGATTCCGTCCACCTGGTCATCCACGTAGCAAAAGCTACGGGTCTGTTTGCCTTCCCCGAAAATGGTGATCGGCTCGCCGCGCAGCGCTTGCGAGATGAAGGCGGGAATGGCTCGACCGTCGTTCATGCGCATCCTCGGCCCGTACGTGTTGAAAATGCGAACGATTTTCGTGTCCACCCCGTGGGCACGGTGGTAGGCCATCGTCAGCGCTTCAGCAAAGCGCTTCGCTTCGTCGTACACCCCGCGCGGACCGATCGGATTGACGTGGCCCCAGTAGTCCTCTTTCTGCGGGTGAACGAGTGGATCGCCGTACACCTCGGAGGTGGAAGCCAGTAAGAAGGTGGCCCCTTTTTCCTTGGCCAGACCAAGTGCTTTGTGTGTTCCCAGAGCACCAACTTTGAGTGTGTGGATTGGCAATTTCAGGTAATCGATCGGGCTCGCCGGCGAGGCGAAATGGAGCACGTAGTCGACCGGTCCGGCGATGAAAATGTACTCCGTAACGTCGTGCTTGATGAACTTGAAATTGTCGCCGTGCAGGTGTTCAATGTTGGCCACCCGCCCGGTCAGAAGATTGTCCAGAGCGATGACCTCGTGCCCTTGTTTGAGCAGGTACTCGCAAAGGTGAGAACCGAGAAAACCCGCCCCGCCTGTAACCACCGTCCTCGGCATTGCCATCCTCCTGAGTGCGTCGCGTGAACCTAATTCACTTTCTTGTAGCGCGCCTTTTCGTCCAGAACCTCCAGACGCCGCGCCAGGGAATCTGTCGCTGTCCACCACAGTCCTGTGGAATCGGCGCTCACAACCAGCGCTTCAAGTCCTTCTTGCTGCCGAATCCGTCGCAGGCCTTCTTCGGGACCGAGAACAAAGACCGCCGTGGCCCAGGCATCGCACAGCGCGGTGCTGGGCCCAACCACCGTCACGCTGACAGCCTGGCGCGCTGGCCAACCCGTGGCCGGATTCAGGATGTGGTGGTAGCGCACACCTTTCCAGATGAAAAAGCGTTCGTAATCGCCCGAGGTTGCCACCGCGCCGTTATCCAGCTTGAAACGAGCAAAGTAGCTACCTCTTGCTCGCGGGTGTCTCACCCACACGTGACGTTGCCCCGCGGTCAGCGGCGTGGACGCCACGTGGAAATCCCCTCCGCCGTCAACCATCACATCCCGGTAGCCACGCGCCACCAGCCAGTCGAACACCCGGTCCACGGCCCAACCTTTGGCAACTCCGCCCAGATCCAAACGCATCCCGGGCCGCAGCAGCCTGGCCCGGTGGTCGTCCAACACGAGGCCGCGGTAGTCCACCAGTTTCAGGCATGAATCCACAGCGGAAGAATCCGGCGGCCGCAGAGGCTGATCTTCAAATCCCCAGAGGGCTGTCTCTGCGCCGATTGTGATGTCGAACGCGCCTCCGCTGGCCTTCGAAACCCGGGTGGCCATTCTCAGCATCGAGGTCAGATCATCCCACAGGGTAACAAAATCCTTGCCAGAGTGGCGGTTCAGCCTGGCAATGTCGCTGCTCGGCAGAGTCGCGCTGGTGTGGCTCTCGATGACGCGGATCGTGTCGAACGCCGCCGCAATCGCCCTCCGCGCCGAGTCGGCATCTACGTCGCCGTAGATGGCGATCGTGAAAAACGTCCCCATGGCCATCGTCGTCTCTTCGACAACGGGAATCCGGGGACGGGAACGACAATTCAACTGAAAAAGCAGGACAACCAGGAAGGGAACAGAGAACCAGGCAGAGCGCGTGCGCATCAGTTTTCTCGATCAACCACAAAGTTGATGAGGGTCAAGATGGCCTTTGTGTGTGGTGACTCGGGGAACGCGCTCAGCAGCGCCCTGGCCTGGGTGCAGAACTCCTTCGCCACGGTGTCAGCCGCCGCGGGTCCTCCCTTCTCCACAACGAACGCGATCAGTTCTTTCAATTCGTGCTCGTCCACCGCATCTTTTTGCAGGAACTCGACGACCCAGGTTTTCTCTTTCGGCGAGGCCTTTTCAAGTGCCTTGAGCAAAGGCAGGGTAGCTTTCCCCTCGCGCAGGTCCTGGCCAGGAGGTTTACCCAACTCGTTTTTCGAACCGACGTAATCCAGAATGTCGTCCTTGATCTGAAATGCCATCCCGATTTTCTGGCCCAGATCCCACAGCTTCTGAAGGGTGGCGTCGTCGGCCCCTGCGGCCATGCCCCCCAACTTGCAGCTGGCACCAAACAGCGCGGCAGTTTTTTCCGAGATCACCCGGAAATACACGTCGGAGGAAAGTTGACTCGCGGTGTCGGTCTGCAACTGAAGCAGTTCCCCCTGGCTCATTCGCTGCGACGCATCCGAAATGACGTGCAGGATGCGGGCATCGCCAGGCTTCAAAGCAATTTGCAGCGCCTTGGCGAACATGTAATCCCCAATCAACACACTGATCTTGTTGTCCCAAATCGAGTTGACCGTGGCGCTGCCACGGCGCGTGTCTGACTCATCCACGACGTCGTCGTGTACCAGCGTAGCCGTGTGCAAAAGCTCTACAGCAATGGCGCTCTCCAGGTGGCCGCGGGGTTCTTTGCCGTTCAAATGGCTGCACAGGAAAAGCAGCACGGGCCGGACCCTCTTGCCCTGGTGTGACAGCACGTATTCCATCACCTGGTCCACCAGGCGCACATCCGACCGAACCACGTCTTTTAGAAGATCTTCGAATACGCCCAGCTCCTCAGCAATCGGCGCAACAACATCCGCTGGTAACGGCAATTCTTCTCCTCGGCCTTACAAGATTGAATGTACCCTTCGGCGCCAACGCAGGCAGCAATATAGCAATTGGCCTACAGATTGTCAACAAGGAATCTTTCGTGAAATCAATTGTTTCCGCCAAGCACACACAGGCCCATCCGAACACCCGCGCGATCCCGGTACGAGAGGAACGGGACCCGTTTCCTACCACACTTAAAGCCAGGTCTACTGCCACTCCGGCAAACCTGACTCGCGAGGCATCTTCCCGTTCTCACGAGGGCTCAGGACTTCGTGACGAGCGGCACAGGGCCGTGTGTGCACACGGATCAGCAGAATGCATCGTCAGGTTCGTCGAGGATCCGAAACCTCAGCATCTTTCGAAAACACCGGGGGCCCATTCTTCACGACCGAGCCGAGCCAGGCGGAGCGCCAGGTGTCAGTCTCCACAGCAGAAGTAACCGGCAAGGGCAAGCTTGGCCAAGGGTGTGGCGACCAACGGAGCAAGCTGAGGTGACCACAAGACGCAAGTGGTGTTCGCAGGGGTAGTGTCCTGCGCTGCCGCCTCGCCCTCCAGGCCCGAAAAAAGACCTCCGCACTCCGCAATCCCTCTCAGACTCCAGTTGTCCGAGGATCAATCGCACGGGTTCCGTGAAGAGGCCTCATTTGGCGTAAACTGAACCCCGCCGGGAGTGCTGGTCGTCAGAATGTGGCGCCGCCAATTGTGGACGTGGCCCGGAGACACGCGGCTCCCTCTCCACCTCAAAAACGCCGCCGAGCGGAGCTGAAATTCTTCTCGCGGGATCGAAAGTCGCGTGAGGGATCCAGGAAGAGGTTCGATTGCTGTGGACCTTCCCAGGCGTGGTCCTCAACCAGCTGGGTGGGATTCGCTTCGAAAGGCCGAGGGCACTTTCCACTGCTGCGGGTGAAGGAGGGAAAAACTACCCACAATGGGTGTGTGCACCTGTTCGGAAACGGGAGACGCTCGGCATTTGTCAGTTCTGGGATGTCGCGCTGGGGCGAGTCTCCCCTGCCTTTCCCCCGGACTGTCTACGAGGCTTCGTGGCAGGCCTCCCGGTGTTTCTCACTCGCGCCGGGTACCAACGCGACGGAGCGTCCAACGAGACCGCGCTGAGCATCTTTCCCAACGCTAAGCTTCTGTTGTCTCCGGTGCAGGCTGTCCCACCCCGGGCGTCTGAGCACCCACGTGTTGAACCGGCGTACCACTTTCAGCGATGGGCAAGCGCACGGTGAACGTCGTTCCACGTCCAAGCTCGCTTCGGACGGAGATGTCGCCTCCTTCGCGGCGGATGATCGTGTGGGAAATGTACATCCCAAGTCCTGTGCCCTCGCCGGCGGGCTTCGTCGTGTAGAACGGCGAAAACACGTGCGGCAGGGCTTCCTCCGGAATCCCATGCCCGGTGTCGGAAAACGCCACTTCGATGTCCTTCAGCTCCGGCGAAAGGCGGGTGGAAATCGTGAGCCTGCCTCCGTTTGGCATGGCCTGGATGGCATTCAGGATGATGTTCAGGAACACCTGTTTCAGCGAGTCAAGGCTGAAAATGGCAGGTGGCACTTCGCCGTATTCGCGTACAACCTCGATGTTCTTCGACGACAGTTCTTTTTCGATCAGCGACAACGTGCTGTCGATCAAACGGTTCACATCAATTTGCTCGCGCTCGTACTGCGAATGACGGGAGAATTCCAGCAGATTGTTAATGATTTTCGACGCCCGCTGCACGTTCTTGCGGATGATCTCGAGCTTGTTGCGACTCTCCGGTGCCTTTTGGGAAAGCTCCAGCTCCAGGGCGTAACGCGCCGCCTCGATGATGTTCAGAGGGTTACGCAGCTCGTGAGCAATTCCTGAGGCCAGCAAGCCGATCGTGGCCAGCTTCTCTGCCTTGATCAGCTGCTTTTCCAGGCGCCTTTGTTCGGTCACGTCCTTGGCGTGTTCAACCACCATTTCCACCCGTCCGTCGAGTCCGAAGAGTGGGTACGTCCAGATGTGGTAGGTTCGGTCTCCCTTGCTCCATTCCCGAAACTGGGAGCGCCCCGTCCGGAATGTTTCCGGAACCGGGCATTGCTCGCAGAACCCGGCGATGCCCACAACCCCTTCGCGGCAGTTCCGGCCAACCAGTTTCTCTGGTGGGATACCCCGCCACTCAGCCAGTTTCCGGTTGACCATGACCATCCTGTAGTCGGCGTCGACGACCAGGATGAAATCGGTGATGCCGTCGAAAAGCGTTTGCAAGCGGCGCTTGCTCAGGAGGATTTGCTGCTCCAGGCGACGCTTTTCCGTCACGTCGCGAGCGATCATGAGGAGAACTGGCTTACCGCCGTGTTCCACGGTGGTCAAGCTGACGTCGACGGCGATCTCGTTGCCGTCCGCCTGAAGCAAATTCAGCTCGTTGCTAATCGCCTGACCGCGCTCCAGCGCCACTTCGTACAGTCGCTGGATGATCGATTTCTGTTCCTTAGGCACAAGATCCTCAAGGCTGCGTGAAAGCAGTTCCTGCCGGCTCAGGCCCGTCATCCGCTGCGCAGCCAGGTTCGTCTCGACCAGCCGGTTCTGCTCCAGGTCCTCGACGAAAATGCCTTCTGTCGCGTTCTCAAAAAGTAGGCGGTAGCGCTCTTCCGACGTCCGGAGTTGCTCTTTCAGGCGGTAGCTTTCGATGGCCGTGCGGAGCACACGCGGCACAAGACGCTCGTAGCCCTTTTCCTTGATGATGTAGTCATACGCCCCCTGCTTCATGGCCTGAACAGCAACGCGCTCACTCCCTTGCCCCGTCACCACGATCACGGGCATGCGGTAACCACGTTCGGAAATGGCGCCAAGGATCTCGAGGCCGTTCATACCCGGCAAATCGTAATCAAGAATGACCGCGTCAACCTGCGTGCGTTCAAGGACTTCGAGCCCTTCTTCCCCGCTGCTCGCTTCCAGAATCTCCAAGGCCGGGTCGAAACGTTTCAACCGGATGCGAAGCAGTTCTGCCTGGTCCTCGCGGTCCTCAACAAGCAGAACACGCACGTTCGAGTCGCTCATTTTGCCTCTCCTCGTTCCCGGGCCAACGTCCGTGTGGCCCGCCTTGGCTGTCTCGCCAAAGTGAAGTAGAAGCAGGATCCCACATTCCTCCTTGAACGGACCCAAACCTCACCACCGTGATTCTCCACAATCCGCTTCACAATGGCCAAACCGAGACCACTTCCTTCCACATCCCGCTTGTTGCCGAGGCGGCTGAACATTTTGAACAGGCGATCCCGACCTCGTGGCGGAATACCTACCCCGTTGTCTTTGACCCAGAATTTGTGAAAAATCTCATCGCCCGCGTAGCCCACCTCGACGAGCGGCGTCACGTCCTTGCGCGCGTACTTCAGGCCGTTGCCAATCAGATTCACAAAGACCGTCAGCAACTGGTTTCGATTTCCCTGCACAACCGGCAGCTCCGTCACCGTCTCTACGCGTCCACCGGTCTCACGGATGAGGTACTGCAGTTCCCAGACACTCTCCTCCACGAGTTCGCGAACGTCGACCGGTTCCATTTCCTCACGCCCAACCCGGATGCGCGAAAACACGAGCAAGCTGTTGATCAGCTGCTCCATCTGGTCGACGTTGCGCACGATCCGGTCCAGGTAGTTGCGTCCTTCTGGGGAAAGCGAACTGGCGTGAAACTCCTGTAGAAGCGAGGAAAACCCACGTAGCGAGATCAGCGGCGTTTTCAGCTCGTGGGAAACAGTGTAGAAGAGGGACTGCAGCTCCTCTTCCTTCGCCGCCAGCTCCTTGTCTTTGCGTTTCAGCTCCCGACGCGCTGCGCGCAATTCTTTCTCGAGTCTGCGCAACGGGTCGCCACTGGCATACGCTGTTGCTTCCACGGGTGCGACCCCCGCTACTGGCACCATGACTTAACCCTCCCGTTTGGGAATCGAAAAGTAAAACGTGGCGCCTTGCCCTGGCTCCGACTCGACCCACACACGACCGCCGTGCGTTTCAACGATCCGCCTCACAATCGCCAGACCAATTCCGGTTCCCTCGCCCTCGTCCCGAGCCTCCACACGATGAAAAAGGCCAAAGATTTTGTCTTGATGCTCTTTGGGGATGCCAACGCCGTTGTCACGCACGTAGAAGATTACGGAATCCTCGGCGTCGCGCCACCCGATCTCAATTCGTGGGTTCTTGCGCTTGCCAAGGTACTTGACGGCGTTCGAAATCAGATTCGTGAATACCTGGTTGATCTGGTCAGGATCGCAAACAATCTCAGGCAGGTCGTCCGCAACGTGAACTTCGATGCCCTTCTCCTGAATTCGGTAGGTGTAGTCGGAGAGCACTTCATCCACGATTTCCTTGGACGAAACTTTCTCGTACGGTCGACTGAGCCGTCCGACACGGGAAAATTCGAGCAGGTCTTCGATGAGGCGTTCCATCTGAGCCACGTTTTTCAGCACTCGCTCGAGGTACTGTCGCGCTTCGTCGTCCAGAATTTCAGCGTAGTCCTCGAGCACCAAAGAGGTGAAACCCTGAATGGAAACAATCGGTGATTTCAGATCGTGCGTCACCGTGAAAACGAAGTTTTCGAGTTCCTCATTCGCCCGGCTCAGTTCCTCAGCCGTCCGCCGGGTTTGCTGGTACAGGCGTGCGTTGTCGATGGCGCTTGCGGCCTGGTTGGCAACTGTTGTAATCAGGTGCAGGTCCCGTTCAGCCGGTTTTCGCACGGTGTCCCAGAAGACAGAAAGCACAGCGATCGGTCGCCCCCGCGAGATGACCGGCACACCGAGGAACGAGCGCAGCTTAGGAGCACCACGAGTCTTCCGAGAAAGCATCGGCGCCAGATCTTCAACTACCACGGGGCGACGCTCTTCTACGATTTTTCTCACAGCGTTGGCATACTCGCCGTTTGGCAGGGCACCACGCCACTCGTCGGCGCTGACCACCGTGCTGGAAAGCGGCTCGTAATTCTCAACAAACTGCAGTGTACACACGCGGGCGTTCATGGCCTTGGCTGCCGCCTTCACGATGTGATCCAGCACCTCATCCACTTCCAGTGACGACGTTACCGACTTGCTCACCTCGGCCACCACCGAGAATTCCCGCACGCGCTCGTTGGCTTCTTCGAACAGGCGCGCGTTCTCGATGGCTGTCGCGATCTGGCTGGCGATTTGCCGGAGGAATTCCAGGTGCGCAGGCCTGAAAGCCTGCCGGTCAAGACTGGCGAGCTCGAACGTGCCCAGGTACTTGCTCCTCGACAACAGAAGCACGTTGATCTTCGACTGCATCTGCTCGCCAAGTTCTTGCAGTTCTTTCGGGTACACACTCCCTTTGGCGGGATGCACGTTTAACCAGCCGAGGTCGCCCTTGCCGAACCGTCGCCAGGCCGATTTTTTCAGGTTCTTGCCAATCCGATCGGAGACCACGGTGAAGAGCTGCACCTCGTCCGGTCGCTTGCCGAACAGCGTGATGCAACCCTCGTCGTAGTCGATGACCTTCTTCGTTTCGGCGAAGGTAGCGCGAATGACCTCTTCCAGCTCCAGGTTCGAACTGATCGAGTTCGTGATCTGGTTCACTGCTGCAATGTGGCGCGATTTCTCGCCCAGGGTGCGCTCAAGCTCCAGGTTTTCCAGGATCAGGCCGACGAAATTGCCAGCCGCAGAGATAAGCGCTACGTCGAGGTTGTGCACCTGCACACCACGCGGGAAGTAAAGCGCCAGAGTCCCTAAGGTCTGACTGCGTCCCTGAAGCGGCACAATCACGGCCCCCTCGTAGCCAAGCCGTTCGGCAACGGGGCGCCAGCGCTCGAATTCTTCCTCGTGCCAAACATCCGGCACGAACAGCGAGCGTCCCTCTTGAATCACCCGATCGTGCGGCCCCTCTGCCAACCCAGCCAACCAGGCGTTGGCCGGTACGCCTTCCGGCACACGTTCGCCGAAAATCTCCGCCAGCTCCAGCCTCAGCTCACCCTGGCCGCCGTCCTGGCGCATGAGGACCGCACCGTAGCGAGCACGTAGGGTCGTACCCAGACCAAGAAGAACGGTGCGCAACGCCTCCAGAGACCCCTTGCTTTTCAGCACCTCCAGAGCTCGACGCAGCACGTCCTCAAGGGCAAGAAGACGCTCTTCCGCCTCTTTCTCCAGCTGCCCCCCTGGCACAAGTGGATTGAACAACACCAGCAAGCGGTTGACGTGCGCGCCAGCAGGCGGCAAGGCACGCACGGCCGCCTCGATGTAACGCCCATCAGCATTGCGCAAGGTTACCCGTCCTTGCACAGCCCTCCCCGCCTCTTTGGCCGTGTTCAGGAGCTGCATCAGCCCGGGTAACGACTCCGCCTCGACCGCCCTCTCCAAACTCAGCTGTTCCAGATCTTTCGCCTCGTACTTGAGCAACTCAGCCAAAGCCGGGTTGGCTTCCTCAATCACCCGTTCGCGGAGGTTCACAACAGCAGTCGGGGTGTGCACAAAACGGAAAAGCTGCTGGTAGCGCGAAAGCCACAGCTCGTGCGCACGCTCGCTTTCCTCCTTCAACCGCTGCTGTCGGGCACGTTCGATGGCCATCGCTAACAGCAGGGCAATTTCCTGAGCGATGAATTCGTGATGCCGGTTGAAAGCGTTGGGAAAGGAGCTGGCCAGGTGCAAAACACCAAGGACTTCTTTGCCAAGAGAAATCGGCACAGCCATGTCGGAAAGTGCGTCCGGCGGCACGAAGTACGTGTCGCCTTCCGGCAGATCCTCGTGCCCCCCCAGGTCCGAACGGATCACTGGGCGGTTCTCTTCAACGACCTCCCGAAGCACCGTCTGAGCCAGCGGAACCATGGCCCCCTGTTCACCGATGATCGTGTCGCGGTTCAGGGCTGGCGAAATGGTGAGGATTTGCTGGCTTTCGTCCACGAGCAAAACCAGCACTTGATCGACGGGGAGCAGATCCGTCAGGCTACGCTTGGCGATTTGAAAGATTTCCGGCAAATCGCCGCGCGCGGAGATCGCTTCTACCAGGGTCGCAACAGCCGCGATCCGGTCAAGCCCTTCTGGTTCGATACTGCCCAGTGTCGATCGATTTCCGTCCACTGCGATTTTAACTCCTCCCTCGGCTTGGGACTTTCAAATCGTTCCATCCCTCCGGTCAAACGGCCACGGCAACCCCACCGCCTTCCGCCCCTCGAACTCCCGTAACTTCCTTGACTTACCCAAGATGTGTGCTTCCGAATCCCCCTCGCTCGTCGAACGCTCGTGCAGATAAACGGATCCCTCACGCGCCGGCGATCAGCTACCGCCCAACTTGCAAAGCCCGTGCCTCGGATTCCAGCCGCTCCGAGGAAGGCAACAAAGTGAACGAGTCTCAGATTCAGCAACAAAATCGTGAGACGTTACTCGAACCTCCGTTCTTCAAACCATCGGTTTCGCTTGGACGAACCTTGCAGCGCAGGGAGTCCCGGGTCGGGGTGAGGAAAGCACAGTGGCTGACAACGGAAGAATCCGCGTTCCGCAAACAGCCGTGCTTGGCTGAGCAGCGCAACGCGGGCTGCAACTGAGGTGCGCGCATTCGATCAGCTCGATGTCTGGATCTCCCCCACCCCCCGGTCCACCCTGGGCGCCCCGAGGCACCCGGAAGGCAACGAACATCCCGAAGACTCAGCGGAAAAGCGCTTTTGCCTCGTTCAAAATCACCGGTACGACCTCGTCCAGAGTCCCTTGCAAGCGGGCTCCCGCAGCGTAGGGGTGACCACCGCCGCCGAATTTGTTCGCCAGGTCGTGCACACTTACGCGCCCTTTGGAGCGGAGACTGATTTTGACAAAACCCTCCGCCGTCTCAGCAAACATGATGGTGACTTCAACACCCTGGATGCTGCGCGGCATCTCAGGTAGGTTTTCCGTCTCCCAGTAGGAAGCGTTGCACCGCTTCAGCATTTTCTGCGTCACTCGAAACCAGGCGATCTTGCCGCCATTCTCGAAGTGAAGGTCCCGAATCGCCTCCGCCAGCAAGCAGATTCGCCCGGGTGAATTCTGCTCGTACACACGCTCGTAGATTTCCAAAAACGGCACGCCCTTCTCGATCAACTCGGCCGCCATCCTGTGCGCTTTCGGGGTTGTGTTCGTAAAACGGAAGGATCCCGTGTCCGTGAGCACACAGGTGTACAAAGCTTCGGCCAGAACCCCTGAGACATTGGCTCCGGTTCGTTTGGTCAAATCGAACACGATCTCTCCGGTGCAAGAAGCGCTGCGGTCGATCGCCATCAGCTGAGCCACCTCGTCGCTCACGATGTGGTGATCGATGCACACGCGGTAAACATCGGCGCGCTGAAGAGCCTTGCCCACATCCCCAAGGCGAGCCCAGTCGCTGATGTCCAAGATGATGGCCAGATCAGCCTCCTGAATGATCGGCTCATGCCGGTCAGCATCGAAGTGTTCGATCCAGCCGCGCACGTTCAAAAAATCGTAAAGCTTCGGCGTCGGCGAGTGGTTGAAAATGTGAACCTGCTTACCCTTCTGGGCCAGGATTTCAGAAACAGCCACTTCTGACCCGATGGCATCGCCGTCCGGGTTCACGTGCGTTGTGATGACAATTCGCTCGGCTTTCTCCAGCCTGTCCGCCAGTTCCTGCCAGACCTGCTCTTCGATCATTTAACCTCCGTCCAGGTGTAGCCGGTGTTCCCCGACGCATCGGTGGCGCGTAACGCCACAACCTGCCCGTTGGCGTTCTTTGGCAGGGGCACGTGGAAACGCTCGTGCTGCGTGTCGCAAAGGCCATCGACGGGGGCCAGTTTTTGCCACTCACCGGCATCCACGGCGAGCCGCACAGAGCTCAAACGGCTCAACTTATCCCTTACCTCAAACTCCAGCCAGATCTCACCATTCTCTCTCAAAATCCTGAGTCCGTTGAAGACTGGCGCTGAGTGGTCGACAACAAAGTCGGCCGTGGCCGCAGCACTGTGCCTGGCCGTCCCCGGGGGATTCTCGGGGCTGTCGTTTGCGATCACACGAACACGGTAGCGCCCTTCTGGTAAAGTGCGCGTGTCAACAGCGTAAGCGCTCTCCGCAAGGCGGTGCCCAAGGGTTTTCCACCGTTTCCACGCTTCGTGCCGAATGGCCACGTCAAACACGAGCTTGTCGGCGTTTGGGTCCTCAAACGACCAGCGAACGGTTCGGTAACCGAGTTTCGTCTTCTTGTCACCAAGCGACTTCGGTGTCGCCAGCCCTTCACCAGGGGCTGCCTCCTTAGCACTGCTCGCCGTCGCCGCTCCTGTGTAGTAGATGTTCGGTCCGTAGACGGTCACTTCGGTAACACGTGGTGGTGCGTTTTTCGAAAGGTACGTAAGCGCCACCTTGCCTACCTCAAAATCGCGGCTGCCCTTCATGACGAGCTTCCACTGAAAAAAGCGCCCAACTGGTGCGTTGACGTGCTCGCCCTCGCCGTCCCGTAGTGGTCCCTGCCACTGACTCCACGTTTCATCCGGTTTTTTCGTGTTTCCGGAACGCGCGTAAAGCTCCACAGAACCTCTGCCGTGCGTCTGCCACATCATGCTGCCCCAGCGTGAGGGGAGTTTGGCATCGTAAACAGGGGAAATGTACTGGCCCTCACGATTCTGTTGATCACGCAGGGCAATCAGTCGGCCGGGATTCGCCGTACAACCGACAATTTCGCCGCCTACTTTCAGCAACCGCACTACGTGTGACGGATCGAATTTGCCGAGGTAGTCTTTGCCGCCATTGCGATTCAGGCGGTACACTTTGCCG
Organism: uncultured Cytophagia bacterium; assembly: GCA_964644845.1. Taxonomy (GTDB): domain Bacteria; phylum Zhuqueibacterota; class Zhuqueibacteria; order Oleimicrobiales; family Geothermoviventaceae; genus Geothermovivens. Next base: position 30,201 of record CAZXXS010000077.1, on the reverse strand, counting down.
GACGCCCCGGTGCCCACGAGACAGGTCGAGTCGGTCTCGGGCAACACCGTGTACACCTGCTCGTCTGTGGAACTCCAGATTTTCTCTGCAAATCCTTGAGGGTCCAGTCGGTACACCTCGCTCTTCTGCTTGGTCTCGCCCAGAATTGACAGCAGTCTCTCGGCGGTGGAGCTCGAGCTGGCGCTTGCCTTTGTGGCGGACTGAGCCTTTGCCGGCACTTTACCGAGCGTCACAGCGAGGACGTCCCCGGAGGGTACCAGAGCCAGCTGAACCACCTCTTCGAGCGGCGCGTCGTAGAGCACCCTGATCTTGCCCTGCGGGCCGACAACGTAAACAATGCCGTTGTCCGAAGTGCCGACGAAGACATTCCCTTTGGCATCCACGGCGAGGCAACGCACGTGTTCATCGTTCGTTCGAAGCAGCGTGTCCACTCTACCGGAAGCTTCCAGACGGTAGAGACGCCCCTTTTCCCCAGTGGCAACCAAAGTGGAACCGTGTGGTCCTTTCAACACGCTCCAGATGTACTTGTCCGGCGGGTCGAAAATCACCTGCGGCTCGCCGGACGGATCGACCCGGTACAACTTGCCGTCTGGCGACGTTCCAGCCAAGAATGCGCCTCCGGGCTCCCTGCAAAGCGCGCTGACCACGGCCTCTTCGGCATCGAAAACCAGCCTGGCTCTGCCGCTGGCCACATCCACACGGTACACCTGACCGTCCGAACCAATGGACGCCAGAACGGTGTTGTCGCCTTCCGAAACCACGTCCCAGATGTACGGCGTTTCAGGGGCCCAGACCGTAGACAACCGGTAACCGAGCTTCAGAATGCCTCGCTCGTTGACCGCAATCCCGTTCGTCTTGCCATTTTTGAGAAAATCAAACCCGTCAAACGTCTTGCGTTTCGCCGAGGACGCCCCCGCAGTTTGGCTCCAGATTAAGGCCACCACGATGAGCCCTCGCACGGCGGTGTTACTTCTCATTTTCGCCATCCGTCACTTTGAGTGAAATGGTCCGGCTACCTGTCACTTCGTACCCGAGGTCGACAAACCTGTCAACGAGAATCTTGCTGCGCACTGCGCTCACACCGCCCGCATCCCGACGTGCATTCAGGATGCCGATCAAAGAAGGCGGCAACGCCGGCAGTTCTTGACCGCCCATTTCGGCACCGACTTCGTTCACGCGAACCTGCATGTAAAGACGATCGTTGCGTCGTCCGGTGTTCAGCAACCGCACAAGCTGGTCAAAATTCTGAGGTCTGAAACGGAAGGGAAAGTTCCGAAGATCTGAACGCGTCAGCTCTTTGGCACCGCCAATTAGGATGCTCAGCCGGCTACCTGCCTTGAGGTTGTTCGGCACGTGGTAGCGAAACGTTTCTTGCAGCTTTTGTCCCTCGAGCGTCAGCAGGGAGACCACAAAAGTTACCGAATCACCAGGTTGAACTGTACCACGATCGTGCCAGACGCGAAGCAGGACCGCCCGGCGACTGCGCGGGAGGATCTCCACCGAAAGACCAAGGCTGTCCACGCGCACGGGTTTGAACGGATTGAGCATCAGCGAAGCAAGTGCGGAGGACACATCCATTGTGGCCCGCAACGCATCGTCCATGGGCGACATGAAACCCGCCACTTCCTGGCGAGCGTAGAAATCGTCGAAGTGCACAGTGTAAGAACCGTTGACCCTCAGGACACCGCGCAAACGTAAGCTGTAATCGCCGCCGCTCATGCGGGCCGATTCGATGGCGTTGATCAGAACCACCCGCAGGTAGAAGGGCATCATCACACGCAGCGAGGGACCAAGGGCAGCACGAAAGTGAAACTCTCTCGGCTCCAGATCCGCACCCCGGCAACTCACCGTGACTGGTGTAAGGGGCGGAAGCGAACCAATCTCGCCGTACGAACCAGACAGCCGATCCTGGTAGAAGGTTCCCGCCAGTCCCGTAAGGACAGGAAACTTGTTCGAACCCAGGGGGCTCGCAATCGTCGTGGCGATTTTCACCGTCCCGAGGGGGAATTCAACCGGGCCGGTGTCGAACACGGGGTGACCGAACGCGAGGATACGGTTACCGTCGCGCCACGTGATCGTACCCACCACGTCCAGACTCATGTCGCCATCGACGAGCACAAGAGCCACCCCAGCGCCGGGCACAAGACTGCTGTCTGACCGTGAGCCGGCCGACATGGAACCGCTGCCTCCTTGAGCAACCTGGAAGCCCAAACCCGTCAGAAACGGCTTGGCCCACTCCCGAACTGGCTGGCTAAATCCCGACATCACCAGCAGATGGGGCCACGGTTGCAGGCTCGCAGTCTCGGTCGCAACCGCACGGTTGGCGATTTTCAGGAAAGGGTCGTCGTCGCTCACGCCCAATGCAGCACGCAGAAAAGGCTGCATCGGCACCGTGGCGTGTCCCCAGAGGTTCTCTCGACGCGCCTGCCGCTCGAGCACTGGCAGCATTTGCTCGATGGGCATAATGCCCGCGAGAGCCTCTTTGGTAAAGACGCCAAAGCGGTAGGCTACTGCCCCCAGCAATTTCCCGTCGATGTAAACTGGACTTCCGCTCATCCCCGCGGCTACGCCCGTCTTCTCCACATTCGGTCCCACCAGTCTGGCCAACACAATGTCTTGCTGGGGGTAGTAGTTCCGGATCACGTCGATGATTTCGACGCCGAACTCCTCGATTTCCGTTCCGGAGAACACGGTTTTGCCCACGCCTTTCATGCCGGGCCGAACGGCATCCACAGGCATGATCGGTGTAGCAGCAAAAGCAGACGCGACGGCGAACAGAAACGCCCCCAACACACTCCACAAGGTGAGCCTTCGAAGCATCATTCGCAATCCCAAGATCGGCAGAAACAAACAGGGGTAGGAAGCGCGCCGCGGCGCCCTCCTACCCCGATCCACTGGTCCAAGCTGCAACAGATCTGATGCGCGTGTAATGCGAGCTCCGCAGCTTTTCACCTGCGTCAGTCGGCCTTCACAATGCAGTCGACCGGGCAGACCTCCACACACTGCGGGCTGTCGTAGTAACCCTCACACTCAACGCAGAGGTTTGGATCAATCACGTACGTGTCCTCACCCTCGCTGATTGCACCAACCGGGCATTCCGGCTCGCAAGCACCGCAGTTGATACAATCCTCGGCGATGATCTTCATTGCCATGGTTCTGCCTCCTTGGTCATTGCGTTGGGGTTCCTACCTCGCTTGTCGAATGGAAACGCAAAATGGCTCAACAACAACCATACCAGCACGAGAATTCGCGCGAATATACGAATCCATGGTTGGATAAGCAAGTCAAAAGCGGAAAGGCTTCTCACGCAGCCCGCGGATTGGATCCCGGCTGGGAGAGGCACGTCTGAGTTCCCTCCCATCCTCGCATCCTTTCGGAGGATTTCCGAAACGCCCAGGACGTGACCCGCAGATGAGGGACTGACAAAACTGACAAATAAGAACCGCAACCTGTTAGCCGGGTCGTTTGGGTTCGCATTTGTTCTCTTCAGCAGCGGAGCAAACGCCGCCGCTGGACAACCCCGCGTCCGCCTGCGCGGACGGGTCTGTGCGAAACTGTCTTCCGGCCAGGGAACGCTCCCCTGGGCTTTCCGGATTCCTCGTACGGACACCAGCTGGTGCATCGTGGATGGCGTGGCGAGGTTGGAGGAGATGTTGGGGATTAATGGAAATGTGGGGACAGGGCAAAGTGCCGCTGGCCTGGCAAACCGCCAACCAAGCCGCCTTGGGGTGGCGCATGCCCAGTAACCTGGGATTGGCTCCCCGGGCGGGCATCCTCAAACGCCTCCGCAGCGGAGTTTTCGCCGGTACAGTCCCTACGCGCGGGCTTGACCGGCCGTCCCGGGATTCGGTGCTTCGACCGCGCCGGAATCCGGTTCTGCACCACGAGTTCCCGGTTGATTCTGCGAGAAGAAAGTTGCCACAGCCCGAAAAACCTGTTGCCGCGGACCGGACACAAGGCGCGTTTCCGGCAGGGAATTCAGGAACACACGGCCGTAGCTCTTCTCGATGATGCGTTTGTCGAACACCAGAACGCAACCGCGATCTGTTTTGCGACGAATCAGGCGTCCGAAGCCCTGCTTGAATTTGAGCACGGCCTGCGGTACGGTGTAGTCCGTGAACGGGTTGCCCCCGCGCCTGGCGATGGCCTCCACCCGCGCTTCCACAACGGGCTCTGTGGGCACTTTGAAGGGCAGGCGGGTGATGATCACAGAACTGAGCGCCTCACCCTCCACGTCAACCCCCTCCCAGAACGAATCCGTAGCAAAGAGCACCGAATGCGTGTCTCGTTTGAACCACTCGAGAAGTTTGTGGCGCTGGGCCATGCCTTGTCGCAGCGGTTCCATGCCGGCGTCACGCAGCAAACCCGCAAGCCTGTTGTACATGCGCGAAAGGAGGTTGTACGAAGTGAACAACACAAAAGCACGTCCCTGCGTGACCTGCAGGGCTTCCCACAGCAACGGCACCAGTTCCTCCGCGAAACGTGGGTGACTCGGTTCCGGAACGTCGAGCGGCACGCCGATGATAACCTGCTCCCGGTAGTTAAAAGGCGCGGGGAGCAGTTCCTCCACCACCCGTTCACCGGACACGAGGTTGAGACCAACGCGCTCCTTGAAGAAATCGAACCTTTTGTCAACGGCCAGTGTGGCCGAAGTCATGACCACGGTCTTGTAGCTGTCGAACACGGCATCGGCGAGGCGGGGACCAATTTCCAGCGGCGAAGCGCCGACACGAACAATGTTTTTGTTCGGCCGCGGTTTGATTTCAATCCAGCGAATCCACTCGTCCCCGCTGTCCCGGAACACCACGCGCAGGGTTTCGGCGGCTGCGGCAAAACGCTCTCCGAGGGCAGCGATCTCGATCCGCGGCGAGGCCAGGCTGGGCACTGCCGACTCCAGTTCCGTGAGGCCGTCCACAAGGTCGGCGATGACCAGCGAAAGGCTACGGAGTTTCGCTTCGTAGTTCTTCAACCCCTCCCAGAGCACGGGTTGTGCCTGGTACAGGCTGAGAACCAAATCCGTGAGGCGAATTTTCGCAGCCTCCGAGTTGTTCTCTTCGCGACGCGGAAGCTGCAGCGAGACGCGCACCGTAGCCTGGTAGAGCTCTTCCATGACCTCGTCGTTCAGGCTCTCGGTTTCCTGAACTGTGGGCAAGAGCTCCATCGTTAGGGTCTGCTCGAGCTTGTCCAGTTTGTGGCGCGGAATTTTGCCCTGCCCCGCGCGAAGCCTCTCAGCCACGACGTGCACAAGCCCGCGAGGGATCCCTTTGCGTACCCGGTGGAGGCGGTGCAACAGCCGGGCCATACCCCAGCGCGTGATGCCAATGCCGAAGTAATTGGTGGCCACATCCTCGATGTGGTGAGCCTCGTCGAGCACGATGCGCTGGTAGGGCGGTAACACAGCCACTGCTTCAGTGGCGCCAGTAATCCCGCGCAGGGCCAGATCCGCAAAGAGGAGATGATGGTTGACCACCAGCACGTGCGCCTTAGCCGCTTCTCGTCGAGCTCGCATCACAAAACATTTGTTGAAAAAGCGGCAACGCGCTCGCGTACACGTTTCGCTTTCCGAGGCCACCTTCTCCCAAACCTCATTGCTTGGCACAAACCCCAGATCCGACTTACTGCCGTCACTGGTCACTTTCACCCAGTCCAGGATCTTCTGCAGCTCGTCTTTTTCATCCTCTTCGGCGTAAAGGTCCAGGTCCAGCTGCAGCTCGTCCACTTTGCGCAGACAGACGTAATTGCCCCGCCCTTTCACCAGCACCGCGTTGAACTTCTCCGGAAGCACCGACTGCAGGAAAGGAATGTCCTTGTGAATGAGTTGCTCCTGTAAATTGATCGTGTTGGTGGAAACCAGACAACGCTCTTTGTTCTTCAGGGCCCAGTGGATGGCCGGGAGGAGGTAGGCGAGCGTTTTCCCGGTACCCGTGCCCGCCTCGATCACAGCAAGCTCATTCTGGTTGAACGCGCGGGTCACGACGCGGAGCATCTGTTCCTGCTGGGGGCGATGTTCGTAGTTGGAAAGCTTTCGGGCAATCGGCCCCGCGGGTGAAAGGATGCGAACGAGTTCGTCTTCGTCGAGAGGCTGAATTTCCTTGGGCTTAAGAGGTTCAACAACGACGTAAATGTCGCTCACGTCGTTGTTCACGATGTAGCCTGCTACACCCTCGCCTGCCAGTCTGCTCAGAATGTTCACGTCTGCGCTGGAGGGTGTCAAATCGCCGGACGGATGGTTGTGAATGATCACGTCCCCTTCGGACACCGTCTGGAAAACGGCCGGTACCTCGTAAGCATTCCCCCTCGCCAGTACGTCCACATCGGCGACACGGAGATCTTTGTCCGTGTAGCCGATGAAGTACACTTCGTTGCCACCGGCTTCCCGAATGGCGCGCCGGATCTTCTCTGCCGCCCTGGTGGAGATGTACTGATCAACACGAGCCATGGTGCCTCAGAAAAGCGACAGCTGGCCGCCGGAACGCAGTGGTCTTGCGTCGAAGCCAGCCGCCCGCAGGTAGGCGGGAAATTCCTCGAAGCCGTGCGTGGTGTAAATGCGCTTGGGACGAACCTGCTCCACAAAATCCAGTAGTTCGCGGAAGTCAGCGTGATCACTGAACGGAATTGCTTCGTCGGCCCCGAAGCGGTAGCGACCATTGCTGTTAGCCCACCCGGAAAGCAACAGTGTTCTGTACAGGCCAATGTTCGAGAAAATGGGCTTGCGGGTTGCGTGAGGTGGTACCACCAGGACACCATCTGCGGGCGCACCTTCCTGCCAGAGCTCGTAAGGGCCGATGTCGTATCCAAACGCTTGGTACACATCGGCAAACTTGGCCACGCTTGGATGGACCAGAACTCGGTACCCAAAGCCATTGATCATTCGGACTGCTTCCTGAGCCTTCCCGAGCGCGTACGCGAGAACAATCGGCACCTCGCCCCAACGTAGGCACTTGCGAATGAACTGGTCGAGGGCTTCCTCAAGCTGTTGGGGAGAAGCAAACTGGTAGTCCGGGTGTCCGTAAGTGGACTCCATGATCAGGATGTCGGCGTGGCGAATCTCGATCGGCTCGCACGTGCTACCGTGGCGTACTTTGAAATCACCCGTGTACAGGAGGGAGGTCCCGTCTTTCTGCACTAAGATCTGCGCGGAGCCAAGAATGTGTCCGGCCGGGAGCAGCTCCACCTGGTAGCCCTCCACTTCCACGGGATGATTGAAATCGACTGTCAGCACTTCCGACTTGGGATGACGCAGCTTGTGGAAACGGGCCGTCGGCGGCGTGGCCAGCACACGCTTGTGGTTGCGCAGATGGTCTGTGTGGCCGTGAGAAACGAAGGAGAAAGGAACCACACGTTCGGCGTCCAGATAAAAGTCGGCCCCAAAAAGCTTAATGCCTTTCTGGTAGCAAAACAAAGCGTGTCTCCCGCACCCTTGTGGTAAGAACGACGGATTCGGGCGCTCGGACTGGAGTCCGAAGCGATTTCTCAACAGAAGGGCAGAGCAAACAAGGTGCCTCTCTCCTGCTCCGGCACACACGAGGCAGTCCGCCTCTGCTGCACGGTCTCCACCGAACGGCGTTGCGGTTACTCAACCCAGTACTGGAAGTTCACCCGGAAACCAGCCGAACACGAAGGAGCAGCTCCCGCAGGCAGGAGCCACCGGCGTCGTCCTCACCGTCCCGACGCCCTGCGCTCACGGCTTCCGCTCACTTTTCCAAGCCCCCTTGCTGCACCAAACCCCGGCGCACCTCTTCTGTGTTCAACCTGGTTCGGCGAGTGGTTGTGATCTGCTCCGCGAACGCCCGGCTCCCCTCGCCCTCTCCGTTCTGTCCAAAGAGAACACCTTCAGCAGACCGTGGTCGAACTCAGGCCTGTCGCGCGTCGCGCTCTCCGAGCGCTCCGTCCTCAGGGCTTTCCGGGGTAACGTTGTCTGCAACGGCCGCTCCGCGACTCTGCCGCGCTTCCTCAACCATTCGGGCAAAGTACGCGTGAATGCGCGTGTCATCAGTCAGCTCCGGGTGGAAAGTAGCCGCCAGGATGTTGGCATGTCGTACCAGCACCGGCTCGTCACCGTGGCGACCAAGCACTTCCACCTTACCCCCCACGCCAACGATCTTCGGTGCCCGGATGAACACCCCCGAGAAAGTGCTTTTGTCGCCATTCAGTGCCAGATCGACAGGCCCCACAAAACTCTCACGTTGGCGTCCGTAGGCGTTGCGCTGCACGACGACATCCAGCAAGCGTAGCGTCTCCACCCGTTGGTTCACAAGCTCGTTGGCCAGCACGATGAGTCCAGCGCAGGTACCGAAGATCGGGTGCGAATTGGCGAAAAAACGCAAGGCATCCCAAATCCCGGTCTCTTTCATGAGTTTGGAGAACGTGGTGGATTCGCCGCCGGGCAGTACAAGTCCGTCGAGGTCCTTCAGCTCAGCTGGAAGGCGAATTTCTGGCGCCTCGACACCCAGCCTGTGGAGCATTTCCTGGTGTTTGGCGAAATCCCCTTGCAGGGCCAGCACGCCGATCTTCATCCTACCAGCCCCTCACGGCCATGCGCTGTTCCTCGGGGATCTCCTTGATGTCCAGCCCCGGCATGGCTTCGCCGAGGCCTTCGGAAACGCGCGCCACAAGGTCGAAGTCCATGTAGTGTGTCGTGGCAAGCACGATGGCCCGCGCGCGCGCCGCCGGGTTCTCGGACTTGAAGATGCCGCTACCCACGAAAATGCTCTCCGCGCCCAGCTGCATCATGAGGCTGGCATCGGCTGGTGTAGCCACCCCACCAGCAGCGAAATTCGGAACCGGTAGTTTGCCGTTTTCCTTCACGTAGCGCACCAGCTCCACCGGCGCTCCGAGTTTCTTGGCTTCGGCCACCAGCTCGTCGTCGCCTAAGGTGGTGATTCTGCGAATGGCCGACTGCACCGACCGCATGTGACGCACCGCTTCCACGATGTTGCCGGTCCCGGCTTCACCCTTGGTGCGAATCATGGCCGCGCCTTCGGCAACTCTGCGCAGGGCTTCGCCCAGGTCCCGACAGCCACACACGAAGGGCACTTTGAATTTCCATTTGTCGATGTGGTGCTCTTCGTCGGCCGGCGTCAGTACCTCGCTCTCGTCGATGAAATCCACGCCTAAGGCTTCCAGCACCTGGGCTTCTGCGAAATGGCCGATCCGGCATTTGGCCATCACCGGAATCGAAACCGCTTCCTGGATGGCCCGAATCACCTTCGGGTCACTCATGCGAGCAATCCCACCCTGCGCACGGATGTCAGCGGGGATGCGCTCCAGGGCCATCACGGCCACAGCACCGGCATCCTCGGCGATTTTGGCCTGTTCGGGCGTGGTCACGTCCATGATGACACCGCCCTTGAGCATCTCGGCCAGGCCAACCTTAACCTTGTAATCCTCTGAGGTGTTCCACATGTTGCGCCTCCTCAGGTTTGCTCTTTCCAGGCCGGGAACCCCACGTCCCGCGCCTGGCAGGTAGAACGAAACGGCAAAATCGTAGTCGGCAGCTGTTATTCGGTGTCTTGCGATCGACAAACGCCAGCACACGGCGATTCGTTCAGTGCAAATGAATTCGTGCGCTCGCTTCCCTCGAGGCACGGGAAATTCACGCTCGACCTTACCGAACCGGTTTCGAATGCCGTCCCGAACGGCTCCAAACCGGTTCTCGATGGCTCTTCCCTCAGTCGGCCACCGCGTCGCGGATCCAGGGTACCAGAACCTCCTGGACCACGGACTCCCGATTCGAAGGTGTGATCTCGACAAGCTGCACGTCTGGGCGCTTTTTGATGCGCTGGGCCACCGGATGTGACGCCCTGGTAATTGTCGCAAGCACGGCAACCGGCGCGTCCAGCGCGCGCAAGATCGCGTCGCGAAAAGACCGTGAGAACAGCTCCATTTTGCCGATCTCGTCGACAACCAGGAGTGTGCCTTCGGCCAGAGCGGTGTCGATTTCGGGCACACCCAACCGTTCCAGTGCTTCGAGACGTACTCCGTACTTCCCCACCCGCGGAGGCCCGGGGAAATCCACGGATGCCAGTGTGTCCGTTCGGCCATCAAGTGTGCGAAGCTGAAAACCCGTTCGACCGCGCGGTCCACGGAGTTCACCCGTCACAAAGCCGCGTGCTGGCACGCCGGCCAGCTCCAGAGCGCGCAAAACGGCGGTCGTTTTGCCGACGCCTGGTTTGCCGGTGAGGAGCAAATTCTTCACGCCGCCCTCAACTTTAACACGCGCCTCAGGTAGTGTCCTGTGTACGAAGAGGGATTGGCGGCGATGGCCTCCGGCGGACCCGCGGCCACTACGCGCCCACCGCCGTCACCGCCCTCCGGTCCGAGGTCGATTACCCAGTCCGCATTTTTGATCACGTCAATGTTGTGCTCGATTACCAGAACGCTGTTCCCGGCCTCAATGAGCCGGTCGAAACACGCAAGCAACTTGCGAATGTCGTCGAAGTGCAGTCCCGTGGTTGGCTCGTCGAAGATGTAGAGCACGTGTTTTCCGGGACGGCTGCCCATGTGGGCCGCGAGTTTCACGCGCTGGGCTTCCCCGCCACTCAGCGTGGTGGCCGGTTGGCCGAGGCGCAGGTAGCCCAAACCGACATCCCGCAAGAGCTGCAACCGCTGCGTGACCGCCGGGAAGTCACGGAAAAGATGGTGCGCTTCGTCAACCGTCATCTGTAGTACGTCGTAGATGTTGGCTCCGCGGAAACGGACTTCCAAGATCTCGCGTTTGTAGCGCTTACCGCCGCAGGTTTCGCACTCCAGGTACAGATCAGCTAAGAACTGCATTTCCAGCTTCACCACACCGGCTCCCTGGCACGTCTCGCAGCGCCCGCCAGGCACGTTGAACGAGAAGTGGCCCGGCGTTAACCCGCGCACCCGTGAGGCGCGCGTTTGGGCAAAAACCTGCCGGATGCCGTCGAACGCCTTCACGTAAGTCGCCGGGTTGGAGCGGGGTGTTTTACCAATCGGCGACTGGTCCACCAGCGTAACCTCGTCAACCAGCTCGGCACCCAGGATGGCCCGGAAACGGCCCGGCTTTGCCTTCCAGTCACCGCGCAAGCGCTTCAGTCCGTTGTACAACACATCGTGAACCAACGTGCTTTTTCCGGAGCCGGAAACACCCGTTACAACCACAAATAGCCCCAGCGGAATGGCCACGTCGATGTTCTTCAGGTTGTGCTCAGACGCGCCTTTGACGACGACCTGTTTCCCGCTTGGTTGCCGCCGTGTGTCGGGCAGGGGAATTTGCTGGTTGCCGCGGAGGTAGGCTCCCGTCAGAGAGCGCCCGTCACGTCTGAGGGCCTCGTACGTTCCCTGGAAAACAATCTGCCCTCCTCGTTCGCCCGCCCCGGGCCCGAGGTCCACGATGTAGTCGGCAGCCTCCATCGTGTCGCGGTCATGTTCCACAACGACCACCGTGTTCCCCAGGTCACGGAGCTTGGTCAGGATGTTGATCAGTCTGCCAGTGTCGCGCGGGTGGAGACCGATGGAGGGCTCATCCAAGACGTACAAACTGCCGACCAGCTGCGAACCGAGCGCCGTAGCCAGGTTGATCCGTTGAAACTCACCGCCTGACAGTGTAGCCGTCCGCCGGTCGAGGGTGATGTAGCCCAAACCGACTTCGTCCAGGTAACGCAGGCGGTTCCGAAGTTCCCGCAGAATGGGATCAGCGATCTCGGCCTCGAAGGGCATGAGTTCGAGCTCTTCAAAGAACTTGCGCGCCTCAGCGATGGTCATGGCGCTGATCTCAGCGATGTTCTTGCCCGCCACCTTGACCCACAGAGCCTCGGGACGGAGGCGCGTTCCCTGGCAGTCTGGGCAACGCACGTAACCCCTGTACCGCGCCAGAAAAACACGCACACCAATCTTGTACTTCTTCGTTTCAAGCCAGTTGAAAAAGCCGTAGATGCCCGGGAAATCGCCTTCGCCGTGCAGGACGAACTGCAGCTCATCCTCGCTGAGCTCAGAAAAAGGCTTGTCCACGTCGATTCCGCGCCGCGTAGCACGGCGGATCAGCTCGCGGCGCAGGTGCGCGTGCGTGGGCGTGTTCCAGGGTTCGATGGCTCCCTGCCGAATCGACCTGCTCTTGTCGGGAACCACACGGTCCAGGTCGATCTCGATGATGTCGCCGAAACCTTTGCACGTCGGACAGGCTCCGAACGGGTTGTTGAAAGAGAAAAGTCGCGGCTGCGGTTCCAGGAAAACGCGTCCACAACGCGAACACTCCAGTCTCTGACTGAAACGGAGCCGCTCTCGGCCCGGGATGGCCACCACAACCACGCCCTGCCCTTCGCGGTAGGCAAGATTCACCGAGTCGGCCCAGCGTGTTTCTTCACCCGGGCGCAGCACGAGTCGATCAACCACGACGTGAACTGTCTTCCCGGGGGCAAGGGTCCCAGAGGGCAACTGATCGAGCGTGACGACGTTGTCGTCGTCCAGGAGGATGCGAAAGAACCCGTTCTCTCGCAGCGCCGTCGCAACCAGCTCGGGACTGGTTTCTACGGAAAGCGGAAAAGCGAGAACAACTCGCGTACCCTCCGGCAGCTGACGGAGACGCTCGACAACGTCAGTGACCTGCTCTTTCTTGACTTCGATCCCGCACGTCGGGCAGATGACTTTCCCCACCCGTGCGAAGAGCAAGCGCAGGTAGTCCTGAACCTCTGTGGCAGTGCCAACAGTGGATCGCGAGCTGCGCGTCGGGTTCTTCTGCTCGATGGCAACTGCTGGCGAGATGCCACGGATGTCGTCCACGTCCGGTCGGTCCATTCGCTCCAGGAACTGGCGCGCGTAGGCCGAGAGGCTTTCCACGTAACGTCGCTGGCCCTCGGCGTACAGCGTGTCGAAGGCCAGGCTGGACTTGCCCGAACCGGACACACCCGTGATCACGATCAGGCGGTTGCGCGGAAGGTCCAGATCGATGTTCTTCAGGTTGTGTGTCCGCGCGCCGCGTATTTGGATGCTTTCGAGCCGCAAGTTCCTGATATTTCTTTGACCAAGACTTCCTGGCTAACTTCGGGCTAACGGGGAAACCTTAACCCGAACAATCAATATACCCTTCCGCCGCGCGAAAATCAACGGCTTTTCAGCGTCTCTGGGGCAGAGTTGGCACGCCTTCAGTAACGGTTGCGTTTTCGCTGCCGAAGAGAAAAACAGCAGACCGTCGCCGCGTTTTCCAACCGCGCAGCTGAAGCACCCACCACGCGTTCGCCGAAACGCCGGGACACTTCGGCACAAAGCTTGCAGAGAAGCCAGACCGGACAGAGGCTCGACACGACATGAAGACCGGAGTCACGGATGAACCCCATCGACCTTTCCAAGCTTGCGATTGCCTTCACGGAACGCAGTCTGTGCACCCGTTGCGGAACGTGTGTGGGCGTGTGCCCGGAAGATGCAATTGTTCTGGACGCGGACATGTACCCGGCGCTGGTAGAGGACAAGTGCACTGAGTGCGGTCTCTGTGGAGTCACCTGTCCAGGTGGCAGGGTGAGCTTCCGCGAAATGGCGCAGATTACGTTCGGCGACGACACTGACGTCGCCGATTTTGACGGTCGCTACGAGTCCGTGTACGTGGGCTACGCTTCCGATCCCAAAATTCGCGCCAACGGAGCCGGCGGCGGGGTGATCACAGCGATTCTCTGGGATCTTGTGAAGCGCGGCGTGGTGGACGGCGCGGTGGTCACCCGGATGTCGCGCGACGCACCGTGGCGTGGCGAGGTGTTCGTTGCCCGAACCTACGAGGAAATGCTGGAGAGTCAGCAGTCCAAGTACATCGTGATCCCGACGAACCGGATTTTCCAAGAGATCCGCAAGCTGCCTGGTCGCTACGCCATGGCCGCCTTGCCTTGCCAGGTACACGGCTACCGGTTGATGCAAAAACACGCGCCCGACCTGGCGAAGAAAATCTACACAATCGTTGGTCTGTTTTGCGCTTCCAGCCTCGAGCCCTACGTGGCTGAGGAAATGCTGAAGATGAAAGGCGTGCGGAAGGAGGATGTAGCAAACTTCCAGTTTCGGGGAGGAAAATGGCCCGGACGAATTCGGGCCATTCTGAAGAATGGGCACATCGTCAACCTGCACTACTCCAATTTCAAAGACGGTGCGATCAATTACCTCACTTACCTTTACTCGCCGCCGCGCTGCCAAATGTGCATCGATGGTTCGTCGGAGTTTGCTGATGTGGCCGTGAGCGATGCCTGGACCCGGGACGAGTACGGGAACTACCTGTTCGAGGCCCACTCAAAGCTCTTGGTACGTACCCCCCGTGGTCGGCAAATCGTGGAGGGAGCCATCCGTTCCGGCGCTCTGGTTGCCAAAGATGTTTCCACGGATCCGAACTACCGAACTCACCGGTTGCATCGCAAAAACAAAGGCACAAACATTCCGCTGCGGGTCGCTCGGTTGAAGAAGAAGGGGATACCCGTACCCGAGTACGACCGGGAACTTGGCCCGACCACACGCGCTGAGCGCCGTAAAGAGCGAATCGATTCGTTCATCATGAAACTGGGCCGGATTCACGGCATCCGTTACCCGCTGTTCGCATTTCTCACGTCGCGCTACGGCGCTCCGTTCGTGATTGTGCGTCAGTGGATCAAAAGCCGCAAGTACCGACCGGAACATGACGGTAGCAAGAAACGAGGGTAGGAGCAATTCCCAGACGCGTAGGAACGCTCACCCACGGAGTCCCCGTTTCTGAAAGCTCACCGAGGTGGCAAGAACGCAGGCACCTTGCTCCCAAAGCTGGGCCAAGCGTTCAGTTGCACCACAGGGCGCGATTCCTTTCGTGTCGCCTGCCCCTTGGGAACGGCCCGCGCGGACAAACGAAAGAACACTGCGTTTCTTCTTCCTACGCCGAGAAGGTGGACAAACGAAGACGACAGCTTCCTCCGCTCTTTTTCTGAGGTTTGCTCGTCGTGGCGCACCGAGAAAGTAGCTCGCCTGGCGGGGTCAGTGGTAGGACCCTCTGAAACCGGTTTGTGGACAGGTTGTCCCGGCAGGACAAATCCCAACCCCGTGAAAGAATCGCCAATCCACAGCCCTCCAGTACAAACCCTGCACTCCGCGGTCGAACAGGTTTGAGGTTTCCGATCCGAGTCAATTCGTTCTCAAGGATCGAAGCTTTTCAGGATTTTCTTCTTGTGTTTGACAAATGCCTGTGTTATCTTTCGACAACTTTGAGAAAGGGCCTGCTGGTCTAATTTTCAAAGGCACACAGCAAGGGGGATCATTTTCAGGTAGAGGCGCCTGTGATCATCAGTAGCACCGTCCTTTCGGGAGCGGCCGAAATCAGGGCGGTGTGAAAGGGGTCACGGGCCGAAATCAAGGTGTGCCGCCCACGCCTTGGTTGGGCCAGTGTGTGAACAACCGCTGGACTGTCACGGTCTGTGCCGGCCGTGGAGCGCTATCTGAGGACAATTCTGTAGAACCGGTGAGGAGTCTGCAAGGGTTGGCCTGATGGCGGTTTCGGCTGTCACGGTCAACCCTTTTTTCGTTTCACCTAAACAGCTGGAGGGAATGATGGGGACTTCAGCAAATCGCCTCAGGTTGGTTCTGTGCGGTTTGGGCAGAATGGGTAGTGCGGTGGAGAGCGTGGCCATTTCGCAGGGACACCGGATCGTGGCAAAACTGGGTCCAGATGCCCAACACTGGCCGACTGGGGTACGCGCAGATGCCGTTGTGGATTTCTCCGCGCCTGGGGTGCTCTTTCACCTGCTGGACTGGGGAGAGGAAAACCAAGTGAACATTGTCGTGGGCACCACCGGTTGGTACGACGCCATCGAGGAGGTGCGCAAACGGGTGCTGGCGGCTGGAATCGGCTTCCTGTACAGTCCCAATTTCTCACTTGGGATGCAGCTCTTCTTTCGAGTTGTGGAGCAGGCGGCCGAGCTGTTTGGCAACCTGCACGAGTACGACTGTGCGGTCCACGAGCTGCACCACAGAGGCAAAGCCGACAGTCCCAGTGGCAGTGCTCAGCACCTGGCCCGCGTGTTGCTGGCGGGGACTCGGAAAACCAGCGTCCTTTTGGACCGCGTCCAGGGCAAAATCCCGGAAGAAACGCTGCACGTCACTTCCACCCGGGTGGGAGCCGTGCCGGGCACACACCTGGTTCTTTTCGACTCCGAGGCCGACAGCGTGGAACTGGTGCATCGAGCAAGGAATCGACGGGGTTTTGCACTCGGGGCGATTCGAGCCGCAGAGTGGCTGGTTGGTAAGCGCGGTTTCTTCACAGTGGACGACATGCTTGAGGACATGCTGAGCGGAGGGAGATGAAAAATGAACACGACACGCTTTCGCGGAGTAACGACAGCTCTCGTGACACCATTCACGACGAGCGGCGAAATCGACGAGGCTCGACTGCGCGAACTCGTCGAGTGGCAAATCGCCGAGGGTGTGGACGGACTTCTCGCGGCGGGGACCACGGGTGAAAGCGCCACCTTGAGTCACGAAGAACACCACCGTGTGATGGAAATCGTGGTGGATCAGGCGGCCGGACGCGTGCCCGTGATGTGTGGCGCCGGCAGCAATTCGACGGCTGAGGCCGTGTCTCTCACTCAACACGCCGAAAGAATCGGTGCCGACGCAGTTCTTTCAGTCGCGCCTTACTACAATCGGCCCACGCAGCGTGGATTGTACGAACACTACAGGAGGATCTCGGAGTCCACCGACCTACCGGTCTTCGTGTACAACGTACCCAGTCGAACGGGCTCAAACGTGACCCCGGAAACGCTGCTTCGCCTGGCTGAGCTACCAAACATCGTTGGCGTGAAGGAGGCTTCCGGAAATCTGAACCAGATTATGCAGATTCTGGCGCAGCGCCCTGCCGATTTCTTGGTTCTGTCGGGCGACGACGCTCTGACCCTTGCTCTGATGGCACTGGGTGGGGACGGCGTCGTTTCTGTGGCTTCCAACGAGGTCCCCGCGCTGATGACCAAGATGGTTCACCATGCGCTGAAAGGCGAGTGGGAACGTGCGCGCGCGCTCCACTTCCGTTTGCTACCGCTGATGAAAGCGAATTTTGCTGAGACAAATCCCATTCCGGTGAAAACAGCCTTGGCGCTGATGGGCAAACTCGAGCCGAATTTTCGCCTTCCGCTCGTACCAGCTTCTTCGGAAACCCGCGCCCTTCTTACGAAGCTTCTGACGGATCTGGGTGTCCTGGTCCCGGAGGTCGCCGCATGACGCTACAACAGCGAATCGAACGTTTTTTTGACATGGCTGCAGATTCCCTGCCCGGGGAAGCTTCACAAACCTTCGAAGAACTCATGCGGGGACTAAACCGTGGTGAAATCCGCGCTGCCGAACAAGACGGAGACACGTGGCGAACGAACGCGTGGGTCAAGAAGGGCATTCTGCTCGGCTTTCGACTGGGAAAGCTGCGGCGCCTTGGTCACTCTTTCTTCCCGTTCTTCGACAAACACACGTTTCCGTTGAAGAATCTGCACCTTCACGACGGCGTGCGTGTCGTCCCCGGCGGCACGGCGATCCGGGACGGATGCTACGTAGCCCCCACGGTTGTCATCATGCCGCCCGCCTACGTGAATGTTGGTGCGTACGTCGACGAGGGTACGATGGTCGATTCGCACGCCCTGGTTGGCTCCTGCGCTCAAATCGGACGGCGTGTCCACCTAAGCGCCGGAGCACAGATCGGAGGGGTTTTGGAACCGGTAGGCGCGCGCCCGGTGATCATCGAAGACGAGGTGCTGGTTGGGGGAAACTGCGGTGTCTACGAGGGAACTCTGGTTCGACGGCGAGCCGTCTTGGCCGCTGGCACCATTTTGACGCGTTCGGTGCCCGTTTACGACCTCGTAAGGGGACAGGTGCTCCGCGGCAGCGCGGAAAAACCTCTGGAAATTCCGGAAGGCGCTGTAGTTGTTCCTGGCTCCCGTGGCCTCAGGGGGGACTTTGCTCGGCGTCACGGTCTGAGCGCGTACGCTGCCATCATCGTTAAGTACCGCGATGAACGCACCGACGCTGCCACCGCACTCGAGGAGTGGCTTCGGTGAGGACGTCTCGACTGCCCAACCGAAACCACCCGGGGGATCCCGTCCTCGAGCTACGGGACGGAGTGCGTCGCCCGTACACGAAAACCAAGAACCCGGCGCGGGGATCGGTCATCCGAGGACTGCCTCCACACAAACGCGTCCGCGCAGGTGGATGCAGAGTTTTCAGCGGCAGCGTTCACTCCGCCGCAGAAGAAAACAACTGCGAGCCCAAACTACCGCGGTCAACAGGTCCTGGCTCTTGTTCGTCAGCCCCACTCTGCGGGTCACCCTGCGAGCCTTCCTGTACGTTTCGGAAATCCTGTGAGGAGATGTGGGGACGAAGGGAAATCGGACAGCCCCTTTCCGCCCGGGGATCCAAGCCCCGGGCTAAGGAAAGGCACACGTCGCCTGAAGGCGGCTTAGGTACAGAGGGTGCAAGGCGTGGCAGGAACGCCACGTCGCTGCGCCACCGGAGGCCAGTTTCCGCTTGCACCCCGAGCCGTAATCACCCCACGCAGACACAGCCGGATCCACTTCTAACACAGGTGAGCGTCTCCGGTCGCCGGTGAAACAGCGGAACGCCGCAGCAAAGCGTTTCGGCGGTTCGGTACGCTCGTCGAATCGCACAAGTCAAGTAATTTGACCGAAAATTGAGCGTTTCTTGCAAAAAGTAAGTGCATTCGCCACGCAGATTTCGTAAATTTGCCGCCAACCGGAAGGAAGACCTGCCCCTTCAAAAAATGACGACTTAGCTGTGGAGGTCCAAGCGAAGTGCAAAGGGAACCCTGGCAAAGAACGCACACCTGTGGTGAATTGCGGGCAGAACACGCCGGTCAGCGCGTGACCCTGAACGGCTGGGTACACCGCCGCCGCGATCACGGCGGACTGATTTTCATCGACTTGCGCGATCGGTACGGAATCACGCAGGTTCGCTTCAACCCGGACGTGAGCGGACACGCACTGCAAGAAGCGCGCGAGCTCAAAAGTGAGTACGTGATCAGCGTCACCGGGACCGTGGAAAAGCGGCCGGAGGGCATGGTCAACCCAAACCTGGCCACGGGCGAAATCGAACTGGCTGCCGAAGAGCTGATCGTGCTGAGCTCTGCACGCACCACGCCTTTCCTGATCGACGACCGCATCGAAGCGAGTGAAGAGCTACGCCTGAAGTACCGCTACCTCGACCTCCGCAGGCCGGAAATGCAGAAGAACCTCTTGCTTCGCAACAAATTGTACCAGGCAGTTCGCACTTATTTCGCTCAGCACAACTTCGTGGAAATCGAGACCCCCTTCCTCATGCGCAGCACCCCGGAAGGTGCTCGCGATTTTCTCGTGCCGAGTCGCATTCACCGCGGGAAGTTCTACGCCCTACCGCAGTCACCGCAGACGTACAAGCAGATTTTGATGGTAGCCGGTTTCGACCGTTACTACCAGATCGTGCGTTGCTTCCGCGACGAGGATCTGCGCGCTGATCGGCAGCCAGAATTCACGCAAATCGACGTGGAAATGTCCTTCGTGACTCGCGAAGACGTAATGGTCATGGTTGAAGGTCTAATGGCCCACATCTTCCAGCAGATCTTAGGCGAGGAACTGCAAACACCCCTTCGCCGCCTCACCTACGACGAAGCCATGCAACGCTACGGGAGCGACAAGCCGGACACACGTTTCGGTCTTGAACTCGTCGAGGTGAGCGACGTGGTGCGCGACTCCGCCTTCAAGGTTTTCAAGAGCACCGTAGACGCCGGTGGCATCGTCACAGGGCTTTGCCTGCCAAACGGAGCACGCTACTCGCGCAAACAAATCGACGAACTCACCCAGTTTGTCGTTCAGCAGAATGGCAAGGGATTGGTAAGTCTCAAGGTCGGCGAAAGCGGTCTTGAAGGCGGTGTGGCCAAGTTCCTTGGTGAAAGCGAAAAAACGAACCTCCTGAAGAGATTTGGGGCTTCGGCAGGGGATTTGCTGCTACTGGTGGCAGATGAACCAGAACGTGCCCGTACCATCGCCGGGGCTTTGCGGCTACATCTGGGCCAGCAGGAAAAGCTCATCGACACCAGTCGCCACGAGCTGGTTTGGATCATTGATTTTCCGTTACTTGAGTGGAATGAAGAGGAGGGCCGTTACGTGGCTCGCCACCACCCGTTCACCAGTCCCATGGACGAAGACCTCCCGCTACTGGATACAGCTCCGGAGCGGGTCCGGGCCAAGGCTTACGATTTGGTAATGGACGGGAACGAAATCGCAGGTGGCAGCATTCGTATCCATCGCCGAGAGCTACAAAAGAAAATGTTCTCGCTCCTGCGCATCGGCGAGCAGGAAGCGGAAAGCAAATTCGGGTTCTTGCTCGAAGCGTTCGAGTACGGCGCTCCTCCGCACGGCGGCATCGCTTTCGGCTTCGACCGACTGGCAATGTTGCTGGCGGGCCGCACCACCATTCGTGACGTGATTGCGTTCCCGAAAACGAATCGCGCTGTGTCTCTGATGGACGGGTCACCGTCCGAAGTGGACCCAAAACAGCTTGAAGAGCTGGGAATCGCTGTCATACCCGAGGCTGAGAATTGATCGGACACTGAAATTGTGCCCCGGTGCGACAAGTAGACTGGCAGCACCGAGGCGAAACGGAATCCCCGCGCCCCGTCCACCAACCCGTGCTCAAAAGGCGCGAACGACTTCCCATCGGGCAGTCAGCAGGCTCTCAAGAGCCACGAAGTGAAGCACGTCCGACCGGAATCTTGAAAAGCACGGTGTCGCAGGCATCCGCGAGATTTGCTGGCGTACCGGGGAAGGCTTAAAATTGCAGGTGCGCGGAGGTAAGAAGTGGGCCCAAGTAACTGTCTTGTAATCTTTTTCCTTGACAAATAATCGTGATTTTGCTATGTTAGCTTCGCCGTGGTCTCCGGAGGGAGGGGTGTCGGATGACCCGGAAAGGCCTTGGGCATTGGACACTGGTGAGTTCTAACAAGGGAAGGATGAGAAAGGAGGTGCGAGGCGGATGCGAAAAGTAGCCAGAGCATTGATGGCCCTCGGGATGATCGCGCTCCTCCTCTCCACGTTCGCGTGGACGGGATGCGCAAAACACCCGAACCAGCAACAGCTGCAGCAGCTTGAGGAAACCAAGCAGGCCGCACTTTCGGCGGAAAAGCAACTCGCCGATTGTCAGCAGCAAAAGGCCGATCTGGAAAAACAGCTGAAGGCCAAACAAGAGGAATTGGCGAAGGTTAAGACCGAGAAGTCCACGGTCCAGAGCAGGCTGCAGAGCA
This sequence comes from uncultured Cytophagia bacterium, assembly GCA_964644845.1. GTDB lineage: Bacteria > Zhuqueibacterota > Zhuqueibacteria > Oleimicrobiales > Geothermoviventaceae > Geothermovivens. Next base: position 8,978 of record CAZXXS010000077.1, on the reverse strand, counting down.
TGTAGTTTCCGACAGGTAGCACTGCGGGATATTCGAAAAGGGAGGACGCCCGATGAAAATAGGTAAGAAGCTGACAGTTCTCGTTGTGCTGGGCATCGCCTTTTCCATGCTTCTCGGCGCCAATTTCTCGTACGCGCAGGAAAAGATGAGCATGGAAGAGTACCAGGCCCAGCTGACACAGTGGCAACAAAGAGAGGCCAAGGCTAAAGCGGACCTCGAAAAGTGCCAGGCTGACATTGAGCAAATCAAATCTCAGATTGCTTCCACCGAGGAAGAAATCAAGACCACCTGGAACGAAATTTACTCAATGCTCGGTGTCACCGAGGCCGACGTGAACGCGTTTCGCGAGAAGCTGAACGCACTGGAGCGCAAGGTTGATGGACTTGCGGCTCTTTCGCCCGAGGAGCTTTTCAAGCAGCGCAAAGAAGTGGACGCTGCCGAAGAAGAACTCAACCAGCTGAAGAGCAGCAAAATCGCCCTCCTTTCTGAGATGCAGGATCGGATTGCCCGCATCGAAGGCAAGATTGCGCAGCTGCGCGCCAAGATGCCGAAGGCCGTTTACGATGAGTACACTGTGGTTCGCGGCGATTATCTCTGGAAGATCTCCGGCAAGCCGGACATCTACGGAGATCCCTACCAGTGGATGAGAATCTACACTTACAATCGCGACCAAATCAAAGACCCGGACCTGATCTACCCGGACCAGATTTTGAAGATCCAGCGCGAGGTTGGACCTGGCGAATACCTGGTCGCAAAGGGTGATTTTCTGTACAAAATCGCGGCCAACCCCGAGGTCTACAACGACCCGACGAAATGGACCAAGATTTACGAGGCCAACAAGGACGTCATCGGTGACGATCCAAACCTGGTCTTCCCGTACAGTGTGCTGATCATTCCAAAGGAATAGCAGGATTTGATCGCTAAGCTTTCGTTTCGGGGTAGTATTCAGAAATAGAAGGGCAAACACCGGCTTGAGCGCGACGGCGTTCGTAGGGCAGTCGCGAGCGGGTTTGCCTCATCCGTCGAAGAAAAAGCTCTTGGCTTCTCGGACAGTGGGCAAGCCAAGAGCTTTTTGTTTTTAGACCAAGATGTGAGTTGCTTCACACCAGGAACATTTGTAGATTTACGACGTTACCGTAGGCTGGATATTGAAAACCGGTGAACCATCTGGCAGGAGGTCAATTTTCACGAAGTGAGTGAACGGCGTATTTCAATTCGCGGCATCGACCACATGGGGCTTCTGGGACTGCAGGATGTCAACCTTCGTCACCTGCAGGAAACCTTTGATGCCACTATTGTCGTTCGGGGCGGTGAAATCATCCTGAAGGGATCCGAGGAGGAACTCGACGCCCTCGAGCGGATTTTCAGCGAGTTGATTTTCATCCTGAACCGAAGCGAACGTGTGACGCCAGCCGATGTTCAGACCGTGACCCAGGTGGTTCTGGCAGAAGCGAAAGCAAAACCTGCGAGGATCGAACCGAAAACCAAACCTGGTCAGGAACCCACACGCTCTGTCATTCTCTACACGAAGAGCGGAATCATCCGGCCGAAATCCGCGGGGCAGGAGCGCTACTACAAGGCTACGCTCGAGAACGACATCGTTTTCGCCATCGGACCAGCAGGGACTGGAAAGACTTACCTGGCCGTGGCCATTGCTGTTGCAGCTCTGCGTGAGCGTCTGGTGGACCGGATTGTTCTGACACGCCCTGCGGTGGAAGCAGGTGAAAGCCTGGGTTTTCTCCCCGGAGATTTGCGCGAGAAAATCGACCCGTACTTGCGGCCGCTGTACGATGCTCTCCAGGACATGTTGCCAGCGGACAAGCTGCGTAAGTTTACAGAAACGAACGTGATCGAGATTGTGCCGCTCGCGTACATGCGAGGCCGCACGCTGAACAACGCTTACGTGATTCTGGACGAGGCCCAAAACACAACCGCCCTGCAAATGAAAATGTTTTTGACCCGGCTCGGCATCAACAGCAAAGCCATCATCACCGGTGACATCACGCAGGTCGACTTGCCCAGCCAGGCGCAATCCGGCCTCATCCAGATTCGCGATGTGCTGAAAGGCATTGAGGGCATTGAGTTCGTGTACCTGACCGAGAGGGACGTGGTGCGCCACCGGCTCGTCCGCGACATCATCCTGGCGTACGACGCCTACGACGCGGCCCGGTTGGAGCCCACAAAGGCACGCCCACAGGAAGCGGAGCCCCCGGACGAAAAGGCCCACGTCTCTGAGCAAACTGTGGAAAGCACGAGGTAACCGGTGCCCGCCATCATTCAGGAACTTCGTCGCCGTTTCAGGCGACAGCGCAAGCACACCGACGCTGTTCCAGGCAGCAAACAAGCGGCCGCTCCGTCACACACGGATTACGTTCCCCAAGCGGCATTCTTCCTTGTGCTTGCTCTTGTCACCACGTTCATGTTTCCCAAGAGCAAAACCTACCAGTTTACTGATCTGAAGGTGGGTGATGTCTACATTGGCGAGGAAATCATCGCGCCGTTTACCTTCCCGATCAACAAGAGCCCGGACGAATACGAACGCGACGTTGAAAGAGCCAAAAACAGCGTACCGGCCGTATTCGTCCGGAACGATTCCATTGCCGAAGAGCAGATCCGCCTTTTGACAGGTCTGCTGCAAACCCTCAAGCGCGAGGAGCTTTCCGGCAAACACGACTCCTCCCAAATCTCTACGGTGACACAAACCCTTGGGCGCTACGGCATTTCGCTCTCCGAAGATGCTCTACGCACTCTCCCGCGCCTGCTCAAAACACCCAGTGTGGTCGACAAACTCACCGGTGCACTGCGTCGAATCTACTCCTCCGGTCTTCTGGATCTCGACAAACAGCACTTACCTACCGCCAGCAAACGAATCTCGGTTGTTTCGAACGGCTCCGAGATCATGGATGAGTTGCGCTTCTACTACGACAAAGCGCAAGCCCAGGATGCCCTGCTGCAGCATCTTCGGGAGGCACTTGGGGATGAAGATCTGGTGAAGACCGCTTACTTGCTCACCCTTCCCTTTCTGAAGCCAAACCTGCACTACAACGAGGCTGAGACCCAACGCCGGATCGATGAAGCCGTTCGCAACGTCCCACGAGCCAAGGGCATGGTTCTGGAGCGCGAGCGGATCATCGACAGTCACGAGCGCGTGACGCCGGAACATCTGGAAAAGCTGCGCAGCCTCGCCGAAGCGCTCGCCGAACGACGGGCTCAAGAAGGCGGACTCGCCTCGGCTTTGCCGTACATTTCCCGTTTCCTCTTCCTGTGCGTCATTCTTGGTGTTCTGGTTTTCTACCTGTACTGGCAGGAAGCAAGGGTTTTCGCCTCGTGGCAGAAGACGTTGTTGATCGTGATCGCTCTTTTCTTCACAATCTTGATGACCTTCCTGGTCAACCGGTCCAATGTCTCCGGACTGCTTATCCCGGTCACTGTGACGTCCATGCTGTTGACGATTTTTTTCAATTCCAGACTTGGTTTCGTCGGTACAGTTGTCACCGCACTCATCGTTGGCGCCATGCGGGGAAACGAGTTTGCCATCGCAGCGATCACGATCATCGCGGGCGTTGTGGCCGTTTCGTCTGTCTACCGCGTTCGATCCAGAAGCTGGGTTCTCAAAACGATCCTGAAACTTGTCGCCGCCTACGTACTCACGGTGACGATCTTCGAGTTGCTGCGCTACACACCGTTCTCGAAACTTGCTGTAAACGTAGCGTACGGGGCTGTGAACGGCTTTCTCTCCCCCATTTTCACCTACGGGTTGGCCGTGGTTCTGGAGTTCGCCTTCGACGTCACCACGGACATGACGCTCCTGGAACTTTCGGACCTGAATCAACCCCTCCTACGTGAATTGGCCGTGCGTGCACCAGGCACCTACCACCACAGTCTCATGGTCGGTAATCTCGCCGAAGCGGCAGCCGAAGCCATCGGAGCCAACTCTCTTCTTGCCCGGGTAGGCGCCTACTACCACGACATCGGCAAGATCGAGAAACCCGAGTACTTCATCGAGAACCAGGCGGATGGTCGCAACCCCCACGACAAGCTTACACCCAGCATGAGTGCCCTGATCCTGGCAAACCACATCCGCCGGGGCATCGAAATTGCCAAAGAAGCCGGGCTGCCGGACGAAATCGTGGCCTTCATCCGGGAGCACCAGGGCACCCAGCTCATGCGCTACTTCTACGAGCGCGCCAAAGAGGCAAACCAGGGTGAGATCGATGAACAGAAGTTCCGCTACCCTGGTCCCAAGCCCCAAAGCAGGGAAACCGCCATCGTGATGCTCGCCGACGCGGTGGAGGCAGCGGTGCGCAGCCTCAAACAACCCAGCGCCACCCGGATTCGGCAAACCGTGCATTCGATCATCCAGCAGCGCTTCAACGAAGGCGAACTGAACCAAAGTCCGTTGACACTTCGTGACCTGAGCCGCATTGAAGACGCGTTCGTCCAGGTCCTGATGGGCGTTTACCACTCCAGAATTGAATACCCCGAGGAGAAGGAAACGCAACCTCAGAGTGAGAACGAGGCCAAAGAACCCGCAGCTAAGCAGCTCGCGCCGGCGGAAGGCAAAAATGGCCCAGCGAACGGTAAAAATCCACAACACGACGAAGCGCCACGTTCCAAGGAAAGCGGTCAAAAGCCTGATTCTTGAAGCGTTTCGGTTGCACGGCGGACCGGAACTTTCTGCTGATGTCAACGTGATCTTCGTGGATGACGCGGAAATCCGCCGTCTGAACAAGCAGTTCCTCAACCGGGACCGCCCTACGGACGTCATCGCTTTCAACCTCAGCGATTCATCCCAACATCTCGAAGGCGAAATTTACGTCAGCGTTGACACGGCGCAACGGCAAGCGCACGAGTACAGGGTCACTTTCTGGAATGAGCTTTGCAGGCTCGCTGTGCACGGTGCTTTGCACCTGCTCGGCTTCGACGACGCCACCGGTACCCAGAAGGAGCGCATGAGCAGAGAAGAGGACCGGGTCCTGGCCATTCTAAGTCGCAAGGACCGGGGGTAAAAACTGATCAAACGGTAAGCCAACGAAAAGAAAGGAGGCAAGGTAATCGTTGGAAAGTGACTACTGGAGTCAGGGCCTGCTTTTCGTGGTGCTGCTCAGTCTTTCGGCCTTCTTCTCTGGAAGCGAGACTGCGCTGTTTTCGCTTTCCGAACTGCAGCGGCGGAAACTGAAGGAGAACGATTCCGCAGCGGCACGCCGTGTTCTGCGACTACTTTCGAAACCACGAGCCCTCCTGACTACCATTCTCCTCGGCAACACGCTCGTCAATGTCTCCGCAGCCACGGTTGCGGCTTTGCTCACGGCGCAGCTTGCGCAAGCTCACCACCTCAGCCATTTCTGGACGATGTTTGCGGAAGTCGTAATCGTCACGCTGGTCATTCTCCTGTTCGCCGAAGTAACCCCCAAGGTCGTTGCGGTGCAGCATGCCGAAAAGTTCTCGCTCAGAGCCAGCTTGTTCATCGAAGCGCTCTACTACGTGCTCTACCCGATTGTGGAACCTCTGCGCATTTTTTCGAAATGGGTAGAACAAGCGCTTGGGGTACCCGAAGGGGCGGAGCCCCTCACCGAGCAGGAACTGCGTGCGCTGGTGGATGTCGGCCAAGAAGAGGGAGCTTTGCTCCAGGACGAGCGGGAAATGATCCACTCAATTTTCGAGTTCGGTCGTACCCACGTGCGCGAAATCATGGTACCGCGGATCGACATGGTGTGCATCGAACGGTCAGCATCCCTTGCCGAGCTGGTCGAATTGATCAAAGAGAAGGGACACACGCGAATCCCGGTGTACGAGCGCACCATCGACAACATCATTGGGGTCATTCACGCGAAAGACCTGCTCCCTTACCTCGCTCGTGAAGACAGCAACGTGGATTTGGCCAAGCTCGCCCGACCAGCCTTGTTCGTTCCAGAAAGCAAACTGATCGACGAACTCTTGCGCGAGTTTCAACGTGAACGGACCCACATGGCCATTGTTGTCGACGAGTACGGCGGTACCGCAGGCCTCGTGACCCTGGAAGACGTAATCGAGGAAATTGTCGGCGAAATTCAGGACGAGTACGACCGCGAGGCTCCCCTCTACCAGAAGATCGACGACAACACCTACGTGATGGATGCCAAAATCGATCTGGACGAGGTAAACGAAATCCTCGGGGCCGAATTGCCCACAGACGAGGACTTCGAGAGCCTCGGCGGATTCATCTTCCACCTGACCGGGTACGTACCCCGCGAGGGGGAGAGGATTCACTACGGCGACTTCGAATTTGTGGTCGAAAAGGTGCAGCGCAACCGCATCTTGCGTGTCCGGGTTCAGCGCAAACAGCAGACCGCGGCTCGAACCGAGAAGAGCAAATGATCACTTGAGCCGTTCCCAAAAGCACTTGGCGGGAAAACCGTGGGGGAACAATCCCCTCTCCCCTGCTCCGGGCGGGGAGGAGTGGCGCTGTGGGTGGCGTTTTGCGGTTCCGCGGGCCTCCTGGAGACGCAAGAGTCCAAGTAGCGGATCCCCGGTGTGGGCCACGGACGTTACCCCACCCAAGCGGAGGAGTGCGTGAGAACCCTCCCAACCCGATCAAGGCTAAAACACTTCCCGCAAACCGTTCCTTCGCACGCAGCGTGGAAACCCACACGCAACACAAGCAGAAACAGAACAACCATCTCCCACAGAACCTGTCTGAGCCTGACTTGCTCTGCCGATCAAACCGGAAACTCAAGCGGAAACGCAGCAAAAAACGATCTCGTGCCTTCGACCACGTTCAGTCCTCCGTTTGGGCAACCTGCCCGGTGTCCACTTGAAAGCGACGGGGACAAGGAATCGAGAGCCTACCGGGGATTCGAAGCTGCAGCAACCGCAGGGGAAGTGTAACTGTACTCTTCCACTGCTCCAAGTCAACGGAAAAAGGCGAGTGCGTTCGTCCGTTGCTCGTTAAGTTCCTGTTACAGTTTGTACTTGCTTTGCGCGGGGAAATTGCGTATAATTAAACGAGCGGTGAATTGTGTTCACTCTCCGCGTTTTTTGTACGCACGGGTTCCAAGGCCGTGGCCCTTTGCGCAGGTCTGACGTTTTGCCGCTAATTTTCTCAGGGGTAGCAGAAAGGCGGGGACCCGCGCACGGTCACGTTCATCAGTGGGGAAACGCATTCCAGACAAAGCGATGTTCAGCTCCGACTGGTTGCGCTTGGAGAAGCAGTTCGCCTACGGTTTCTCGCCGGCTGTGCGAACACGGTTGTGCCCGGTGTGTGAATTTCTCGCGCAAGTAAGGTCAAAGGCTAGCTCTCCGGCTTTTAGGCTGGTGCGGAAATTCGGTACGCGTGTCAGGCAGTTCGGCTCCTCAGGGCCGCGGCTTAGCTGCGGGCTTCGAGATCCCTGACGATCGGGCAGAACAGCAATCTAACAGGCTCAGGCAACGACGGGGGCTCACGTGGTGGCTGACTCGCTACGCCTGTTCACAGTTCCTGCAGGTTGTTTGGACAGCATCTTCAGACGGTGACGGGAGTGGCTGGAAGCAAGGGAAAGGAGGACACCGATGATCAAACTCTACTTCGATTTTCGCGATGTTTTCCGCTCTCCGCGGATTGCGCTCAGCATTCAGCGCATTTGGATCCAGTTCGTTGGCCTTGCCGTCGGCTACGTGGGTTACTTGATCTTCACCTACCTGGCGTTTCTTAGCGCCGGCAAAGGTTTAGCGGACATGTGGGAACAGTGGGGCCTGTTGCCCTGTCTTTGGGCCTCTACCGGTGCAGTCCCGTGGTACTCGTGGATCATTTACGCCCTGGGCCTCGTCATCCTCGTCGTTGCCTGGTTGATTGCCAGCACAGCGGTCTCCAGGGCCAGCTACAAGTTGCTCAAGGGCGACAACTTTTACACCTGGCGTGAAGCTTACAGCTTCGCTTTCAAGAAGGCCCCGTCAGTCATCATGGCTCCCGTTGGGATCGCCCTGATTGCTCTTTCGTTCGTGATCGGAGCCTGGGTGGTTGGTTTACTGGGTCGCATTCCCTACGTGGGTGAGTTGGGCCTCAGCCTCTTCACGTTCGTTTGGCTCGCCGCCGCTCTTTTTCTGTTCTTTCTCCTGATCGTTACAGGAGTTGCTTTTGTCATTGCCCCTGCCGTTCTGGCCACGACGGACGAAGACGCGTTCGAAACCATTTTTCAATCCTTTTCAGTCACCTGGAGCCAACCCTGGCGTTTTGTCGTTTACCAGGGCCTGTCGGGCCTGCTCACTGTTGCGGCTTTCGGCGTTCTCGCCTGGTTTGTCAAACAGGCTTTCATTCTCATGAACGGCCTGTTCGGCTTTTCGATGGGCGAGAAGTACATCAACCTGGCCTCCCACGGACAGTACCTCGTGCAAAAATGGGTCTTTCTTGCCCAGGATTGGATCCAGGCCGTCTACGGTTCCGTTTCCTCGCACATCTTCTTCTCGCACGAGTTTTACGCGCTCGAGCTCCCGACGGTACTGCTGATCGCAGCTTACATCTTCGCCATTTCGCTCGTCATCGCTGGTGCCTGGGTTGTGTCTTACGGGCTCGCGACCTTCAACGTTGGCAACACGCTCATCTACGTGATCATCCGGAAGAAAAAGGACGACGAGAATTTGCTCGAGCGCAAAGATCGCGAGGAGGAAGCTGAAGAGGAAGAGAAGAAGACCGAGGACCTGACCAAGACCGAGACCACTTCAACGGAGAAGGAAGAGGAGAAGAAGGAAGAAGGCGAAACGTCCGAATCCAAGCAGACCGGCGAAGAATCCAAAGACGAGTCCAAGTCGGACGACAAGGGTTCTTCCGGCGACGAAACCAAGACTGAAGGCGAAAACAAGTAATTCCGTTTCTTCCCACGAAACCTCGGAAGGGCTGGCTCTGAGCGCCAGCCCTTTCTTTGTGTCGCGATCCGAACAGGACGCACATCCGCAAACAGTCAAGCAAAAGGCCTGCTGCCGGACCTCAATCGGGTGTGCGGACGTAACAACTCCGGCACGGACCT
>CAZXXS010000076.1:0-23570 GCA_964644845.1 uncultured Cytophagia bacterium | reverse complement strand
CGACCCAGGCATTTCGCCTACCTTTTGCCAAGTCAGGGCCAGTCTCACCAAAAACGCTGCTAAGAGCTACCGCCAAAGTAGGACACGCCTGCGACCCACCGGTGCTTCAACACAAACTCGTAGCACCCCCGTTCGGTCTCCTTCGTGCCTCCGCCCAGGTGAAAACAGGCCCGGCACCGCTGGAAACCGGAGTTCGCCAGTCTCAAGCAGCCATGTGAGCAGCCTTTGCAGCCCGGTCGACCACACCCGTCGGACGTTCAGAAGCTGCGCCAGATCAACGGTGCCGGCCCGGAGACTCGCGGTGACCGATGACGTCGCTTTCTGAGTTCATTTTAGGAAGAACAAGTGAGCCAAGCAAGTCAACATTTGTCACGGGAAGTCTGCGCCCGTCTCCGCGCACTTTTGGAGCCCGCCGATCGCCTGGTTGCCTCTCGACAGTTGCTTGCACGCCAAGACCCTGGCCGAATGAGCGCTTTCTGGTCAACTCCTCATCCCAAACCATCCGACCAGCACTGGCGCGCCGAGCCGTTGGAGGAGGGCTCCCCCACGGAAAGATCGGCGTCCAGAAGGGCATTTGTGCGTCGTTCGCCAACTTGGCCCCCTTAGCTGGTTGGAACAAACCAGAAATCTCCAGGCGAAAATCCGGGTCTGGGCCCTTTCCCGTGTTCTGATCACGGGCTAAAGTCGCAACTTACGTCACGAAACCGGTGAGGGACACTCTGGACTGGTCCGCTCCCAGAACAGGGTTGAAAAACGCCTACAGGAGGAGGCAACGCCGACCTTGCTTTGTTCCCTCTTGTTCCTTTACACCGGTTCGGTCCCGGCTCTATCCGGATTCCAGCACAGCGGAGCGGTCAGGCACGGGTTTCCCTCTGATCCCCTGATGCGCAAAAGTCCGAGCGCCCTCCCCTCAACGTTCCCTGTGAGAACCCGCGACGTCTTCTGGGCAACCCGTCGCCAAACCAAGGCGGCCTTCGGCCCACTCCCGCTTCTCGCGGGAACTTACGCTTTTTTCAATCCGATCGCACCCCTGTGCAGCTTAAGCCGACGGCCTTCATGTTTCGATCACCCAGACGCTTGCGGGCCAGAAATCGTGTTCGCCTCGGGAGATCACACAGCGCCTCAGAGTCGGACCCAGACCACCGTTCCGAAACCTGGGTGTGCCACTGGTTTGATCGCACAAGCAATTGGACATTCTTCAGTCGGGGCCGAATTCCGCTGCAGGTCACGCCGTGGAACGGGAATGCAACGCCGGGTGGAGCACTCACCCGAGTGTAGGTATGCACACGCGAGACAGAATGCAGTGCAGAATCGACGAACTCCGATCACCTCTACCTGTCGGCAACTGGCGCAGTACCGGACCGAGTTTCAGCGGTTGCTCTGGCATGTACCGCGGTGTTGGCGAACCGGAGCACACCATCTGGACTCGGCTGGAATCACGGGAATGAGCTTCGCGAGAGGGCTCGTGTGCCAGGGGGCACGGAAGAACGTGCAGAGACGGTGGGTTCACTGCGGCCGATTTCCGGCTGTGCTCTTGCCGACACCGTGGTCTGTGTACCCCAGGCGAGGCTTCTGACTGTGCATCGGCAAACCCGTGCTCAAATGGCTGTTGCAAGTGGTTCTGCTTGCGAAGTCCACAACTGAATCCGTCTAGCAAAACTGGCGAGCATCCCACTAAATGCCAAGCGGCGGCAAAGATTTTGTCTCTGCCGCCGCGCTCGGCTTGGTTCAAGGGAGGGAGGAGTCTTCGTTTCTCTTGATCCTGTCGTTCCTGTTTCAGGACACTGCCGGTTGGGGCTCCTTTTTCACGCTCACGAATCGATCCACTACCGTCGGTTCCCCGTTTTCCCCCTCAAGTCGAAATTGACGCATCAAGCGGTCCAATCGCCGCGTCAGTTCTTCTAAACTATCGGCTACACGGGCAATTTCTTGAGTACCACCAGCAGTTCTGGCAGCAGCAGTTCTAATCAGTTCAACGTTCCCATTGATTTGCTCTGCAGCGGCTGACTGTTCCTCCGCCGTCACAGCCACGTGACTGATCATCTCGTTCACCGTTTCAGCGCTCGTTACAATTTCGCTCATCGCGCGCTGCATGTCTTCCGCGACCCGCGTCACACGCTCGACCACCTCTCTGGCGCGGTTCACGGATTGGTCTGTCTCACTGGTCCGCTGCTGAATGGCGCGAATGACCTGGGCAATTTCCTTCGTCGCTTGCGTCGTTCTGTCGGCCAGTTTGCCAACCTCATCCGCCACCACGGCGAAGCCTCGACCCTGTTCCCCTGCGCGGGCCGCTTCAATGGCCGCATTCAGAGCCAACAAGTTCGTTTGATCAGCGATTTCCTCGATCGCGTTGGCGATCTCGCCAATCGTGCCCACCTGGGAAACCAGGTTGCTGATGGTCGCCGCCACCACTTCCTGAGAGTTTACGATTTCCTCAACACCGCTGTAAATGTCTGCAACCCGCTCAGACCCTTTGGTCGCCACGTCCTTCGAGTGCTGAGACTCCCGTGCCACCTCTTGACTGTAGCGCGCCGTTTCGCGGATCGTTCGGGACATCTCAGCCACGGAACCGACAATCTCGTCGATCTGTTGCAACTGCCGCTCCGAGGCTTCTGCCAGATCGTCCGTGGCGCTACCGATTTCCTCAGCCGTTCGACCAAGTTCGTCTCCTACCTTCTTTGTCTCGCTGAGGACTGTTTTCAGCGCGTCCTGCATGGCGTTGATCCGCTGAGCCAGCTCGCGCAGATCGCTGTCCTCATCCAGATCAATCCTGACCCTGAGGTCGCCGGAAGCCATCTCGTCCACAACTGCCAGAAGCTTGGCGATCTCGCCTTCCAGCTCCCTGTGGTGGGCGATCACAGCATTTCGAGCCTGCTCCGCTTGGGCCTTCGCTTCCTCAGCTTCACGTCGCCGGGACTCCGCTTCGGCAAGTGCGTTCTCCACATCCTCCCGCATCTTTCTGAAGGCACGGGCCAGGTCACCGATCTCGTCCGAACGGTCAATCTCGATTTCGGTGGACGTGTCACCTTCGGCGAGCGACTTGGCTGCCCTGGTAAGTTTCTCCACAGGCCTGACAATGTTGTAGGAAGCGTAGTAGGCGATTGCGAGGCCAAGAAGGCTGAAAACCAGTGCAACGAAGAAGGCAGCCCGTACAGCGTCTGCCTTCACCTGGTGGAGCTGTTCCAGCGAGACCCCAAGAAAGGCCGTACCTACTGCACTCGGTTTTCCCTCCACTTCAGCGTACACGGGCACCCGGACTTCACGGACCCTCTTACCGTTGCGAAGTCTGGTATCCTGGAGCGTGATTTCACTCGGCACCTGTATTTCTTTGAGACCCGGTGGCAATTCCCCAATTGACTGGATGACCGTGCCATCCGGGCCAGCCAGACCAGCGTAGCGGACCTCTCCGTGGTACACGACGGACAGTGCCTTTTTCATTTCCTCCGGGTCGTCCACCAGCATGCCGACTTTCGCCTGGAGCGCCAGACTGCGAGCCAGTGTTTCGGCTAAATGATCAATGTCTGCCTTTGCCCGGTTGCTCTGGTAGTGGCCGAAGTATGTGCTGGCAAAGACAGCCATGGTCAAAACCAGAACTTCGCTCATCACAAACAGACGGGTACGCAGCTCAAAACGCGGCATCCTCTCTACCCTCTCGATTCGAGCGTCAACCGTTCGGCTGAGGTCACTGAGCTTCCGCCGTAGCCAGGCTCATGTATTTTTCAGGTACCTTCATCCCCATCGCCTCAACAAGGCGGACGTTGAAATACGGCCGAACCCGTCCCTCTTCCACCCCGATGTAAAGCGTTCCCCCGGAGGACAACCATTTCTTATCTGGCACGCAGGTGCCAACCCCTTTCAACACAGCTTTCTTCAGAAGATATTTCATCGCGACGTCCGTGCAAACCACTGGGTCGTCGGCGGGAATCCAGATGAAGCCGATGTTGTTGTCCTCAACCAACCTGGAAAAGGCGTCACCCAGTTCGTGCAGATCGCCGACCTCGGCATACACCACTTTCACCCCATTGGCTAGGGCAGCCCTGGCCATCGCGCTCTTTAGCTTCGCCAAGTGCTCAGACGACAGAATCACACCGACCGACTTGAGGTTCGGATTGAACAGCTTCATCACGTAGAATTGCTGGGCCAGTGTGGCTCTTTTCTGCGGAAATGCCGGTTGGACAAGGCAAGCGAGGAGCAACAAAACGAGGGTCGCTTTAAACTGGCGCATTTCTCACCTTCCCTCTTGAGGGTCCGAGCTGACATTTGGCCAGACAGGTGTCGGGCAACCACCTTTAGCATGATCGGCAAAATCGCGGTTAACTTGAGGCTCCAGTCGCAAAGTTCCGTCGCTTTGACCATGCGGCGTTCTCACTCCGGCTCTTCTGAAGGTCAGGTTGTGATTGAGATTCTTGCGATCAAGGAAGGGTACGCACTCAGGAACAGCAACTCTTCAGCGGGTCTCGCGACCCTTACCGCACGTCTTAGGTGTGGTTCGAGAAAGCAACTTTTGGTCAGTGCAGGCGTTGGACATTCCGGGCGACAAACAAATTCCCTGGAGGGAAGAGAACGACCCAGGCAGCACTGTGTAGCCCCTTTGCCGACTGTTGCGTGCCACTTTAACGGACGCGAATGTCCCACGGCTTTGCCCGTGACCTTTTCGTCTGCGTTTCTCAGGCCGAAACCGGATGTCGCTCGGGAGCAACAACGCAGTTCTACCGAGGCGCGAGCGCTCACTGTACGGAACAGTTCGAAGGTCGCTCCAGGCACGTAACAACACGCCGCCCCCTCTGGCGTGCCCCGGTGAATTCACCGTCGTCGAAACGGGAGGCGCGCCTCCCTCCTGCACACAGAAGGTAGCCAGTGCGGCGGGTTGCCACGGTCAGGCCGTTTACACTGCAGACCAGTGGGTCGCCGTGGAGGGACGGGACGTGGGTCTCCACAGCAAAGCTCTGGTGTAAGGAGCGGGGGATCCCAGGCAAAAACACCTTGACTGTCAGCAGCGGTTTTTTAAATTACGGTGCGCGATGCCGGGGTGGTGGAACTGGTAGACGCAGGGGACTCAAAATCCCCCGGGCTTTTGCCCGTGCGGGTTCGACTCCCGCCCCCGGCACAGGAAAGCCTCGCCAGTGTTGGCGAGGCTTTTTTCGTTCGGGCCTCTCGCCGAACTCGGTTGCTCAGGACTCGAAGAAGGACGCGGCAGAAGATCTCCCAAGCCAAGAGTCGCTCGCCGCGCCAGAGTACCGAAAGGTCCGGAGACTTCCCCGCGCCTCGAGCTAACTCCGTACCGCGCAACGCCCGACCCTTGCCAGCAATCAACACGGCCACCCACACGTCGGCGCCGCTTTTCTCAAACCCGGAGTGTGCCCAACCTGCGTCCTACCGACTCAAGTCGAAGCATTCCCGGTGAAGACGTGCAGCCCGAAAATTGGGCGGGCGTAGAGGTCTTTCTGCAGGACCCCCAGACCACGGTTACACCATTGGACCGCATCTCTCGCCTCAACCAACCCGGCAGTTTCAGAGCCCGACCCAAAGAGCCGCGGCTTACTTTTTGCTCCCAAGGTAGATGAAGCGATCCAGCAGCTTCACGTAGCCGCTCCATTGCTTCCCCGGTTCGCTCTCTTTGCGAACAATCCTCTGCACACCGGCCACTTTCGAGTCCATTTCGTCGGCGTAGTGCAGCAGGAACGCCTCTACTGTTTGCGGCTTAACGGGACTGCCCTTCTCGGGTTCGCCGTGGTGGCTCAAAACCAGGTGTAGAAGCTGGTTCAAGCGGTTTGCCGTAAGCTCTGGCACCGAAACCGCCTGGACGGTGATCAGCTGCACCCCCAGCGTGATGTGTCCAAGCAACCGACCCGGATCGGAGTAGTCGACAAAGCCGCCGACTTCCAACTCGAACACCTTGCCGATGTCGTGCAGCAGCGCTCCGGCAACCAGCAGGTCGCGATCCACGTCCGGGTAGTGAGCTGCAAGGAAATCCACGATTGTCGCCACAGAAAGGGTGTGCTCAAGCAAGCCGCCTACGTAACTGTGATGCCAGAGCTTCGCGGCGGGTGCTTGCAAAAGCCGCGGCCGAAGTTCCTCATCCGTGAAAACACGCTGAAGTAGCTCGCGCAGTCCGACGTCGTCGAGGCCTTCCACAACTTCCTCAATGCGAGCCAACAGTTCTTCCGGCGCAACTTCCGACTTCGGCAGGAGATCCACTTCCTCCAGCGGATCCGATTCGGTTGCCAGGCGCACGCGCTTCAAACTGAGGTGAAGCCGGTTCTGAAAGTCGAGCACGGTGCCCTGCACCTTCACAACGTTTCCCTCCTGCAGGCGATCGTACCATTCTCGCGCTTCCTGCCAGAGCGAAGCACCGATTCGCCCCGAAGCATCACCAAGCTCCAAGGACAGGTACGGCTCGTTCGTTTCTCTTTTTGTCCGGATCTGCTTCTTGCGCACGACGAAAAAACCGGTCACCTCGTCCGAGGGACGGAGATCAGCTATTCTCGGTTGTTCCCACATCAGCGATCTTCCGGAACAAGGGTTAACGTCAGCTGCCCAGGGGACACACGCAACGGCACAAGGTCGTGAAGGCGCCCGGTCCGCCACAACGCAACCTGATCCGCGTGGTGCGGTGTACGGGGCAGTTCCGACTCCCCTGGCACCACCACGGCCGCAATTCTCTCACTTGACAGGTCCGAGATGGCTCGCAGGCTCGGTCCAACGACGGCATCGTAACTCTTACCGAGCATGAAAGCCCTGTTGTTCAACGTACAAATGCCACCCGGGGCCTCGTAGCTCCCCACGTTGAAGACCTTGCGGGCAAGTCTGTTCTTCGCAAGCACGTGACGAAATGTCAGTTTGTGCAGCTTTCCCCAGCGCCAGCCGCCGGGGTTATTACCAAGCTCCTCGGCAAGGAATCGGAAGGTTGCACGCCACGCTCTGAGGACCGTTTCGTGAACATCCTCTTGTTGCTGCGTGCGTACGTCGTCGAACCAGCGGCTTTGCCCCGTCCGCAGCAGCCGCACAATGACTCGCATGGCCACATTTGGCAGCTCCAGGAAGCGGGAAAAGAGAGAGTCGCCCATCTCATCGCGGAAAGTCGCGCGAACGAGTTCTGTCAAGAAGACGGCGTACACAGCGGCTTCAAGGCTTTGCGTGCCCATCCGACCGTCCCACTGCTGCAGTAGCAAGGCGAAGTCTTTTTGCTGGCGGTTCAGACTGTCCAGTGGCAGGTAGTGAAGTGCAGCCCGCAAAAATCTGGGAGCGAAAACCGAGATCGTGTCCAGCTGCATTTGCGCCACCAGGGGTAAAGACCAGCCGTTCTGCCTGGCAAGCAGCTGCCGAATGCGCTCCACACGGGCTGGTGGCTCCCAGTAGCAGGAAAGGTAGCCCAGTCTGCGGGCACCGGGTGGGACGTAGTTCGCTGAACACACAAAGCCGTCAGGGGGATTCCGCACTTCCGGGTTTCGCTCGTAGGCCAGCCAGCCATGCCAGTTTTCCTCCGCAACCCACGCGCGCCTTGGCAGCAGACCGGGACCGTTCCGCGCGGGGATTCTTCCGACCAGCTTGTATGCCACGTTGCCCGCCGTGTCGGCAAAAACAAAGTTCTGCGCCGGCACTCCAAAAATGCTCAGTGCGCGAATGGCCTCGGCCACGGACCGACTTTTCGCCAGAGCAAGTACAGCGTCCACTTCTCGGCTGGGATCAAAACCTGCCCAGCGTAGCGACAGAACATGCGTACTGTCGCGCAAAAGGTGCGACACGATTGGTCCGCGCGGGGTCCAGACCGTACGGAAACGCACTTCTCCTTTTCCCTTGATCCGCACCGTGTCTAGAAACACGCGGGTGGGCTCCCACCCGTGCGGCCCGAGTACGCGGGTGCTGTCCCGCGAGAGCTTTTCCAGGAAAAGATCAGCGTCGTCGAGCATTCCGTTGGTGACACCCCAGGCCACAGCTTTGTTTCTCCCCGACGTCACGCCAGGCGTACCAGGGATGGCCGCCCCGGCCACGTGCAAATTCGGACCGTCGAGCACCACGGCGTACCAGAAACCCGGAACCGTGAAGGGCAGGTGCGGATCGTTGGCGAGAATCGGTTTCCCAGAGTTCGTTCGCGAGCCACTGATCGCCCAGTTGTTGCTACCCACCCAGCGCCGCGGGCGCAACCCGACCTGCAGATCAGCCAGCCGAAACGCGGAACCGTACAGGAGGCCAGACCACCCTCCGTAACTCCGTGGACCGAGAGAACCCGGCTCGGGGGCGATTTCGGCCACGCGAGCGTAGCCAAGGCTGTCGACCAAGGCTGTGTAAACCGGATCCACAAGCCAGCCAAACGAGAGAAACCACGCCATCACGCGCGCACAAACGATGCTGTCGGTTGGCTTCCAGGGGGCAGGTCTGTACCCGAGCAGTCCGAATTCCAGCGGCAGCTTGCTCCCCCGCTTTTCCACACAGGCGTTCACCCCGTCCGCGTACGCCTGAAGCACCTGTCGCCCTTCGTCTGAGAGCTCCTCGAGCACGGTCTCGGCTACGTCGCGAAGGTGAAGTACCACAAAAAGACTGTCGTACCGGGCGGCTTTTTCTCCCAGCACTTCCGCCAGCCGTCCGTAACCGAGGCGACGGAAGAAGTCAAGCTGCCAGAGTCGGTCCTGCGCGAAAACGTAACCAAGGCCGAAGAACAGACCGTACTCTGAATTGGCAGAAATGTGGGGAACCCCGAATTCGTCCCGGACGATTTCGACCGGGCTGTGAATTCCGGCCACGCGCAGTTGGCCAGCCATTTGAGGTTGAGGTACACGCAGAAAAAGCCGGCAAACAGCCCCCGTTCCGACCCCGAGAATCAAAAGACCAACAAGAGCCCTGGTAAGCCAGTGGCGCACGTGCTCACTCCCGTTCAGTCACCGAGTGCGAAAAACACAAACGACAACCGTCAAACCTTTGGATTCTGTTCTGTCCCGATCTCCTCCTGGGTCCTTCTTCCCTGAGACGCGTTCGAAGGCCCCCGAAGCCCGCCGCCGAACTGGGCCTCGGCTCCAAGACGGCAGTTCGTTTCAGCAATTGCACCTGGTTGCCTCGTTTGAACAGGCAAGAAAACAACCGGTAACTCTGTGCGTCCTTCGCGGCTCAGCTGCAAACTGACCTTGGGAACGGGCTCAACTACGCTGGTACCCTGACCACGGGGTCCAACCCGATTCCGTCTACGGCAACCCCAAAATCAGCACGCACCAAGCTGCCCAGGGATCAAATTCCAAAGTCGCTCAGAAACCCGCGCTCCAACAAGCGCGCTGTTGAGGGATCATTTTCCCCCTCGTCAGAATCGCCCGCAAGCTCGAAAACCCCTTTCCCGAGAGAAAAAACACCACTCTTCCCCACACTCCCGTCCGGCGTTTCGCTGCAGCTTACCCCTTGTGGGCACGGCTGTGCCTCGGAGAGGAATTTTCGTCCACCGTGGCGAGCTATCCAAAAGGCGTTTCCGTTTGCCCAGACAGGAGAACGCTATTCCTCCTTCTTTTCCCGAGTCTGTCGCCGCGCCTCCTTTCCGGCTACTGCAGCGTTTGCCCCTGAGCCCCTGCGTCCTACACTGCGGCGAGGATCGGTCGGCGCCAGCGGGGCCTCCGCGGCGGCGCCGGGTTCACTTCTTTTCCGTGCCACGATCGACGGTCCCGACGGAGGCACACTCACCGCGGGTGCTCCCGTCATGACGGGCTGGTTCCGCGTCCGGAAACGCCTTGGTTCAGGCAGACGCTGATCTTCGGCCGCAGAGGGTCGCTGGCTGTAGTAAAAGCTGTCGACCCACCAGGGAACAGCGTAGAAGAAATCCCAGTCGTAGTACCCATCGGTGGGCACCCCGGACTCGTCCGGCCAAAAAACCTCCTGGCGACTGGAATGGCACTGCCAACAGTCGTCGCCAAAAGAAACAACGGTGGTCTCGCTCTCGCCAGTGAGCGAGCCGCGGAGCACGGGGTGACGCAGCGCCGTGTAGCACCCCCACGCACTCCACGCCAACACAAGCACCACGGTACCAAGCACCACAAACCGCCTGTTTCGCTTGGTCTCCCAGCCTTCGACCTTCGCCGACCGAATGTTGCCCAATCCCATTTTCCCTCTGCCTTCCGGGCGAACTTTCAACACCTTCTGCTACACGGCTCCCGTGAGAAACGCCGCTTGACCCTCAAATCCTGTCCCAGTAGCGAAGCGTGAGAATCCGCGCAGCGTAGTCGTAGCCACGCGTGTTGTGAGTCAGATTCTTGAACACAAGATCCACACTGAGGCGATCTCCTAACTGCCAGCGCAGCCCCACGTTCAACACACCGTTCCCGCGGCCCAGCGCACGCGGTCCATTGTCGTTCCACGCAAAGTCGTACTCTGCCAAGAACGACCACTGGGGCCCCAGATTGACCGTGCTGGCGACAAAAGCGTTCAAATCGTTGTCGCCGTCGTCCCGCTCGAGACTGTAGTTGATCCCACCGTGGAGTCCGAGCAAGAATCCAGCCCTGTAGTGACGACTCACCGCTACGAAAAAACCGCGAGACTTCGTCTCGTAGCGGTTTCGGCCATCCCAAAAAGCACCGTAACCCTGAGACTGGAAACCAAGCACTACGGCCGGGAGGAGGAAATTCTCGTCGACGAGACGCAGGCGAGCGTGCACTCCAGGTCTCGGGTACCAGTCCACGTCGCCGTAGCCGATGAGGTTCAGTCCTCCGTAGGAGAGGCCAATCAGGAACTCCCTTGCTAACCCCACATTCACACCCGCCAGCACACCGCCCACGGGAAAAAGCCGCAGATCGAACTCAACCTGGCCGCGCTCGAGCATGCCAGCAGTTGGCGTGTCGACCACGCGAAGCAACTCCTGAGCGTGTACTGGCAACGTGCGAACGAGTGCCGACAGAAGCGCAGCCACGGCAAGATGTCGCACCAGTCCTGTTCGCATCCTCCCTCCGACTGCCTGTTGAGCCATCCTGTTCGCCCGCAACGGGCACGAATTCAGCGACGTGCCTCCCTCGCGCCCGTCCACGGTTCCTTCCGCCGTCTTCCAAAGTTTCGAGAACCACTCGACACGACCACCTGTCCGAGGGCACGGGGGAACGTGCCTTACGCCAGCGGAGATCCGACGAAAAGCACGCTGAAAAAGCGTACAAACGGTCCGATCACTGCCCACAGGATCCGTGCGCCTGTCACCATTTCGATCAAAATGATCCCAAACAAAGCGTAAGCCCCGTAACGCGCGTACTCTTCGTACGCCCTTTCGGCGTTTCGGGAGAGCAAACCGGCCAGGATTTTCGAGCCGTCCAGTGGCGGCACCGGGATCAAGTTGAAAACGGCGAGAATCAAGTTGATGTAGACACTGAAAATCAACATGAACTCCAGGAACCCCAAAGGACCTGGGTGCACGCGGTAGAAAGAAGTTACTCCAAGTGCCCGGCACACCAGGCCGAAAACAAAGGCGGCGAGAAGGTTCGATGCCGGTCCAGCCAGAGACACCCAGAGCAAATCGCGTCTTGGGTCTCGAAAGTAGTACGGATTCACGGGGACAGGCTTGGCCCACCCGATCCGCGCCACAAAAAGTAAAATCGTACCCAGAGGGTCCAGGTGCGCGAGCGGATTCAGAGTGAGTCTACCCGCCTGTTTTGCCGTGGGATCGCCAAACCGGTACGCTACCCAGCCGTGCGCGTACTCGTGGATGGTGAGCGCGAACAAAATTGGAGGTGCGATCAGCAGGTAGAAGGACAGTTGGTTCATTCAGTTCTCCATTGCGAATTAGCCACCAGCAGTCACACGCTGGTGCAGAGCCCGTGCAACCCGATTGGTGAAGCCACACGTTCAGTCGAGCCCCAGGTCCGAGTCTGAGCTTTCGGCCCCGGTGCCGGTCTCGCCCGCTTCCCCTCCTTCTTCACCACCGCCCTCTGCGGCTTTGTAGGCTTCGGCCTCAGCCTCCTCAATCACTTCGTTGAAGTCTTCTCCAAGTTCGTCACCAAATTCCTGCCCCATCTTCTTCATGAAGCGCACCACGCTCTTGGGGTCGTTCTCGTCAAGATCGCCCCACTTGGACGGGTCTGCCAAACTCTCCAGCCGGTCTTCTTCGGATCGTACCGCAGCGAAACGCGACATGATGCGCTCCATTTCGGCACTCCCACAGAAACGGCACTTGAGATCCGGAACTTCCCCCACCTTCATCACAAAAAAGCTCGATCTGCGCCCACAGACTTTGCAGCGGTACTCGTAGATCGGCATTCTGTCTCCCTCCTTTGTTCCAACCCCTCTCGTTCAGACTTCCGTTGCTTTTTGCCCACGAAGCCCAAACCTTGCAAGAACAACGGACCCCACCAGCCCGCTGAACGGTCGCTCGGCAAAATTGAGCCACACGCCAAGCCCCCTGGCCGGCACGACCGCAACAACCAATCGCGGCCACAAATCCTCAGACTACGTAGACCGGTACGCCACCCCATTCTTCTGCTTCGTGTCAGTGGCCCGACACGCGTTAGTAGCGACCGGCTGGGGTACGCACAGCGCGTTTCCGATTCCTTTTTGTTTGATTCAAAACGAAGGTTCCAAGAGACCCGTCTTTGCGGCAGCACCACTTCCTGGAACTCGCCAGCCCGAGGCTGGGGCAGTCCGCACTACAAGTCCGACCGCACACAACCACGCCCGGAATCTACTCGCCGAGAAGACGCCTGAAAACTCCGCCCCGTTGGTTCTCGATTCGCCTGAAATCGGTTTCGCCAGCCGGTTGCAAAAATCCCCCTGTTCACTACAGGCTAAACGTGGCCGCTCGTGCGCTCAGATCCTCGTGGCTCCTTGTCGTCGTCTACCCGCCTTGCAGGTTTCCGGGCAGTTCCAAGCCCAAGACCAGCCGTTTCTCAATCGCCGTTGGAATCGTCGTCGTCCTCGAAGCTCCGCAACGCCTCTTGCCAGTCGTCGTAATTCTCGAGTACACTCTCCAGGCGAGCAATCCGAATCAGGTTGGCAATTCGCCCCGAGGCTCCGTAGACCTTCAAAGCGCCGCCCGCAGAGCGCGCTTGCCTTTGACCGAAGAGAAGGGCACCAAGGCCGGAGCTGTCAGCGTAGGTTACTTCGCTCAAATCCAGAAGGATCTTGTGGTGACCGTTCCTTACCGCCACAAGGAGTTCAGCCTTCAGGTCGGGTGCTACGTTGCCGTCCAGCCGTTCTTCCTGGATTCTGAAAACAAGTACGTCGCCAGCGAGTTTCTTTTCGAGCTTCATGGCTAACCCTTGTCAAAACCCACGCCCAACTCACCAGAACCGCAGTCGGGGGACAATCTGTCCCTCCGGCTCAGTCCACCCACACCACAACCAGGTCGTCCGGCGTGAAGAGCTTGGCGACACGGGCCACGTCTTCGGGCGACACTTTCGCCACCCTGTCCACTACGGTCCGGGTCCAGTTATCCTGCCCCGTCCTGTACTGATCGACGCTCATGTAGAAAGCACGATTCACTCGGCGCAGGGTCCGCATTGCGTAACGTGAACGCACCTGGTTGATGGCGCGTTCCAGCTCGTCCTGCCGCGGCTTTTCGCGCTGGAGCCTCCGCATGTGCTCGCGAATTGCGTCCGTCGCCGCCTGCAGGTTCTGGGCAGACAGATTCATGGCCGCGGAAAACCACCCCTTCCCAGCAAAGAGACTGACCGAAGAACCGATCGAGTAGGCCCAACCCCGCTTCTCGCGCAGGTCGAAAGCGATTCGTGACGACAAAATTTCGTTGGCCACCAGTAGCGCGGGCACGTCCTCATCCGCCACCCTGGACAGCACGTTGCCAAGCCTTAAGTAGGCCCGGCCACTCCCTTTCCGATCCCGAACTTCCTTCACACCTTTGACGGGGCTTGGCCAAACGGGGTTCTCAACCTTCAGTCCGTTCGCCGCCCGCCAGTTGAAATCCCGTTCGATCTGCTGCCAAACCTGGTCTACAGAGCTGGCCGTAACAACCGCCAAAATCATGTTCGAAGGCACTAAGTACTCCCGTGCGAACCGTCGAATGTCTTGAATCGAAATGCTGCCAAGCGTTCGCGGGGTTCCGTACACAGCGCGCGAGAAGGGATGTCCGGCGAACAGGGTCTGCATCAACAGACGGCGGGATCGTTCCCTCGCCGAGCTGGCCCGCATACCTGCCATGCCAAGTGCCCGCTGCTTCAACTGCTCAAACTCCTTGGCCCTCAGCTGCGGTTCGCGGATCATTTCCGCCAGAAGCCTCAGAGCCCGGTCGTGGTACTCGTCCAAACATTCGAAGCGCACGAAACTGAAGTCCGGCTGCGTGTAGTAGTCGTCAAAGGGAATCCAGGGCGAATCCGTCACCTGAATCCGCGCACCAATTTCGTCCAGAGCTCTGCGGTACGACTCGCCAGGGTGGGCCCGTGTGCCTTTTGGCAAGAGCTCGTGAAGAAGGTTCGCGATTCCATCCTTACCCTTGGGTTCAACCAAGAGCCGCCCTTTTACAAGAAGATGAGCCGCAAAGATCGGCGCACTGGCGTCCTCTTGCAGAATCACCGTCAGTCCGTTCGGAAGCACACGCACCTCAGGCGCAGTGGCGGCCTCTGCTCGACTGCGGCCCTCCAGCCTCAGAGGCCCCGCTGCCAGCCCCGTAAAGTGAGCTTTCGACATCCATCGTTTCCACATCCGCTGAATCTGGTTGGGCGTGACTGCGTTCATGCCAGGCCAGTAGTCCGACAAAATCGACGGGCCGAAAACGGCTAAGTACGGAGCTTTGAGGATGCCCAGGTGGTGCGGCCGCTCTCCGTCCAGAACCTCGGCTGTTCGTAAAGTCAGGCGAAGAGCATCCAGCTCATCTCTCTCAATTGGGGTTTCAGCAACCGTTCGCAGAAAATCGCGTGTCGTGTCCCACACAGCTTGCGGATCCACTGACGTGTCCAAGGTCACGTGGACCAGTAGCGCCGTCAATTCGGGATGAAAATCGTAGTCCACAGACACGTTCGAAACAGCTCCTCCGAAATGAGCGCGGAGGTGTTTGGCCAAACTCCAGTTCCCCTCTTCACGAGCCAGAAGATCTGCCGCAAGCTCGTACGCGTAAAAGTCCGGCAACTTCGGTGCCCCGCCTAAGGCGCCAAGGTGCAACGTCATCCGTTCCGTGGCGAAGCGTCGTTTGAACAGACGGTCCTGGGAAGGCAAACGAGGTCGAAGCGGTTCGAGATCCGGAACTGTCTTCGGCGGAACACACCCAAACTTCTCCTGGACCAGCTTGAGCATCTCCTCCGTGTCGAAGTCGCCGATGATGAAGCCTGTCATGTTGTTCGGTACGTAGTAGGTCTTGTAGTACTGGTAGACTGGTTCCCTCGGAATCGTGGCGATCAGCTCGCGGGGGCCAAGGATTGGCCAAGCATACGGCGTTCCTTCAAAAACCAGCGCTTTGAAAAGTCTTTCTGCCCGTGCATCTGGCTGGTCCAGATCCTTGTCAATTTCTCGCAACACAATGCCCCGCTCTTTCTCCAGTTTTTCTGGCGGTAGCGTCGAGTGAAAAAGCATGTCCGCCTGAATGTCCAGAGCGGTGGCGATGTGCTCCTTTGGTGCCAGGACCATGAAGTTCGTGTAGTCGGCGCCAGTGTTGGCGTTGTTGTACCCCCCGATCAAATCCATTTCGTCGTACAACTGCTTCTGCGTGCGCCGTTCCGTGCCGTTGAAGAGCAGGTGCTCCAGGAAATGCGACAACCCGTTCCGGTCGATCGACTCGTAACGCAGCCCAGCCCCAACCACCACGATGGACGCCACCACTGAAGACGACGGCCGTGGCACCAGAACCACACGAAACCCGTTGTCCAGCACCGCGTACTCGTAGTCCGTTGCCGCCCGCGTTGAAAGCGAAAGGAAAGCACCGAGCAAAAAGACCAAAAGCAACTGGTTCAGCTGTCTCAAGACTCCCTCCGTAGGCTCCATTCGCCCAGTTTTATTCGCGCACGGACAAGTTACGCAATCCGCTCTCCCAAGTCAAGGTAGGATTCCGGCCACGTGGACGCGCAAAGCGTGGCTCCCCCTGTGCCCTCAGGTGCCCACAGCCCATTCTCCACTCACCAAACGGCAGCCTTCGTGGGAACAGGAGCAAACACCGCAAGCCGACCGCTAACCGTCGTAGCGTGCCTGCGCGCAACGCCACACAAGGTGCTTTGCCTTTCAAGACATGCGCTGGACACCGCTTTTTCGCCCGGAGCGTGGTCGACGTGAGAGGACATTCGCCTCCCAGGCAACCGGAAACGCAAGAGGCAAGCCGCAAAGCAGGTTCTTCCCTTCGCGCACCCCATCCCGTGTTCTGGCCATCGGCCAGCCCTTATGCCCAGGACAAAAGAACCGCGTTTTTCCGCACACAGGTCTGGCTCACAACAACGGGCAACAACTACAGCTCGTTCCACAAGTGCATTCCGACCATCCCTCGCGCCAAGACAAGGGCTGATGCGCTCGGTAGGCGTCGAGCGCGACCTGCTCAGCCGGCGTGACGATCCCGAGATGTCCAGAAAGTGGCGTGGTCAGCTCCTCCAGCGGCCGGTTTTCAGGGCAAAGATGGCACCCGCCGTCGCCGCGTGTCGAACCTGAGCTCGACCGCAAAGCCCCTCTGCGCCGACAGCAGGATCTCGCTGCAGTGTGGTCGTTTCCGTGGAAACTCGGTGCGTTCCCCACGAGCGTAGCGCCGCGGCGGGCCTGCCAGCCTCCCCCTGGTCTACTCGCCCTCGAGGATCCAGTCCGGCTCGAAGGAAACGTGCTTGATGGACTCGCCCCCGCTAACCTGGTACGAGTACGTCACGTGAACTCTGCCGTCGGCTCCCTGAATCACGGAAGGGTAAGCGAAAGCACTTTTGTGGTGCGGATCCAATTCCAAATGGCGCTTCCAACGCCAGGTCCGCCCCTCGTCGTCGGACAGAGCCACAGCCAGACTGTAGCGTCCGTCTTCGACATCGTTGAAAGCCATGAGCCAGCGTCCGTCGCGCAGAACAACAGCCTCCACACTGGAGCCTGGATTCGGGATGTCTGTGTCCCGCGCCACAGACCACGTTTCCCCGTTGTCCTTTGAGACGGACAGCTGGATTCGCCCCGGTTTCGGCCCGTCGTCCCGCAGGTAGGCAACCAGCGTCCCGTCGCGTCTGCGCAGGAGGCTGGGCTGGCTTGGCCCAGCTCCAACGATGGGCAGGCTCGCCCGCCAGTGCCTACCCCCGTCGTCCGAGATTGCGACCAGGCCGACCACAAAACCGTCTGAGTACAGCGGGAGCAAAATTCTGCCACTTGGAAGGACAAGTGGGTGTGTCCGCGTCATCCAGCCCGTCTGCCGCTTCACCGGATCCTTTGCAGCTTCCTCGATCAGGCGACGGAATGGCGGCGCGTACTCAGCCCACAGCCCTTCTTCCAGCCCCAGACTGTCGAAGTCCGCCTTGATCGCCCTGGCAAATCGATCTCCCGGCTTGAGAATGATGATGTCCTGCCAATCCCACTGCGGAGGTCCGCTGCCCTGGTAGTGGCTGGAGATTCGGTACTTCAGGATCGACTGCTCCCACCGGTTGGCCCGTACCACAACCCAGAAAAGCCACAGTTGCTGCCGACGGTCAATGAAAAGCACCGGATTGCAGTCCGGCAGGTCCGGCGTGTCGGCCATCAGGAAAACCGGACCCCACGTTTTCGAACCCACGACCCTGCGTGCGCCCTGAATGACCACGTCATCTGCCCAGCGTTCCCCGGAGCCGTGGTACCAGCACACTAAGAGATCCCCGTTCGGGGCCTGTACGATGCTGCTCGAATGGACGTGTTTCGATTGCAGAGGAAAAATCAGTTCCGCTTCCAAGCCCTCACCGGCCTGCACAGCAATTGCCCACGCGAGCATCGCAACCCACACCAGCGCGTTTTTTCTCACAGGGCCCTCCGTAAGAACGGTGTTCAGTTCAGGGAGAAACTCCACAAAGGCAGGAACTGGGGAGAGAAACTGCTTGCAGCCCGTTCGCCCGAACTGCTACGCAACTCACCATCTTGCTGAAGGTCAAGCCGCCCCTTCCTCGGAACCAAGTGAGGCAGATTCCGCCTCTTCCTCGACACCTTGAGCTCCTTTTGCGCCCGGTGCTGTCCCCTTGTCCTCCGGTTTCCCGTCGCCGCCGGATTCGGCTTCTCGAAGAATTTCCTGCAACTCCTCGGACTCCACAACTTCCTTCTCAAGCAGACGCTTGGCCAGGCTTTCCAGCACCGCCCGCCGTTCGCGCAACAAGTCCTTCACGCTCTCGTACGCCGATTCCACGATGCGTTTTACTTCGTTGTCGATCTCTGCCGCCACCCTCTCCGAGTACGGTCTCGTGCCCGGGAATTCAGCACCCAGGAAAAGTCCACGTCGATTGTCGCCAAAACTCACCGGCCCGATTTTCTCACTCATTCCGTACTCAGCCACCATCGAACGGGCAATCTGAGTAGCACGCTCCAGGTCGTTCTGGGCCCCCGTCGAGATCTCACCGAACACAATTTCTTCCGCGCCCCGCCCGCCGAGCAGAACTTTGAGGCGATTCTGCAGCTCCGTCTTGGTCATCAGGTAGCGATCTTCCGTGGGCAGCTGAAGCGTGTAGCCAAGCGCCGCCACACCGCGCGGAATGATCGACACCCGGTGCACAGGGTCCACACCAGGTAACGTACACGCCACCACCGCATGGCCCGCTTCGTGGTAGGCCACCGTTTCCTTTTCCCGCGGATTGATCACCCGACTCTTGCGTTCCAAACCAGCGATCACACGATCCAGGGCTTGTTCGAAATCTTCCATCTCCACGCGGCGCTTCCCTTTCCGCGCTGCGAGCAGAGCCGCTTCATTTACGAGATTGGCGAGATCCGCCCCCACAAATCCGGGCGTACGCGCCGCGAGCACGTGGAAGTCGACGTCATTACCGATCTTCACACCGCGCGCGTGGACCTTCAGGATGGCCTCGCGCCCCTTCAGATCTGGCCGATCAACCACAACCTGTCGGTCGAAACGCCCGGGGCGCAGCAAGGCTGGGTCCAGAATTTCCGGGCGATTCGTGGCAGCCATGATGATGATCCCGATGTTCGGGTCGAACCCGTCCATTTCAGCGAGCAGCTGATTCAGGGTTTGCTCCCGCTCGTCGTGGCCGCCAGCAACTGGACTGATCCCCCTTGCTTTGCCAAGCGCGTCCAGTTCATCGATGAAAATAATGCACGGTGCTTTCTGCGCAGCTTGCTGAAACAGATCCCTTACCCGCGCCGCTCCAACGCCCACAAACATTTCCACGAAATCGGAACCAGACAGACTGAAAAACGGTACACCCGCCTCCCCGGCCACGGCACGCGCCAGTAAGGTCTTGCCCGTCCCTGGAGGCCCCACGAGCAACACCCCTTTGGGAATCCGGCCACCGAGCCGCTGGAAACGCGCCGGATTGCGAAGAAAGTCGACGATCTCTTTCACCTCTTCGACTGCTTCGTCTACTCCGGCAACGTCCTTGAACGTTACTTTTGTTTTACCTTCGACGTAGATCTTGGCCTTGCTCTTGCCAATCGACATGAGCCCGCCCGACGGCCCCATTCGTCGAAACATGAGCCCCCAAACCGCGAAGAGCAAAAGTAACGGTAAGACCCCGCCGATCAACAAGCTCTTGAGCCAACCGCCACTTCCTTTTCCAGCGTAGCGGATGCCTGCCGCCTCCAGTTCTTTGACCAGATCAGGATCGTCCACACGCACTGTGCGAAATTGTTTCACCTTACCCTGCTTCACCAGTCCTGCCAGAACGGTAGAGTCCACGCGGCTACGCACGATGATGCTGTCCGGACCCGAAAGTCCCCTCACCGCGACGGTGTCGAAGTGTACCTTCCTCAAAACGTCAGGTTCGTCCACCAAATAGCTTCCCGAAATGTCCTCAGGGCTCACGGCACATTCGACTACCAGGCCTTTGCGTAGAAGCTCCTTGAACTGCGAGTAAGGAATTTTCTCCACCTGTGGTCGCATGAAAAGGCTTTCGGCCAGGTAAACAAGCACGATGGCCACCAAAACGTACCAAAGGGAAAACTGAAACCGCTTCTCCCCTGCCTGGGGACGCCCTTTCTTCTCGTTTTGTTTCTTACGCTGATTCATCGGACCTCCAGCGCGTCTTCGCGCCTTTCTGAAGAACTTGGAAACGCGCGCTCAGAAAATGCGCACGTTGATGTAACGTTTCGGGTTCTTGCGCAAGTCGGTTGCCAGGCTGTCCAGACTGGTAATCGCTTTCACCAACCGAACGTACAGCGAGTCGTCGCGGCTGAGACGTGCCAAAGTGCCGCGTTCGTTCTGTAGCTGCTTGACAAGCTGGTCCAGACTTCGCGACAACGAATCAACAGTGGCCAGGAGCTGAGTTGCGTTCTTGTACAAGGCGGGATCTTGCACCAATTTGCCCACTGTACCACTACCGGCCCGCAGGGAGTCCGCCAGCAAAGACGTGGAACGCAGCAAGTTGTTCAGATTCCAGTACAGCTGTGAATCACGTAGCAGCAAAGCAGCCGTACCCGAGCCGGACTGGACGTCGGCCGTCAATGCGGCAACCATCGTTACCAGTTTCTCGAGATCGAAGTACATGCGTGGGTCGTTCAAGAGCATACCGAGGGTTCCCTGGCCCTCGTCGATCTTGGTCGCAATTCGGTTTGCCGCTATCGTGAGATCGTGAAATTTCTGCGAACTCTTCCTGAGCGTGTTGAAGACTTCCACACCTTCGTCGATTAGTTTCTCCACGTCCACCGGCGAAGTACTCTGGATGTACTCCCAATCCTGAAGCTCGGGTTCATCTGGCGACCCCATCGTGATGCCAATGAACTTGTCGCCAAGCAATCCCAGGGTGCCGATGTGCGCGCGGCTGTCCTTGCGGATGTACTTCTTCGCCGTGTAATCGATCTCCATCGTAACCTCGATGCGCGGGTTGTCGAGGTCACTCGAAAATTCCACCCGCGTCACCGTACCGACGTCAACGCCAGCGAGGCGCACCGGCGCGCCTTCCTGCAAGCCATTTACTCGCTCCATCAGCGTGCGCAGATGGTACCGCGGCCGCAAGAAGCCTCGCTGACGCCCCAGAAAGACAATCGTCGTCGCCAAGGTCAGCAAAGCAACGACAATCAAAAACCCTACACGGATCTCGTAGCGTTCTCTTCTTCGTGCCATGATGGTCCTGCCAGAAAGTCCCTGACAAACGGATCTTCGCAGCGTGTCACTTCGTCTACCGTGCCCACAAACAGGATGCGCCCCTCGTTCATCACAGCTACCCGGTCCGCCACGCTGAAGCCCGACTCGAGTTCGTGGGTCACCACAATCGACGTAACACCGTAAGTTTGCTGCGTCTTGCGAATCAGCTTGTTGATGCTGCGTGCCGTAATCGGATCCAGCCCCGTTGTCGGCTCGTCGTACAACATGATTTCCGGATTCATGGCCATGGCCCGCGCCAGGGCAACGCGTTTGCGCATGCCGCCACTCAGCTCGGACGGCATCATGTCCTGCGTGCCTTCAAGCCCAACGAACGCGAGCCGCTCCGCCACAATCTGATCGATCTCCTCGTCCGTAAGATCGGAATGTTCTTCAAGGCCGTAAGCCACGTTGTCGCGTACTGTCAGCGAATCAAACAGGGCGGCAGCTTGAAAAACCATCCCAATTCGCTTACGCACAGGGACCCAGCGAGATTCGTCAAAATCCGTCACATCCTGCCCATCGATCAGGATCCGTCCTTCGTCCGGCTGAAGGAGCCCCAGGAGTAACCGCAGTGTCACGCTCTTGCCGCAGCCGCTTCTGCCCAGCAAAACCAGCGTCTCGCCTCTCTTCACGCGAAGCGTCAAGCCGTCGAGCACCCTGTGACCGTCGAAGCTTTTCTGGATGTCGATCAGCGCGATCACGTCGTCACACCGACAGAATCAGCTTGGTGATCAGGTAGTCCAGGACAAAGATCAGGATCGAGCTCGCAACAACTGCCGACGTTGTGGACCGACCGACGCCCCGTGTACCACCCGTCGTGTTCATGCCGATGTAGCAGCCGACTGTCGCAATCACCACGCCAAAAATCACGGGTTTCACCAGGCCGATGAAAATGTCGTCGAAAGTCAGCACGTAGAAAACCGTGTGACGGTAGAAAGACGACGAGATGCCCAGGTTCGTGACAGCCACGAACCAGCCACCGAGGATACCGAGTAGATCAGCCACAATCGTCAGCATGGGCAACATGACAACCGTGGCCACAAGGCGGGTCGAGACCAACTTCTTCACCGGATCGGTGGCCAGCGCTCGCATGGCGTCAATTTGCTCTGTGACAGCCATCGAGCCCAGTTCCGCAGCGATTCCTGCGCCAACGCGTCCAGCCACCACAAGCGCTGTCAACACCGGACCCAGCTCCCGGATCAACGAGAGCCCGATCAGTGTGCCCACGTACATCTTGGCACCGTAGACCGCCAGCTCAACACCGCTCTGCATGGCCAGAACCATGCCGGTGAAAAAGGATGTTAACCCCACAATCGTAAGCGACCGCACACCGATGGCGTCCATCTGTTCGAGAATCGTTTGCAGGTACAGTGGACGCCGAAAGAGGCCAACCGTCGCTTTGAAAAGCAACTCGTGAAACCGGAACGTGTGCCGGAAAACTGTGAACGCTTTTTGTCGAAGTCTCATCCTGGCCACGTAAAGGGTTGTGCCATCCATTGCAGGCCAGCGAAGTTACCAGTTTCGGCACTGAAAATCAAGCTGTTAAAAGCTGAACCGTCCCACATTTTTCCCTGGGGCCACGTGCGCCCGGAAACCACCTTTCTCGCCGCTGGTAATCAGTGTTAGCGAATCCCGCGGGACCCGAATTGTGGCTTGCCCGCAGGAGGGTTACCTCCGCCACTGCCTCGAGCGTCCGCGTGCGCGGACGCTCGTCTGAAAGGCACCTTCAGCTGGCGCTTCTTTTTCCCGCGGCCACCGGATTCCATCCCCAGGCGAAACAGCATCCCCAAATCCCTAATTGTCGCCACATCCCCTTTTGAATCTGCGGGACCCGTGCCCAAAAGGCAACGACACCCGTTACGGAATCTCTCACGGGAGGCGAAAAACGATTTGGTCTCTTCGGAGCGGAGTGAACTCTGCCGCTGAGAAACTCCGCGTCCGTCTACGCGGACGCTCGTCCGAAAGGCACCTTCAGCTGGCGGTTCTTTTTCCCCAGACCGGGGATTCGATCCCCGGGTGGACCGATTCGATTGCCTGAGAGTCGCTGTTGATTCTTAACAACAAGATCTTCGGCAGGCCGGTCCACAGGGCAAAGCGGTCCTCGCACCAGCGAGTGCAAATCACCTGCCACGCTCGCCGTTCGGAACCGGCGAAAAACGAGACATCCCGATTTCGAGAGCGCGCCTAAGATTGAGCGTGTCCGTGCTCTGTGCAGAACTTGCTGCACGGTGAACACCCCACAGTGCCACTCCTCAAAGAGACACCGAAGGGGGTGATTGGTGACGGGGAAAGAAAATCAGTGCGTTCTGGAAACGCGGGTCGGCACGAACGACAACGGCGAAATCGTACGTACCGAGTGGGTGTTTGGAATCGAATGTCCCCCGATTCTGCGGCGCTGAGACAACTTCCGAGCTCCTGCGCACCCTCAGCTGGGCTCGGCCTCGGGCACCCCGACACA
>CAZXXS010000075.1:0-20849 GCA_964644845.1 uncultured Cytophagia bacterium | reverse complement strand
GGCGTTGTCAAGGAAGCGGAAGGCAGGCGTCCAGCGCAAGGGTGCAGGTGGGTGCAGCAAGCGACTGAAGCTGTTGGGATTAAGCTGTGACCCGCCTGACCCTGCCCGCTCGCTGAGCCAGCCTCCCACGGGTCAGGGGAGAGAATCGGGAGTTCCGGCCTGTCTTCTGAGCCCTCCGGGATCAAACTCCCGAGCCCTTTCGGGTGGAACCCGGCTGGGGCGAATTCGAAAGACAACCGGTTTTTCAGCCGAGTTAGCTGGGGATCGGGAGCCCCGTGTGAAAACGCAGAGCGATCCGCGAGTTTTTGCCCTGGCCCGGAAACGATCTCACCAGCATGAGCCGGAGTTCTCCGAGGTCTCAGCCGGTTCCCACCGGCAAATGCCGGAGCCCCTGAGCGGAGGGTAGTCCCCTGCACGCTGGGCCAGGCTGGATTTGTCTGGGTGGTCTGCAACCTGGAGCCTGCACCCGAAGAGTCCCGCGGCTCCGATCAGCTGAAAAACTTCCTGGAAGTGAGTTGATCTCGGCAGGGATCCGTTGCGGGAATTCAGGGATTGTCGCCGCGCTGACGTAGGGTGCGGTCTCCCGTACACCCCGACCCCGCCGAAACAGAACCCGCTCCAGTCGACCTTTCCCCCGCGGCGGGTCACTGCTCCGGCTTGTCGAATCTTTCTCCGTCCAGCTTCAGCAGGCTGATCCGCACGTCTTCTCCCGTCCCTTCGTGCCACGCCAGCCACACCCCCTCGGTGCTGTCGGCGGCGATTCGTGGCGCGCGCGCGGGAATCCCGGGCGGCGACACCAGTTGGGCGGGACTCCAGCGTTTTCCTTCTCGCTTTGTGACGTAGATCCCCCACTGCTGTCCCGGACCCGCTGGCCGCCCGCTGTAGGCAACCCAAATCGCGCCGCTGGCGTCGACGGCGCCGACAGGTGTTTGGTTTAGCCGCGTTTGCCCACCCGTGGGAATCCCCTTGCCGGCCGTCCACGCACGGCGTTTCGGGTCGTAGCGTGCGATTTTGATTTCCTGAATCTGCCCACCGACGACCGGGAGAGCATTCCCTTCCCACACGACGTACAGCTCGCCGTGTCGTCCGAAGAGACACGGGTAGCCGCCGATTTCCCAGTCGCCCAGACGGTGGCCTGACCGGGTCACCGGCTGGGGCGCGTCGCGCAGGTTCCCGGCAAAAACGCCGGTCAGCGAGGGGTAGTGCTGATTCCACGCAGCCACAACGCCGCCCGCTTGATCCCTGCAAAGCGAGAAGGCCCAGCCGTTCACGTACCCCTTGCTGTAGATCGGGTCGTGCAGGTGAACACGTTGCCGTGGACCGGGTTTCCCGCCGACGAGGGTTCGAAAACTCGGGACGCGGAGGTTTGCAAACCACGCCGACCACACCACGGTGAGGCTGTCGCTGGTGGGACTTCCAACCACGGCCGGACTCACCACGTCGTAGGGCTCGTAAGGCGAAACCAGGAGCTCATCCGACCACGTTGCGCCATCGTAGCATCGACTGTAGAGCCAGTAAAAGCCGCTGCGGTTGTTCAGGTAGAACACCCAGAGCCCATCCTTAGTCCACGCCAGACGCGTGTTGTAGCTGTCGGTCGAATCCCCCTCCACGGTCCACACGGCCGCATTCCCCTTTGGAGCGAGCCGCACCAGGCGCACGTCGCCGTGCTCGTCCCAACCCAGCCACAGGTTGCCGTCGGGATCGATCAGCAAGTCCGGAAAGTGGCAAGCCCTGTCTCCAAACTGGTAGAGCAAGCCGAAGGCGGTCCGACGGGGCGAAGCCTGGGAAAGCTGTGGCCCCACAGGCCGCGCAGGCGGTGGCGGGGGAAGTGGGCACCGGGTGCCACAGGTGTCGACCTGGGTAAGGGGGCCGAACGCGCGTTTTGGCGCAAAGCGCCAGGCCCGGGGACTGCTGCGGTCGAAATGTCCGTACACCAGCCGAAACGCCGTGTCGCCCCGGACGCGGAAGAACTCGTAATCCAGGTGGTGGTAGTAATCCAGAAAAGGTGCTCCGTGCGTCACCATCACGAACAAGTAGCGCTGCGGGTTGAAAGGATTGGGGCAGATGAAGCGGAAACCGGTGGAGTCGTAGTCGAACGTGTACGGGCCCAGCACGACCCGGTGATTTTCGAAGCGCACGGGCAGCGTTCGGCCGCGAAATAGGTTTTCGAGCGCCTCGAAGGAGAAGTCTCCGTAGAAGAACAGGTGTTTCTGCAGGTCCTGTTCCGTCAGCTGGTCCAGATTCTTGGGCACGAGGGAGTGGAAACGCCGCATCAGGTCACGGGCCCGTTCGGGAATCGGTGCGCCGGTGGGCAGGACGCGCACGGCTTCCAGACGCCCGTTGTCGTAGAGCAGCCGGGTTGCCATTTGAATGGGACCTGTGGGCGTCAGGTGAGCCCGTCCACGCCAGAGAATCTGCCCCAGGGTGTCAACGAGGGCGTAGTTGTGCAGCTCGCGCACGAGTTGCCGGCCCTTCCGAAAAGCAAGCACGGTAGGGTAGCCGGTACGCTGGTAGAAAAAAAGCTCGGGTGGGTAAGTGAGAATTGGGTGTGTCCAGCCGTAGTGTTTTTGGAAAGCCACCACATCCAGCTGGGGGTTAAACAGACACCAGTGGAACGAATGGCCCCCGAAGGAATCGTTCTGGTCCAGGTAGTTCGCCTGGACGAAGTAGCCGTCCAGAAGGCAGTAACCACACAAGGAGGTAGAAAACGGGACGACGACAGTAGGGGCGCTGTCCAGAACCGCTGAGTCCAGTTGGACCCGGGTGCCCCAGAGGTCTTCGGCCTGGGCCAGGTAGCTGGCCGGGGTCTGGGCGACCAGCGCGGTTGCGCTGGAAAGAAGCGCCAGACCAGCGAGAAGCGTGGAAAGTGGTTTCATTGCGGCGGTCCTCGGTACTCTGGCAGGTTTGCAGGCGGGTTTTCGAAAGCGAGCGAGTCTGGGGACCGCGCCTGGTCCCGCAACCGTGGCGCGGTGCGAAGCGGCGTGGGCTGGTTACCTGGGACTACGGGGCCGGTCGGAATTTGTTTCGACCCGCGTCTCCAGGCCGCAGCCGGCTCGGAAGGTCCCGGCGGCACGTTCCTCTCGGCTGCGGAACTCAGAACAACAACTGGGAAGAGAACGTGCCGATTCTTGCCCTGCAGCTTCAGAACCTGACGACGCAGAGAGGGATTTTCGTGGGCGGGTTGCGTAGCAGGGGACAGGGCTGGCTGGAAGCGTGACCTGCTCCGTGAACGGAAGACGCGGCGAGACGGGCAACGAGCCCACGGGGAATAAACGGGGCCCGAAACTGTTTTACCCTCTGGGACTGCGGGTAGAGAGAACATTGCCCCGGGCTCCCCGGTACGAGGCAAATGGCCAGGCGGGTTCGTCGACGGGGTCGTTGCGCGCCAGGCAAACCGCACTGCGCGGGTCCGATTTGGTTCGGTTTGGGGCTTGCTTTTGTCCGGGCTTGGCGCTAAATTGGCGCCAAGTGAACCGGGGTCCCGGTGGACCAGGCGAGTGGCCCGATCCTGGCGTCAACATGGAGAGGCGAACGACGGGCAACGCGTTCGGAACGCCGTGTGGCCAGACCGGTTCGACGTGGTTGGACGAAAAGGCGAGAGATCAGAGAAACTCTTGGGGAGAAGCTTGCATGGGTAGCAACAGGTACGACCTTGCTGTTCTGGGTGCGGGCCCGGGTGGTTACGTAGCGGCGATTCGGGCTGCGCAACTTGGGATGAAAACTGTGGTTGTGGAGCGCGACCGTCTCGGTGGCATTTGCTTGAACTGGGGTTGCATCCCGACGAAAGCCCTCTTGCGATCGGCTGAAATGCTCAACCACTTCCGCAAAGCGGGCGAGTTCGGGCTCGTGGCTGAAAACGTGTCGTTCGATTTCCCGAAGGTCATCAAGCGCAGCCGCGACGCGTCCGATCGGTTGGTGCGCGGTGTGGAGTACCTGTTCCGGAAGAACAAGATCGACAGGATTGAGGGCACGGGGCGAATCGCGGGCAAGGGCAAGCTGGAGGTTCAGACGAAAGAGGGAACCCAGCTTGTGGAGGCGCAGCACGTTATCGTGGCGACGGGAGCGAGGCCACGCGCCATTCCGGGCATCGAGTTCGACGGGAAAAAGATCCTGACCAGTAAAGAAGCGATGGTGCTGCAAGAGCCGCCGGAATCGATGGTCATCATTGGTGCCGGCGCGATCGGAGTTGAGTTTGCGTACTTTTTCAACGCGTTCGGCACGCAGGTGACGCTGGTGGAAATGATGCCGCAGATTCTGCCGCTGGAGGACAAAGAGGCAGCGAGCACGGTGGCACGCGCTTTCAAGAAGTCCGGCATCACGATCCACACGAGTACAAAAGTAACCGGCCTTAAGAAAACGGCCAAGGGCGTGGAAGTGGGCATTCAGAACGGCGACAAAACGGACACCTTAGCGGCCAGCGTGGCGCTGGTGGCCATCGGCGTTCAGGGCAACGTGGAAGGAATCGGGCTGGAAGAGGTGGGGATTGCCACGGAAAGGGGGTTCATCAAAGTGGACTCTTTCTACCGGACGAACGTAGACGGCTTTTACGCCATCGGCGACATTGTGGGGCCACCCTTGCTGGCGCACGTGGCTTCTCACGAGGGCATCATTTGCGTGGAAGCGATCGCCGGTCAGAATCCGCACCCGCTGGACTACGACGCGGTGCCGAGCTGCACCTACTGCCAGCCCCAGGTAGCCAGTCTTGGTTTGACCGAGCAGCAGGCCAAGGAGCGCGGGCTGGAGGTCCGCGTCGGCAAATTCCCATTCCGCGCCAACGGCAAAGCGCTGGCACTCGGAGAAGTGGACGGCTTTGTGAAACTGATCTTCGACAAAAAGTACGGCGAGCTGCTCGGAGCGCACGTTGTGGGTGCCGAGGCCACAGAAATGCTTGCAGAACTGGGTGTGGCGAAAACACTTGAGACGACACCGGACGAGATTTTCCGCACAATTCACGCTCACCCAACCATGTCGGAAGCCGTAATGGAGGCTGCCCTGGATGTTTACGGGCGCTCGATTCACATCTGAAAGCGATTTGCCCGGATTCCATCCAGGCGACCGGGCCCTTTGGGTTGTTGGGCCGATCCGCTTGCGCTACGCTGCTGCCTGGGAGTTGCAGAAGGTGCTCCTGAACGCGAGGGTGGAGCAAGAGGTACCCGACGTCCTTCTCCTTGTTGAACACCCGCCTGTGTACACAATCGGGCGGCGAGGAGGGGACGAACACCTGCTGGTGGCTCCCACGTTTCTCAAAAGCAGGGGTGCCGAGGTTGTTCACACCGATCGCGGTGGCGACATCACGTTCCACGGGCCTGGTCAGCTGGTAGGGTACCCGATTCTGGATCTCACCGAGCACCGCCGCGACATTCACTGGTACCTGCGTCAGCTTGAGGAAAGCCTGATCCGCACGCTGGCGGACTTTGGCATCCGGGCGGGACGCCAGGACGGGCTGACGGGCGTGTGGATCGGAGACGAGAAGGTGGCGGCCATCGGGGTCAAAGTGAGTCGCTGGGTCACGATGCACGGGTTTGCCCTGAACGTGACCACCGATCTGCGTTACTTCGACTACATCGTGCCGTGCGGGATTCACGGCAAGCGGGTGACGTCGATGGAACGTCTGCTCGGACGTTCCCTGAGCCTGGACGAGGTGGCTGACGCCTTTGTGCGGGCATTCAGCGAGGTTTTTGTGTTGAGACCTCGGCGTGTTGCCCTGCCGACGCTGCGGCAGAGCCTGGGGGTACCGGAGGTCGGCGCTCCGGTTTCGGGAGAACACGCGGTCTGACAGGGAGGGTGTGTGGAGTCGAGGCGACATCCGTACCGTTCCGCGAAGCCTGACCCCAGGGGCAAGGGTTGGGCTTGGTTTTCGCGGAGCAAGATCCTGGACGTTCACCGGCTGATGGCTACGGCCCGCCACCTGGACGAACGCATGCTTTCCCTGTTGAAGCAGGGCAAGAGTTTTTTCCACATTGGCTGTGCGGCCCACGAAGCGGCACAGGTCGGCGCGGCGCTTGCTCTACGGGCCGGGTACGACTGGTTCTACCCGCGCTACCGGGACCTCGCGCTGAACCTTACGCTCGGTTTCACGGCGGGAGAAATTCTGCTCAATTTCCTTGCCA
This sequence comes from uncultured Cytophagia bacterium, assembly GCA_964644845.1. GTDB lineage: Bacteria > Zhuqueibacterota > Zhuqueibacteria > Oleimicrobiales > Geothermoviventaceae > Geothermovivens. Next base: position 14,739 of record CAZXXS010000075.1, on the reverse strand, counting down.
AGGCGGAAGACCCGTCGAGCTGTGGACGTCAGATGCCGCAGCACTACGGGCACAAGAAGCTGCGGATTGTTTCGCAGTCGAGCCCGGGCGGCACGCAGTACCTCCAGGCCGTGGGCACGGCTTTCGCGAACCGGAGGCTCAAGAACAATGAGGTCGTCGTCGCGTCTTCCGGGGAGGGGGCCACGAATCACGGGGATTTCTGCGAAGCCATCAACTGGGCCAATCGTGACCGCCTACCGGTGATTTTCTTCATCCAGGACAACGCCAGCGCGATTTCGGTGCCACGCTCGCAGCAGGCGGCAGGCCAGACGGTGTACGAAATGGCGATGGGCTGCCGCGGGCTGCACCGCCACGAAGTCAACGGTCTGGACGTGTGGGAGACGTACCAAACGGCACGGCACTGTGTGCGCCGGGCCCGGCGGGGCTCGCGCGTCGGTAGGGGACTACATTCACGGGGCACTCTGCCACAGCCAGAACATCGAGGGTTTTCTCGCTTATCTGCCGGGTCTCCGGATTGTTGAACCCAGCAACGCCTGGGATGCGAAGGGGCTGCTGAAGACCGCCATTCGAGGCGAGGATCCGGTGTTTTTTCTGGAACACAGGGGGCTTTAACGTCAGGCTTTTGCGGCCACACCCGAGCGGGGTCCGGAGGTGCTTTTGCCTTTCGGTCGCGCGGCGGTCCGGCGCAACGGACCCCATCTGACCGTGGTGACCTGAGGCATGCTGGCCCACCGAAGTCTGGAAGCAGCTCGGAGTCTTCTGGACGAAGGCATCGATCCGGAGGTGGTGGACATTCGCACGATTAGTCCGCTGGATTTCGAAACTGTGGCTGCATCCGTTCGCAAGACAAACCGGGTGATGGTGGTCCACGAGAACAGCCTCACGGCCGGTTTCGGGGCCGAGGTTGCAGCGCGGATCGCGGACGAGCTGTTCACGGTTTTGGACGCACCCGTGCGCCGCGTAGCGGCCCTGGATACCTCCATTCCTTTCAATGCGGGACTGGAAGCCCGCGTGTTGCCGCAAACGGCGGACATCCTGGCGGCAGCGTGGCAGCTGGGGCATTTCTGAACACCGGGGCTTTGTCGGGGCTTGAGGAAATTGTTTGGTTTACAGAACGGTGATTTGCCATGCCAAAAAAGAAGAGGAGTCTGACCAGCGAGCAGAAGCTTGAGCTCTACTACTTGCTGAAACTGACCCGGGCGGTGGAAGAAATCGTTGTTCGCCTGTACAAGCAAGGTCGCGTGGTCGGGGGCGTTTACCTCAGCCGCGGAATGGAGGCGGCCTCGGTGGGTGCTGCCTACGCGCTCGAGCGCGAGGACGTTTTGTTCCCGATTCACCGCGACACGGGTGCACACCTGGCCAAAGGCCAGTCCCCCAGGGCCATTTTCTTGCAGTACCTGGGGCGGGCCAACTCGCCATCTCGTGGTCGCGATCCGGGCATTCACTTCTCAGACCGCGGCATCAACGTGGTCGGCAACATCAGCCACCTCGGCTCGATGATTCCCGTGGCAGTCGGCACCGCCATGGCCATGAAGCTGGCCGGGAAGAAGAACGTCTCGCTCAATTTCATTGGTGAGGGTGGTTCCAACATCGGCGATTTTCACGAGGGACTGAACCTGGCAGCGGTACAGAAAGCGCCGTTCGTTCTCGTGGTCGAGAACAACCAGTTTGCCTACTCCACGCCCACGCACCTGGAGTACGCCTGCGAAAACATCGCTGACCGCGCCGTGGGTTACGGCATCCCGGGGGAGCTGATCGACGGTACAGACGTGGTTGTTGTGTACGAGACGGTGAAGAAAGCGGTGGAGCGGGCGCGTCGTGGCGAGGGCCCCACACTTATCGAAGCCAAAATGATGCGGTTGACAGGACATTCCGCACACGACGATGCTAAGTACGTGCCGGAGGAGCTGAAGAAGCAGTGGGAGAAGAAAGACCCGATTCTTGTAATGCAGCGACGGTTGCGGGCCGAGGGGCTCTTGGACGCGAAGGTCGAGGAAGAAATCGACGAACGCATTCGACGTGAAATTGAAGAAGCGGTGGAAGAAGCGCTGGCGAGCCCGCTTCCCGAACCGGAGGAAGCCGCAGAAGGGGTCTACGCGTAGAGCGGCAGGGGTTGAGAGTTGAAAGTCGAGTAGCTGAACGGGCCACAAAGGAAGCAAAAATGGCCGTGCTAACTTACCTGCAAGCGATTTCGGAAGGCATGCGCGAAGAAATGCGCCGCGACGAGGCGGTGGTGCTCCTGGGAGAGGACATCGGTGTGTACGGCGGGGCCTTCAAAGTGACGAAGGGATTTCTGGACGAGTTCGGCCCCAATCGTGTCATCGACACACCGATCTCAGAATCTGCCATCGTGGGCGCTGCTGTGGGCATGGCCCTGTACGGGTTCCGACCGATCGCCGAAATTCAGTTTGCGGATTTCATTACGGTTGCGTACAATCAGATCGTTCAGAATGCCGCCACGATTCACTACCGTTACGGTTTTCCCGTACCGGTTGTTGTTCGGGCGCCTTCCGGTGCAGGGGTGCACGGAGGCCCTTTTCACTCGCAGAATCCAGAGGCCCTTTTCACCCACGTGGCTGGACTGAAAGTAGTGGCGCCGTCCACACCTGCCGATGCCAAAGGGCTCATCAAGGCGGCGGTGCGTGATGACAACCCGGTCCTCTACTTCGAGCACAAATACCTGTACCGCCGCATTAAGGCGGAGGTCCCGGAAGACGACGACCTGGTGGTTCCGATCGGTGTGGCGGATGTGAAGCGGCCAGGACGGGATGCGACAGTGATCACGTACGGTAGCGCCGTTCACACGGCTCTTGCTGCGGCGGACGAGCTGAGCAAGGAAGGAGCGGAGGTGGAGGTGCTGGATCTTCGCACGTTGCGACCGTACGACGAGCAAGCCATCCTCGAATCCGTTGGCCGGACCAATCGTGTGCTGGTGTTGCACGAGGCTTCCAGGACAGGTGGTGTGGGCGCGGAAATCGCGGCATTCGTCAGCGAAAGAGCCTTTGAAGCACTCGACGCTCCGGTCATGCGATTGGGCGGCCTCGACACGCCAGTGCCCTACAGCCCTCCCCTGGAGGAGTACTGGCTACCGTCCAGGGACAGAGTGGTGGACGCGCTGCGGAAACTGCTGGCCTACTGAGTAACGGATGTGCCTTAGCCGGTTTCTCTTGGGGCCGGAGTGGATTGCAGCCGGTACCATCACGCGGCTGCGGCAGTGCCCGCGGCTGCGTTGCCGGGCAAAACGAACCATCCGTCCGGAGCGGGAAGCCTCGAGAGGACTACTCGGGCGAAACCAGGTGAAGCGAAAGAGGCGGGGCCCTGTGGAGGCAAACCAGATGGAGCAGCACTACACGCGCGAAGAACTGATGAGCATGCGGGACATTCTGCGCATTGCAATTCAGCGCGAAGAGGAAGCTTACGAATTTTACCGCCGCGCTTACGAACAGTGCGCTACCGCTGCCGAGCGCAAGATGTTTGAGCGGCTGATGCAGCAAGAGCTGGATCACAAGCGCATCCTCAGTGAACAGCTCGAGGACATCGAAGCGCAGATGGACATCGACCGGGCTCTCTCGGAAGATTTCCCTCCTTAGCTGTTGCTGAGGTGGGCTTGTGAATTTGCGGCGCGGCGAAAAGGGACTGGGTGGGGGTGTGAACACCCAGGTGTTGGGGGCTGAAACCAGGTGAACGAGAGGTTGTTGCGGGTGCAAAGCGCAACTGGACGTACTGAAACTGCGAGGGTCGACCTGGGGTGCGAAAGAATCGGGGGCTACCTTCAACTTTTCTTGGATTTTTCTTTCGAGATTGTTAAACTCCAGCCTGACATGGGGGATGTGCGTCACAGGCTTCTGCGGGATGAGCGTGTCGTTGGGTTGAAGCGGATTTTGCGTTAAAGGGCTGCGACGATGAATGACTTCACACCCGTCCTTCTGATGTTCCTGTTTGTTGCCTTCCTTGTGTTGTTCATGCTTGGCCTTAGCTTGCTTCTCGGGCCCAAGAAGAAATCGGCGGTGAAGGGCGAGCCCTTTGAAACGGGCATGGTTCCGTTTAGCCTTCCTGGCGATCGTTTTTCCATCCGATTCTACGTGATTGCCCTCCTTTTCATCGTGTTTGACGTTGAACTTGTGTTTCTTTTCCCGTGGGCTGCTGTGTTTCGGCAGCTCGGCTGGTTCGGTTTTGCGGAAATGCTCGTCTTCATCGGCATCCTCGCTCTGGGGCTCATTTACGCGTGGAAAAAAGGAGCGCTGGAATGGGAGTAAGAGAACGTCTGGGTGAGAGCTTTTTCACGAGCCGGGTCGACAAGGTTGTGGCCTGGGCGCGGAAGTGGTCTCTCTTCCCGTACCCTTTCGTGACTGCCTGTTGTGGCATGGAGTACATGGCTGTTTCTTCCGCTCACTACGATTTGGATCGTTTCGGCGCGGCTTTCCCGCGTTTCACCCCCCGACAGGCAGACCTGCTGATGGTGGTCGGAACGATCAGCCACAAAATGGCGCCCATCCTGAGGCGCGTTTACGACCAGATGACTGAGCCCAAATGGGTGATGGCTTTCGGCGTTTGCACGTGTACCGGCGGCTTCTACGACAACTACGCTACCGTGCAGGGGATCGACACCATCATTCCGGTGGACATCTACGTGCCCGGTTGCCCGCCTCGTCCTGAGGCCGTGATCAACGGCATCATGAAGCTGCAAGAGAAGATCGAGAAGATGAAGCAACCAATTTGAGGGAGCAATGGAAGCCAGCGAGCATCCGGCTGTACCCAAGCTTCAGCAAGCCTTCGGGGATAAGGTCCTCGATGTTTACACATTTCGCGGCGACGTGGTGGTTGTTCTCGACCGGAGCGTGAATGTGGAGGCCTGTCAGCTCCTGCGCGACGACCCGGACCTGCTTTTCAATTTTCTGATGGACCTCACAGCCGTGGACTACCTGAAGTTCGGGCGCGAACCCCGGTTCGAGGTTGTCTACAACCTGTACAGCCTGATGAAAAATCTTCGGCTGCGTCTGCGTGTGCCCGTCCCCGAAGACGATCCCGTGGTACGGACGGTCACGCACCTTTGGAAAGCGGCCAACTGGGCCGAACGGGAGGTCTGGGACATGTTTGGGATCCGCTTTGAAGGCCATCCAAACCTGAAGCGGATTTTGCTGTACGAGGAATTCGAAGGGCACCCGTTGCGTAAGGATTACCCGGTGAACAAACGGCAGCCGTTGATTGGGCCCAAGAACTGAGCCGTTCGGCCGTCGTGGCGCAACGCGGGGCCTTGGCAGCGTTCCCGCGGAGGTTGGGCACTGGTGGGGCTTCATGGCGTCGCCGTGCTGGCTGTCTTGTGGCTGTGGGTAAGATGGGTTGACGTTGGGTAATGCCAGGACCGAAACGAAAGGAGGGGGCACATGGACGAACTGATCCGCGTGCTCAAAGACGAGTTGGGGCGACTTGAGCGCAAGTTCGAAAAGATGGTTGAGGATGCCACGCAGCACCAGAACGAAATTCTGGAGGCGCTGGAAAAGATCAATCGCGACCGCTCGACGTTTTCGAAAGCCATTGAGCGCTTGGAACGACAGGTTGAAGAGTTGAGACTGGAACTGGAGTCCATCAAGAATCAGCTTCGCCACTCGTAGCGCGCCGGAGGGCGTTCCAGAAGACAGGAGAGAGTGGAGGACATGCTTCTCGAAGAAAAGTACGATCCAGACACCGGCATTCGCACCCAGAGCATGATGTTGAACATGGGCCCGTCGCATCCGGCCATGCACGGAGTGATTCGCATTATTTTGGAGCTGGATGGCGAAACGGTGGTCAACTCAGATGTGGAGATCGGCTACCTGCATCGGGCCTTTGAAAAGGAGGCCGAGACGGTTCGCTGGAACCAGGTGTTCCCGTACACCGATCGGCTGAACTACGTTTCGCCAATCATCAACAATGTGGCCTACGCGCTGGCGGTGGAAAAGCTACTGGGCATCGACGTGCCGGAGCGGGCCAAGTACATTCGCGTGATCATGAGCGAGATCTCGCGAATCTTCGACCATTTGACCTGTTTGGGCCCCATGGCCATGGAAATGGGCGCCATGACGGTGTTCCTGTACTGCATGAAGGCTCGTGAGTGGCTGCAGGAGCTGATTGAGGATGTGACGGGTGCGCGGCTCACGGTTTCTTACCTGCGTGTGGGCGGACTCAAGTCGGATTTGCCGGAGGGTTTCGAAGAGAAGACGCTCGATGCGTTGCGGCGCGCCGAAGAAGTGATCAACGAAATTGACAAACTGCTGACGCGCAACCGCATTTTCTACGACCGTACCAAGCACGTGGGCGTGATTTCGCAGGAAGAAGCGATTTCCTACGGCTTCACCGGACCGCTGCTCAGGGCAACGGGCATTGAGTACGATGTGCGCAAAGCGCACCCCTACCTCGTCTACGACCGGGTGGAGTTCGAGGTGCCCAGCGGTGCCAACGGCGACACGTACGACCGTTGGCTCGTGCGCATCGAAGAGATGCGGCAGAGCATTCGCATCATTCGTCAGGCCATCGATCAGATGCCAGAAGGCCCCACGCACATCCAGGATGCCCCGGAACTCGTACCCGGCTGGCTTGTGGTGGACAAAGCCAAGGTGGGGCAGACGGAGGACGTGGCTCGGTTGAAGGTGGAAGCCGATCCGACACTGGATGGCAGCCAGAAGGACTTTGCGCCGTACATCAAAGCAGAAGATCGGCGGGTGGTTCTCCCACCGAAAGAGGAAACCTACGGCAACATCGAAGGTTTGATGAACCACTTCATGTTGATCATGTACGGTCACGGCATCCGGCCGCCGCTTGGCGAGACGTACATGGCCGTAGAATCACCCAATGGTGAGCTTGGCTTCTACATCGTCAGCGACGGGACGGACCGCGCCTACAGAGTGCGCGTTCGCCCGCCTTGCTTCTACCTGATGCAGGCTCTCCCGCGCCTCATTCAGGGACACATGGTGGCAGACGTCATTCCGATCTTCGGCTCGATTAACATGATCGCAGGGGAGCAGGATCGATGAGCGTGGAATTCAGCGAGAAGGCTCTTCAACAGTTTCGCGAGCTGCTGGGCCACTACCCTGACCGGCAAGCGGCGGTAATTCCCACGCTGCATTTGGCCCAGGAGGAGTTTGGCTACATCACGCAGGAAGTTGAAGACTACGTGGCGAAGCTCCTGGAGATTCCGGTTACAGATGTACACCAGGTTTTCACGTTCTACACGATGTTCCGCGATCGCCCTGTGGGGAAGTACCACATCAAGGTGTGCGAGAGTGTAGCTTGCCACATCATGGGCGCGACCAACGTGCTTGACTACCTGCGGAAAAAGCTCGGCATCGACGTCGGCCAGACGACACCGGATGGACGCTTTACACTGACGACGGTGGAATGCCTCGGTGCTTGCGAAATGGCTCCGATGATGCAGGTGAACGACGACTTCTACGGTCCCCTGGACGAAAAGAAGCTGGACGAAATCCTCGAAAGCCTGGAATGACACCATGCCACAAGTGAAGGTACTGACAGAGTTTTTCGACGTTCCGGATTCCCACAAGATCGACGTGTGGGAAAAACTGGGCGGCTACCAGGCCATTCGCAAGGTCCTGAAATCGATGACCCCGGATGAGGTCATTGAGGAGGTGAAACGCTCGAAGTTGCGAGGGCTTGGTGGCGCCGGGTTCCCGACCGGTGTGAAGTGGGGCTTTGTACCCAAGGATTCTGAGAAACCCAAATACCTGGTGGTGAACGCTGACGAGGGCGAGCCCGGCACGTTCAAAGATCGCCACGTAATCATGAACATCCCGCACTCGCTGCTGGAAGGCATGATGATCGCCTCGTACGCCATCGGTGCGCACGTGGCGTACATCTACATCCGCGGCGAGTACGTGCACCCGGCCCGGCGGCTGGAAGAGGCCATCGCTGAAGCCAAAGCCAAAGGCTACCTCGGCAAGGGCATTTTTGGTAGCGACTACGATCTGGAGGTGTACATCCACCGCGGCGCCGGTGCGTACATCTGCGGCGAAGAGACGGCTCTGCTGAATTCGCTGGAGGGAAAAAAGGGCTGGCCACGCTTGAAGCCACCTTTCCCAGCAACAGTCGGTGCGTTTCAGAGTCCCACCGTGGTCAACAACGTCGAGACGCTCTCTTACGTGCCGCACATCATTGCGAAGGGTGCCGACTGGTTTGCATCGCTCTCCGAAGGCACGGAGCGCTGCGGCGGTACGCGCATTTTCTCCGTCAGTGGGCATGTGAAGCGACCGGGAGTGTACGAGGCGCCTTTGCACACCACGCTTCGAGAGATCGTTTTCGATTTCGCGGGTGGCGTTCGCGACGGCAAGAAACTGAAAGCAGTCATCCCGGGCGGTAGCTCGTGTCCCGTCCTGAAGGCTGATGAAATCGACGTGCGGATGTGTTTTGATGACCTGGCCAAGGCGGGCACGATGGCCGGTTCCGGCGGTGTCATCGTGATGGACGAGGACACCTGCATGTTTGACACGCTCAGGAACATCATCCACTTCTACGCGCACGAGTCGTGTGGACAGTGCACGCCCTGCCGGCAGGGAACAGGATGGCTGGTACGGATTTTCGATCGAATCGCCGAAGGCCGTGGGATGCCAGGGGACGTGGACAACATCCTGGAGATTGCCCAGAACATCATGGGGCGCACCGTTTGCCCGTTGGGCGATGCCGCGGCGATGCCTGTGATCAGCTTTGTGACCAAGTTCCGGGATGAGTTCGAGTACCACGTGCGCGAAGGGCGTTGCGACCTGGAGGACCGGAAGCACCGCGTGGCCAAAGCCAGCTAACTTGCAGAGCACCGGAGAAGACAGTAGCTTGGGCTTGTTCGGATCAGGGAGAGAGCAGAAGCCATGCCGACATTGAAAATAGACGGCAAGGAAGTCTCGGTAGAACCGGGCACAAACGTGCTGGAAGCGGCCAAGAAGCTGGGCATTGAGATTCCGCACTACTGCTACCATCCGGCGCTGAAAGTGGCGGGAAGCTGCCGGATGTGTCTTGTCGAAATCGAGGGAATGCCCAAGCTTCAGATTTCCTGCCACACCAAAGCCGCCGACGGGATGGTGGTGTGGACGAATACGGAGAAAGTGCGCAAAGCACGCCAGGCTGTGCTGGAGTTCCTGCTGGTGGATCATCCTCTGGACTGCCCCGTGTGCGACCAGGCAGGCGAGTGCTACCTGCAGATCTACTACATGGAGCACGGGCTCTACAAAAGCCGGCTTCGCGAGAACAAGATCAAGAAGCAGAAGGCCAAACCCATCGGTAAGCACATTGTTCTCGATCAGGAGCGCTGCATCCTTTGTTCGCGTTGCGTGCGCTTCACGCGCGAGGTGACGAAGACGTTTGAACTCGGCATTTTCAACCGGGGCAACCGTTCGGTGGTGGATCTCTACCCGGGCATCAGCGAGCTTCAGAACCGCTACCAGGGGAATCTGGCGGACATTTGTCCGGTGGGGGCGCTGACGGACCGCGATTTCCGTTTTCAGACGCGTGTCTGGTACCTGCAGCAGGTCAAGTCGATTTGTCCGGGGTGCAGCCGGGGATGCAACATCGCGGTGGACTACAACATCAGCCGGGAGTACAAAGCGGGCGGCCGCAGAATTCCGCGCATTCGACCGCGTCCAAATCCCGAAGTGAACGGCTACTGGATGTGCGACGACGGGCGCTACGGTTACAAATACGTGGATGCTCTGGACCGCATCCTGGTGCCCCGGCGTCTGGACGGTGGAGAACCGGTTGAGCTGAGCTGGCCAGCCGCATTCCAGCTCGCTTCGGACCTGCTGTCCGACGCGACAAAAGAAGGTGCGGACCGGGTCGGCGTTCTGCTCTCGGCCAAGATGACAAACGAGGAATTGTTCGCCGCCAGAAAGTTGTTTTCCTCCCTGGGAGTGTCACGAATCGGGTTCAGGGTGGAGCCCAAGGAGCCCGGCTACGAGGACACTCTGCTCATCAAAGCGGACAAGAACCCGAACACGAAGGGCGCGGAGTTGTTGGACCTGGGGTTTAGCGCGGGGACTTCTGACGTTTCGGCTCTTCTGGATGCGGCAGAATCTGGCCAGGTGGACACGGTTGTCATCTTCAACGAGGATCTTAGCAAATCCACCGAAGCCGAGCGGGCTGAAGCTGTGCTGCCGAAGCTGGGTCGCGTGATCTACGTGGGGACTAACTGGAACGCGACCGCCGCCAAGGCTGATCTGGTGTTACCCATGGCCACTTTTGTGGAACAGGAGGGCACTTTTACGAACTTTGAGGGTCGTGTGCAGCGTTTCTGGAAGGCTGTGGAACCGCTTGGTGAGTCGAGAACCGGTCTGAGCATTCTGGCGGGTCTGGCCAGAGCCCTGGGTCTCGAGCCGAGTTCGGAAAGCGCTGCGGAAGTGTTCTCGGAATTGGCCGGACAGGTCGCAGCGTTCTCGGGACTCAGCTACGAGGCGCTGGGAGAACACGGGAAGTTGGTCTCGAGCGCTGCCGAAGAAACTGTGAAGGCGGAGTAGTAGCGAATCCGGTGTTGAACGGGCTGCTTGAACGGGAGACGGTAGGGTCATGGCTCTCGACATTTTGATCGTTCTTTTGAAGGCCGTTTTCATCGTGATGACGGTGTTGACCATCGGCGCTGTTCTCACGTGGGTGGAGCGTAAGCAATCGGCAGTGATGCAGGACCGCATCGGTGCCAACCGTGCGCAAATCCTGGGCCTACGCGTCATCGGGCTGTTCCACATCCTGAGCGACGCGATTAAGATGTTCACCAAGGAGGAGTTCACGCCCGAGCGCGCCGACAAGTTCATTCACATGCTGGCGCCAATGCTGAGCCTTTTCTTCGCGCTGGTCACCTTCACGGCCATCCCGTTCGGAAATGTTCTGCGGGTGGGCGGGAAGGAAATCGGCTTGCAGGTGGCTGGACTGAACGCTTCGATTTTGTTCGTCTTCGCGATTGTTTCGCTGGGTGTCTACGGGGTTGTGCTTGGCGGCTGGGCGTCGGAGAACAACTACTCGTTTCTGGGCGGGTTGCGCGCTTCGGCCCAGATGATTTCCTACGAGGTCACCATCGGTGTTGCGATCATTGGTGCCCTGCTGATTTACAACACTCTGGATCTGCAGGAAATGGTTCGCTACCAGGGCCACATGTACCTGGGCTGGATCCCGCGCTGGGGCATTGTGCTACAGCCACTTGGCTTTTTGCTGTTCCTGGTGGCTGGCATTGCGGAAACCAAACGTGTGCCCTTTGACCTACCGGAAGGCGAATCGGAGATCGTTGGGTACTGGGTCGAGTACTCCAGCATGCGCTGGGGAATGTACATGTTCACCGATTTTATCGAGATGGTGTTGTTGGCGGCGCTGACAACGACGCTGTTTCTTGGAGGCTGGCAGGTTCCGTGGCTCGCTGCGGACGGTTTCCATTTCCCGTGGGGAATGGCCGTAGCTTTGCCGAACGTGGTTGTGGCACTCCTCCAGGTCGGCGCGTTCTTCATCAAAGTGGTGTTTCTCCTCTGGTTTCAAATGCTCATCCGGTGGACACTGCCGAGGGTGCGTTACGACCAGCTGATGCGAATTGGTTGGCGCTACCTGTTGCCGCTGTCTTTGGCAAATGTTGTGGTTACAGCTGCGGTTCTCCTGCTAATCGGGTAAGGGACGATGCGGATACCACAGTCTGAGAAAGAACTGACGTTCTGGGAGAGGATCTACTTCCCCGAGGTCTTCAGAGGTCTGGCGATCACCGCGAAGCACTTCATCGTCAACATGACCCGGCACACCCTGCGACTGTTGGGGCTGAAAAATGTGCCGAAGGGCGCGGTTACGTACCAGTACCCGGAGGAGATTCGGCCGATCTCCCCGCGGTTGCGTACCATGCACCGGCTCGCCAAACGCGCCGACGGAAGTCCGCGCTGTGTGGCGTGCATGATGTGCGAGACCGTGTGCCCGGCGAGTTGCATCTACATCGTTGCCGGTGAACACCCGGACCCGAACATCGAGAAGGTTCCGGTGCGCTTTGATATCGACCTTGGGAAGTGCATCTTTTGTGGCTACTGCGTGGAAGCGTGCCCCGAAGACGCGATCCGGATGGACACCGGGATTTACAACTTCGCGGCGTACACACGCGAAAGCATGGTGTTGACGCTGGAGGATCTTCTGGCACACGAGCCAGCGCCCTACGTGCGTGTGCCGACGCAGGACAAGGCATCCGACCCGGGACCTCTGGCGGCGAGTCGGCCGGTGTCGGCGGCCAGTGCGTAACCTGGCTCGCGGTGTTGCAGCACTAAGAAACGACGTTGAGAGTTTGCCCCCAGAACCCGCATTCGCGGGTTTTGCTTTCCTGGGGAGAACAGTGGGACAGGCCTGACAGTAAATGGCCTTTGGTGCGGGAAGGCGTGGAACATGGAGTACCGAATTCTTGACCACGGGTTTGTTCGCCTTGTGGATTTCATGGGTGGCGATCCGGCGGTGGTCCAGGCCGCGCGGGTTTCCACGGGCCAGGGCAGCAAAGGGGAGGAACGCGACAGACAGCTGATCGACTACCTGTTGCGCCACCGACACGAGACACCTTTTGAGCACGCGATTTTCAAGTTTCACGTGCGCTGCCCAATTTTCGTGGCCCGGCAGTGGTTTCGACACCGGATTGCCAGCTACAACGAGATCTCCGGTCGCTACACGACCCTGAAGTACGAGTTCTACGTGCCCCAAACGCTACGGCGACAGATTTCGAAGGACTACAAGTACGAAGAGTTGCCCGAAGACCTTTCGGCCGAACTGATCGAAAAGATCACCAGGGCTTACGACGCCAGTTACCGTCTTTACAACGAGCTTCTGGACGCCGGTGTGGCGCGCGAACTGGCACGAATTGTTCTCCCGTTGGCTCTCTACACGGAATTCTACTGGACGATCAACGCGCGTGCTCTGATGAATTTCCTTAGCCTCCGGGCTGAGGCCCACGCTCAGTACGAAATTCGACAGTACGCTGAGGCTATCATGGAGGTTTTCAAAACGAAGATGCCGTGGACCCACGACGCCTTCATGAAATACTGGTTCAAACCGGTCATGTGAGACTGCCCGTGGGAGGGTGACCTGAGGTAGGGATGAGGACTGAGGAGTAGCAGGATGAAAGTGGATGTGGTAATGCCGCAGATGGGCGAGAGTGTAGTGGAGGGCACGCTCGTCAAATGGCACAAGAAACCGGGGGATCGGGTCAAGAAGGATGAGCTGCTGTACGAGATCTCGACCGACAAGGTGGACTCGGAAATCGAAGCGCCGGTGGGCGGTATCCTGGTGGAGATCCTTGTGCCGGAAGGCGAAACCGTACCGGTGGGCACAAAGCTGGCGGTGATCGAAACCGAAGCTGAGCAAGCAGAGGTTTCCGTGCGTGAACAGACCGCGCCGCAGCAAAAGGCGAAGTCTGCCGGAAACGGGGACGCCGAAAGCGGGTCCGCAACGGAAGGGCGGGACGAAGCCTCTCCACGCGTTTCGGCAATCAAGACTGTTGGGAAATCAGGGCGTTTTTATTCGCCGCTTGTCCGTTCGATCGCGGAGAAAGAGGGAATCAGCGACGAAGAGCTGGAGCAAATTCCAGGCACTGGAGCAGGGGGACGGGTGACCAAGAAGGACATCCTGGCTTACGTCGCCGCGCGAAAGGCTGGTGAAGTGTCCGCGACACGAGCTTCTGCAACCGAAGCTGTGCAACCTGCTGGGGCGGTAGTTTCGCCGCCGGGTGTTGCCCAGGGTCCGGTACCAGGAGAAGATGTGGTCGTTGAGCCGATGACGCACATCCGCAAGAAGATTGCGGAGCACATGGTACTGGCCAAGCAGACAGCGGCCCACGTCACATCGGTAGCAGAAGCCGATGTGACGAACCTTGTGCGTTTTCGCGAGTCGACCAAACAGGCGTTTCTGGAGAAAATGGGCGTGCGGTTGACCTACACGTCCTTTTTCGTGGAAGCAACTGCGAAAGCGCTGCGCGAGTTTCCGTACCTGAATGCCTCGATCGATGGCAACAACATTCTTCTCAAGCGGCGCATCAACATTGGTGTTGCCGTGGCTGTGGACGAAGGGCTCATTGTGCCGGTGATCAGGGATGCAGACGCTCTCAACCTGGTCGGAATTGCCCGGGCGCTTCATGACCTCAGCACCCGGGCGCGTTCGAAGAAACTTTCCCCAGATGATGTCCAGGGCGGTACATTCTCGATCACAAACATTGGAACATTCGGGAACCTGTTTGGTACACCGGTCATTCCAGTGCCCCAGGTGGGCATCCTTGGTACGGGAGCGATCAAGAAGCGACCGGTGGTTGTGGAAGACGACGCGATTGCCATTCGTCACATGATGTACATCAGCCTGACCTACGATCACCGCTTGATCGATGGACTGTACGCAGGACGTTTTCTCCAGCGAGTGGTGGCACTCCTGGAGAACTACGAGCCGGAGGTGGTGTTTTAGAGGAAGAAAAGGAGCACCCTAAGCGGTGCTTCGGTTTCACCTGAGCCTGAACTTACTGCAGAAGAGCGTGAGAAGTAGGATGTCCGAAAATGCATCCCGCCGCCCGTCCTGGCTGAAGGTTCGCATGCCTACAGGCGGCCAGTTCGCTGAAGTGCGAAGGCTTGTGGCGCAACACCATTTGCACACTGTTTGTGAAAGCGCGCGGTGTCCGAACGTGGGACATTGTTGGGCGCGGCGTACGGCCACCTTCATGATCCTCGGCGACGTGTGTACACGGAACTGCCGTTTCTGCGCGGTTAAGACGGGCAAGCCGACTGC
>CAZXXS010000074.1:0-24244 GCA_964644845.1 uncultured Cytophagia bacterium | reverse complement strand
CCACTGACCAAAGCGCGCGAAGTAGATCTGATCGAGGATTCTGTGGCACCCGTACGCACCTCAGGCCGTCAGTTGACGACAACACTACAGCCCTACGAAATCCGGACATTTCGCATCAGCTGGGCCGAGTGACAATCTCGTAGAAATTGCTCCTTTCTGCAAAATGGGTCAGTGCGCCACGGGTAAGCAACGCTTGGTTCCTGCTTGCTCGTACTCACGGCAGGTACGTCTTCCCCGAGCTGGCCTTCCAGATAAAGTACGTTTCGAACAGCAGCTTGCCCCAATGGATGAAAAAGCCGGGTAGCATGAACTCGAAGTTCCGCTTGCCGAAAACTTTGTCGAGCACGATGACCATTCCGGTGTTACCAGCGTCCAGAATGCACATGGCTCCCATCTCGGCTACCACGGCGCCGTGTGGCCGCTGGCCTTTGATCTCGGCCGCGATGTTGTGCCCGGCCACGCGGCCCATCACCTCGGACATGTAACCCGTCTTCGGAACGCCCGTCGGAATCGGGGTCTTCTCCGGCGGCGAAATGGCCACAGCCACACCGCCAGCGTAGATGTTCGGGAATTTCGGGTGCTGGTAATTGTCGTTCACTGGCACCCACCCCGCCTCGTTTCCAATTCCGGGCGAGTTTCGAACCACTCTGGCCCCAAGAAAGGGTGGGATCACAACGGCGTACTTGTACGGCAGAGTCACGCCGTTGCTTAACTTGACGCTGTCGGACGTCACCGACTCGATGGCCACATTAGCGTGCCCTTCGATCCCGAAACGGTCGAAAAACACGTGGATTTGTTTCGAAGCCTTCTCCATCCCACCAAGACCGAAATGTCCCAGGTAGGGTTCCGAAGTGAAAAAGCTGACTTTGACACGGTCGCGTAGTCCCGCCTTCCGCAACGCGTACTCCAGGTTGAGCACCACTTCGTAAGCAGCACCAAAGCAACTGGCGCCTTGCGCTGCGCCTACAACGATCGGGCCGGGGTCCTTGAGGAACTTGCCCCAGGCTTCCTGGGCTAAAAGCGCGTGCTCCAACGTACACACCGAGTGCGTGAATCCATTCTCCGGCCCAAGGCCCGGAATAGCGTCGAAGTTCAGATGCGCCCCTGTGCCAATGAAAAGGTAGTCGTACTCCAGGACGGAACCGTCGGCAAGGAACACCTGCTGCCTTTCAGGGTCAATGCGTTCGGCGGCAGCGTGCACAAAACGGATGTTCTTCTTCGCGAAAGCCGGCGCCAGTTCGAAAGACACGTCCTCCAGATTCCGGTCACCCGACACAACCCAGATCAGCGAAGGCACGAAAACGAATCGATCCCGGTTCGACACCACTGTCACTTCCGAGGCATCCCCCGTCAGACGTTTGACGTCAAAGGCCGCCGTCAAACCGGCGAAACTTGCACCCAGTACGACCACGCGCTTCGCCACGGTTCCCTCCTCCCTTTGCACTTCTTACCGATTTGCAACAATCCAGACATTCCTTTGATGAACTCCTGAACCTAATGTGACAAAATGAGTCACGTTACCGCAGCCGGAGCTTAGCGCAATCCGTTCAGCGGCCCGAACTCGTCGATCCCTTCGGGCGGTTTGGCCTCAGGGCTCGTGCGATGTTCGTCTGCAGAGCTGCAGGTAAGCACGAGAGGATTTGTTGTCCGGCCGTTCAAATCCGCTCCAAAAGTCATCCTCTCCCGTGCAGCAAGTTTCTTCCGACGCGCCGACTAAGGGAACCGGGCGTGCCCGCCCGTTCCCGCACTGCCAAGGGTCCAATCCCCATCGGGAACGCAGAGCACTTTTAAGGTCCTGCCCTGGCCGGGAAACGATTTCGCCAGGAAAGAGCCAGACCGCTCCGAGGTATTTGCGCGCTTCCCCGGGAAAGTCGGGAATTCTGGCTCAGGTTTCACTTGCTTCGTTCCCTTGAGAGCCGTAGATTTGGCCGCAAGGTTCACCCCGAACCACAGCAGGAAAGGGCCCCACCGTGACCATCCGCGAACGCATCCTCCGAACGTTCCGTAGAGAACCCGTTGACCGGGTTGTGTGGCAGCCCCGCATTTACTACTGGTTCTACGGTAACCGCCTGCGCAATCGTCCCCCCGAGGGAGTACACCACCCCGAGCGCGTAGAGGGGTTCTACCGGGTGATTGAACCGTACGAAGGCGGGCAGGTACCCGAAAAGTACCGCGGTCTGACCCTTCTCGAACTCTACCGCGCCCTCCACGCTTCACCGCGCTACCCCCAAGAAACCCTCGGCGTGGACATTTTCGAGATTCAAATCGACCAGAACCGGATCAAAGTACACCAACACGTTGAAGGCGACCGCACGGTTACCGTGTACGAAACACCCCGGGGGCAAATTCGCCAGGTGGCTGTGCACGGTTATCCCCACGAACATTTCATCAAAGGTCCGGACGACATCCCCGTGATGATCGACGTCCTGGAACACTCCACCTTCCAGTTTGATGAACACAACTACCGCATCGCCGATGAGGCCTTCGGCGACCTGGGTGTCATCAACACGTACTACCCACGAGCCCCCTTCCAGCGCCTGGTCGTCGACTACATGGGCTTTGAGAATCTGGTCTACGCTCTCACTGACTACCCGGACAAAATCGCGGATCTGCTGAAAGCCATCGAGGCGTGGGATGACCAGATGTACGAGGTGCTGCTGGCTTCGCCCGTTCCCATCCTCAACTTCGGCGACAACATCGACGCCTTTGTGGATCCGCCACCGTACTTCGAACGCTACCTGATTCCCTACTACCAGAAACGCATCGCGCAGATTCACGCGGCTGGCAAATTCTGCCACATCCACATGGATGGGGCGTTAAAACCGCTGCTGCCTTACCTTGGTACGGTGGGGTTCGATGCCATCGAGGCAGCCACCCCTCTCCCTCAGGGAGACGTGACGCTCGAGGAGCTAAAGGAAGCACTGGGTGACACCATGCTGATGGATGGCATCCCAGCGATTCTGTTCCTGCCGAGTACACCGGAAGACGAGCTGCTGGCTTTCGCGCAGAAAGTGCTCGACATGTTCGCACCGCGCCTGATCCTCGGCATTTCGGATGAGCTTCCACCCGGGGGCGACATTGAGCGCGTCCGCAAAGTGGCCGACCTGGTCGAAGCGTACGAGCTCCCGCCAACCTGAGGCTCAGCAGTTTCGAGCAAAACGCAGCCCAGCGCGGCTTTCCGAAGGCAGCAAAAGCTTTGGACGACGCAGGCTTCCAGCGTTCGGGTCCGTGCCAGCGCTCCCGTGGGCGGGTTCCCCACTTCACCCGGCACCCAGGTTCCTACGACCCGGCTCCCTTTTGCTGCGAGTTCTGTACATTGGGCTTAGGCGACAAATTGGCCACGTTTCCGGAAACCCGGAGCTCTTAGGGAGGCAGGTCTCTGGGCAAACCGAAACACAATGTTCGACAAAACCAGGAGGATCCCGATGGTCAAACGAGTTTTCACCTTTCTGGTGTTTGCAACGGTAAGCTTTACGTTGTCCAGCGCTCTGTTTGCACAGGACAGAGCCGTGTACGTGACCAAGAAAGTCCACGGCAAGGAGCGGCAAATCCTGAAAGTGGATGTAGCCAGGCTGAAGAGGCCGCACTCGCTGGACGAATTCCAGATCATCTGGCACAATCCGCCTGTTAAACAGGACACGACAGGAACCTGCTGGGCATTTTCGACCATTTCGTTCCTGGAGTCCGAAGTGAAACGGCTGACGGGCAAGGAAGTGAAGCTCTCGGAAATGTACGTTGTGTACTGGGAGTACGTAGAGAAAGCACGCCGATTCATCCGCGAGAAGGGAAACTCATTTCTGGGGCAAGGATCGGAGCAAAATGCCGTCATCGCACGGATTCGGCAGTACGGTTGTGTACCCGAGAGCGCGTACACGGGCCTTCTCAACGGTCGGACGGCGCACAACCACACGGCGCTGTTCAACGAGCTCCGTAGCTACCTGCAGTACTGCAAGGAACACGGCTACTGGGACGAAGACAAGGCTCTGGCGTACGTAAAGTTGATCTTGAACAAGTACCTCGGAGAGCCCCCAACGAGCGTTACGGTGGAAGGACAAACCATGACGCCACAGGAGTACGCTACCAGGTACCTGAAACTACCGCTGGACGACTACGTGGCCTTAATGTCCACCGAAAGCGTGCCCTTCTGGACGCAGGGTGAGTACAAAGTTCCCGACAACTGGTGGCACAGCAGGGCTTACTACAATGTACCGCTGGCGGATTTCTACCAGGCCATTCGGGATGCTGTGAAAAACGGCTATTCTCTCGTGTTCGGCGGCGACGTTTCCGAGCCTGGGAAAGTCCCGGAAGAGGACGTGGCCATTGTACCCACTTTCGACATCCCCGACAAGTTCATCAATCAGGACGCCCGCGAATTCCGTTTTTACAATCACACGACAACCGACGATCACGGCATTCACGCTGTTGGCTTCACCCACAAGTACGGCCACGACTGGTTTCTGATCAAAGACTCGGGGCGCAGCAGCCGTAAAGGCCAGCTGAAGGGCTACTACATCTTTCGCGACGACTACGTAAAGCTAAAAATGCTCACCGTCCTGGCTCACAGAGATGCCGTCGCCAAGTTGATGGCAAAGTACGAAAAGATGCACGCAAAAAAAGCCGCCAGTGGTTCGTAGCTACTTCTCTGGCGCTGAAACAAATTCGGGAAGGCACAAAGTGAGCAGCAAGTTCGATCGACGGGAGTTTCTGCGCACGGCGGGTGCTGGTGTTGCAGGCTTGGCCTTCTTTGGCCTGAACGGCTGTACATCTTCGCAACCAGAAGCGCGCTTCGCTGCACCAGGTTACACGCGGCCCAATTTTCTTTTTCTGTTCACAGACGACCAGGCCTTCCGGACGGTCCACGCCTTGAACAACCCGGACGTACACACTCCTAATCTCGATCGGCTGGTTCGTCGCGGCATCACCTTTACTCACTGTTTCAACCAAGGTTCCTGGACTCCTGCCGTCTGTGTCGCGAGTCGCGCCATGCTGAACACTGGACGGTACGTGTGGACGTGCGGCGGGAACAACTGCGACGACTACCCGCTCTGGGGCCAGGTGCTCGGCGAGGCCGGTTACGACACCTTCATGACTGGCAAGTGGCACAACGGCGATCGCGCCCTCCAGCGCAGCTTCAAGCATGTTGGTCCACACGGTCCGGGGATGTTTCCGTCCAAGGACCCAAACGCGGAAAAAAACCGAAAGAAGGGCATCGTCAAGGACCCGTACAACCGCCCGCGACCGGGCAACAGCTGGAGTCCCTCCGACTCCACCCTGCTGGGCCACTGGCGCCACGTGGACGGCAAAATCGTTCACAGCGCTCAATTGTGGGCCGACGCCGCCATCGGCTACCTGCGCTCGCGGAAAGGCAACGGTGGATCGCCCTTTTTCATGTACGTGGCTTTTCACAGCCCACATGACCCTCGCCAGTCGCCGCAAGCATTCCTGGACATGTACCCGCTGGACAAAATCCGCGTCCCCCCAAACTTCTTGCCCGAACACCCGTTCGACCAAGGCGATGCTCGCATCCGTGACGAATTGCTGGCACCTTTCCCTCGAACGGAGGAGGCCATCCGCGTTCATCTGAGAGAGTACTACGCCCTGATCACTTTTACGGATTACCAGATCGGCCGCATCCTGAAAAGTCTGGAAAAGTCTGGCGAAGCGGAGAACACGGTGATCATTTTCTCCTCGGACCAGGGGCTGGCCGTCGGTGAACACGGCCTGATGGGCAAACAAAACCAGTACGACTGCGCGGTGCGAATGCCTTTTGTGTGGTGCGGCCCCGGAATCCCGCAAGGGCAACGGGTGGATGCCCTTGTTTACCTGCAAAGTGCCTTCGCCACGACATGTGAGATGGCGGGAATTCCCGTGCCAGACACCGTGCAGTTTCCGAGCCTGGTGCCGTTGATTACGGGAGAGCAAAGCAAACTTTACGACTCGATTTACGGCGCTTACCGGGAGTACCAGCGCATGGTGCGTACAGAACGCTACAAGTTGATCCGGTACCCTCACGTGGGCGCGGTGCAACTTTTCGATCTGAAAACTGACCCGTGGGAACTGTACAATCTGGCAGAAGCACCCGCGCAGCAAAACGTTCTCCGACGACTGGACCGGGAGTTGGACCGCTGGATGCGCGAAACCCGGGATCCACTTGCGGGAAAACTGACGCTAACGGAAGGGTAATCGGCTGGTCGTTCTTTCCTCGCGAGGAAACCGGGTGATCTGTCCTCGGTGCGGAGCACCAAATCCGGACCCGGCCCCGCAGTGTTCCAGCTGCGGCTTCTCGTTTGCCCCTGGTCAGCACCACGGGGACCCGCGGCACAGAATGCCTTTCAGCCCGGTCCGCCGTGGTCGTGCTGCACTTGCGAAAGTGATCCTCGCTTGTGTGGGCTTTGTGATTCTTGCACTGGCGTTTGTCCTCTGGTTGAGAGCTTCGTTTTAGCTGCCATTGCCAGCACTCGGGTTCCGCAAAGAGACGAACCGACCTTCCGGAACCCAGGCGAACTCGGTCCACCCACCGAGCAACCCAGTTGGGCTGAGCCTGTACAAGCAAAGAGCAAACGACGCAGTCTGGCGAGCCGAGCCGAAGTTTGCCTTCTGCCCAGGCGATCCAACGCAGCAGCCCAAAAGGTAGCGGAGGCGTTCGTCCGAAGTGCTGCGCCGGGTTGAAGAAGTTTCCCAGGGCACCTGGAGACCGCGCGGAGCGCTTGCAGCAAGCTGTCCGCCCCCCACGTCGTGGTGGTGGGCACCCAACCTGTCCACGGCAGTGGGAACAGTGGTACCTTCTCGCAGCGATTCTCACAGCAGGGGTGTCGCGTTCACACCAAGGACAGGATTCAGCACGGTCAGCGTTGTGAACCCGTTCGTCTGCCGACGGTGGACTTCAAAGGCTCGAATCAGATCAAGGTCCCAAAATGCGTAGACGGTAGAAAAGCTTTCTCCTGCGGCGGCCAAGATGATTCGCTTCCCTGGCACCGGAACGAAACTGAGGGCTGCAAAAGGGTTGGGGGATCGTCGACCTGCAGGAAGGGGATTGGGCTTTCCGTCTCAGTGTTTTTCGGTCACAAGGAATCGGCGTGGACGCACAGGGCCGACGCAGGCATCCTTCTTCACCACCGCCTCTTTTCTTGCGGTTAACTGGGAATCTTGACGAATGTCTTTGACACCGTTGTGGGAAATTTCTTACATTTGTTTGTGAGTCGAAACCCGGGAACACCTGGTTGGTAAATCGGGGCAAGCCAAAATTCGTCGGAGGTCGGCCGTTCCAACACTAAGCGCGAGGCTAAGATCCCATGCTGCGAGAACTTTACCCAACGAGTGTGAAGTACACCACCGCTCAACTTGTGGGTCTGGTGGTTCTGCGCGTGCTGATTGGCTGGCATTTCCTGTACGAAGGTGTTGCAAAACTCTTGAACCCGTACTGGACATCCGCCTCTTACCTCCTGGAATCGAAGGGACCTTTCGCTGGTTTTTTCCACTACCTTGCAAATCACCCCAGTGTGCTGAATGTGGTTGACCCGGTGAACATCTGGGCACTCATTCTGATCGGCCTGGCCCTCGTGTGTGGATGTCTTTCTCAACTTGCCAGCATCGGCGGAATGATTCTTTTGCTGCTGTACTACCTCTGTACTCCACCTTTCGTCGGCTACAGCTACAGCATTCCGATGGAAGGAAGCTACCTGATCGTCAACAAAGTGCTGATTGAGCTGGCAGCCCTCTTTGTTCTCACGACGTTTCCCACCAGCCAGGTCATCGGCCTGGACCGTCTTATTTTTGGAAAGCTGGTTAGCCAGGGAGAAAGCTAAGATGGCGGACAATCAGAACACCTCCAAAGCAAAAAGCGAGGGGGAAAGCAAGAAACGTTTCGACAGACGGGACTTCCTCAAGTCGCTCGCTACGGTTCCGGTTCTCGGGGCCTTTGCTTACAGCGTTGTCAAAAAAGTAGGGGCCGACCGTTCCCGGAAAGAGGAACTGCTTTCCAGACTGGGACTGACCAAAGAGGCCCCAGCGGTTTTGCCGAAAACCACATTCCGAAAAAAAGGCGAACTGATCCGTCTGGGCATCATCGGCTACGGGGGCCGTGGTCACGCCCTCCTGCGCGCTGCGGGATTTGCAACACCGGAGTGGACAAGCCGGGATTCCGAGAACGCACGCCGGCAGATCGAGGCTTTCCTCGGTCAGGAGGATCTGAACGTGGTGGTCACCGCTGTGTGCGACCTTTTTGACGTCCGCGCTGAGGAAGCCATCGCCGCTTCCCAGAACGACGTGCGCCCGGGAGGTGGCTCCGGCGGTTTGAAGCCTGCCAAACGCTACCGGCACTACCAGGACTTGCTGGCGTCGAACGACGTCGACGCGGTGATCATTGCCACACCCGACCACTGGCACGCCCGTATCATTGTCGACGCAGCCAAAGCGGGCAAACACGTGTACTCCGAAAAGGCCATGACTCGCACCGAGGAAGAAGTGTACCAGGTCGTCGACGCTGTGAAGCGCAGCGGCATCGTGTTTCAACTCGGCCACCAAAACCGACAGCAGGACAGCTACAAGAAAGCCCGTGAGATCGTAGCCAGGGGCATCCTGGGGCCGATTACGCTCGTCCAGACCACGACCAACCGAAACACCCCCGAGGGTGCCTGGGTGTACAAGATTCACGAAAAGGCAAGTCCCGAAACCATTGACTGGGAGCAGTTTCAAGAACCAGCACCACACAAAGTGCCGTTCAGCAAGGAACGGTTCTTCCGCTGGCGCTGCTGGTACGATTACGGCACTGGCCTGGCTGGCGACCTGCTCTCCCATGAGTATGACGCAGTAAACCAGATCCTTGACCTTGGCATCCCACATTCGGCTGTGGCTTCGGGTGGCATCTACTTTTACAAGGACGGCCGAGATGTCCCCGACGTCTTCCAGGTGGTGTACGAGTATCCGGACCGTGACCTGACGCTGATCTACAGCGCGACCTTAGCCAGCGCGAAAGGGAGGCCCAAAATGATCATGGGCCACGATGCCACCATGATTGTCGGCCGCGACCTTGTCGTGGACGTCGACCCGTTCTCAACCCAGTTTAAAAAAGACATTGAGACGGGCTTGATTGACACCTCCTTACCGCTTTTTTCTTACCAGCCCGGCCTCAAGGAACTTGACGTCGTTACCTCCGCCAGTCAAAAATACTTCGCGAGTCGGGGCTTGATGTACACCTACCGGGGCGGTAAGCTCGTGGACGTCACCCATTTGCACATGGCCGAGTGGCTGAACTGCATCCGCAACGGTTGCCAGCCAAGCTGCAACATCGATCGCGGTTTCGAAGAAGCCATCACCTGCCACATGGCAACGCGATCTTACCTGGAAGGCCGCAAAGTCTACTGGGACCCAGTGAAGCGAAGAATCGTGTGAAGCTCGACTGCCAGCACGCCGAGGTGAGAGGATTTCACTGACCCGTGGTTTCGGTGCGACACCCTACGGCTGGTGGACCGGCACCCGGATAGTTCAATTCTGGGTCAAAGGCAAGATCGATTCGGATCTTTACGAGAAGCGAAGTCACGTCTCTCGCAGCCCGCCTCTCAAGGCGGGCTTCGCATTTTGGGCACGGCCGATTCAGCGATTCGAAAACCCGACACGAACACCGGAGCACCGACCGGGCCAAGCAGTACCGGGACACTCACCGATTTTCTCACGGCAATTCCCCGAGACTCGAGGAGACTCGGATTTGGCGCCAGAAATACCACCTGCCAGAACGGCAATTCGAGGGCTCCAGGCGCTGCTACGCCTGGCGCACTGAGGCACCGGTTCAGTCCGTGGAATCTGTTCGCCTCGGCGGGCAACCCCGGACGCGAAAGCCAGCAGTGTTTACCACAACAGGATCAGCCGCCGTCTCGCAAGTCACGTCCGTAAGGCCGGAGGCTCTGGGGGGCGAGCACAGCTGCACAGCGCGCCTTTTCAGCCAGAGCGAAGTTGTGAATGGATTCGCAGCTTGCAGAGAAGGCATCTGGGGACAACCTGTGCGCGGGAAATTTCCGGCCGCAATCCCTGGCAAGCACGCTTCGATTAAGCGTCATCCGGTGAGCACCCGCGCGGCACCTACCACGGCAAGTCCCACAACAAAACTGAGCAAATTGCGAAACCGCCCGGCTTCCTTGCGGTGGATCTCCGGCATCAGGTCGTCCGTGGCGATGTGAATGAATGTGCCCGCGGAGAAGGCAATCAAGAAACCCAGCGTCCAGTTCGGGAATCCCCCTAACAACGCGTGTGTCACGAAAGCACCGAACGGTACCATGGCACCGAAAACCAGCACTGCCATTTCAGTTCGAACAGGCGAAAACCCAGAGTGGAGCAACACACTGGAAAGAGCCATGGACGCCGGGAGTTTGTGGAACAGAATGGCCAGCGCCACCATTGGTCCCATCCGAGGCACCAGAGCACTGGACCCAATGGCGACGCCGTCCACAAAGCTGTGAAAGGACAGGCCAGCCAGAGCGCTCCAACCCACACGGTGGTAGTCGCAGTGTTCAGCCTCACACGGGTGGGTCATGACGAATTTTTCGGTTACGTAGAGAACCAGGAAACCCGCCAGCACACCGGGTCCGAGCGCTTCACCAGCCAGTTCCGCAGCTTCGGGGATCATGTGCAAGAACGCCGTTGCCAGAAGCACCCCCGCGCCGAAACTCACAAAGAGACGTAACACCTCTTCCCGGTTGTGCCAAACCATCGGCAAAAGGCCACCGAGAGCTGCCGCGCCGAACACCAATCCAGTTATCCAGGCCAGCGCTACCGTGGACACACTTCGTCTCTGCGCAAAATGACTCTCCTCAGTCCGACAGGCGGGTGGAAGGTATTTCCCGACAACTGCCCCCGCTCTCACCACGTCCACCGCGCCAAGCTGAACCTACGTCCGCGCGAAAACGGGGCTGAGCCGCGGACGGTCCTTTTCCCGGTTTCCCCACAACCGGAGGTGAACGAGAATCGCCGCCTCTGCTGCGCCTACTGCCCCAGAAAAACTGCCCTGTCGCCGCGGTGGATCACGTGCTTGGTCAAACTGCCCACTACGAAGTCGACCAGAGGCAAGCGGCTGTGTACGCCGAGCACAACTGTGTCCACTTTGTCGATGAACTCGTTTTCCACCGTGTCGATCACGTCACCCTTGCGGTACACAGTCGTTACGTTCTTAGCACCGTAGACGCGCAGGTACTCCTCTGCCCGCGTGACGAGCTCGCGTGCCTCGTCTTCGTCATCCTGCACGCTCAAAACGGTGATTGCCAGGTTCGGCACGACCGCCAGGTGAGCAAACCGTTGCAAACTCCGCGCAGCGGGCAGGCTCCCGTCGTAAGCGACCAGCACGTGGTGCAGTTCACTCAGCTCGACAGGAACGGCCAAGATTGGGGTGATGGTCGCATCGAGAAGCTCGTCCAGGTTTTTTTCCGGGTGTTCCTCGGTGGCAAAGTGAAGGGACGAACGCAGCCCAACGATCAGCAAGTCGTGGTAGCGCGATTCGGCCATCAACAGCTTTTCCGGATCCCCGACTTTCTCTGTTTCCCGGTGGGGCACTCCAGCTTCATCGCAGGTTTTGCGAAACTCGTCGAAAAGTCCCATGATGACCCGACGGGCCTCGTCGACCTTGTGCTCGATTGCCTTTTCCGCGTAGTAAATGGCCCCGATTGGCGCTCCGCCTTCCGACCGCTCAATCCCGGGCTTGTCCACAATGCCAATGGCCGTCACTTCTGCGTTGTGTTTTTTCGCAAGCTCACACGCCATTGCAACAGCCGCACGCGTGTACTCCGAAGGATCTACAGGCACTAGAATTCGTCGAATCATCTGCTCCTCCTTTCTTCTGCAGCCTCCAGCTGACAGCCCTCGTGGAGCCCCATTCCTCGGCCCCTGGGCGCCTCAGATCCCGCGCGTTCGGTTTCCGGCCACCTGCCCGCTCTGTCCGATCAAAGCCTCGCCGATTGAACCGCCCCCTGCGGTACAAGAGCTTCGCTGTGCAAAAATCTGACCGTCTGCGGAATCGTGCAACCTGCGGTGCAAGAAAAAAGCGGGGCTGAGCTTCGCTTGATCCCAGCCCCGCAGCGCAATTCAGATCATGACCGTGATTTTGCGCCCTTTTTCCTCCACAAGTTCGGTGAACCTGTCCACGAGTTCATCAAACACGGGCGCTTTGTACTCCTCGATGCGACCCACGTCGCACAACTTGGGCAGTTCCGGGTCAATCGGGATCTTGGCGAGGATGGGAGCATCCGCAATTTCGGCCACTTTGTTCGCCTGACTCGGTCCAAAAAGCTCGTACTCCGCTCCACACTTCGGGCACTTGAAATAACTCATGTTCTCCACAACGCCCAGCACCGGTTTCTTCAACATGTCGGCCATGTGCACTGCCTTGCGGACGATCATTGCGGCCAGATCCTGCGGTGTGGTTACCAGCACAACCCCTTCGGTAGGAAGCTGCTGGAGTACGGTCAACGCCGCGTCGGAAGTGCCCGGAGGCATGTCGATCAGCAGGTAATCCAGTTCGCCCCAGAGTACATCCTTCCAGAACTGCTGGATGGCGCCCGACACCAGGGGACCACGCCACACAACCGGCTGATCTTCGCTTTCCAGGAGCAGATTCAGCCCCATGATGTAGATGCCTTTCCGCGAACGCGGCGGGATGATGGCCCCGAAGCCACTCTGCGGCCGTTCTGAAATTCCGAACAGGCGGGGGATGCTGGATCCCGTCACGTCGGCATCCATCACGCCAACACTGTAACCCTTGCGGCGCAGGGCAACGGCCAAAAGCGACGTAACCAGGCTCTTGCCGACTCCGCCTTTGCCGCTCAAAATGGCCACCACGTGCTTGATGTTGTTCAACTTCTCGGCAATCCCGGGGGACTGCTTGCTCTTGTCCTGCTGTTGGCCGCGTTCGGCCTGCAGTTTCTCCGAGAGGCGCTGTTTCTCGACTTCGGTCATTTCGGTGAATTCCACGTCGACCTGGGCTCCGCCACCAGCCAGACGCGCAGCGATCTTTCGCACGTCGTCCTCAAAGCTTCGGGCCAGCGGGCAGCCCATTGTTGTTAGCGCAATCACTACCTTCACCCTGTCCCCGTCAACCGTGACCTCACGAACCATGTCCAGTTCGCCAAGGGTCTTGCCAATTTCGGGATCGACAATTTTACCCACCTCTTCCCGAATTCGGGCTTCGAGTTCACTTGCCATTGCTCTAACTCCTTTAGCGAAAAGTCTTCATGTTTCTGCACACACTCAAAAACGGTCTGAAGCCCTCCCCCCGAAAGCCTCAGACCGTTAGATGATCAAAAAGCGTCCACGGGTACAAGGGAAACAAACTCCGCTACCGCAACATTCCGCTTACGATCACATCCACGGCCTCGTCCTCGGTCAGTCCGCGGGCCATCAGGGTCTCTACCTGTTTCTTGTCCACGCTGCCAATGGCCGCCTCGTGCGTTAGCTTTGCGGTGTCATCGCGGACGAGGAGCCGCGGTACTGCACTCACCTCCGCATCGCGTCCGCGGATGACTTCCACACAGTCCACGTGGCCGCGACTGTAGGATGCGTCGCCAACAATCTCGCCAACCACCTCGCTGCGAGCCCTGTCCGTGACCGCGATTCGACTCTTGGCCAGCCCTTTGGCCCTCGCGCCAACCAGGTGAAGCGACTCGCTGACCACGATGTTGTCTTCGCCTTTCCCGTAAACTTTCGCGTAAACCTCACACACTGCCTTTTCGCCTACCGTCGCTGCAAAATCGATCGCCAAGCGGCCAACCGCCCCCTTGACGAGCTTGAACTCGTTTTCGAAAACCGCGCCCTCTTCCAAAAACGCGCGGGTCTTGGGAAAAACCTCAATCCCGCCTTCGTCCCCGTGAAAATGCGTCTCCGAGTAAATCATCTTGGCGCCACGACGGAGACGAATTGTGGAATCCATCACGTGTTTGATCCGAAGCGCATTCGGAAAAGAACAGTGGGCGATGAAGCCGACTTCGGCGTTTTCGCCAATTTCGAAGTCCGAAATGATCTCCTGAAGCCCCTCTTCCGGAACCAGTCCAAAGCACAAATGCACCGGATTTTGAATGCGCACACCCGGCTCAACGCGCACCCTCACACGCACGCCGTGCTCGGTCTCGACAGTTTCCACACGCAGCCCCCGCACCTCGTTCTTGCCAAGGACGTGGTTACCGTGAATGGCCAGGCTCGCGTACTTGTCGCTTTTGAGTACCTCAGGCGTACCGCCGCTCTTTTCGTACGCCTCCACCAGCAGTTCGAACTCTTTGCTGTAGTCAATGCCTTGCATCAGCTTGGAAACCGCTTCAGACATTCCGAACCACCTCTTCTTCGGGTTCGTTGACGTGTTCACACTCGCGGCAATGCAACCGATAGAAGCGCGCCACCTCACCGGGATCGCCGGTCTTGAGCACGGTGCCGCTGCACATGGTGGAGCTGCGGTCAGCCATGGCCGCCACGTCTTCGTGGTGAGTGATCAAGAGAACCGAAGCGCCCAGCTTTGCGAAGAGCCGAATTGAGTCCGTGATGAAATTGATGCTGAGGGCATCGATGCCGGAGTCGGGCTCGTCGAGAATCACGAGCTTGGGCATCATCGCCAAAACGGAGGCCAGTTCGATGCGCTTGCGTTCCCCGCCGCTCAGCGACTCGTCCAGTGCACGATCCAGGTAGCGTGCCGGTTCGAGTCCCACACGCAGCAGGGCTTCCTCCGGAGGCGGACCCTTTTTCGAAACCTGCCGCGAAAGAAGCAGGTACTGACGGACGGTCAGGCCCTCGAACCGCGCCGGTTCCTGCCACGCCAGGGTAATGCCGCGTCGGGCCCGCTCCCACACGGGCAAAGACGTGATGTCCTCCCCCTCAAACAAAATTCGACCAGAGCGGACCTCGTAGTTCTCCAGCCCCATGATGGTGTAGGCCAGGGACGACTTGCCGGTACCGTTTGCCCCCAGGATGCTGTGGATTTCCCCCTTGTAGACAACCAGGTCCAGATCCTTCAGGATGTGGTACCCGTTCACGTACACGTTCAGCTTCTCAATTTGAAGACGCATCGCACCCACCGATCAGCCTCTGCAACCGAACCTGTTCGCTCGCGCGCCCGTACCGGACAGACGAATGTACAACAACGTGTCCAGACTTCCAAACACACGCCACGCTGCCTGGGAAAAAAGCACCGAATCTCCCTGGCAGGAACCCCTCAACCTCCTGCTACGGGACGCTCCATTCGCCCGCTGCACAGCAGCCGGTACACTTCAACCACCCGTTTGGCCATCTTGCGGGCATCCTCAAAAGCCAACGGATCGTTCTCGATGTCGCCCTCGTGGTACCCGTAACCGATCGCCCCACGCCCACCGAGAATCATGTTGTGCCGGAGCATGAAAGCGTGCAGTGTGTTAATGCTGCTCTCCACGTAGCGCCTTCCCGCCACGACGTAGCCACCGATCTTGTTCTTCAACGTTCCTCGCAACGGCCAGGTTCGTTCCATGAATGCCTTCAGCGGGGCAGACACGTCGCCGAACTGACTCGAAGTCGCAAACAGAATGACTTCCGCCCAGTCGAGATCACGGTACAGCTGCTGCATGTCGTCCTCCACCGGACAGTAGCCCAGAGTTTGGCAATCCCGTGTGGCACAACACGGAGCGATGTTTTTCTCAGCGACGTAGACGCGACGAATTTCGGCGCTTTCGGGCAACGTCTGCAGGGCTGCCTCCAGCATCCGAGCTGAGTTGCCATTCTTTCTGGGACTTCCAAAAACCGCCAAGACGCGCACTTTTCACCTCCAACGCAGTGTCGCCAGATTAGTGGCCACGAAACGAGGTGTCTCCTGTGCGGTTCCCGTTGCCCACTTCGGAACAACCGGCGGTCCATTGGCCGCCTGCAGTCGCTGCGGTAGCCGCGGCGGGACCCAGCAACGTCCAGGTTCGCAGCTCGCTGGCCGCGAGGACCGAACCGACCAACTGGTAGCAAAACGCACGTTTCGCAGCAACTACGCCACCTCTCGGCAGCAATCCTCCCAAACCTGCCCCCGCTACGGGACCCCCTCGCGAACCGGGCCACGAACGCGAAGACTCCCTCGAGTCGGCCCGGCGGGGTTCGGAACAGTTTCAACCTTTTGCCGGCTCCGAAGCACGCCCAGGCAGGCTGTCTACCTTCCGGGCCCTTCTGGAACCAGCAGTCTAATCGGTGACAGCACCAGTCTCAGCCAATCCCCGACACTCTTCTTCTTCTCCAACCTCGGCGGCTTCAGGTCCCAGCAACCTCTGGGGCACAGCGGCCACCCAGACCAACCGTGGCTTGAAACCGGGTTTATCCCCAAGCTTCCGATCGAGAAAACGGAGCGCAGGAAGAGACAAGATGAATCCTCCACAGGCCGAGACAACCTCCACGGAAGCCGATGCCCCGTCGACGCCGAACTTCGGGGCCAGCCACACGCCCAAGGCAACGGCACCAAACAGAAAAAGCAACGGCAAACCGTAAAGAATCGCTACGCCCAGAAGGAACTCCCGCGGTGGGATCTCCACGTGCACGCGTGTACCTTCTGGAGGCAGGGCTTCCGTTTTTACCCTCACCTCCCAGATCGTCTGACCCGTCCCCGGCAGGTCGCAGGCGCAACGCCCGCAGAGGGTACTGCGGTGTCCCCTCAGCACAACCGTGCCGTCCGAGCTACTGACAACCTCCAGTGGAAACGGCGACTTCGCCACGCTCCTCACCTCCTCACAAAAGCCACCAAGCACCTGCAAACATGCCAGTAAAGCCAACGGTTGCCGGTACAGCGCATTCTGAGCGAAATGTAGAGGGGCACGGTCGAACGCGGTGTAGCGACACCCTTCGCCAGCCACGTCGTCCCAAGCTTCTCGGAGCAGGTGACGGGTTGCAACGGTACACTTGGCCCGCACTACCGCCGCGCAGACAAATCAGCTTCCACACGCCGAACAAATTCCTCGAAGGCGTCCTGAATCTCGTCCCGCACACGGCGGAACTCCGCCAAAATCACCTCCTTAGTACCCACTGCCTCAGCCGGGTCGTCGAAACCGATGTGGAGCCGGTGTTGCACTTTACCAAGAAACACGGGGCACGCTTCCCGCGCCTGGTCGCACACTGTGATCACGTAATCAAAAGGTGAAGACAGAAAGCGATCGACCGACTTTGTTTTCGCCTTCGACAGGTCGACGCCCACTTCACGCATGACTTCGAGCGTGAACGGGTGCACCTGCAAGGCGGGGTCTGTACCCGCCGAGTACACCTCCCAGTCCGGACGAAGTCGCTTTACGAAGGCCTCGGCCATCTGGGAACGGCAGGAGTTGCCTGTGCACAAGATCAACACACGTACCAGGTTGCGCGGTCGCTCTTCCATCCCTACCTCCGGAACAGAAGTTTCGATGCTGCGAAGTCTGACCGTCAGTCCAACAAGATTTGAAGTTGAGCTCGAAACACGGGCCAGCCGTCGCCTGGCCGACGCCACGCCGAGAAAGCAAGCCACCGCACACGGTCGCCCGGTCCACTCCAGACACAGCCAAGCCCGACTTCACGCGCTTCCCGCGCCCGAAGCGCAACGCCACGAAATGTTTCTTCGTACCCAACCAACCTCAGGTCTGCGCCAACTGCCCAGGTCGCCAGAACGTAGTGGCCGCCCGGATGCCAGGGGCCCAGGCCTCCACGAAGCAACTCCGCCTGAAACTGAATCGAACTCACCTGCCAGAAAAACTCGAGACCCACACGGGTGTCGGTCCCAGTAAACGGTCTGTCGTCCCCGAAAATCTTCTTGAAGCTCTGCTTTTGGGCCCAGCGTCGCATCACTGAAACCCCGAAGTGTCCCCGCCCGTAAGGCCCACCACGTAGGCGCCAGAAAATCCGGCTCACCACCATGCCGACCCGTGCGGTTTTCGCAAGACGGTTCGCTCCCGTCCCGTTGAACACCCCCACGGCCACATGTCCTCGTCTCAACAACGAGTCTGCCGTTGCCGCCACGCCAATGTCACGGCAGTCCGTCTCACTTCCTGGATGAAGCACCTCCACCACCTGAGCTCGCTCGGGCACGGGCAGGAAACAATCCGACTGAGCCCTCTCGAGCGAAAACTCCGGTACCATCTGCCCAAATCGTAACCGCCAGCGAGCTGTGCGAAACTCGGCGTAAGCATCCTGGAGGTGTAGCTTGCCGGCACGACGCGAATCCGTCTCCACTTGAAGTTTGTAGAACCAGACGGGCGCACGTGCTAACTGTCCCTTTTTCCACACCTTCGCTCTGCGGACCGAGAATCCCGCGCGGTCACCGGCGCTGCTCTCGTACCGCATCTGAAGACAGCCCTGTAGGTCACCCGTCGGTCGGCAAGCGACGCGGACAACGAAAGGTAGGACCAGGCTCGAAACAAAGCCGACAAGGAAAATGGTCAGCAACCGCACTCGCCTAAGCACCTCGTAGCCCTTTCACACGCTGTGCGGTGGGGACAGCAAGGAGAAATGTCGGGGAACTCAGAGGAGCAAGACCTGGAGCTGAACTTTCAGCAGTGGCCACGACGCAGCCTCCCGCGGTCTCACCAGAAAAGCCCAGCACCGCACTCGGTTTTCCGGTGCCTGCCAAAGGTAGCCGATCCCTACCTCGCGGTGTTTCACGAACACAGACTGTGGTCGCTGCAACACATCGTGGTAGGCCACAAGCTGGTGTCCGGGCAAGAGCCTCCAGGTGGCAAGCTCGTACGAACCGCTTACTTTCCACGGACCAAGCCGGGCCCGAAGCGCTTCCACCTGCAATGTGAATCTGCCCAACCGCCAGAGCCACTCCACACCTTCACGTCGGTCAAGTCCCGTGAAGCTCAGCGACGGGCCCAGAACCTCCGGGAGAACGACCCCCCGCAATCGGCGACGCACGAACGACACGCCAACATGCCCCTGACCGAGCTGACCGCGCAAACGTAACAAAAAGCGCCCCACAAGCATGGTCGCTCCCGGGGCCGCCACAAGCCGATTGGCACCTGCGCCGTTGAAAAAGCCCAGCTCAAGATGACCAGGCGCCAACCACCGATCCAGGGCCAACATGATGCCGATGTCCCTGCAATCGGTCTCTACTGCCGGGTGCAAAACGTCCGAAACCGCTGCTCGCTCCAGTACGGGGATCTCACGGTCGGCCTGAATCTGCTGAAGTACAAACGGGGGCACCATCTGGCCCAGAATCACCTGCCAACCATCTCCACGGAACTCGGCGTAAGCCTCCTGAAGATGAACCGAACCACCTCCCTTTGTACTGGTAGCAAGTTGAACTTTGTAGAACCAGCCCGGCGCTCCGGACACTGGACCCTTTTTCCACATCTTCATCCGTCGGATGGCGAACCACCCATTCTGGTGGAAATCGCTCTCGTACCGCAACTGCGTGTAGCCACCCACGGACCCGGTGGCCGCTCGTGAGCTCACAAGTCCACCCAAGTTGGTCAGGGCAAAGGTCAGCAAGAACGCGACAATTGTGGTGGCGAGTCTTTGCTTTCTCATCCCTTTTCCCGTGCAGAAGATCGGTTTTAGCCGGCTCTAAACGTTGTTCGTCGTGAAGAGGGGGAAAAAACCGTTCACACTGCGAAACGTGTTCTGCAGGGCCTGAGAAACTCGGAACACGACCCGTAGACCCCGGGCACTCCGGTGGGGAGTAGTGTTCAACAAGCTGGCTCAATTCGCCCGGGCAGTTTGCGCGTTTCCCAGCGTCTTGTCTTTCATCCACTCGACACAGCCGCGCCGCTACAGGACCCCCAGAACCAGCTTAATCGCAATGGCAAACAACACTGCCGCGTAGAGCTGTTTCACACGTTTCGGTCTGGCCCGCTCCGACATGAAATTGGCGCCCAGTTGCGAACCCAGCAGAACCGCTACAACCACAATGGCCGTAAGCGTCCAGTCGAAGTTTCCGTCAGCTACATGCCCCAGAAAGCCGGAAAAAGAGGAGAACGTAACGACGAAAGCCGTGGTGGCCGCAGCTTCTTTGGTCGGGTAGCCCATCCACATCAATGCTGGTGCGATGATGAATCCTCCACCGATGCCCAGCAGCCCGCCCGCGAATCCCGCAAAGGCGCCGACAGCGGAGCCAAGCAAGGCTCGCTTCCAGCCCGAAAGCGGGTTTTCAGGCTCCGGTTGCCGCGAGAAGCCCACCATCCTGAAGGCCGCAGCGAGAACGGCCAGGGAGAACAGGATCAGGAGCGTGCGAACCGGAACAAACCTCGCGGTGTAGGCTCCTACCGGTGCGGCCACGAAAGCAGCAGCTGCCGTAGTCGCACCCCCGCGCCAGTCCACAAGCTTGTGGCGCGCGTACGGGATAAGCGCCAAAAGCGTGTTCAACCCGTTGAGCAGCAGTCCAAGCGGAATGGCCACCTCCTTCACCGGGAACCCGCTCCACTTCAAAACGGGCACGTACACCATCCCACCGCCCAAGCCAAGCATGGCGAAGAGAAAGGAAGCCATCCAGATAATGAGGAAAACAAGCGCGTAGAGCACTGGCTGTGTTCCTCCTGCAACCCCGCGTCCTGCAGCGGAGCGGGAAAGCTACAGAATTCCTCCGGAAAATGCAAATGCCTCGGCCAAAGCTCTCCGTTTTTGCGAGGGACTTCGCGCCCCCCCGTGAATCGCTTCATCCGAACGCAGTTCTGATCAACATCCTAAGAATGCCCAGCGCGCCGCCGTTAACATGGCAATTCTTGCTCTCAAACTGTTTCTGCTTGTGCAATTGTGCATTTGACGCGCCAACCCACGTGTCGCCTGCGCCTCGCTTGCAACCAACTTTCCTTGCGCAGGCTCTACCGACCTACACGCTGGATGGGTACTGACGAGGGTCAATTCGATTTCGAAACGCTCTGTGTTGAGAGAGCCGGCTACGTCGTCTTGACCCGGCAGTTCAGAACAGCATCCAAACCTCTGGTTGCTTGGTCCTCTTCCCAGGAAATGGGGTTTCACCACAAGAAGGATCCGTTCCTCGAACCAGCCGGGTACACGACACCGCCCGTGCTCATCACGTCCTTCCTTTGCTCCCGGAACAAGGATTCGCTTCGGAGGACCTGAGCCGCCAATCCCCCCTGTCCCAGGGTTTGTAGATTTCCGGATGCCCTGCCCTCTCACAAGCTGCGCACCAGCATCCACAGGCCGATCCCTACGAAAGCGGCAGCCGTCCACCGTTTCAAAGCCTGCTCCGAAACAGCAATGGAAAGCCGCGACCCAACCTGACCTCCCACCACAACCACGGCGCCGAGCGAGAGAGCCAGAGGCCAGTTCACGACTCCGGTGACCTGGTGTCCGACGAACCCGAACAGCCCGGTGAGACCAACCATCAGCGACGAGGTAGCCGCAGCCACGCGCTGCGGAACTCCGAACAGCAGGACCATCAGGGGAATCTTCAACAACCCACCGGCCACGCCCAGTGCTCCGGAGGCGTAACCGATGGCAAACGTAGCAGGGATGGCCACAAACAGATTGACAGCGTACTCCTGCCCAGCGAACTGCCTGTGCCAGACTCCAAACCCCCGAGGCACAGCTTTGCGCGGTCCGTGGGTACGCGCCGCTGTCATGCCCACAGCCGCTAAAATCAGCAGCACAGCAAAAGCGATCTTGAGTCCACGAGGGTCAAAACGAAACGCCATGAGTCCACCGATCAAAGCCCCGAGGTCGGTGAACGTGTCCATCACAACCGCCAGTTTCCAATCGACCAAACCGGCACGCTGGAAACGAGAAAACGCCGAAAAACCCGTGACCATGATCAGAAACAAGCTGGTAGACGAGGCGACGTGGAATGGGTAACCAACCGCCACCAACAAGGGCACGTAGAACGCTCCTCCGCCCAGACCTACACCGCTGAGGACAACGCTTACGCCGAACATCAACAACACCGTCGCCACGAGCATCGGCAACCCCTTTCCTTCTGTAAACGGGCGGGCAAACCCCAGCCCGTTCTCAAATAATGCTACCGACCGTCCACCGACGGAACCCCGCGTTCCACGTTCGCCCCCCTCTTCGCTCCAAACCGGGCAAGTGTGGCTTCGCTCAGCCAGTTTGAGCTCTGCCGGAAGCCGCCCCGCCACCAACGGCTTTCTCCACAACCAACGCCATGGCCACAACAAACACAATGGTGAGAACAAGTCGCGCCAGCATGAACCGGAGTCCCATGAATTGCCACTCCACCAACTCTTGAGGGATTTTAATGCAGGCCCAGGCAGAAAGGAAGGCAACGACGCAGGAAATCCTGGCGCCCTTTGCCAGAAGCGCAGAAGCAATCGGAAATGCGACGTACAGTGGACCAGTGGGCAAGCTCCCGAGTACGATCCCGAGAAAGATAGCCTTTACGCCGGCAGCCCGACCGAGGTATTTC
This sequence comes from uncultured Cytophagia bacterium, assembly GCA_964644845.1. Classification (GTDB taxonomy): domain Bacteria; phylum Zhuqueibacterota; class Zhuqueibacteria; order Oleimicrobiales; family Geothermoviventaceae; genus Geothermovivens. Next base: position 1,935 of record CAZXXS010000074.1, on the reverse strand, counting down.
ACCACAGCGTCTTTTGGTACAAAGACGTTGAAAAGCCCCATGAGGAGCATCACTGCGGGGAGTACCAAGGCCATTTCGATCAGAAATTTCCAGGCGCTCTCCAGAACCTCGTGTCGCTTGTCGGGGAACAAACTCACCAGAGTCGCCGCCGCAAGAACGGTAACCAACAACGCTCCCAAATCCCTCTTCAGGCTTTTCCCCTGCACCCGTCTTTGTTCATCGTTGCGTGTCACAGAAGAACTCCCATCAGAATCCCAATCAAAAACGCGATCATGAAACTAAGCCCGTTCCTGAGGAGGGCCATCTTGACGCCCATTTCCCTTATCTCCAAGGGCAGGGTCACCACACCGATCATGGTCAACGTTGTGATGAACACAGCAACAGCCGTGACAGAAGCCCCGGCCTGGAGAAGAGACGCCGCCAGCGGGAAAGCGATCAGCGACGGGATGTGCAAAACTGCTCCAAACACCGCCACGACGAAGAGCCCGGCAATTCCGCTCTGTTCGCCAACGATTCGGGAAATCGTGGTCCGGGGCACAAAGCCCAAAAGCACGCCAATGATGACAACCACGGTAAGAATAGCGGGCAAAAGCCGCAGAAAGGAACGAGCAGCCAGAACGAGTGCTCTTCTTGTTTTCGCTGGATCTCTTGCAAACGCAAGTAGCACACAAACCACGGCAAGCCCGTTAATCGCAATCGTTGTCGCGTTCATACCCTGGTCTCCCGGCTGTCGGTCCTGAACAGGTCGCCACGGTGGGGCTTCAACAGCTCGAAGTTCACCGGCAGTCTCCGTTAGGGCATCTCAACGCGCGGTGGGAGTTTTGCCGCTCTTTTTGGTAAACCGTTGCAACGCTTCGATCTGCTCCTGAAGCTGCTTCGCTTGTTCTTGCAATTTACGAATTTCGCGCGTCACATCCTGCTCAGACGGCTCCCCCGCCTCCTGCGCGAGGTCATGCTCAGCCGAGTGCTCGTCGCAGGGTTCCGCGCCCTGAAGCTCATGACGCAGATAAGCCTTCAGCACGTCTCGAACGCGGCCGCTGGCACCAGTCGCAGCTTGCACACCGAGCTGTTCAAAAAAACCGATGGCGCGCGGCCCCATGCCGCCACTCACCATCACGTCCACACCCCGGTTCGCGATGAAGCCAGGGACCTGTCCTGGCGCACCGTGGTCGTAGTAAAATGGATTCTCAGTGACCTCAACGTTGCGCACCTCGCCATCCTCCACGTCCACAAAAACGTAATAGGGACAGCGCCCGAAATGGGCACTGATCGTGCTGTCCAGACCTTCGTTTGTGTCTGCAGCAAATGCAATTCGCATGGTTTTCCTCCCGTTTTCTACCTGCTGACCCGCAGCGCTCGACCTTGCAAGAAAAGCGCGCTGTTTTTCGATTCGCGTAGCAAGAATCTGACGTGCAAGCTGGAAGATGTCGAACACCCGTTCATCCGCCACGTAGTAACGGACCGCGTTTCCACGCTTTTCCCCGTGAACCAGTCCAACCCTCCGCAGAACCGCCAAGTGTCTCGAGACAACCGATTGGTCCAGACCGAGATTGGGCTGCAGCTCCCAGCCAAACCTGGGTTCAGACCTCAAGACCTCCAGGATCTGAATTCTGACGTCAGAGGCCAAAGCAGCAAACAGATCAGCCAGAGTTGTCCCTGCCCCCGGGGGGAAAAGTGGTGGCCCAGGTCCTGAGCGCATCCATCTTGGCATGGTACCTCCTTGTCATGTATTCATGCATCAGGATGCATCAACGCCCTAAGCCTACAAAATTGTTTGATCAAATCCAACACTTTTTCCATCGACTTTCTTTTCCAGGTCAAATGGACGGGAGATCGCGAGACCCTACGCAACCCCGCTCGACTCGCCGGAACCGCGCACGTTTTGCCGCCGCTCGCATTTTGCAGTGCTCAAGGGCGCTGTGCGGCCTCGCCGGA
>CAZXXS010000073.1:0-15928 GCA_964644845.1 uncultured Cytophagia bacterium | reverse complement strand
TGCGGTAGCGAGCGCTGAACCCGTGCTTCCGAACGCGTTCCGCGTCAGTCCTGCCTGGCCGAACCCGTTTGCAAGTCAAACAACCGTACGGGTTCACGTTCGGCGTCCTCAGACTGTCACGGTTCGCGTGCTGGACGTGCTGGGTCGAACGGTGCGTGTGTGCGCGGAAAAACGGCAGGCGGCGAGCGAACAACGTTACACTTGGGACGGTCGTGACGCTGGTGGGAGCCCGGTGCCTGCTGGCGTCTACTTCATTCGGGTGGAAACCCCAGGCTTTCATTCTGTGCAAAAGATCTGTGTGCTGCGGTAGTGGGAGAACGACAGGCTGCTGAGGAACTCGGGGTGCAGTCCGACTGGGGGGTGTTTGCCTCTAACCGACCCGGTGGAGCATCTGGGTTCGTTGGATGTGTGGCAGGTTGTGGAAATGCTTCGTTGGTGGCGGATTGGCGAGGAGGTGTGCGTTTGTGAACGTGCTTTTGAAGCGGTGCAGGTACGGCGTTCTGGGGCCAAAGCCGCACAGGAGGACGGGCGAAAATCCCGCCCGGAACCCTCAAATTTCGCTTGCGTTTGGACCGCTCGTTTCATATATTAGCGACCGCGTTCGGACAAAGATCAGCAGCTCGAGTTTAGGAAAGGAAGGAATGGCTCACACAGCTTCGGCCAAAAAGAGAATCCGGCAAGCGCAGAAACGTCGGCTTCGGAATAAGCATTACAAGTCCATGATGAAGACGTACATCAAGAAGGTACGTCTGGCCAACGATCGTGAAGCGGCTGAACAGGCGCTCCGGAAAGCCACCTCTGTGATCGACAAGCTGGTGTCGAAGGGCATCATTCACAGGAACACAGCAGCGAACAAGAAGGCTCGGCTGACACGCTACGTCAACCGCACGTTCGCTTCGTAGATTGGCCCGTAAGGGCGTGGAGTTGAAACCGGGTCGACGACCAAGCCGGTAACCCCCCTAATCCCGGTAGGTTTGTCGTACCCGGTTTCTCTTTTTGGGCCGGTTTGGTTCGCGGATTCGGTCGCGCCGAGACGCCCATCTGAAGTGGGAGCACAGGACTGCTTGCAAAAAAGCCGCACCCGATGCAAGGTGCGGCTTTCTCTTGCTGTGACTTCGCGAGGCTGCCTACGCCTTCGTCAAATTGTAGTTGGGCGCCTCTTTGGTGATGATTACGTCGTGGGGATGGCTTTCCCTGAGACCTGCCATCGTGATCCGGTAGAAACGCGCTTTCTCCTTGAGCTCGGGAATGGTCCGCGCCCCGCAGTAACCCATCGAGGCACGAAGCCCACCCACCATTTGGAAAACAAGGTCGCCCAGTTTGCCACGGTACGGTACGCGCCCCTCGATGCCTTCCGGTACCAGCTTCTTGGTCTCGGTGATCCCTTCCTGGAAGTAGCGATCGCCACGGCCTCCCTGCATGGCGCCAAGTGACCCCATGGCTCGGTAGACTTTGTAACTGCGGCCCTCCAGGAACACCATTTCGCCCGGGCTTTCCTCGGTACCGGCGAAAAGGTTACCAATCATCACGCTGTCGGCACCAGCACCGATGGCTTTCGCGATGTCGCCCGTTTGCTTGATGCCGCCGTCGGCGATCAGCGGAATGCCGTACTTCGCGCAAACTTCCGCACAGTCCATGATTGCCGTAATCTGCGGCACGCCAACGCCCGCCACGACCCGCGTAGTACAAATCGAGCCCGGACCAATGCCCACCTTCACGGCGTCGACACCGCGTTCGGCCAGTGCTTCGGCGCCCTCACGCGTGGCTACGTTTCCAGCTACCAGTTGGACGTCTGGAAAGCGTTCCCGCAATTTTGCAACGGTGTCCAGCACGCCCTGGGAGTGCCCGTGGGCTGTGTCGATGACCAGGGCGTCTACACCAGCTTCCACAAGAGCCGAGGCGCGATCCATTGTGTCACGAGATACGCCCACAGCGGCAGCAACCCGCAAACGTCCCAGCTCGTCTTTTGAAGCGTTGGGAAAGCGCTTGCGGTTCATGATGTCCTTCACCGTAATCAGACCTCGCAGGTTGCCCTGCTCATCCACCACCAGCAGTTTCTCAATGCGATGCTTGTGTAAAATTTCCTCGGCTTCATCCAGGGATGTACCCGGAGGTACGGTGACCAGTTTGTCCTTGGTCATGACCTCCGCGACCGGCACGTCCAGATTCGTTTGGAAGCGAAGGTCCCGATTCGTGAGAATGCCAACCAGTTTTTCGCCTTCCACGATGGGCACACCAGAAATGCGGTAACGGGCCATGATGCGCGTGGCGTCGCGCAGTTTGTGTCGGGGCGACAACGTGATCGGGTTCAGGATCATGCCGCTCTCCGAGCGCTTCACCCTGTCGACTTCGGAGGCTTGCAGCTCGATGGACATGTTCTTGTGAATCACACCGATGCCGCCCTCGCGCGCGAGTGCGATGGCCAGCTGAGCTTCCGTTACCGTGTCCATCGCTGCGCTGACCAGCGGGATGTTCAACGGAATTGTGCGTGTGAACATCGTGCTGGTGTCCGTTTCTTTGGGCAGCACGGTAGAGTGATTCGGGATCAAAAGGACGTCGTCGAAAGTTAGGGCCTCACCAACAATCTTGTTCTGGTTGTTCATGGAAAACCTCGGGTTCAGCTCTTTCAGATCTCAATCGATTTCCACGGCCTTGCGTACGGCGTTGATTAGTTCGCCGCTTCGTACGAGTCGCGCGGCTCGCTCGATGTCCGGATGCAGAGTGCGGTCCTCCGGCATGAAGCTCACCACTTCACGGATCTTCTGGTAAGCCACGCCGGTTCCCGCGCCGGGTTTCAGGGGCTTGCGCAGGTCGAAGGCCTGGGCAGCAGCCAGCAGTTCGATGGCGATCACCCTTTCCGCGTTTTCCACCACGCTCCACGCTTTTCTGGCCGCCCAGGTGCCCATGGACACGAAATCCTCCTGGTTGGCTGATGTGGGGATGGAGTCCACCGAAGCGGGGTGAGCCAGCGTTTTGTTCTCCGAGACAAGGCTGGCCGCTGTTACCTGTGCGATCATGAAGCCCGAGTGGAGGCCTCCGTGTGGAGCCAAAAATGCGGGAAGCTGGCTGACGACGGGATCCATGAGGTCCTGGATGCGGCGTTCCGACATGCTGGCGAGCTGCGAGACAACGATCGCCAGGTAGTCCGCCACTGCAGCCACAGGTTGCGCATGGAAGTTGCCACCGGAGAGGATCTCGTCACCGTCTGTGAACACGAGAGGGTTGTCCGTCGCGGCGTTGATTTCGGTGCTGAGCACCTCGCGAACGTGGCGGAGAGCCTCGCGTACGGTTCCGTGTACCTGTGGAACGCAGCGAAGGCTGTACGCATCCTGCACCTTGCCGCAGTCCTTGTGAGAGGCAACGATCTCGCTTTCTGCCACCAGCCTTTGGACATTGAGGGCCGTTTGCAGCTGTCCACGAAACCCACGCGCTTCCTGGATGCGCGGGTCGAAAGCCACCGGAGTGCCTAAAAGCCCTTCCAGGCTCATGGCTGCTGCCAGATCGGCATTAGCCACGAGATTCTCGGCCCGCAGCAGGGCCAGGGCTGCCAGTGCCGTCGTGATCTGAGTGCCGTTGAGAAGGGCTAACCCCTCTTTAGCAGCAAGTTGCAGCGGCTTCAGACCGGCTCGGCGCAAAGCGACGTTGCCCGGCAGAACCTTGCCGTTGTACTCAGCCTGCCCTTCGCCGAGTAGCACGAGCACCAGATGTGCCAGAGGTGCAAGATCTCCCGAAGCCCCAACGGAGCCCTGAGCCGGCACGACCGGCGTAACATCTCGTCGGTAGAGGTCCAGAAGCCCTTCAACAACAGCCGGTCGCACACCGGAAAAGCCTTTGGCGAGTGTGTTTGCCTTGAGGATCAGCGCCGCCCGTACCACTTCGCGGGGAAGAGGGGGCCCAACACCCGCGGCGTGGCTGTGCACCAGGTTGATTTGCAACGCAGTGGTGTCTTTGGCGTCGATCACGACCTGGGCCAGTTTCCCAAAACCGGTGTTTACGCCGTAAACGATTTCCCCAGTGCGGATCTTTTCCTCGACAACCTGGCGTGACTTCTGGATTTTCTCAAGCGCAGTTGGAGTGAGGGTGACATCAACAGGGGTGGTAACAGCTTCTTGGAGGTGCTCTAACGTAAGGCTCTCACCGTCGAGAGCAAGTTCGGGCATGAGTTTCACTCCCACCTTCGTCCGATTTCTGTGGCTCGAACATAGGCAATTTGTCGAAAAGAATCAACGGTTTTGTACCGAAGGTTGCTCCATTTTCCTGGGCAACTCGCGTACGCCTCAAAGCGGCGTGCCCGATCCGTGCGATTTTGTTTTGGCCTTGTGGGTTGGAAAATTGCGGATCAGGAGGACGTGTTGCGAAGGTCCGAGGCGAGAGAATTTCAGAAGGCCGTCCGCAAGCCAGCGTCGGTTGGTGGCTGCAAAGGGTGGGCCGGCCCCTCCGCCTCACCCGGTGATGTTTTGGCGCTTGCGTGCAGAGAAAAAGAAAAGGCGCGAGCCAAGGCCCGCGCCTGTCAGGTCAACTCACGCGTGTTCACTGTTCCCAGGTTACCAGCGGTGGGGTGTACGGATGCACCAAATTGTCGTGGTGCGGCAGCACACGAACGGCATAACCTACACGTCCGCTGTGTGTGCACTGCACCTCGGTTGCGTAAGTGGCTGTGCCGTCTTTCTGTTCCACGAACTCCATGTCCTGCGTGTGTGGTTCGACGATGTTGAAGTCAGAGTCCAGCGGACCGATGACGACCTGCACGGTGAGATCGTCGGGAGTGAGATTGCCCAGAGTGACGTACGCCTTGACGGGGAACCCATCGCCGGTGTGAATTTCTTCCGGGACCTCCCCGTCGGCCTGAATTCGTACCTGTGGCCATGCCGCGGCCACTTTGTCACGCCAGGTGGCAAGCTGCTTGGCGGGGGCACCGTTGTCCTGAGACAACTTTTCTCCGGTCCTGTGGGCGTCGAGGTAGAAACGTTCTGTGTACTCGCGAACCATGCGGTGTGTGTTGAAGTATCCCGCCAGGCTCTTGATCGATGCTTTCATCATTTTGATCCAGCCGCGCGGCAGGTCGCTTTTGTCGCGCTCGTAGTAAAGCGGAATGATTTCATTCTCGAGCAGGTTGTAAAGCAGCTGACTTTCCACGTAGTCCTGTTCTTCGGGATTGTCGTACACCTCGCCCGACCCGATGGCCCAGCCCACTTCTGGCCGGTAAGCTTCGTCCCACCAGCCGTCCAGAACGCTGACGTTCAGGGCGCCGTTTGCGGCTGCTTTCATGCCGCTTGTCCCTGAAGCCTCCAACGGTCGGCGGGGATTATTCAGCCACACGTCCACACCTTGCACCAGGTAGCGTGCCACAGCGATGTCGTAGTCTTCCACGAAGACGACGTGATTGCGTAGCCTGGGGTCGCGCGCGTAACGGATGATCTTCCGAATGATTTCCTTACCCTGAGTGTCCTGGGGGTGGGCTTTGCCCGCAAAAATAATCTGTGCGGGGCGGTCCGGATCGGTCAGAATCTTGATCAGCCGCTCCGGGTCTTTGAAGATCAGATCCGCTCGCTTGTAGGCTGCAAAGCGGCGCGCAAAGCCGATTGTGAGGACCTCCGGATTCAGCACCTCTTCTGCTTCCTGGATGGCACGGAGGCTGGCCCCCTGGCGTCTGAAGTAATCGCGCAGGCGCCGCCTTACGAAACCGATGAGCCGTTCCTTGCGAATTTCGTGCGTGCGCCACAGCTCGCCGTCCGGGATCAGGTCCACACGCTCCCAAATCCGCTGGTCCGCCGGTTCCTCCACAAATTTGGGCCCCAGGTAGCGGTCGAACAGGTTTGCCAGGTCGTGGCTGATCCACGAGCGAGTGTGAATGCCGTTCGTGATGCTGCCAATCGGGATCTCCGGCTCCGGCAGGCCAGGCCAGATGTTCTTCCACATGTTGCGCGAAACCTGCCCGTGCAATTTGCTGACCCCGTTGCAAAACGCCGAAAGGCGCAGTGCCAGAACCGTCATGCAGTACGTGGGTGAACTCCCGGGAATTTCCTGCCCGAGCGCCAGGAATTCTTCCCACGAGAGGCCGATTTCCCGCGCCATCGGTTCCAGATACTTGCGGACGAGGTCGGGATCGAAGTGCTCGTTGCCCGCCGGCACGGGCGTGTGCGTGGTAAACACGTTCGTGGCCCACACGAGCTCGCGCGCCTCTTTGTAGCTGAACCCGTAGCGCGTGACCAGATTGCGAATACGCTCCAAAGCCAGGAAAGCCGAGTGTCCCTCGTTCATGTGGTAGACAGTAGGGCGAAGGCCGAGCGCCGCCAGTGCCCGTACACCGCCCACACCGAGCACGATTTCTTGCCGAATGCGCATGTCCCGGTCGCCACCGTAGAGCTGATCGGTAATGTGCCGGTGCTCCGGCGGATTCTCCGGAAGGTTGGTGTCCAGGAGGTAGAGGGGAGTTCGTCCTACCTGGACACGCCACACCTGGGCGTACACAGGTTGGCCGAGCAAATCCACAAAAACCTTCACCGGATTCCCGGCTGCATCCCGCTCGAGCGTGACGGGCATGCTGTACCAGTCGTTGTCCGGGTAAACTTCCTGTTGCCAGCCGTCGAGGTTGAGCACCTGACGGAGGTAGCCCTTTTGGTAAAGCAGGCCAACACCGACAAGAGGAATCCCCAGGTCGCTGGAGGACTTAAGGTGATCGCCTGAAAGAATGCCCAGTCCGCCTGAGTAGATCGGCAGGCCTTCGTCGAGACCGTACTCCATCGAGAAGTACGCGACCTGGAGTTTCTGGTCGTCGGGAAAGGCCTCCTGAAACCAGGTTGGTGCGGAAAGGTACTTGCTGAAGTTTTCGTACACGCGTTCAAGCTCAGCCACAAAGCTGTCGTCGTTTGCGGCTTCCTCGAAGGTTTCTGGCGGCAACATGCCGAGCATGGCCACCGGGTTTTGGTAGGCTTTTTCCCAAGTGATGGGGTCAAGCCGGAGAAAGAGACGAACTGCCTCCCAGTTCCAAGAGAACCAGAGGTTTTTTGCCAGGATCTCGAGGGGACGAAGTAGCTGGGGAAGCCGAGGAACTACGTGGAACTGGCGAACCTTCATGTCAACCTCCTGTTGACGTGCGAACTTCACGTTTGTCGGCGATGCACCCCGCCGTGGGGCGAGGGAGAGAGTGTAACCCGGGTCGCAAGGGCGTGAGATCGCTGCCCGACAGCCTTACGGGGCACACCGACCGCTTTGGCTTTGCTGCTCTGGAGCGCATCCACGGCGTCTGGCCCTTCCGGCTCGTGGTGACGTCGACACGGGCCAGGAAGTACGCCTTGCACGCTTCGCCGATCACGGCCCGTTCGCTCGAACAGAGCAAAGGGTGCATTTCGACATGTTCAGCAGGCGGAAAAATCCCCGTTCGTTTGACGCAAGACAGCGTGCCCATAAGAGGACGCAAATGCGTCGCACACTCACTCAGGTTCTTACTGTGCACGGCCCTGACTCGTACGCCAAATTACAACAATGTAGAAAGCAACGCAAATGAAATGATCTTGCTGTTCTCGCCGACCTGTCAGTTGTGTTAGTCGGTGGCTCTTTGAGTCCAGCAGAAGCTTTCTTTTCAATCCGTTTAATGGGGGTTCCCCTCCCGTGTGTTGATCGAGCGCTCTCCGTTCGTCGCAAACGGCCAACTGCGAGGTGCTCGCCACCGCTGGTCCATTTCCTGTTCCCGTCTGCCGCTCACCGGAACCCTCGACGGTCTTACTTGCCGAAGATCTTCCTGAGTTTGCCTTTTAGGCCTCCGGATTTTTCTTTCTCGTGAGTGGTGAGCTTTTTTTGTAGCTCCATGATGATGGCGTCGTCGAGCGGGTCTTCCTCCGTTTCCGGTGTACGCTCGCCACGCAGGCGTTCCACCACAAGTCCGATGCGAGTGTTGGCCGACGGCGAACCTTCCACGAATTCTTTGAGTGCTTTGGCCGCCTGGGTAAACAGTTCGCGCGTTTTTTCATCCAGCGGTGAACCTGCCTGGACGCGGTCACTGCTGAGAGTCAGGAGCTCAGCTGCACAGTTTGCGATGTCCTGGTAGTGCAGCTTTTCAGCCGTTTCGCGCAGGCTCTCCAGCACAAAGTGGACGTTCTCGAGGATCTCGTCCTTGACTTTACCTTTGGTGTTGAGCAGCTGATTCAGCTGCGCGAGAGCTTCGCGTGCTTCGTCGCGCAACACGTCAGCGAAAAGATCCTCCACCGCGCTGGGCGGCACGGAACTGGTCGGTACGTCGTGTGTGGCGGCACCGTCGTGACCCGGTTCCGGTTCTTGGACAGACGGTTCCTCGGACGGCGACGGTTCCGGCGTGGCTTCTTCGGGAGCCTGGTCAGCCTCGCTCATCAGGGCGATGAGTGTGTTCGCCTCTTTGATGTCGAAAACGACGTCTTCACTTTCGTCCTCAACGCTGCTCTCCCCGGCCGAGGTTTCCACGTCTTCCGCGGGAAGCGTTTCGAGACCAAAGGACTCTTCAGCGGATTCGTCTTCGTCGTCGAGCAGAGTCGTCAGCGAATCCGCAAGGGGCCAGGACGAAGTGCTGCTCTCGTCGCCAGGTATTTCAGGCATCCGATCGCCCGGCTGCTGAGGTTCCTCTTTCACCGCAGACTGTTCCTGGGTGAGCGGTTCCTGCGAAGAAGTAGGAACCGTTTCCTCCTTGGCGACATCTTCGGGGGCTGCGGAAGGCACTTCTTCAGACGGGGGCTCGTCAGCGGTTTCGGACGCAGTGGCGTACTGCTCCAACTCGGAGATCTGACTTGTCGTGCTGTCCACGATCATGCGTTCGTTCAGCTCATCGCTTAGCGACAGCACCTTTTGAATGGCCTCTACCGCCATCTTGACCTTTAGAGCAAGCAGCTCAGGCAGGGTCTCGTGTGCCCGAGGATCTACAGCCGCCACAGCCTGAACCATGTTGTGGGCGATGGTTTCAATGCCGTCGTACCCGTGAATCATGGCCAGGTCCTGCACGGCCTGAGCGGCCTGCAAGAGACGAGCTAAGCGCTCTTTCAAGGGCGCTTCTTCGTCTGTCAGGGCTTCCAGAATACCTTCCAGATTGGCAAAAACGTTACGGATGAAATGGGTCTTCAGCTGTTCGTCGGGATCCCGGGATGCCTTTTCCAGCAGCACTTCTACCTGGTGCCGGTCCACGAAAGGAATATCCAGGAACTCTTGTTTCTGCTCGGGGTGGACGTCCGACATGGTCGATTCACCTCGTCGTGTTGGTTTTTCCGCGCCGTTCCATCGTCGTTCAGGGCCGATTTTCTGGTTGCGACCTCCTTCCTCGATTATCGGCCTTTCCCCGCGTTGCTTGTGGGCTCGGGCCTCTCCACCCTTGGATTGAACGCCTCTCGCTGGCCCAGCGCACGCGGCAGTGCGACGGGAAATGCCGAAACTGCCCCGCCTGGCACATGAAGGTCAAGAACCTTCGCTTTTTCTTGCTGCGTCCTGTTCAAAAAGCTGTTTGATGTACTTCACGGCATCTTCTTCGCTTTCGTACTCGGGCGGAGGTTCGGGAATCTGTTTGGGTTCTTCCACTTCGCCGTCGGGCGTTTCGCTTCCTTCAGTTTGGCCATGACCGTTCCCGTTTCCGTTACCGCCAGTGTCCGTCTCGCGGATGATTTCCAGGAAACCTTCCATTTTGCGTGTCAGGAGGCGAGCGGACTGAATGGCACCGGGTTCGCCCTTAGCGATCGCAGCCGCCGCTTCAGGGATTTCCTGAAAGAGGCGAACCAAACTGTGGGAGAAGGAGAAATCGCCCTGAAGAGCGGCGTCTACGGTCTGAATCGTAACGGCGCAAAGGGCATCGATTTCGGTCTCTCCAAAGAGTTGAGCAGCTCCTTGCAAGCTCTGGCAAGCGTTTCGAATGCTTTTCAGGACGCTGGCTTCGTTCACGCCTACGTCGAGCCGTGCTGTGGCTTGGCGTAGCAGCTCGATGTCGGCACTGCTTTCTTCGACGAAAATCTCGTCGAACACCCGTGCTGCGCCCGATTTCTCTTCCTGTGCTTCCTCTTTGGCTTCCGGCTCTTCTTTCAGTAGCGGTTCCCGGACGTCGAAGTCCGCCACTGCGGTGAGCTCGACTTCTTTCAACGCCTGTTCCACTTCTTCAGGGCTGCGTCCCTGCACCTTCAATCCTGTGGCGATGACCATCACGCGAATGGCTTTGCCCAGCGACTCGTCGATCCGTGCGCCCCAGATGATGTGCGCGTTCGGATCCAGACGCTCGGCGACAGCATGCATGACCTGCCGCGCCTCTTTCAGCGTCAGATCGCTTCCTCCCGTAACGTTCACCAGGGCACTCTGGGCGCCGGTGATGTCCACATCCAGGAGCGGGTTCCGCAAGGCTTTTTCCACGGCTTCCTTGGCCCTGTCTTCACCACTGCTTTCCCCCAGGCCGATCATGGCCGTGCCACCACGTCGCATCACGGTGCGCACGTCCGCAAAGTCGAGATTCACCAGACCCTTCTCGGTCACAAGCTCGGTGATGCCCCGCACCGCGTTCACCAGGATTTCGTCTGCTACTTTGAAAGCAGCGTTAAGGGGCAGATCGGGCACAATGTCGAGGAGACGGTCGTTCTGAATCACAATGACCGTGTCGGCATTCTTCTTGAGACGCTCGAGGCCGCGGCGGGCGTTTTCCCAGCGTACGACCCCCTCTTCGGTGAACGGCAGGGTGACAACAGCGATCGTCAAAGCCTGACACGAACGAGCGATCTCAGCGATCACCGGTGCCGAGCCCGTACCCGTGCCTCCGCCAAGACCGCAGGTCACGAACACCATGTCGCTGCCCTCGAGCGCAGCCCGAATGGCTTCCTGGTTTTCACGGGCCGCCTCTTCCCCAATTCGTGGATCACTGCCAGCGCCGAGACCGCCAGTGATCTCGCGGCCGATCAGGATTTTCTGGGATGCCGTTGTCGCCAGCAAGTCCTGAGCATCAGTGTTCACGGCGACGCTTTCCACCCCCCGAACGCCTACTTCGTTGAGGCGTGTAAGGGTGTTGTTTCCCGCGCCGCCCGTGCCAACCACCCGAATGACCGTGCGTACTTTGCCAAGCAGGGATTCCAGTTCCTGGTCCCTGCTGGAACGTGTCTTCGTCTTCGGTGTCTCGGTATCTTTCTTTGACCGTTTCTCGAGCGCGTCTCTTACGATGCTTTCCATCGAGTCCTCCGCAAGCCGTCTCCGGCCTTTTCCGTCAAACGGAAGGGGCTTCCTTCCCGCGCTAAACGCCTTTGTGGCCGATGTGCATGCCCGAACTACAGACCGGTAGCGTGCCTGTGCTCTTTTACGCTGCGGCGCCCCCGAAGTCTGAAGGGGGGGCGTGCAAGATCTGCATTCAAATCGTTGTCGTCTGCTGCGGCAGCCGAAGCTGCGCCACTTTCTGCGACTGATTCGGTGTGCGCCTGGCTGAGTTTTTCCACAATTTCACCGACTTTCCCGTTGATGGCTGGGGCAGGGCCAGATTCCAAGAGCGCGAGGGCTTCTTCTGCTGCCTCAAGAAAATCGGTTCGGACAGCTGTGCCTTTCTCCATCAGCACGGTGGCGGTGGCACTGAGCGCTGAAGGTACGGCCCAGAGTTTCGTGTCGCCCAACTTCTTCAAGATGTTCTTGAGGGACGAAGCCGCCAGGTCCAGGTCTTCGAGGGCTGAGCGCTTGGTCGGATTCGTCCGGAGGGCAGTGAGTGCCCCGCGCATTACGCGCAGGTAGAGTGCCGCTTCCTGGGCGTGTGGCCCGTAGCCCAAGCGTGTGGTTGGTGAGACCTCTGCCGGTTCCGCAGCCGTCTCCGATTCGACTTGCTCTTCGCCTCTGGACTCAGATGTCTCAGGGGCGTTCCCTTCTCTTGACAATCTTTCACTGTGGCTCCGCACTTCACGGATCAAGGCCAGGAGCTCTTCGTCGTCTTCACCTGGCAGCCGGAAATCCTCACTCTCCGCGTCAAAGTCCGAAGGTCCCAACGTCCCTTGCTGATTTCCCGGGCTGAAGCTTTCGGCGAAGATTTCGGCTTGCACGGCCGCCTCGTGTTCCTCCTCGGGAGTGGGAGACTCGGATCCGGCCTCAGGCGCTGTTTCCGGTTCTTCATCCAGGTCGAGAAATTCCTCGATGCCGATCATTTCCGCAAATCCCCACTCCGGCGCGTTTTCGCCTGCTTCGGGACTGTCATCCTTGGCCGCGCTTTCTTCCTCTTCTGGTTCTTGCCCGCTTTCGGCGGTCGCCACGGGCGTTTCCGACGGGGCCAGCCATTCAGGCTGGGGAGTCTCTTCCGTCTCGCCCAGCTCGCGGTCTGTCCCGTGCTCCTCGGGCAGGTCGCTGTCTGAGGGGGACACGGTTTGCTCGAACCCCGTTTCTGCAAACTCGAGTTCCTTGTCTCCGCCCACCTGATGATCCAGCGGCTCCTCAAGTGCGCTCCGGAAAGAAGATTCGGGTTCGACAGAAGCAGGCTGCAGTTCTGTCTCTGGGTTCGGGCTTTCCTCCAAGTCCACAGCCATCACAATTTCCGGCATGTGGCCCAGGAGAGCGTCCTGCAGAATGCCGACCAGGACGCGGATCTGCTCGGGGTCGGTTTCTTCCGACTGGGAAAGATAGTCTTGAATGAACAGCCGCACTCGCTCGGCCAGGCTGAGTACTTCAGGTCTTACGTCGCCACGTGTCAACTCGCGACGGAGAAGCTCCGCCATCTTGGCCGACAGGGTTTCCACATCCTCCTCACCGTGGATCATGGCCAGGTCGCGGACGTTGTAGAAAGCCGCAAGGTAAGCCTTGGCACGTTGTGGAGCCTCACCACCTGCCTCGTCGACTTTGCGGAACTCGTCCGAAACGTTGCCGCGAAAGTAAGCGGCGAGAAACGCTTCCTCCTCGAAGCGAGCTTCGACGGGTTCCGGTTCGAGCGCCTTTTCACCGACGAAGGCCACGTCCGGCGAAGCTGGCCCTCTGGCAAAGGCTTCGGCCTCCAGGCCCAGGTACTCGAAGAGATTAAGTCGGCAGGAAGCGTCCTCCAAACAGGCCAGCGTGGCGTCCAAAAAGAGCACAGCGACGTTTTCGATGGCTGCTTTAAGCTTGTCTGGGGGCAAAGCTTCCTTGCGAAAGCGCTCGATGCTTTCCTCGAGGATGCGGACGTACTCTGCGAAGGGCTCCGAATTCGAAAGCTTTTTCAGCTCGTCCCGGGGATCGTCTGCATTCACCAGACGGTCCATCAACGCAGCAACGAGGGTGTATTCTTCCTCTGCTCCCGGTTCATCCAGGGGACGCCTGGCTCGCAAGTGCTCGCTAACGCACAGGAAGAAGTAACTGCGCGGGTTGAAAAAACGTTTGACGAGCTCTCTTTCGAAGTCCATCTCTGGTGTTTTCTGAACAACCGTCATTTCTGTGCCTCTGACCTTGAACCCTCTCCCGGCTTTTGCAGGACTACATGAGCCCGTTCTCGTTCTTGAACTGTTTCAGCAGCTGCAGAATGGCAGGTACGTAGGCCCTGGTTTCCTGGTAAAGGAGCTTGCTGTCGCGGTTGTTGGCGAGCCACAACGCTGCCCTGCGTTCGCCGCTGTTGTAGGCCGCTAACCCGCCGTCCACCCCGTAAAGCTCCACCAGAGCGGAAAGGTAGCGGCATCCCAGCCGGACGTTGTACACGGGATTGAAGAGCACATCTTCCGGGCTCGTCCACTGGATTCCCTCTGAGCACGCCAGGAAAGAGCCAGTGGCCGGCATGATCTGCATCAATCCGATGGCTCCTGCGTGCGAAACGACGTCTGGCTTCCAGCCGCTCTCCTGCGTGATGGTGGCGCAAATGAGGTCCACACTCAAATTGGTGTATTTCAGACTCATCTCGTAGATGGTGCTGGCGATTTCGTACTTGGTCTCGGAAGGCAGATCCTTGTTGTAGCGATCGATGATGGACATGATGCGCCGGATGTTGTACTGCCGGACACTGTCCACATTCATGGCTGCTTTCAGGTCCAGAATGGCTTGCTCGAGGTGAGCCATCCTGGCATCGGCGGACTCCATTTCGTAGAATTTGTAGGAGAAGCTCACGGTGGAAATCGAGATGATCACGATTAGCGCAATCAGAAGTGTGACTTTCAAGCGGTGCGTAGGAACCTCTCGTTTCCTGCGAGCGTCCTGCTTCATCATCGGTTTCCTTCCCTCTGTTGGTCCTTGCGCGAGTCCTCGAGGCTAAAGAACTTTCGTCGCGGGAATCCTCAGGAGCTGGTATCCGGCCGCCGCGCCTGCGTTTTCCCGCGGAGTCACGGCGTTCCGGCTGCGGCGAAGAGTTCGGCCTGCTCTCTTCAAGAGACTAAGCGACCTTAGCTTTCCCACCTTCTTCGTGCGTTTTTTCATCAAACTCTGCCCCGACCCCGTGCGAACCGTAGAGGATTTCCTTGGCCAGACGCATGTACGCCGCCACGCCTTTGGCGGAGCGGTCAAAAAGGATGGCAGGTTTGCCGTAAAAGGGCACCTCTGCCAGCCGAACGTTACGTGGAATCATGGTGTCGAAAACGAGGTCTTTGAGGGTGTAGCGGATTTTCTCGATCACCCGGCGCGTGAGATTGTTGCGCAGGTCAACCATTGTCAAAAGAAACCCACGGTACCGTAAGTTGGGATTGTGGGTGGCTTTGACGGAACGCACCACTTTGAGGAAGCGGCCCAAAGCCTTCAAGGCGTAGTACTCGCACTGGACGGGCACAATCAGCGAATCCGCTGCGATGAGCGCGTTGTACGTAAGGTTGCCGAGCGACGGCGGGCAATCGATCAAGATGAAGTCGTAATCGCTTCTGACTTCGTTGAGCGCATCACGGAGCTTGGACTCCGCCGCGGCTCCCATCATGGCCCGTTTGTCAGCGTCGTCGGACCACACGTTTGAGGGGACGACGTCGAGATTCTCGATCTCAGTCTTGTGGATTGCCTCGCGGATCGGTAGGTCTTTCGTAAACACCTCCAGGGTTCCCGCCCGGATGTCGTAACGTCCCATCCCAAAGCTCGTCGCCACACTTCCCTGGGGATCCACGTCCACGATCAAAGTCCGTTTGCCAAGCTTCGCCAAAGCGGCGCCCAGATTTACGACGGTGGTTGTTTTGCCCACGCCGCCTTTCTGGCTGGCTACGGCGATGATTTCACCCATGGGGTTACTCCTTGCGCTTGATTCCTTCCTGGTTTGTGGTGGCAAGCTTTTCTTGCCCAGTGTGTTCAGGGCTAATGTTGCCGTGTGGTCGAAACCTGAGCCGGGGCCTGCAACGTAAGACGAATCAGTTCGCGCAGCCGGGCAATGTCAAATGGTTTCTCAATGTACAGAGCGTTGTGCCGTTGTGCTTCGCGCTGCACCTCCTCAGAACCGTACGCAGTCATGACGATGATCGGTACTTGTGGTTTTCGGGAGCGAATTTCGCGAATGAGCTCTACACCTGAAACGCCCGGCATCCGCAGGTCGCTGACTACGAGATCGTAATTTCGCTCTTGAAGTTCGGCCAGGGCCGAATCTCCGTCGCCGACGCATGTCACGTGGTAGGGGGAGCCTTTCCGCTGTAAGGATTTGGAAAGACTCCACCTGAGATCTTCTTCGTCATCCGCTACGAGAATATGCCAGTGTCTTGCCACCGCTTCAGCCTCCTCGTCGTGCCACTTCTCTGCCCTGGCAAGTGCAACGACTATGCCACGGCTACGTGACTGCAGGCACGGCTGGACGCTCTAATCATCGGCACAGAAGGCGATTTCCTTACAAGTTGCCTGTTTTGGTGGCGTGGTTGCCCCAAAGATGTGGCGACCGAGTCCATCCTGTGTGACTTCGGCAACAATCTCGACCCGCTGTGGAACGATTCTGCCAGTGGTCAGAAAATGACCATGAAGGGGGAAAAGGCGTGTGGGTAGAAGAAAAAAGTGGAGCAAAATCCGAAAGTGTTTTGACCAGACATGGTGTTCTCCCGTCCGTTTCCGGGACGGGAGGGGGTTG
>CAZXXS010000072.1:0-10487 GCA_964644845.1 uncultured Cytophagia bacterium | reverse complement strand
TACGAGGCGTACTCAGCGGTAGGTGTGAATCGCAGGAACGAAGCGCGCGGGATCGATCCCCATGTGCCGTTCGTTCTCGCGGTGAGTGGGAACGAGGTGATTGCGTGGCTGATCAATTACGGTTGCCACGCCGTAAGTCTCACCGAAGAGAACTTGCAGATCTCAGCCGATTACGTCTACTACCTTCGTGAGTACCTGTACCGGCACGTGGGTTACCAGTTTCCGGTGCTGTTTTTCAACGGAGGCAGCGGCGATGTTGATCCCCGCTGGAGGGGATCTTTTGATGCGGCTCGGGCGACAGGTGAGCGACTGGCGAACGAGCTCTTGCTGGTAACTCGTGCCTACGAAGGCGAGCGGGTGACCGGCGAGCTGAGCTACGGTTCCAGGAAGCTTTCCATTCCGTATGCCTGGCACCCTTCGGTCGCCGAAGCTGAGGAAAACCTCGAGAGCTGCTTGCGGAAGGTCGAGACCGCGGCATCTGCGGAAGAGAAGAAAATCGCTGGCGCTTTCAGACTGTGGGCGGAAGAAGTTCTTGAACTGGCCAGAAAGGGGACCCTGCCGACAGCCCTCGAAGTTGAAATCGGGTACCTGAAAATTGGCGAGCTGGTTCTGGTCGCCGTTCCTTTGGAAGTCTTTTCGTCGATTTCGCTGAAAATGCGAAAGCGGATTGCTGCTCGTTACGTCTTTGTGGCCAGCTACACGAACGGTTACTCCGGGTATCTGGCCGACAAGGCGGCGTACGAAGAGGGCGGCTACGAAGTGGACGAGTGGCACAAGTACGCGGGTTTGCTTCCCCAGGTGCCGCAGGCTGAGGACCTTTTCTTCGAGGCTCTTCGACGCGTGCTGGACGCTGCAGTCAACTGAAGTGGCGTGCACGCGCAGGGCATCGTTTGTCAGAGTCGACGATGGCTGATCCTTTTTCCGTAGAAGCCTACTACAGCAGGGCTGCTCAGACTGGGGCAGAACTGCTCACGACCGGTTACTCTTTGGCGGGAAGGCCGATTCTGGTCCTGCGGAGGCGGGGCGAGCCACAGGGCGCAACGATTCTGTTTGTTGCAAGGATTCACGGCAACGAGCCTGCCCCAACCCAGGCCGTTCTGGAGCTCTTCTCCCGCCGTGCTACGACGCGTGCGACGCTTGTCGCGGTTTTCCTTGCCAATCCGGACGGCGCGGCACTCTACCACACGCTCTGGCAGGAGAAGCCCGAACCGGGCTGGAGAAACGCGTTTCAAGAGGCGCGCCTGAACGTGGCGGGAGTGGACCTGAACCGCGATTGGTTCGAACTGAGCCAACCGGAAACGTTGGCTCTCCAAAGGTTCATCTTTTCGCTGCGTCCGCAGTTCGTGATTGATCACCACGAATTCTACTGGAAAGAGGGTTACCCGCCGAAATACCCCACTGAGGACCCTGACGGTTTTCTGGCTACTGTCACGGATTCTCCTTTTGCGCTCGCCAGCCAAAACGTGCGGGAGATTTCTGAACAGGTGATGAATCACCTGTTGACGCGCCTGCCGGAAAGGCAGGGCTGGAAGATCGTGCCCCGGCATTTTGTGGGAGAGACCCGCGATGGGTACGACGATCCCGCTTTCTTGGGTGTTTACCTTGCTTTGAGGGGGATCCCCAAGCTACTGGTCGAGACGTGGGGAGTAGGTTGCGCTCATTTGTTGCTGGCCGAACGCGTGGCCTTTCACCGCGGTGCAATGGAGTTGGCAATCGAATGGGCTGAGGAGCACGAGGCGGAGCTGAAACTCGAGGACAGGTTCACCGACCTCGTTCTTGATGTGGCTGGTGTACCGACGTCCACGACCCAGGATCTGAAAAACACGCTGGCAAGACACGGGATTTACCTTGAAATCGATCGTGACAAGTTGAAAGGACGTGTGCCGACGCGCGAGATCGGCTTTGTCAAAACAGCCTATCACCTGATCGTGAAACGGGAGGCATCGTCTTCATGAACGACGCTGGCAAACTGCTTGATCGCCTAACTCTGGAGCAGAAAATCGGTCAGATGTTCATGATCGGTTTCCCAGGGTACGAACTGCCCGACGCCGTAGCGCAGTTCATTCAAGAGCGCAACATTGGCTTCGTCGATATTTTTGCACGCAACATTTCCTCCGTGGAGCAAGCCACTTCGTTGATGAACAGCATCCATGCGCTGGCGGAGGTCACACCAATGATTTTCACCGATCAGGAGGGGGGAGTCGTCTGCCAGTTCGGTGAGCTGGCGTCGACATTCGTCACACCGATGGGCATGGCGGCGACTGGAAACCCGGCCCTCGCTGAGCTCTCGGCGGAGATTCTCGCCAAGGATCTGGACCTCATCGGCGTGGATGGTTTCATTGCTCCAACCGTCGACGTGAACTACGAGCCCGACAACCCGATCATTGGCCTCCGGGCATTTTCGGACGACGTGGAAACGGTCATCGAGTTTGGCGATGCCTTTATTCGCGGCGTGGAGCAGGCAGGGCTCGCGCCCATGCTGAAGCACTTCCCTGGACACGGCGGAAGCAGGCTGGATTCGCATCTCATTCTTCCAACCCTGGAGTCGAGTGCGGAGTTTTTCCGAAGCTGCGATCTGGAGCCGTTTAGGCGTTTGGCCGACAAGGTTAGCTTTGTGATGACAGCACACGTCGCGAACCAGGACATCGACCCGTCCGGGCTTCCGGCTACATTTTCGGAGGTTTTTCTAAGCGGCATCCTCAGACGAGACTTCGGATTTCCGGGGGTCGTCATTACGGACTGTCTGGAGATGGACGTCATCAAGAACAACTTCTCTGTTGAAGAGATTGTTGAGCGTTCGATGGCGGCTGGCGCGGACGTGATGCTTTTCAGCCACACGCTGGAGCTCCAGAAGAAGGCCTACGAAACGCTGGTGAAAAGGGTTGAGCGTGGGCAGATCAGCGAGGACCGAATTAACGAGTCGGTGGCAAGAATCCTGGCGGCGAAGGAAAGGTACGGACTTCTCACCGACCGGCGGATGCGGGACGTTGAGAAGGCGGGCAAGAAGGTCAGAAGCGCGCGGTGGCTGGAGGATTTCGTGTCCAGGCATTCCATCGCTGTTCTGCGGGACAGGGCGCGAAAGATCCCGCTCTCGAGAAAAACGCGCGTGGGGATCATCGAATGGCACAAGACCAGGTCGACGGTTCAAATCCGGGAACCGTTGCACACGAGCTACCTTGAGAAACATGCCCGCAAGGTCTTCAAGCATGTGGACGTGCTGATTCTGCCTTTGCAAACTCCGGATTTCTCCACGGTGAAGACCTTCCTGAAGACTTACGACGAAATCATCGTGGCGCCCTTCTCGAGAACGGTGGAGCTGGAGCGCATTCAGGGGGACGTAATCCGCGAATTGCTCAAGATCAGAGACGATTTGATCGTGGTGGCTACGGGAAACCCTTACGACATCCGCCAGTTCCCGAACGCCAAGACGTACATTGCGACATTCGGATTCAGGGATTGCCAGATAAAGGCACTGTTCGACGTGCTTCTCGGTGAGTTCAAGCCGGTGGGCAGACTGCCGGTAAGCATCAAGGGCATCTTCCCGCGGTGGCACCGGTGCGAGTGCGATGCTTAGGGAGAAGCTGTTTGCTGGCGCGTTTGTGTTGATCTACGTGGCGATTGTAGCGTCCGTGATCTGCAGGAAACCGCACGGAGCGCCACCTGAGCGCGGAGGGCCGGAAACGATTACTTTCTGGCAAGCCGGTTCTGGGGAGGAGCGGGTTCAGGTTATCAAACGGCTTATTGCGGACTTCGAGAAGGAGAACCCGGACATCCACGTCAAACTTAAGATCATTCCGTGGGGACAGAAGCCACACGAGAAGATTCAGATCGCCATTGCGTCCCGGACCGAGCCTGACATCGCTTCAGTCGGATCCCCCTTTGATAAAATCATCGCCGACTTTGGCGCCCTTCAGCCGCTGGACAGCCTGCTCGACAAGAGCACGATTGAGGACTTCTACACGGTGACGCGATTTCGGGACGGCGTGGCTTCTGTTCCCTGGTTCACGGATGTGCGCGCCTTGATCTACAGAAAAGACTACCTGAGGCAAGCGGGTGTGCCGGAGCCCAGAGAAAGCTGGACCTGGGATCAATTCGTTTCGTATGCCAAGCGCCTCACGAAGGACACGAATGGGGATGGAATTGTGGACGTGTACGGCTACGCCACAACGGCCAGATACGCTTACCAGTTCGTGGTGTTCATCTGGCAAAATGGCGGGAGCCTGTACTCACCGGATGGCACGCGGGCGACTGTTGCCTCGGAGAACTCCGTGGAAGCTGTCCAGTTCTTCGTGGATCTGATGAAGAAACACAAGGTTTCTCCGGTGTTTACCACGGAGAGTTTGCTGATCGTGCGGAAAATGTTCGCCGAGGGCAAAGTGGCCATGTTCATGGACTGCAGCGACGCGGTGAAGGCGTTTCTCGGTGAACCAGACCTTGCCCCGAAAGTCGGTGTCGGCCAGATTCCGCACAACAAAGAGTACGCGGCCTACTCGAACTACGACGCGCTGGTCATCTTCCGGCGCTCCGTGCACAAGAAGGCGGCCGCCAAATTTCTGAGTTTCCTGGTTCGCCCGGACAACATGCTCCTCTACGCAAAGGTGACGGGTTTCAGTCCGTCCAGACGCAGTGTGGCCAACAACCGCTACTTCCAGCGGGATTCACTGCGTGCTGCGTTCATCAAGCAGGCGGCCGTTGGCCGTCCGTGGTGGATGCCACCCTTTACTCCGACGCCCAGCAAGATCTTGACTCGCCACGTACAGATGGCCATTGAGGGAAAGCTGAGCGTCAGGGAGGCACTGGAGCGTGCGCAGGCCGCGATGAATCGGGAAATTGGTTCGCTCTACTGACGCCGCTGCCGGGATCGCCGAACGGGATTCTCTTCCCCGTGGTGCGACTGTCCTGGGCCCACGTCGTTCGCGAATGCTGGCGAGTCGCTCAGTGCGAGCTTCGTGCGGATTTACCACTTTAACGAAGTAGTCCAACGCGGCCGGGAGCAGCTGTTCGAAGCAAGCCTCGTACTGACCAACGGATGTGGCGTTTGCCTGCTACCACGTTACTGGGCAATCGAACAATGCGCAGAGTCCGAGACTTTTCGAAAATCCTCGCGTTCCTGTTCCCCAGCTACGCCATTTTCGTCGTCTTCATTTTCATTCCCCTCGTCTATTCGTTCTACTTGAGCTTTTTCAAGTACAGCCTGCTGTCCTACGGTGCCCCCAAGTTTGTGGGACTCGGAAACTACTTGACCCTGCTCCACGACGAAGCGTTTTGGATTTCCCTGAAAAACACGCTGGTCTACACGGTGGGAACCGTATTTCCCACAATGGCCATTGGCCTCCTGTTGGCCGTGATCATGAACCGGCAGTTGTGGCTGCGCAACCTGCTCAGGACTCTGTACTTCATCCCCGTCGTCACGTCGCTGGTCGCAGCGTCCATCATTTGGTCGCTGGTGCTCGATTCCACAGACGCCGGTCTCGTGAACGGGCTGCTAATCAAGCTGGGGATCGCGCCGCAAGCGTGGCTTTCCAGCTCAAAATGGGCGCTTTTTTCAGTGATCGTAATGAGCATCTGGAAAAACATCGGTTACGTGATGTTGATCTACCTGGCCGGGCTGCAAAGCATCCCCGACCAGCTTTACGAAGCTGTGAGCATCGATGGGGCAGGAGAGATTGGGAAGTTCTTCCACATCACGCTCCCGTTGCTGAAACCCACCACCGCCTTTGTGTTCACCACGTCGATGATTTCGTCCTTCCAGGTGTTCACACCTGTTTACGTCATGACCGGTGGCGGGCCGGGATACAGCAGTAACACCATCGTGAACTACCTGTACCAGCGCGGTTTCCAGGACTTCAAGATGGGTTACGCTTCGACGATCGCGTACGCTCTGTTTGCGATTCTGTTTGCGATTACTGTGCTGCAGAAAAGGTACCTCCAGGCAGAGGACATCCTTTATTGAGAGGCCATGAACCGCATGAAACGCGTGCTTGTTTACACTGTTCTCATCGCAATGGCGGTCCTGATGGTGGTCCCCATGCTTTGGACGCTTACGACCTCCCTGTCGCAGGACACAACCACTGTAAAACTCCATTTTCTGCCCCACAAGGTGACCTTCCAGAACTACGTGGACGCCTGGTTCTACCCGGACCGCATTCAGAAGGGGATCACCATGGGGCGTTTTTTCTTCAACAGTGTGATCATGTGCGTCTTCATCACTGTGTTAAGCATTTTCAGCGATTCCATGGCCGGGTATGTCCTTGCCAGAAAGCGCTTCCCGTTCAGGGAGGGGGTGTTCTTCCTGGCGCTGGCCACGATGATGATCCCGTTCTACGTGACGTCGATCCCCATGTTCCTGTTTGTAAGGGACTTCGGGTGGATCAACAGTTTCATGGGCTTGATCGTGCCGTTCATCGGCAGCGGGTTTGGTGTGTACATGTTTCGGCAGGCATTCCTGGCGATCCCGGTGCAAATTGAAGAGGCAGCCCGACTGGACGGGCTTTCGGATCTTGGCATTTATCTGCGGATCATGCTTTCCTTGGTCAAGCCGACCATCGCGACCATGGTCATTTTCAAGGCGATGTGGTCGTGGAACATCTTTTACTGGCCACTTCTGGTCGTGAATTCCATGGACATGTACACGCTCCCGCTCGGGTTAACCCTTTTTCGAGGGCTTAACGTGACCCGGTGGGGACTGCTGACAGCAGGACTGGTCATCGCTGTTATGCCGATCATTATTCTATTTCTGGCCATGCAACGGCAATTCATCAGAGGGCTGACAGCTGGAGCCGTGAAGGAATGAAGAGAATCGCACTCCTGCTGTTCTTCCTGTTCGGGCTGAAAGGGAGCTCGGTCGCTGTGGACAGGTACGGCCACAAGACCCTCTGGGACCTCCAACTCCGTGGTTTTTTCCTGGCGCGCTGGGATTCAGTGTTGGCGAAATCCGGTTTGGATCTCGGCCTGAACGCGCTGTTCCTGGGAGAATCCTGCGCTCCAGGGGATGTCCCGCAGGGGCTCGAAGTTTACCAGCTGATTCCGGTTGACGATTTGGCTTCCCCGGCGGGCCGGGTTGCGATCGACCTTACCCCGCTTGCTCGTGAGGAAGCTGACAAAACAACACGTCTGACCAATGCGCTCCAGCGTAGACTCGGACTTCTGCGGCGGGTTGCCTCCTCGGTGAGGACGGGCTCGCTTCTTGTCAAACTCCCGGATGTTTCGAGCCGTGACCAGCTCTTCTCTGCCGCAGGCGTCGAGTTCGACGACCTACCGGAGCACAGTCTGCTCATCGGTTCGGGGCGTAATCGGCTTGTCCCACGGGAAAGACTTGTTGTCTGGATTGAAGGCGTGGACAGTCTGGAAGAAGAGATTCAAACCGAGTCACTGAAAGGTGCGGCTGGGTTCATCATCGCGAACTACGTGGAGCTTTCCGAAGAGCAGCGGTTGAGGCTGCGCAGATTTGGCTGGCGGAGGTATGAGGTCCGGCTCAATCAGTGCGGTTACCTTGACGTTCCTCTGGCTTACCAGGAGACGGAGTACTACTGCGGCTCGGCCGTCGTGGAAATGGTGGTTGGATACCTCAAGGGCGAACATTTGAAGCAGCGTTGGTTGGCACGGCAACTGGGTACAAAGGGTCCCACCGCGGGTACGGCTCCGAGGAGAATAGCGGAATTCCTGGCTGCACAAACACGCGGGCTGTACAGGGAGGTCGAGGAGTTTTCCCACGAGATCGTCGAGAAGAATATTCGGTGCGGTTTTCCAGTGGTGGCAAGAATGAGCACCAAGTACCTGCAGGGCTGGGAGGGGGTGTTCGGCCACTACGTCGTGATCAAAGGATTCAACACGAAGTACTACTACGTTAACGATCCCGTAAAGGGAGCCGTTTTCTACTCGCGCCACGAGCTGGAGACCGCTGTACGGAAACACTATTTTGGTCCACTTCTGATCGTGGGGGTTCGGTGACCGAGGACGGAGCAAGTGTCGAAGACCTCGGGGGCGACTACACACTTGTACCAGTGCCGGCCGACAAGCGTCGCCACTGGGTGGATGTCGCCCTTGTGTGGATGGGGATGAACATCTGCCCGCCCACTCTCCTCCTGGGTGTCTGGTTGCTGCGCTACACCGATTTCGTCCGTGCCAACCTTGCACTCCTTCTTGGATTGGCGATTCTTTCGATCCTGAGCATCGCTCAAGGAATCATCGGTAACCAGATGGGTCTGCCTACATACCCGCTTTCTCGCCTGGCCTTCGGCGACGTAGGAGGGCGACTTTTCTCGGCTTTGATGTTTTTGAGCCTGGCGGGCTGGTTCGGCGTGCTTACAGAAACGTTTGTCTCCACTTTCTACCAGCAAATTCTGCCACAACTTCACGTTGATCTGCCACTTTCGGCCAAGCCCTACGTGTCATTCGCGTTCGGACTCGCTACGACCGCCATCTGTTTCTACGGGTTCAAAGCGATCAGCTGGCTCAACCGGCTTGTCATTCCGGGCCTCCTTTTCCTGGCAACATTCGCTGTGGTGAAGGTGGCCGAGCAACCTCATCTCCTGGGTGAGGTTCTCGACTGGCAACCCGTTGCGGGACGGGTCCCTTTGCACACGGCGGTTGAATGGGTTGTGGGCTCGCTCATCATCGCGGCGGTAACGGCTCCTGATTTCAACCGCTACTGCCGCCACTCTGTAGACACGGTGTACTCCGTCTTGCTCGGGAACGTGCCGGTTGTCTACTTCCTGACTGTGGCAGGGATGATTTTCGCTGTGCTCTCGGGCGCTGCTCAGGGGAGGAGTGCGGTTGAAGCTGCTGATCTCTCAAGCGTGTTCGTAACGCAAGGATGGCACATCGGACCGCTGTCCGGCGGACTGCTGGCCGTTTTCATCCTGTCGGGATCCATCATCACAACAAACGTAACGAACCTGTACCCCGGTGCCATGGCCCTGGTGACGCTTCTCAAAGGAGGTGGCAGACTGTGGCCTTACCTGGAAGACCGCGCCGTCATGACAGTGGTGGTGGGTGTCGCGGGGTCGATGGTCTCAGCTGTGGGCATCCTGGAGCACTTCCGTGGCTTCCTTGAGCTCTTGACCGACTTTGCTGTTCCCCTGGTCGGCATCATGTCGGTTGACTATTTCGTGCTGAAAAATCGTGACGTTAAAGGCAGAATCAACCTGGCGGCGGTGTCCACCTGGTTACTTCTGGCTGGAATGGCAGCGGCTTCCCTCGTACCGGGCGGGAGCCTGATGACGGTGGTCTACTCAGGGGTTTTGTACTATTTGTTGGAGAGAATCAAGCAGAGAGGAAGGTGGCGTTTCCGGCGAGCGCGCGTTGTACCGACCAAGCAAGCGGACGGAGGGCGAAATGAGAAAACTGCTACCAGCCCTGGTGCTCGTGGCGATTCTCGCAACGCTGGTGGGTTGTACAAGGAAGAAGGGAACCCTGGTTGGCCCTGAAGAGCCGGTCCAGACGAAGGTGCGTGGTGTGTGGATGTGGGGCGCAACCCTGTACGACCAGGGCAGCGAAACCGTGGTTCAGAAACTCAGTGAGAACTACGTCAGTGACGTTTTCCTCCTCGTAAAGGGGATTTCGGGGACCAAAACACCGGCCGCTACTCTGAAAGAATTCATCTCGATAGCCCACACGCACGGCATTAAGGTGCATTTCTGGTACATTGTGGGCGCGGATCAGGTCTTTCTGGATGAACACCCGAATGCTGCGATCTACCACTGCCCGAAGCCGTCACTCGGACGTACGGAACCCTACCCAATCAGTGACGGTAGAATCAACCTCCTCTACCCGGGCTACAAACGGTTTGTTCTCGACAACCTGCGCTACTTCCTAACCAACTTTGACTGCGACGGGGTTCATCTCGACATGATCCGCTACTCCCACTTCGTCTACTCGTTCGACCAGTTCCACCTCGCGAAAGCGGAATCTTTGGGGTGCAACACAGATCGCCTTCTGAAGCTCTTTGTGAATGACTACGACCGGTATGCTTACAACCAGGGCTTCGTCGATCTGTACGTCAATCACGACAGCGATGTCGTCAAGTGGGTGGAAATGAGGAAAGAGATTGTTCGAGGGTACGTCGAAGCTACGCGGAAGCTCGTGGATGAAGTAAAGCCGGGGATTGCGTTGAGCGCGGCTCTAATGCCGGAGGGCGCAACAGACAAAGAGTGGGCAGATGCCAACTACGCCCAGAACTACGCGGATCTCTCAAACCTGTTGGACCTGATCGCGCCGATGGCTTACTTCAAAGATTACCAGGAGCCAGTCGCATGGGTTGGCGAGGTAACGAGCAAAGCACTGTCCTTGGTGGGCGACGAGTGCAAGGTTGCGACAGGCGTTCAGGGGTACAACGGGGTGTCCGCGGAAGAAATTGCCGACCAGATTGACGCGGCGATGACAGCGGGTTCCTTCGGTGTGGTCATTTTCCGCTACGGAAGCCTGACCGCGTCTCAGTGGGGAGTTGTGAAGGAGAGGTTCAAAGGGATGACGCAGTAGCGGTTCGC
>CAZXXS010000071.1:0-57671 GCA_964644845.1 uncultured Cytophagia bacterium | reverse complement strand
CTTTAGCCGAGAAGTTCCTCAACCAGCGCGGCGTAAAAGCGCGTTGCCTGCTCGATTTCCTCCACCTTCACCCACTCATCCGCGGTGTGCGCCTGGGCGATTGAACCCGGCCCGTAAATGATGGCCGGGACACCACGAGTGATCAACACGTGAGCCATCGTCATCGCCGGGTTGGCGCCGAGGTTTGGCTCTTTTCCCGCAACTTTTCTCAGGGCCCGTCTGGCCGCATCAACCAGCTCGTGGTCCACCTCGACGTGCGCCGCAGGGAGACTCAATTTCACCGCTTCCCTAACCAGTTCGCCGCGAAAATCCGCATCCTCCCGACTGAGTTGCGTGAGAAGCTCTTCGATCTGTTCGAGGACCACCTCTGGCCCTGCATCTGGATTCAACCGCGCGTCAAACCAGGCAGTGCACTGGTACGGAACCGTGGCTTCCCATCCCTCACTTCGGATCTTCCACACATTGAGGGGCGGTTGTCCCCACACCGGGTCCACCTTTTGCCGGTAAGGCAGATCTCGCAGTGCACAGACCAATCGAGCCATCTTTTCGATGGCGTTCACTCCCAGCTCAGCTGTTGCCGTGTGGGTGGACCGGCCAAAAGTTCGCACGGCACCGGCAAGGCGTCCCCGATTGCCGATTTCAATCCTCCCGCTCGACGGTTCCCCGACTACTGCCCAGGTCGCCTTCAGGTAACCCTGTTCGAAAAGAGACAGCGCTGCCCAATCATCCCCTTCTTCGCCCACTTCAAACACTGTGCGAAGCGTACCCACTCTGGGCAACCCGGCCGCAACGGCCGCAGCGAAAGCCACCATCATTCCCGCAACGGAGCCTTTCGTGTCGCAGGCTCCCCGCCCGTAGAGTTTACCGTCTCGCAGCTCAGCAGCGAACGGTTCGATGGTCATCCCGTCCGTCCACTTGGTGTCCAGATGGGCATTCAGCACCAGGACTGGCTCGCCAGAACCAGCCTCCGCCACAACGCTGGCACGCTCCGCGCCCGCCGGGACCAGCTCCACCTCGATGCCACGCTGTGCGTACCAATCCCGCACCGCTTCGGAGATGGCCAGACCCTCGCGGCTCGTGATGCTGGGAATCCGCACGAGTGCCTGCGTCAATTCAACCGCTTCTTTTGTATTCAGGTCGCGCCAGAAACCGTTCACAGATTCGCTCTCCAAAACCGACGGCAATTCAAAACGGCTCCACAAGTCACGGGAGCGTTGCGCTCGATCCGCTGCGAATCGTGACCGCGGATTTCTTTCAGAGGCTACGGCGAAATCGTTGTCCTTTCGCCGGTGATCTTCAACCACCGACCACGTGACGTGCACCGACCACGCGACGCGGAAGTCGATTCTGTCTCGGTTGCTCTGCGCCTCCGGGGCCGTTTGGCCCTGTGGCTCAACCGGCCAAATCACTCCCTGCTGGAGCACCCTCAGAGCTGGTCGCTGGCAGCACCTGCTACCTCAGCCCGCTTTCGCGGGTTTTCATCCCACTTGCTTCTTCAAGTCCATTTGGGACAGCACTTCATCAGTGCCTCAAGAACGTGAAAGCCAGAACCAGCAGAACGAGTCCTCCGAGGGCCTCGGCACGTTGACCGAACACTTGCGACAGGCGGCCACCAAGGAGCATGCCTGCCGTGGTCATCGTGCCTGCCACAAGACCGATCACAACGGCAGGCGTCAGGATGCCGATGCCCAGCAAACCCAGGCCCACGCCAACGCCAAGGGCATCCAGGCTTGTTGCCACGGAGAATCCTACCAGGGACCATCCTCGGGTTCGGTCCACCCTGTTCCCCACTCCCGTTTCCCTGCGGAAGGCACCCCGAATCATCCGAACGCCAATGAACGTGAGGAAGGCCGCTACCAGGTACTTTCCGGCAGGCTGCACAAGGCTGGCAACACTGTCGCCGAGAAACCAACCCAAAAGGGGCATGAGAAACTGGAAAAGTCCGAAGTGAAAAGCAAGCCGAAAAAGCCGCCGTCTCGTAACCCCGCACGTACCCACCGCCAGGGCAACGGAAAAAGCATCTGTGCCGAGCGCAATCGCGAGCAGTGCAAGCGTCCAGACGTGCAAAACAGAAGTCTTCCTTCCTCACGTGATTCTTGTGTCCAGCAACCGGATGAGCCGGGTTCTGACCCCGTGGGCTCCTGTCCAGGCGCGAGGAACGCCGTCCGTCTTCTGAACCGGCAAGCAGGGCACCGTGTACTCGCTTTCCGCAACGTACTTCCCACCCCGCCGAAGCGATTGGTAAGTTTTCGCCAGGAAAGCGGCTGCTCAGAAAAGGTAACCCACAGAAAGGTACACCGCTGTTCGCCCTCCCTCGCCGTAACCGAAGTCCAGCTCAGCCGGTCCGGCAGGGGTTACTACCCTGATTCCGGCCGCTACACCTGGCTCTGGTTCACGCCGAAGCAGCTCGCGCGGGGTCTTCGCGTGCCAGTTCGCGCTGAACACAAGCGCCAGGCGAATCACGGTGTTGTAGTCGTAGCGCGCCGCCAGGCCTGCAGTGGCAAAGTTCGGCGTCCACAATTCCCCGCGATCGTAGCCCTGAAAAGCCTGCCAGCTCCCCAGCCGGAACCACAGGGCTCGTGGCACGCTTCCGTCGGTGAGACCAAACCGGACGCCGGGAGAAAGCGTCCACTTTCCGAGACCGAAGAAACGCCGAACCGCCCCCTCCACGCGGCGGTACTGCAGCGAACCGCCCAAACTTGCCCCGTGTTGCCACACTTTCAACACCCGCAGGCACCCCGACGACGGCAAAAAGACATCGTCCCGGCTGTCCAGTGCGTACTCCAGGCCGAGGCCGTGGTCACGCCATTCAGCCCCTGGCAGGGCAGGACTCGCAACCGTGTCGTTCTCACCCTTTTCCACCTTGCCGGCCAAGGAGAGCAGCCCGCCATCCCAAAGCGCGTAGCCAGCAGCCAGCGACACGCCGCGCAACTGGATGGACGCCCGGGTAGCCGGTCTACTGTTTTCGTAAAGCCAGGGGCGCGAGCGCTCGTCGTACCACGCCGATCGCAAAACCAGTGGCGAACCAAGAAAATGTCGATGCTGCGTTTCCACAGCCACGAACCGTCGCGCCGGACCAAGTCGCCAGGTCGCCAAGAGCTGCTCTCCGTAGCCGAGCAGGTTTCGATGTCTGAGCTGAATGAAACCAGCCTCTCCGTCCCTACTCTGGTAACTTGCACCGATGTGGATCGACGCCCGGGATGCCTCCTTGACCTCAAACGTCACCGCTACAGCACGCTTCCCCGTCCGGTTGAAGCGCGCGAACACGTGGTCAAAAAGGCCCATTGCGTAAAGTGCGTGCACGTCGCGGCAGATTGTGTCGATGTCGAATCTCTGACCACCCCGACTCCGGATTTCTCGCCGCAGCGCCGACAGGTGTGTTACTTTGTTTCCCGCAAACTTTACACTGGCGAGTTTTTGCGGCAGGGCCACGCGTAGCCGGCTCCGGAAAGCCGCTCGCCTCTCTTCCCACCTCTCGCGCCTTTTGACGATCTTGCGTAGTGTGTCGAGCTTTGAGCGCGCGTAGTGGTAACCCAGTGCCATCAACGTGTCGGCCGCAGGGTAGTCCAGCGGGCTGCGCTTTTCCAAGTACGGACGCAACAGCAGATCGGGTTTCTCCGCGTACAAACGGTTCGTTCGGGTCATCCAAATGTCCATCGTGCGGCGGAAAATGTCAATCAGGTTGTCCAGGTGGACATCCCTCTCACCGATGCTTGACACGTCCACGGCGACCACCACGTCAGCACCCCAGCGGCGAGCAACGTCGACGGGTGTGTTGTCGAGCAAACCGCCATCCACAAGCACGGCGTCGTCCCACTCTACCGGAGCAAAGATGAAAGGGATGGCCATGCTCGCCAGCAACCCCTTTGCCAAATTGCCACGGTCGAAGACGACCAATCGGCCGCTCTTCAAGTCGGCCGTCACGATTCGCACTGGCACCATCAGGCTGTCAAAACACCCTCCGAAGGCAGCGTCGACAGGGCCGGCGTAGCGCAGCAACATTTCGTACACGCGCTGAGCGGAGATCAGCCCTGGAGCCATCTGCGGTTGTAGCTTGTCCAGCCGAAGGGAAACCAGGCCGCGCGCTTCACCGTACCGCCCGCTCACAATCCGACTTTTCTGCCCCGCCCCCGAAAACACCTTGACCCAGTCCAGCGACAACACAATCCGTCGAATCTCTTCAGGCGTGTAGCCGGCAGCGAAGAGCGTCCCCACGATGGCGCCCATCGAGGTACCCGTGAGCATGTCGACCGGCACGCCGGCCTCCTCGAAAGCGCGTAAAATACCGATGTGAGCAAAACCGCGCGCCCCACCCCCGCTGAGCACCAGTGCCACACTCGATTCTCCCGAAGCACCGGCCGTGGCCTGGTCTGGCTTTCCACCAACAAGCAAAAGCGCAGCGACCGTTGAGCCCAGGAACCAGCCCAGTAGTCTTCCTTTTTCGCAGAGACCAGCAGCAAAACCGTTCTTGCGGTTCTTCACGACAGCGCTGACCTCCTTTGAATGCCCCAACCGACACGCCAACGCGCAGCCGATTTGCGCCGCGATTGGGCTCACTTTCCCTGCCGCGCGAAGTTCTGCAGCGCCCGTCGGATGCTCGTGACCCTCGACATCTCCAGAATTCGTGCCGCTACCCGCCTCGCCTTGCTGTAATTCAAACTGCGGACCACACGCTTCACCTGTGGAATGAAGAAGGGGCTCATGCTGAGCTCGGTGTAGCCGAGTCCAACCAGCAAAGCCGTGTAGCGTGTGTCACCCGCCATTTCCCCGCAGATTCCGATCTCTTTCCCAGCTTCTTCTGCGGCGACACGCAAATCCGCCAGCAAACGCAGCACGGCCGGATTTAGCGCCTCGTAGAGACGACTTACCTCCACGTTGCTCCGATCCACTGCCAGCGTGTACTGAATCAGGTCGTTGGTGCCAACGCTCAAGAAATCAACCACTTTCAGCAGATCCCGCACGATGACAGCAGCCGAAGGGACCTCGATCATCGCGCCAAGCGGTACTCGCTCGGCAAACGGTTCTCCGCGACTCCGCAGCTGCTCCTTCGCCTTCTCCAGCAGGCCCCTGGCCGCTTCAACCTCTTCTACCGTTGTTACCATCGGTAGGAGAATCCTCAGGTCACCGTAGCCTCCGGCGCGCAGTAGGGCACGCAACTGCTCCAGGAAGACCTCAGGGAAGGCCAGCGAAATGCGAATGGCACGGAGTCCGAGGTAGGGATTGTCCTCGGGAGGAATTGGAAAGAAACGCGCCATTTTGTCCCCGCCGAGATCCAGGGTGCGAATGACGACCGGTCGTGGCGCCATCTTTTCCACAACGCGCCGGTAGTACTGAAACTGCTCCTCCTCGCGCGGCAGCTCCTCGCGGTCCAAGAAATGAATCTCCGTCCGGTAAAGGCCAATTCCTTCGGCCCCTTTGGCCAGAGCCAGATTTACCTCTTCGTCCGACGCAATGTTCGCCAACAAGTGCACCCTGCGACCATCGGCCGTCAGCGATTCCAGCGCCTTCAACTGCTCTTCTTCCGCGAACTGCAGGGCAAGCTCCTCCTGCCGGCGCCGAAAGAGCTCGATGTCCCGTGCAAGGGGATTCAGAATAACCTGTCCACGGTAGCCGTCCACAATTGCCAAGGAACCCAGGGTGGCAGTCTCCACAATTTGGCGAATGCCTGTGACCATCGGCACACCCAGAGAGCGAGCCAAGATGGCCGCGTGGGATGTCGGACCACCCCGCTCCGTTACCACACCTTTGATCTTGTCTCTGTCCAGGTGAGCCGTGTTCGCTGGCTTGAGTTGGTTCGCCACCAGGACCAGATCGCTCTCCTCGTCTACCAGGCAACGCTGTTTTTCGCCCAAAAGGTGGTGCAGAAGACGCTCTCCGACGTCCAGAATGTCCTGTGCCCGCTCACGCAAGTAGCCGTCTTTCACACCCGAGAGTTTCTTTGCCGACTCCTGAATCACGTCTTCGACAGCTGCCTCAACGTTCAGGTGCTCCTGCACCACTCTTTTCCTGATCCCTTCGCGCAGGTACGGGTCGTCAAGGAAGAGCAAGTGCGCATCGAAAATGTCCGCTTCGCGCTTTCCAACGCGCTCTTGTAGATCGTCCCGAATGCTCCGGAGTTCACGTCTGGCGGCTGCAATTGCTTCGGCCAAGCGTTGCAGCTCAGTCTGGACCTGATCCGGGGCAATGCGCCAACGCGGAGCTTTCAGTGCCTCCCCAATCACGCACACCTTGCCCATTCCCAGTCCGGGCGAAACCTTCAGGCCGTAGAGTTTCACACGTTTCGTTTTTCTCGCCACGCTACCGTCCTGCTCTTCTGCTTCCGAAAACAGTACCTCGTTAAGCCAAAAGCGACTCCCTCTGGCTGCGTTGTGGATTCGATTTCTGCCCAGGGGCTAAAGGCACACACAAACTGGTTTACGACGCAGTCTTTCGGAAGATCCCGACGTGCAGCCGCTTGAACAAAGGCCGCGGGGCCACGCAAGCCCTGCGGCCTTCCATCGCTCGACCGTCTCGTTTTACAGGCAACGCGTTACGAAATCACGCCGAGTCGCTTGCCCACCTTGGTGAAGGCCTCAATTGCCCTGTCCAGATGGTGTTGCTCGTGAGCGGCCGAGATCTGAACGCGGATGCGTGCCTGACCTTTCGGCACCACAGGGTAACTGAAACCAATCACGTAGATGTCCTCGTCCAGGAGCTCGCGCGCCATCGTGTGAGCCAGCTTCTCATCGTACAGCATGATCGGTACGATCGGGTGCTCTCCCGGCTTGATGTCGAAACCCGCCTTGGTCATTTCACTGCGGAAATACTTCGTGTTCCGCTCCAATTTGTCGCGCAGCTCTGTGGTTTCCGAAAGCATGTCCAGCACGGCAATGGTCGCTCCGACAACCACTGGCGACAACGTGTTTGAAAACAAGTAGGGCCGACTGCGCTGGCGCAGCCACTCGATCAGCTCCGCGCGGCCTGACGTGCACCCACCCGAAGATCCGCCAAGGGCTTTCCCGAACGTTGTGGTGATCAGGTCAACGCGGCCTTCGACACCCCAATACTCTGGCGTTCCGCGTCCCGTCTTGCCGATGAAACCGGTAGCGTGGCTGTCATCCACCATCACCAAGGCGTCGTATTTTTCCGCCAGATCACAGATCACGTCCAGCCGCGCAATGTCTCCGTCCATCGAGAACACCCCGTCGGTGGCAATCATGCGCAACTTTGCCCCTTGAGCCTCTTTCAGTTTGGCTTCCAGGTCGTCCATGTCGGAGTGCTTGTAAATGAACCGCTGGGCCTTAGTCAGCCGGATGCCGTCGATGATCGAGGCGTGGTTCAGTTCGTCCGTGATGATGGCGCTTTCCTTGTCCAAAAAGGGTTCGAAAACGCCTCCGTTTGCGTCGAAACACGCCGCGTAAAGAATCGTGTCGTCGGTACCCAAAAACTCGCTCATCTTCTGTTCGAGAATCTTGTGAATTTCCTGGGTACCGACAATGAACCGCACCGACGACAGGCCAAACCCCCAGTGGTCCAGCGTTTCGTGCGCTGCTTTGATCACCTTCGGATGGCTTGAAAGCCCAAGGTAGTTGTTCGCACAAAAGTTGAGCACAGTGCCTTCGCGCCCTTTTACGCGAATTTCTGGCCCCTGGGGACTTGTCAAGATACGTTCTTCCTTGTACAGTCCCGATTCCTTGAGTTCATCAAGTGTCTTTCGCAATTGCTGGCGGTACGCTTCGTTGAACATGGTGCACCTCCGCTGGTCTTGACTCCCCGCGGGTTACTTCCCGTGGTTCCACAGCAACACAACCTTGCCGCTGTTGCCCGATTTCATCAATTCAAACGCCGCTCGAAACTCACGGAAGGGAAAGCGGTGGGTAACAATTGTGGAAAGGTCCAGGCGCCCGGAGCTCAAAAACTCCCTGGCTTTGTACCAGGTGCTGAACATTTTCCGGCCTGTGATGCCGTAGACGCGAATCCCACGCAGCACAACGAGGTTGTTCAGATCCAACGTCACGTCGCCGTTGTACAGGGCGAGAATCGAGACCCGGCCGCCAGGGGTCACGGCTTTCAGTCCATCTGCAAGAGCGCGTGTGCTGCCGGACATTTCCAGGAGGACCTCAACCCCGTTGCCTTCCGTGCCATCCAGCACCACCTGAACAACGTCCTCTTTCAGCGGATCGATTACCCGTGTGGCTCCCACCTCCCGAGCAAGCGCTCGCCGGTAGGCATTTGGCTCGCTGGCGAAAATGTGGGTGGCCCCGGAGGCCTTGGCCACAGCCACGGCGAGTAACCCAACAGGCCCCAATCCGGTTACCAGGACGGGCTTTCCGGCCACGTCCTCAGCAAGCACCGTGTCGATGGCGTTGCCCAGGGGTTCCTGCACCGAGGCGAAATCCGGCGGGATCCGTTCGTCGTTGATGATGATGTTCTCTGCCGGCACAACCGCGAATTCCGCGAAGACACCGTCTGTGTCCACGCCCAGGATCCGCAAGTTCTGACAGATTTCTGGTCTCCCAGTCCGACACTGGTAGCAGTGACCACAGGTAATGTGCGTTTCCGCCGACACAAACAGCCCCGGTCGCAGGTGTTCAACCCCTTCCCCCAGCGTTTCAATGCGCCCCGCAAGCTCGTGCCCCATCGTTTGGGGCAACCGAATCCGCTGCTCAGCCCAGTGATTCCACTCCCAAATGTGCAGGTCCGTCCCACAAATGGATGTCGCCTGGACCCTCACCAGCACCTCCCCCGGGCCAGGCTTCGGGACCGGAACCTGTACGAGTTCGGCTCCCTCCTCCGGCTTGGTCTTTACAATGGCCCACATCGTATCTGGCATCTGTTCGTTCCTCCGCGTTCTGCGGTAGCGTCCCTGTTCCCCAGTGCGAACCGATATTCCCCAGGCGAAATTCAAAACGCCTACCGGCCCCCATCACTCAGCTACTGAACCCCGGGCCGCTTGTCCCGAAGTCCCCGAATCAACAGACGGCAGCCCTTCCGATTTCAGCGCAGCCAAACAAACCGCGCCACTGCTCGGTGTGCACCAAACTCCGCCACGGCGAAAACCACGCCGGAGGCCACAGGACCGCCGCGCTCGTCCTTTCCTTCCCACCGCGTCTGCCACTCCGACTCGGCCCGCAAACGCCAGGTTCGGAGCACGCGACCGCGCACGTCGATCAGGCGCACTACGCCGGACTGTCCGCGCTGCAGCCCCCGAATCCTGATCAACACCTCGCCGTGCGCCGGGTTCGGGTACGCGTCAGCAGCAATTTTAAACGCCCTCGGTCCGCGCGGTTTCGAAGTGGACTGCTCGACTGCTGTGATCGCTCTGTCGCTGCCGCCCGATTCACGGTAGCGCGCTGCAAATTCCTGGAGGTACAGACTGGCCACCCGCGAGCTGTGCAGAATCAGTGTGTTCTCGTCGTTGCGGGTTTCCGCCGCCGTCGTCCAGTTGTGAGAGCCAGTCACTACCAACGGATCCGGCGCTGTACCCAGAAGCCCGTCGACAATCAGGTACTTGTGGTGGAGCAGACGCGAGGGCAAATCCAGGTGCACGTCAGCAGGTCGCGGCCAGGCACTGCTCCCTGTTCCCGACATGGCGCCCCACTCCGAGCCGGCTTGATTCACGTTGTCGCCCTCAAACACACCAGCGAGCGTGAAAGGTTGCACACTTTCCCACTTCGCCCGGAAAGCCGCACTCACATCGTTGCGCGTAAAGGAGTAGATACAAAACAGCGCGGACCGGTCGGCTGAATCGATGGCTCGAATCAGGTGCAACGTGGTCGCGTCCGAGGGCGAGAAATAGGCCTCAACCCAGGTTCCGCCAATGTTGAAACGGTGCGGTGTGTTGTCCTGCTTGCGGCTGCCAAATCGGGAGCTGTCGGGGTTCGGCGTATCTCCAGACGCTCCCCACATTTCGTCGAATTCGCGCGTGTAGGCCAGCGCAAGAGCCTGGTCCTGGATCAACACCACGTTCTCAGCGTTCTCCGTTGCACCGGCATAAGTGGCGTTGTACGAACCTGTCCAAACCCAGTCGTCGGCGGCACTCGACCGGTCCCGGGCATCAAGGACAACAAACTTGTTGTGCATCTGGCCCGAACCGTCGTTCCCCCCAAACGTGTCGTCGATCACAGGCACCCCGTTGTTTTTCAGCGCACGCACCTCCGTGCCGATGTTGTCGTGTTCCACGATGACACGCACACTCAAACCACGCTTGTGCGCAGCGATCAGCGCCCCGCTGATGGCGTCATCGGAAATCACGTAAAAACAAGCATCCACAGAATACTGCGCCCGGCCGATTCTTTGTGCCAGCACACTGCTCAAGTTAACCAGCCCCCGCGCTTTCTCCCCCCTGGCTTTGCTCGTGTCGACCGACTGGTTGAAGTAAACAGCGATCTGACCGCTGCACTCGGGCGGCGAGGCAGTGGAAAATAAAAGGTCATCGCTGTACGATGACCCTTCTTCATTCGTCGCCACAACTCGGCAATGGTAAGTAGTGGCTGATGTGAGATCACGGATCCGGACTGTGTGTCTCGTCGTTCGGCCGCTCGAGGAGACAATTTGGCCGAGTTCGTACGCCGTAGTTCGACCGTACTCCAGCACGCCATCGGAAGGCACGTCGGTCTCCCAGGCAATTTGGACTTCGTTGGACTGAATCTCCGCTTCGACCGGTCCGAGGACAATTCTGGGGCCTGCACCGTGTCCAATGTCCGCCTGACTGCGTGGCACAATCTCGTAGCCTTCGGTGTAGGGTGCCGAGTTGTCCCACTGCTTCAAGATTCCCACCACGTCTACTGTGTCGCCTGACTGCGGTGGGCGGATTCTCGCGTCGGCATCGAAGTAAATCTTGCAACTCCCGGTACTGTCCAGAAGGAATCCTTCGTTTGAGCCGGTGGCACGGAAAACAACCCTTCGGAGACGGATCAGCCGCGACTCGTTAGGCTCGCTGCCGTCTGACTGAAACGCAGCGCTAACGTCGTGGCAGGTCAGATCCAAGGGGAGTGGTTGCACCACTGCACGCCCGTGGTTCACAAGGGTGCCGGGCTCCTTGATCTCCGTCAGACCGTTGTACTGGGCAATCCGGCCCGTTACCGTCACGCTGTCGCCCGTCTGCACAGACCAATCCACGGTAGGATTGTAAACGCAGATGCCACCCGTACTGTCCTGCAGGTAGATCTCAAAGTGGGTGCTGGCCAGCACCCCGGTACCCACGGTCACAACACCAGACACCGTTACCTGAGTACCAACCTGGTACGGAGCGGCCGGTGTGCCGTCTGCGTTGTTGTAGTGCAAGTTCCCAATTGGAACAATTTGGGCGTGCACTGAACCGGCGAGAGCAAAGGCAAAAAGCGCTAATCGAAGAGAAGGTTTCATCCCAGCTCCGTCATCTCAAGGTACTCGGGCGTACGCCAAAACGGGCGCACCGCTCTGAAAAGTCGGCCACAGCGGTCAGCGAGACTTCTGTTTGCACCCCCGTGTCGCACACGCAAAAAAGCCCCCTTTCTACCGCACTTGCCCGGGTCGTCTGGTACGATCAAAACCGTACAACCAGGGGCGAGTTCGTCACCGGCCAGGAGCCCTTTGCTACGTTCTGCCCCTGCATGAAAACCAGGTAGCTGTACTTGCCGTAATGCACCAGTTTTGGCGCCACGGCCTCGAGAGCAGCAGGCTTGTCCGTCACAACCGCGAGGACGGCTTTGTCGGGGGACCTCGGGTTGCGCAAGACCGCGATCAGTGTCGTTCCCTTGCCGTTCAGGTAGAACTCCTGTCCCGCCACAGCAACATGATCGGGCTCAAGCAGTAGCTCCGAAGGAATCTGGAGGTTTAGCTTCTTCCAGAGCTCGTTCTCCCAGGGCCCACCGAAAACCACGAACGAGCGGCCCACCAGAGAATCCAGCTGGACGGTGGCATCCGTTGCAACTTCGCCGCGTTTTTTGCGGTCAAGCTGCTGAACGACTTGTTTGTACGCCGCAGTCAGCTCCGGAGACGCCGCCCCCGGCATCACAAACACAGGCCGGTCTTCGCCGATGATTTGCGCCAGGGAAGGCGCGAATTCGCTCGGATCCAGCCGGCGGAAAACGTCGAAGTAGGGATCAACCGCTACGTCCACCGGCCGGTTCACAACCTCAATTGCCACACTGTCAACTTCGGTTTGCAAATCCAGCAATTTTTGCTCCGTTCCAGCCGTCGTGCGCACACGTACGGGCACCAGCAGCCTGTACAACGGCGTACCAGCCTGGCCAACCACAACGGTGATTTTGTAGCGGTCCCCAATCTGTTCTTTTCTCGCCTCCCGGAGGACAAGCTCCGGCGCTCCCTTTCGCTCAACCCACTGCTCAAAGAACCAGCGCAGATCCTGACCGTAGAACTCGCGAAAGACCTTTTCGAAGTCCCTCCAGCTCGCGTAGCGAAAGACGTAGTCGCGGTACACGTTGCGAAGCGCGTTCCAGAACTTGTCGTCGCCGAGAAGCATGCGCATCTGGTGAAAGACCATGGCTGCTTTGCCGTAGCCGATGGCACGGCTCGCGGGGTCCGTGCGCTCCCTGAATTCAGTCAGCGGAAAATCGTTGTTCGAGTGGACGTACACCGTGTAGTCGCGGTCGATGTTCTTGCGGTATTCGGCACCCGCCTCTTTGCTTTTCGCTTCTTCGTAGTAGTGATCCGCGCAGTAGGTGGTCAGCCCCTCGCACCAGTTGCCGCCCTCCGGGGCCACAAACACCCCATTCCCCCACCAGTTGTGGCAGATTTCGTGTCCCAGCGACGTGTACACGATGAACGGCAGACGGATGACATGCGAACCAAGCAGTGTGAACGAGGGCATGCCGTAGCCAGACGGGAAGAAGTTCTCAACCACGGCAAATTTGGCGTAGGCGTACGGGCCAAGCAGTCGGTCGTAAAGCTGAATGTAACGGGCGGATGCCGTCAGGTATTTGTCCACAAGGTCGGCGGATTGCTGGAAAAAGTACGTCATGACGCGAACGTTGGTGCCGGGCACAAGGCGTGCCGCCACGCTGTACGGCCCCGCTACCAGGTAAATCGCGTCCTGGGGATTGCGCTCCTGCCAGACCGTGCGCATTCGGTCGCCCTGGACCTTGCGCACCACCAAAACACCCTGACTCACGACCTCGAACGGCCTGGGCGTGGTGGCATCCACGCGGAGCGAGGCCAAATCGCCAGGGATGGTCGGGTACCAGAGCGTAGACTCGCCGAGATACACCCCCTTCTCCGAAATTACGCCCGTAGTTTGGTTTGCGAGAAAGGTGTGCGAAAACTCGGCACCCGCGAGCGAATCAACGATCTGCCCCTCGTACGTGACGGTCAAGTGTTCAGGCTTCTTCTGGAGCTCGGGCAAATGGACGACGATCAGTTGGGCGTGGCGGATCAGCGAGGAATCTTCCGCAACCGAAGCGGGGAGCAGTTTGTCCATTTCCGGCCCGGTCTGTGAGCCGAAGGTGCATGTGCTTTCCTCCAGGGCAACATGGGTGACGCGGAGATTCTTGTTCAGAAGAAAGCGAACCTGCTTCTTCGACTTGAAATCCGCGGTAAGTTTGTCGGTGGCTTTGAGGGTGTGCTGGGAGGGGTCGAGGGTGACCGTCAAATTGTGGTTGAGAATGTCAAACCCAAACTCGGGAGCTTTCTTGGCACAACCAGACGCCAGAAGCGTCGCGAGCAACGGCAGAATCCACGCCTTGCGCATTTTCCTCCCTCTCTCAGTAGTTTTGCCCGCCTCGAGACGTCAAGACGTCGGCAAGTTGCACACTCGCGACTTCCCCAACTTCGCGGTCAAATATAGCCACTGGGGCGCGGATTGTCAAGAAGGAACTGGCTGGAAACCATCCGCACGCCGGAACAGCTGTACCTGTAACAAATTGAATAGTCAAGGGTTACGCCATTTCGCCAAAACCTGCCCTGCTGGCTGTTGGCGAAGGTCCCTCACCCGTCGGTGCGTAGTTCTGGTTGGCCCTGGGTCGCGCTTTGTGCCCTGGGTCTCCCGGGCTCCAAAGCGCACACGGCACGGCAACCGCAGCAGCGTTCGGTCCTGGAGACCGCTTCGCAGGCGTACTGGAGATGGCAAACCTAAATCTCCGAATTGCCACAGCGCAGGTTCCGATCGGTTGTAGCGGCTACCTGAGGAGGCTACGTCCGCTGGTACATGTTCACCTGTGTGCCGGCAACAGGAGATTCAGCTCACGTGTGCAAACCGGAATCGACGGCGAAAATTCCCTTGACATTTTCGCGGAAGAATTGTACCATTTGGTGACCAAATGGCCACCCAACAAGAAGAGGCACCGCCATGACTACCCTGACGGAGAAGCAGCGTCGGGTGCTGGAGCTCATTGCTGAACGGATCGAGGAACAGGGTTATCCCCCAACCCTGCGAGAAATTGCCGCTCACCTCGGCGTACGCTCCAAAAACACGGTGATCAAGTACCTGCGCAAGCTCGAGCAGAAGGGTTACATCGCCAAAAGTGAAAAGGCACGCAGCATTCGCCTGCTCGACCGCGCTCTGGAAATCCTGCCACAGCGCGACGTCCAGTTGCCGTTGATCGGTGCGGTGACCGCAGGACACCCCGTCCTGGCGGAAGAAAACGTGGAGCGTCACGTTGCCATTCCGCGCGAGCTGCTGCACAACGGCGGTCGCTACTTTTTACTGCGCGTCACTGGCGACAGCATGGAGGGTGCTGGCATTCTGGACGGCGACCTGGTGGTCGTACGCTCAACCAGCGAAGCGAAAAACGGCGACATCGTTGTGGCCTTGCTCGGCGACGAGGTCACGGTGAAGCGGCTCGTGGTGCGCGGAAACCAGCGCTACCTGAAACCCGAAAATCCTCGTTACCAGGAAATCCACCCGGAAAGCGAGTGGAGCATTCAGGGCGTGGTTGTGTCGCTTTTGCGCGAGCGGGTGTCGTAAAATCCGCACAACGACTGTGTGTCGGATTTGCAGCTCTCGGACCCGATTTCAGCAGGTGGAACCGTGGAACGCAGCGTCCTCTACGTCGACATCACGGCCTTCGCCGTTTCAGTCGAGGCCGTTCTGGAACCTCGTCTGCGGGACCGCCCCGTGGTTGTGGCGGTGCAGAAGGCTTCGCGCCCGCTGGTCTACGCTTCGTCGTACGAAGCGAGACAGATGGGCATTCACCGGGGCATGCCG
The DNA here is from genome assembly GCA_964644845.1 of uncultured Cytophagia bacterium. Taxonomy (GTDB): domain Bacteria; phylum Zhuqueibacterota; class Zhuqueibacteria; order Oleimicrobiales; family Geothermoviventaceae; genus Geothermovivens. Next base: position 42,547 of record CAZXXS010000071.1, on the reverse strand, counting down.
CTTCACGAGGCCCAAAAACGCTGCCGCGATCTCGTGGTACTCCCTCCAAACGAGCCGCTTTACGCACGGGCAACCCGAGCCATGCTGGACATTCTGGGACACTACAGCCCGGTCATTGAACCCGTCCGCTACGGTCACGCTTTCCTGGACGTCACCGGCACTCAAAGGCTGTTCGGGAACGCAGTGGACGCTGCTGCCCGCGCCCAGCGCGAGATCCGCGACTCTCTCCGGCTCGAAGCCACCGTCGGCGTGGCGACCAACAAGCTGGTCAGCAAAGTCGCCTCAGACGTGACCAAACCGCGAGGGTTGCAAAGCGTCAAACCCGGGCACGAGGAACGCTTTCTCTCGCCCTTGCCCGTCCGCTACCTACCGGGCGTGGGGCGACGCACTCTGGAACAACTGGACGAGCTCAACGTGCGGTTCATCCGGGAACTGGCCATTTTGCCCCTGTGGCACCTGACGCATCTCTTCGGACGCCGTGGTGTGCAGTTGCACCAGTGGGCACACGGCATCGATCCCCGGCCCGTGCAGCCGCCCACGCGTCGCCCCGTCGTTGTGGAGGAAGACACCCTGCCCGAAGACACCAACCACTTGTTTGCCTTGCGGGCTTTGCTTTTTCGACTGGTAGAACGCGCTTGCCGCCGCTTGCGGCGTCACAGCGTGACAACTCAGCGTCTGGGTCTTTACCTGCGCTACTCCGACAGCCGGGACGCCAGGGGCGAAACGCGACTCGCGTTCCCGAGTCAGATGGAATTCGAGATTTACCCCGTTGCGGAGGAGCTGCTTCTCCGTCTTCTCACACGGCGGGTCCGCGTGCGCACACTCCGGTTGCAATTTGCGGAGCTACACCCGCCGTCGGGACAACTGGCTCTCTTCCCGCGCGAGGAGGAACGTCGCAAACGCCTGGTAGCCGCCGTCGACCACATCCGGGATCGTTACGGGGAAAATGCCGTCCGCTACGCACACACGCTGTAGCTTTCGACCGCTGGCCTTCAGCAACCGATGCACCCACTTCTCTGCGCCCAGACTGACCTTCGAGGAAGGGACCAAAGCCTCTGCAAAGGCGAACGAAGCGCCGGTTCGTACGAGACCGGAAAATCCCGGAGCCGCTCTTCGCGGATTTTGTGCAAGTCCCAGAGGTGATGCTGCATGCCCCAGTTCGTCCACCTGCACGTGCATTCGTACTACTCTTTCGGCCGTGGCGCCAACTCGCTGGAAGAACTCTGTGCCGCTGCTCGCCACCAGGGTTTTCGAGGGCTGGCCCTCACCGACACCAACGGCGTTTACGGACTGGTTCGCTTTCTCGAAGTGGCTAAAGACCACAACCTTGTGCCTCTGATCGGCGCCGAAATCCGCACGGACTCCGAGCGCGCCGTTCTGCTCTGCAAAAGCCAGCGCGGCTACAGCAACCTGTCGCGACTCATCACACTTCGGCATCTGGATCCTCAGTTCAAGCTGGCCCAAGCTCTCCCGGCCTACGCCGAAGATCTGGTCGTCCTCAGCGATCAACCAGTGCTACTGGCGAAATGGGCCCGCGACCTGGGCACGGAGTCGCTCTACGTCGAGCTCCATCCCGGACCACGACGCCGTGCACTCCTCCGCTTCGCCCGTCAGCACGGCCTGCGACCGGTTGCCACAAACGCCGTGTACTTCGCAGCACCTTCCGACTACCGTGTGCACCGTTTGCTGCGCGCCGTCGCCTTGAACACAACCCTCGACCGCTTGCCCGTTTCCGAAGTAGCCCCCCCGCACGCTTACCTGCGGTCAGCCACCAGCATGGCCGCCGCCTTTGCCGATGCCCCGGACGCCATTCTGAACACAGAGAAAATTGCCGAAACTTGCGCTTTCGAATTCGATCTCGGCGGTTTCATTTTTCGGCAATTCCGAGGACCTGACGGCCAGGATGCCTACCGGTACCTGCGAGAACTCTGCTACAAGGGAGCGCGCTGGCGGTACGGAGAAATCACCCCGGCTGTGCAAAAGCGCCTCGAACACGAGCTGGTCATCATTCGTGACAAGGGCTACGCTCCCTACTTCCTGGTAGTGCACGACATCGTGCAGCAATCGCCGCGCACGTGCGGACGGGGCTCGGCGGCGGCCAGCATCGTCTCGTACTGCCTGGGCATTACCCACGTGGACCCCATCCGTTACGACCTGTTCTTTGAGCGCTTTTTGAACCGCGGCCGCAAGGATCCACCGGACATCGACGTGGATTTCCCCTGGGATGAACGCGACGACATCCTGGCCTACGTCTTCCGTCGCTACGGCAAACACGCCACGGCCATGATCAGCAACCACGTTACGTTCAAGGCCAAAGCGGCCGTGCGCGAAATTGCCAAAGTCTACGGTCTGCCGGACAACGAGATCAGTCGCATCAGCAAGCGCATTCCGGGCTACTGGGATGCCGACAGCGTCAGCGATCTGGTTGCGCATCACCCGGTTTTCCGTGGTGTGGATTTGCAGCCGCCCTGGCCGGAAATTCTACGCCTCGCCGACCGCATTCACGGCTTCCCCCGCAACCTCTCCGTGCATCCAGGGGGCGTGGTCATTGTACCGGGCCGCGTGGACACCTACGTGCCCGTCGAAATGGCCCCGAAAGGAGTGCGCATCATTCAGTGGGAAAAGGACCAGGCGGAAGACGCCGGACTGGTGAAGATCGATTTGCTGGGCAACCGTTCCTTAGCTGTCATTCGAGATGCCCTTGACGCCGTCGAGCAACATCACGGTGTACGCATCGACTACGCACGCTGGGATCCACTGGAGGACCCGGTCACACAGGATCTGATGGCACGTGGCGACACCATGGGGGTGTTTTACGTCGAATCCCCAGCCATGCGCCTGCTACAGAAGAAAACAAGGAAGGGGGATTTCGAGCATCTGGTGATCCACAGCTCCATTATTCGGCCAGCCGCCAACACCTACATTCGCGAGTACATCCGGCGGTTGCGTGGCGGCAGCTACAAACCGCTTCACCCGGTGTTGCAAGAGGTCATGCGCGAGACCTACGGCATCATGGTGTACCAGGAGGACGTGTCGCGCGTAGCCATCGAACTGGCGGGTTTCAGCGCCGCAGAGGCCGACGAGTTGCGCAAGGTGCTCTCGAAAAAGCACAAGCGTAAGAAACTGGAAGACTACCGACAGAAATTCTACCGGGGAGCGTTAAGACGAGGGGTACCCCACGAGACCATCGACAGAATCTGGGACATGATCCTGAGTTTCAGCGGCTACAGCTTCTGCAAGCCACATTCGGCTTCGTACGCGATGGTTTCCTACAAATCCGCGTGGTTGCGCGCCCACTTTCCGGCGGAATTCATGGCCGCGGTCATTTCGAATCAGGGTGGGTACTACTCCACGTTTGCTTACCTCTCCGAAGCTCGGCGGATGGGGCTCCGCATTCTCCTGCCGGACATCAACGAGAGCGACATCCCCTACACGGGCAAAGGCCGCCAGCTTCGCGTCGGTCTGATGCAGATCAAAGGCCTGAGAGAGGAGTCTCTGCAAGCGATCGTTGAAGAGAGGCGACGCAACGGCCCCTTCCTTTCGCTCCGCGATTTTCTACACCGCGTTCGCATCGAACCTTCGGAAACGCGACAGCTCATCAAGGCGGGCGCCTTCGACGCCGTGGAGCCGGAGCTCACGCGTCCCCAAATGATGTGGCTCGTCAGCTCCCGGCAACACCAGCCAGCTCACAAAGCGCTTGTGGCAACTGCTGACCTTTTCGCCGAACTGGATCCGGACATTCCAGTTCCCCCACTCCCAGAGTACGACGAGCGCACCCGACTGCGCCACGAGTTACAGGTATTCGGCTTTCTGATCAGCCGACACCCGCTCACTCTGTACGAGGAGCGCCTGCGGAAGCGAGGGGTCTTGCCCGCGAAGGATCTGGACAAACACATTGGCGAGCGCGTTACGGTGGCCGGATGGCTCATCACACAAAAGCTGGCGAAAACCAAACGCGAGCAGCTCATGGAATTCGTCAGCTTCGAGGACACAACCGCCATTTACGACACGACCTTTTTCCCGCGGGCCTACGAGAATTTCGCCCATCTGTTAAGCACAGACCGGCCTTTTCTCCTCACCGGGAAAGTGGAAGAAGATTTCGGAGCCGTGACACTAACGGTAGAAACGGTTGCGCCACTCTGACGCGCTTCCAGCCTGGGCTCTCTGTTTCAGACTGGCCCTTGCGCCCAGAGATGTAGCGGACCTTCGACACGGCACAACGGTCTTCAAGAGCTTCGTAAGCAGCGCGGGAAACACGTTGCCGGCTTTTGTTCCCAACGGCGCAAGTGTGGGACTCTGCCGGCAAGGTTCCGCGCGTCCGTTCCTTTTGACAGAGACTTCCCCCTACCCCAGCACCTCAAGCACGCAACCGTTGCCACAGATCCGGCAGGAATGGCGTAGCCCCCCGCGTAGGCTTCTCACACTCCTTCCTTCTCGACAATCTCGGGAAGAAAGGTCGCCCGACGGGCAATCCACCTGTCGATCAATCTGAGCAGACCAAATCCAATCCCTAACCCCAGAAACGCCCCCAGCACTCCGGCTCCCTGGGTTTTGAACAGCGCAACAGCCGCCACAAATCCACCGACCAGGCCAACGATTGGCACCAGAAAAACGAGCAGTGCGGAGAAAATCCTGAACCGGCTTTTGTATTTGAGGACAACGCGTTGCCCAGGTTCCACGCCTTCACGGCTGGGCAGCTCGATTTTCCGTACGCCGGACCCAAAAGCCTGGCAAGCACCCCTGGCGGCACACGTCATGCAGCGCATTCCCGCTTCGAGCCTCACGACAACGGTCCCGTTGCGCAGTTCAACCACTTCTCCCTCTTCGGTGCTCATCGATCAACCCTCCGTCCAACCCACCCAAAATCGAGCGACGCATCCAGCCCCGCGAGTGCGCTCGCTGTTCTCAGCCGCAGCTTGTACAGTCGCCCTTCCACGTACCGACCGAAAGCTTTCTGCACTCAATTCCCGAGGTCAAGGCACTGCGTCGTTTACCGGGCAATCAGTTCTCCAGCAAACGCAGGCGCTCCCTGTACTCTTCTGCATCGATTTCGCCTCGGGCGAACCTCTTTTTCAAAATCTCGACGGCGTCAGCCGGAGGCTGTGGGCGCAGTCCTGCGGACGACGTTGACCCCCTCTGCAACAGGTTGACGACCAGCCAAACCAGTCCTCCGAGGAGGACCAGCCACACCAATCCGCCAATCCAACCGTACCCCATGCCCATGTGTCCACCGAAACCCATGATTTCACCTCTTGTCTTTCGCAACAAACGCAAATCGACGCTTCACCGTTCTCCACAACCCGTCCCTTGCGGTTTCTCGCGTCTCGACCGTTTCCCCCCTCAGGCCTTCCCTCACAGCACCCACGTTTTCCTCAAGGCCGGACGAACCGACCGGGCTCAGACGCCGCCGTCTTCGTTCCCGATTTCCAATTTGATGACCGTGGTCAGTTCCCAGCTTTGGCGTCTGTCGGAACTACTTTCTCGCCAACCATCCGCATCGGCCGGAAAGGCGAAGAAGCTCGGACTTCACGCGGCCGCCCAGCCAGTTAAACGAGGGCTAAGTAAGTTACCGGATGGCCGTCCTTTTCCCGTTGCCGCGCGTGTTGCCCTTGCAGTCCGCGCATCCCGGTGTTTTCAGAGCCAGGTCCAGAGTTTTACGCTGTTGAGGCGTCAACAGTCCCCGCACACGCTGAAGCGTCCTGTAAGCATCCACTTCCATGGCCGCTCTACTCGCGTAGTAGTCCCGCACGAGCGGCTCCACGGCGCCTGCTTCGGCGTTCTTGCGCAAAAGCAACTCCAGGTCGATCCGCGCCTTCTCCAAATCAGCTTTTGAATCCACCCGCCGTTTGAGGAAATCGGCCCTGATGGTCTCCAACCTGGCGGCTTGTTCCTCGGTCAGGTTTACTTTCGTCAACCAGTTTGACGGTCGAACCAGCGCCCTCACGGAGCCGTGCAGCGGACCCATCATCCCGGTCGGGCTGCTCGGTTCCGCCATGCTCATCCGCATCTTACGCGTTCCAGCGCCAGCCTTCGCGCCGGTCATCTTCATCATGCCACTTGCCGTCTCCGGCCTGGAGGTGTCTTGCCGCATGCCGCGCATCATGCCTTTTGACATTCCGGCTTGCATCAGGCCTGTCCCCGCTGTCGAATCGGATTGGCTCGTGCCCCAGGGCATCCTACCCGTTCCGGTACCCTGGGCGTACAGTGTCGCCGCAGCCAGCGCAAGTGCGAGGGCCATTCCCACGGTTTTCGATCTCATCGTTTTCTCCTCGTTCTGCTTTCGTTCCGCTTGTACGTCCATTCGGCAAACCTGCCCCCAAGTTGCCCCAACCAGCTCCTGCCCCAGACCGCGAGCGCAAAGCCAAAGCACTCACAGTTTTTCGACCACGGAGCGCAGTTTCTCCCGGATCTGCTCGGCGATCCGGGCTAGTTCCGGATTTTCCACGGCCTGCATGCTGGCCACGGGATCAACCGCCACAACCTCTGTCTCGCCATCTTCTGTCTCCCGTACCACCACGTGACACGGCAGCATCGTGCCAATCCGCACTTCCGCCTGGAGCGCCTGATGCGCGAAAGGCGGGTTGCACGCCCCGAGGATCCTGTACCTCGGGTAGTTCACACCCAGCTTCTCTTTTAGGGCTTCCTGCATGTCAATGTCTGTTAGGATCCCGAACCCCTCTTCTTTCAACCCCTGGCGAACCCTCTCGACGACCGCCCCGAATCCACCCTGCAGTACCTTCGCGAAGTAGTAGCTCATTTTGCTACCTCCCGTTCGTGATCATCCGTCTTGCAGCCCCCTTTCCTTCGCTCCCGTCAGGGCCTTGGCACCTTTGCTCCGCGTCAGGCTGGCAGCGCCCTTTGCAAACAAACGGCTCCGGGTCCGTCGCGAAACGGGTAGAGCCCGCGTTCTCCACCGCAGAAGTTCGTCCGGCAGCACACACCAGGCATCCCGCGAATCGACCTGACACAGGCCTCTTTCGACGTGAAGCTTTACGGCTTGCGCAACCGCTCCGCGCTACGCCTAACCAGGTTTTCCCGTTCCGTCGCCACCTTCATGCGTTCCACCACCCCTCGACTGGCTGACACCCTGCCGTGCGATCCGTGTACACGGCAGCAGCTCAGCGGGCCGGCACCGTAGAGCGCCTGGTTCTGTGCGCCCAAGCGATCCATCCATCTTCTCAGTTTCCCAAACATGGCCCGCTCCTTCGAGTCTCAGCCCGTTCCTTTCTGCGTTCCTACGTTTCCACCTCAATGATTGTGCCAAAGTGCCACTGGACTGATTTTACAGAGGTTACCTCTGCTTGCTCCCTTCCGAGAGCCCTACGCCTGCACACTATTCCACGGCTTTCCGGAACGGCTGTGGACTATTCAACAGCTTGTGACAGCCTTCGGGAACCGACGGTCTCCACGTCCCCTGGCCGACACGCTCGTCGGCGACGACGCTACGTCCTCGTCTGGCTGTTTGCCTGCCCAAGGACACCTGTCCCGTGTGGCCAAGCACTCCGCGGTGAGAACCGGTTTCTGCCCGACTCCGTGCCAACCCGCACTGGGGCTTTCCGCAAAACACACAGCCCAATCCAGTGCGGAGGAACCGCAGCTGCAAGGGCCCCAGCCCACGGCCTTTTCTGGACTCCGAGTGTTCGAGTGAAAAGGGCCTGGGAATTTTGCTCGCCTTCAGCGTTGCTTTTCGTGCTTGGGTTCAGTAACTTAGGGCCGACAAAGGGCACACGCATGATGGGAGTGACGTTGTGGCCGAGAGGAACCGTCTGCAGGTCCGCACCAAAGTCGGTCCGGCGGGTTGGAGCTACGAAGACTGGGAAGGTGTGGTTTACCCTGCTCAGAAACCGCGCGGGTTCTCGCAGCTTTCGTACATTGCGCGGTACTTCGACACGGTAGAGGTAAACACCACTTTCTACCGACCGCCAACGCCCTGGTTAGCACGCCAATGGGTTCGGAAGGTCGCGCACAATCCTGATTTTGAATTCACGGCCAAGCTCTGGCAGCGTTTCACGCACGAGGGCGCTGCCTTGGGCACGGAGGAAGAACGCAAATTCAAAGAAGGCATTCAACCGCTCGTGGACGCCGACAAGCTCGGCGCTCTCCTCATCCAGTTTCCCTGGCGTTTCAAGAACGAACCCGGCAACCGGGAGTGGGTGGGCACACTTCTGGATGCTTTCTTCGAGTACCCCCTCGTGGTCGAGTTCCGGCACGCAAGCTGGCTGACGGACGACATCTTCGATTTCCTGCGGGACCGCGGAGTAGGCTTTGCCAACATCGACCAGCCGGTGATTGGCAAGTCCGTACCGCCGACTTCCTTAGCCACGTCGGACATTGGCTACATCCGTTTTCACGGCCGTAACTACCACGACTGGTTCCGAGAAGGTGCCGGACGCGACGACCGCTACAATTACCTCTACACCGACCAGGAACTGGAGGAGTGGCTTGGCCGTGTCCGTGACCTCGAGAAGCAGACGAAAAAGAATTTTCTGATTTACAACAACCACTACGGCGGCAAAGCTGTTGTGAACGCCCTTCAGATGAAAGCCAAACTCACCGGGCAACCCGTTCTCGCACCGCGGACAGTAGTGGAAACTTTTCCCGATGAGTTGAAAAACGTGACCATTCCGGACGACTCCGGACGTCAGTTGCGTCTATTTTGACTGCGGGCGACAGGCATGATTCCACGAATCCTAGTTGTTGACGACGACGAGATTCTGCGCGCCACACTGACCACCATCCTCTCACGTCGAGGCTTCGAGGTAGACAGTGTCGCTGACGGCCTCGAGGCTCTGGAAGCCATTCGAAGCAAGGTTTACGACCTCGTGGTCACGGACATCGAGATGCCTCGCCTGAACGGCATTACGCTCCTTGACAGGGCTTCCGTGCTTAACCCCAGACTCTCGTTCATCGTGATCACCGCGTACGCGTCGGTCGAGTCGGCTGTCGAAGCTCTGCGGCGAGGCGCCTACGACTACCTTCTGAAACCGCTCAATTTCGACGACCTCATTCTCAAGATTCAGCGTCTCCTCGAGCACCGCCAGCTGGTGCTCGAAAACCAGTACCTGCGACAGGAAATTCACCAGCGCTACACGTTCGAGAATCTGGTCGGCCAAAGCGAGGCCATGCAGAAGGTCTTTCGACTGATCGAGAAGGTCTCGCGCACCGACAGTAACGTCCTGATCACCGGCAGAAGTGGAACAGGCAAAGAGCTCGTGGCTCGCGCCATTCACTTCACCTCCGAGCGGCGGCATCAACCCCTGATCAGCATCAACTGTGCGGCCCTCACGGAGACGGTGGTCGAAAGCGAGCTTTTCGGCTACCGGCGCGGCGCCTTCACCGGTGCCACCACACACCGGGACGGATTGTTTGTGGCAGCATCCGGTGGTACGCTTTTCCTCGACGAGGTCGGGGACCTGCCCATCAGTGTGCAGCCCAAGCTCCTCCGAGCCATCGAACAGAGAGAAGTGGTGCCGGTCGGAGCCACAAAGGCGGTTCCTGTGGATGTGCGAATCATCGCGGCCACTCACAGGGACCTGCGCAAAGAAATCGACGCAGGGCGCTTTCGCGCAGATCTGTTTTACCGGCTCAACGTGGTGGAGATTCACCTGCCCTCGCTGGCCGACCGGCCTGAAGACATTCCCCTGCTCGTCAAGCACTTCATCTCGCGTTTCAACCGCCAGATGAACAAATCCGTGCGTGGCGCCACCCCCGAAGCTCTCGACTTGCTAACGCGGCACTGCTGGCGCGGCGAAGTCCGCGAGCTTCAGAACGTGATTGAGCGCGCGATGATCTTCTGCCAGGAAGACTACCTCGACGTACAGCATTTGCCCGCGGAGATCTGGGAGTGCCTCGACGAGAGCACCGTACCAAGCCAGAGCGACAGTCTTCAGGACGCACTTCGCGACTTTGAAAAGAAGTACATTCAGAACGCGCTGCGAAGGCACGGTTTCCACCGCCGCAAAACAGCGGAGGCACTCGGAATCGGCGAAGCCACCCTCTACAGAAAAATGAAAGAACTGGGGATTTCGGAAGAGGGAAAACCCGAAATGGTGCGGTAAGCCCCCCACCGATTACAGCCCTGCTGAACAGCTACTTGCGAACAAACCACGCAACCAGGGGTTGCTTCCTTGGCCTGGTCCCTTCAGGCAGCCCCCGTACCTTTGCCCGCTCACGCCAGACGGCGGCGACTCTCCCCGACAACACACCCGGCAAGATCGTCCCAGCGGCGACCTGAGACCTCTTCCACTCTCCCTCGGGATGTCCGCCTTCGCCCGCCTGGTGCGTCAGACTACTGCACGAACACAGGAACAGACGCAAGAGACTCGAAGCCGCGCACTGTTCCTACCCGTCCGGTGTCAACTGGGGTCTGCTCGACTAATGCCGGGACGTTTCCAGACACAGCTGCCCACCGCGCCGCAAGCGGTCTGTGCGTGAACTGCCGGAGCGTGTTGGGGGGCTTCTGTTCAAGGGCCGAACAACGATCAAGTTAGGTACCGACCAGGAGCCCGTGCAACCCGATGGGGTCGGAATTGTAGCGAACGACGACACACCCGTCTCTGCCGGTGTACGTAGCGGGAAAAGCCGAACTGCGCGTGTCCAGGCCCCAGGCCCAGTTTGATGCACGCCGCGGAAGTGTCAACGGCGCAAACCTGATCCTTTGCGGCCCACCTCTTTCCTCTGCTTTCCGAACAGCTCAACGGTACGTCTCCAAACTCTCACGCGCAAACGCGTCGTAGGCCGACAGCCAGGCTTCCCCGAGTTTTTCCTTCTCGCAGAATTCCTCGAAGAGCTCTTTTCCTCGTCTCCAGGCGCGCCTTTCGACCTCAAGATTGCCCTCAGCCTCCCGCTGGCCACTCGGACCATCCAGGAAATGTCCAGCTTCGTGGAAGAGCAAGAACAGGGCTTCGCGGACAGTGTCGTCCGTGTAGAAAAGCAGCACTGTAGGGTGCGAATTCCCTTCAGGGAAGAAGTAGCCAACGGGGCGGTCCAAGCGAATGAGCTGAATCGCCAGGTCCGGAAAACGATCCCACGCCAGGAACTGTTTTGCACGAGAGAGCACTTCCGGTGGACGTCTGATTGGTTCCACCGCCTCACCTCGCGGGCTGCATCTGTTAGGATCCCACGAGAAATTTCTCAAGCATCGACCGGCTGTGCCGATAAAAACACTGGCAACGCAACGAACCAAGGTAGCACAGGGAAAGGGACATGACTACGATCGTTCTGTGCTGGCTCTCCCTCCTTTTGGGCATCGTTCTGGGGTTTGGTTTGGCCGCTCTGTTGCGGCGTGTTCCCAGCTCGCCTCTGCTCGAAATTCACTACGCGTCACCGCAGGACCGAAACGTACCGCCCGACAAGGGCGGCCAGCCGAGCCCCTCGTGGCCCTACTGGGAGATCTGCACAAATTAGCGCTTTATGCAAGGCGCCAGGGAAGGCGCCACTCGCGCCCCAGTGGAAGGGATGCTCAGGATCGAGTATCCCTTTTCGTTTTTTGGTCTTGCAAACCCGACCGGGGAAGCGGTTCTGCTCAACAAATCAGGATCCCGACTGTTGTGCAAACTCAGGCCGCTTGACTGCGCTCTGACGGCACCTTCTGCCCTTGTCAAAACGACTGGTCTCAAATTCCGGGTACGAATCGCTTCCAGAAACTCGCGGAAGCGTGGGTAATCTTTTGGGCGTACATCCCTCCCCGAAAGACGGTAGGTGAACTGCAGCCGGAGCGTGTTTCCACACGTCGACCACTCCCACCGCCCCAAGCCGAAGTCCGAACGTACGGAATCGCGCGTTTGCGGCTCTACGGGCCAGAACCCCCTTGGTAAATGCAGAGTCAAATCGAGCTCCGTCCAAGAGCCGAAGCGAAACCGAACGGGGAACCTGCGTTCCCGGGGTCGAAACAGGTCGGGCAGATCAAAGCCGGTGAATTGCCCTGGGAAAATCGTCAGCCTTCCGGTCTCAGCGGCGGCAAATGTGCTGGTACGGAACGTGTACTGAATCCGGAGCGGGTCCCTCACAGGATCCAACCCTTCTACACTGAACCGCTGGAGTTCAGCGCCGGAGCACCGTGCCGCCAGCGACGTCTCCAACCACACACGTTTCGCTTCATCGGACATGAGCTGGTACTGCTCCCGCAGCTCCGAGGCCTGGGCTCCCCGCAAACTAAGCGAGCCGCGAACCAGAGCTCCACCCGACGAATCCAGATCAGCCACCCAGCGCAGCACAAGGCGATTGCTGTCCGGTGGCTCAGCAGGCGTCGTGACGAGCTCGGCCTGGCCGTCTTGACAAACCACCAGCGCTGGTAAACCCTGATCGTACCAGGGGAGTTTCCCGAACGGGCAACCCTTCTCGGTCGGGTCCATCCAGACATCGGTGGAGTCGACCCCACGTGCCACAGCGATCACGTGGTTGAACTGAAGCTGCGAGTGCAGGCTGGTGTCGGGCCGACCGTTCTGCCAGGTACTCAGGATTGCCTGCCGCACATCCAGGCCGGCTTCCTGGGCAAGCGTGCAGAGCAGCGTGGCCATGTCCTTGCAATCCCCGTAACGGTGCCGAAGAACTTCCGCAGCCGGATGAGGTCGAAAACCACCGATGCCGATCTCAACTGCGATGTACCGCACCTGATCCCGTACCCACTCGTAGAGACGACGCAGTTTTTCCCGGTCCGTTGTCGCATCCCGCGTCAATCTGTTGGCCAGTTTACGAATGGCCTCGTTCGCCTCCATCTGAGGGCCAGCCAGTTTGCCGTACCACTCACCCACATCCCTCCACGACTTCATGCCGGCGGGGGCAATGGCGAGCCGTGCGGCGCACTCGCGCAGTGGAGGCATGCCAAACTCCGGCTTCAAAGGTGCCACGTCGCGTGCTTCCCACACGTACGTGGACCGAAAACCCTTGGGCGCTTTTTGCACCTTCGGCTCTACGTTCAGTCCGTAGACTTTGTACTCCACGTCCCACTCCGCCGGCGAAACAAGCTTGAAGCGCGAAAGCAGAACTGGATCGTCATCCTGAAACAACCAGGAGTGCCAGAACGTGAGGTTGCCGATCGTCATGGTGTACCGGTACTCGAGTACGCTACCCACCTCCACGTTCGGCAGAGCGAAGATTTTGGCGCGTTGATCCGAGTACCAGACGTACTGCGGGTAAAGGCTGATGTCGTAGATGTCCGCGGGATCCAGCACAGTGATTCTGCCGTCCGGGGAGATGGTGCGCGCACGGATCTTTTCCACCGTGCTCTTGGAGTCGTACGGAATGACCACGTTGGCGTAACGGAATCCTCGCCTGCTCAAGACTTTCACAATCCGATGTCGCTCGAAAATGCTGAGCGGCAGTTGACTCCCACTCAGCACGTCCATTTCCGCTTCGTCCAGCAACACGACGGCGCTGGCGCCGGGGTAGTCGTCCTGAGTGGGCAAGGTACCAAGACTGAGCCCCTGCCAGTTAACTCGACGCCCCCATTCCCCCTGGTGCGCGCAGGACAACGCGCTCAGCAACACAACGGCAAATGCGACCCACCCCACGCGAGGCCTCGGTTTGCTCGTCGATTTTCGCGAGCGCGTGTGCAGCGTGGCCCTCGTAGCTCGCTCAGAACGCGACCTCACAGCATTCACCTGCATTTCGAGCCCCAGGCTACCCGACATCTTCCGCTGGCCGGGCAGCAGTCTCGGCTCTTGAACCCACGGTCTGTTCTCTGTTAGTCGCGCCAGGTTCCGTCTTTTGCGGCAGTTCTTCGTGTCGGTGGTCGCTCGTTTCCGCCGCACGCAACCCGGCAACCATTTCCGTCCACTTGCGAGCCAATTCGTCGCGCCGAGGTTTGTACACCGTCTCGTAAAAGTACCGCTGCGACATCAAGACGCCTTTGTCGTAGCTCTTAACGAGTTCGAGCGCTTCCTTCCAAGCCTCGTCGAAATGCCCAGCGAAGCGGCTCTCAATTTGTCTGGCAAAGTCCTCGGGAGTCTGAATTTCGTTCCCGATCACAAAGTACGGTTTGCCGTCCAGTTCCACCGCGTAGGCCATTTCGTCACCGAGGTGGAAAATCCGGAATGTTTCCCTAAACTTCTTCAGTTTTTCCGGCGGTACAGCCTTCTTCTCGATCACCAGCTTTTCCGGGGGCTTTGCCGGCGGTCTGGCCTTGAATCCCCGTTTCGCCGCGGCGTAGAAAATGGCCCGGTTCAGCCCAAAGCTTTTCGCCGAATCGAGCGGCAAACCCAGCGCGTACGCCCTGGCGGCCTGAAGCGTGGCCATCACCTGAAATCTGCCGACAGCCACCTGGGATCACCTCCTCACCGGTTTCACTTTTCGCCAGTGAGCCGTTGCCACAGGCCCATCCCGGCCCACTTCGTAAACAGAACCGTACTCCTTGATCACCACGCCTTCGTGTCCTCCAGCGAGCGCTTCGCGCACCGCCTGTTCAAGATCCGTAAGTGGCTGCTCCTGAGCAACGCGGAATGGGTCCCGCAGAGGCAGCCCTTTGAGTAGCTCCTTGCGCTCTTCGTAGCACCAGCTACCCACAAACTTCCCTTCCCAGAACACAACGTCGAACACGAACACAACCGGCTCCGCTTTTCGTACGCGCGCAAAAAGGGAAGGGATCCACCTTCTGCCGCCCGTCGAGTAAAGTTCGGCGTCGACCAGGCTACCGTGCGGTAACCAATCCGCGGCCCGTTCGGAGAGATCGTGCAGAGGCTTGGTCCAGTTGGGCTGCGTTTCCAGGCGGCGGCCCCACAGTTGCACCGGTTCCACCTCCAGACGGAACATCTGGAGTCGCCAGCCGTCGATCTTCGGCTCCCAGGCCCAGCGTTCGCGCAGCTCTTCCCCGAAGTAAGGGATCGGCTGCATCAACCAGATCGGGCCCGTGAGTTTTGGTTCGTCGTTCAGCGATGTAGCTCTCCGCGTTGGCTTGTGGCACAAAATCCGACTGGCTGTGAGAAACCAGTCCTCACGAGCGTTTCGCGCAACACCCAATTCACGGTGCGAAACCGGATGTAGAGCCGTCAGCTGAGCACGTGCAGCTTGTAGCGCTGGGTGCCCAGGCCAATCTTCTCCCCGTGGGCGAGCTGCTCGCGCCCCCGGATGTGCGGGTAGGCAAAGTCGGCGAGCTCACGGCCGGTCTTTTCTACAACCAGGTCAAGGGTAGCCGTGTCAATCGCCACCGGATCGAACGATGCGAGGACACCGATGTCGGGAATCACCGGCCGCTGCCGCTGCCCAAAGCAGTCGCAGTCCTTCGTCACGTTGACCGCAAAGGAGAAGAAACCAATTTTCCCCCGCATGGCCACCACTGCACCGAGGGCGTGTTCCGCCACGCGGCGTTCCAGCTCAGCGGCCTCCACCCTCCAGTCGTGCGTCACGGCATCGAAACGGCACACGGTGAGACACTCACCGCAACCGATGCACTTCTCTTCGTCGATCCAGGCTACGTCGCCACGCATCGAGATGGCGTCTTCTGGACACCAGCGGATGCACACCTCGCAGCCCGTGCACTTGCGCGCGTTGATTCGCGGTTTGGTGGCCGAATGCTGCCGCAACTTCCCCATCCGGCTGGACAGCCCCATGCCCAGATTCTTCAGTGTTGCACCCACACCGGTACCGATGTGCCCCGTGACGTGCGTGACCGCAATCAGCGCGTCCATCATGGCCAAACCACCGGCCAAAGAAACGCTGTCGAACAGGATGCCATCAATCGGGATTTCGTACTCCTGGTTGCCCTTCAAGCCGTCGAGAATGAACACGGGGGCACCCACGTTCTCGATCGTAAACCCGTGAGCGTGGGCCAGATGCAAGTGGTCCACGGCGTTGCTACGCTGGCTTTTGTAGAGCACGTTGGTGTCGGTCAGGAAGGGTTTGGTGCCCAGGTCACGTAGTTTCGCCACAAGGGGTCTCACGTGTTGCGGCCTCAAGTGGGTTACGTTCCCACGCTCGCCGAAGTGCATTTTGATGCCAACCAGCTCGTCGCGCTCCACAATGCGAGCGAAGCCGGCTGCGTCAAACAAAGCTGCGACTTTCTCCCCCACCGAATCTTCAGCCTCACCTGGCACAACCGGCGCGTACCAAACGTCAGCTTCCCGAATTGTTTCGTGTCCCGGTCCGTTCATGCCCGAAATCCGTCCAGATTCGCGTGTTCCTCGCCTGCCACGGGTTCCTACTGTCGGCCAACCGACAAGCCGCTTTCACCAAGTTTCAGCGAAACTTTGCGGGTTCCCGGGGGCCACGGTTGGGGCGGCATTGGGTCACGCTTCCACCCACTTCCGGAAGACACAAGCTTAACCTCAACAGGCTCCACCTTCTGAAACCCTACGAGCCAGGCCTGCACTTTTCCGGACCACTCCGCTCCTTTTTCGCCGGGTTTCAGGTCCAATTCCACCTTGTGCGCGCCAGGTTCCACCGGGATTTTGACCCACCGCCAGTAGCCTTTCAGATGCTGCACGTTTGGTTCCACACGGCGTCCGTCCAGTTTGGCCACCAGTACGGGATCCTCCCCGCCGCTGTGTTTGTCGTCCGGGTTCAGCAAAAACGCCAGCTCACCCGACTGCCAGGAGTCGCTCAACGTCGCGCGAACTGTTACCCTTGCCCTCTTCCGACCAGACTTGGCACGCAGTTCGTACGCCGAAACCACTGCGCGGGGTTGGAGCGTACCCAAGGCCACACTCCCGGGAGCTACTACTTTCCCGTCCACCTGTACGCCACTCACCTCCTTGCGGTTGAGGAGTCTAACGTCCGTTCCCGCCGCGTACACGCGGTAGACCGCTGCCTTGGGACCGACCTGGAAATCGCAGTACTCGACCCCACCCAGAAGCGGTTTCCGTGCTTCGGAAACAGGGTAAACCTCGTAAATAGCCGTTTCAAACCCATTAAGATCCACATTCACGGCGTCGCCATCACGGTAGAGTCGCGGGAAAACGAAGCCCGCAGGGTAGACCTTTTCCACCACCAGCGAATCCGCCCCACGCTTAAGGCCGTACTCCGAGGTTAGGCGGATGGCGAGAGATTGCGGGGCGACCACAGGATTGCGCACCGCGATGATGCCGCGTTCGCCCAAGAAGTGCAAATAAGCGTAAGGCTCGCCCTCACCAGGGTTGCCGCCGATCAGTCTCGTGTGGGCAAGGATCGAAAAACGATTTTTCGCCCAGTGAATGGCGCCCGCAAGCGCGTCGAGCTCAGCGTTTGTCAGCAGCCCGGGTGAAATGTAGAGTTCCCACATTGCCGGCCCACGAGCGACGTACAGAACTGCGTTGTCGGTGAATTTGTCCAGAGGTTCCTGGCGGCCACCCAGCATGTTCAGGTAACCTTTGATGATCCCGTGCGTCATCAGGTTGGCAACCGGAAACCACTGGTTCTGCGTCACAAAATCTCGGTAGAGCACAAGGTCGCGGTAGGTCATCGCCTGGTCCCGCCGACTAATCGACGCCACTTTAGCGTAGCCGTAGTCCCGCCCTTGCATCCAGATTGTGTTGGTGTATTTCAGCCACCAGGGACTCAACCAGGTCCCCGACGTGATGTTGGTGAACACGTCCGGGCTGATGGCCCGGACCGAGCGGCACATGTCAATTACGCGCTCCATCACGGCTCTTCTCGAGTAGATCCCCGGAAGATGCCCGTGCCCGGGCTCGCTGCAACTGAACTGAATTCCATCCCACTTGAAGTAGCGCACGCTGTCCTGCCGTACCAGATCCGTAACCCGCTTCAGCAGCAATTTGCCGTAGCGCTTGCCAGCCACACACATTTGATCGCCAACGGTTTCGTAGCCGTGATTGCGCATCCAGGTTACCCGCCAGTCTCTGTGGGAGTATCCCCCAATGGGTCCAATCCAGATGCCAAGGTGCGTTCCCATTTCGCTCAGGGCTCTCACGAGCGGTGCAAAGCCATTTGGGAATTGGTCGCGGTTGATTTGCCAGTCGCTCCGGTACACGTCCCAGCCGTCGTCCAAAACGAAGGCGTCAAAGTGAACCTTCCGTTTGTCCACCAGTCGATCGCGCAGGATCGAGATGGTGCGCAACACGTTCGTTTCCGTAAGGGCTCGCGCTGGGTCCTTCACCATCACCGGGGCCCGAAGGTCGTACCAGCTGTTGTAAAGCAGGTAGGGCTTAAGTGGCGCCACGCGGATGGAGTCCAGGTAGCGGTCGAACCACAGCCGCACACGATTGTCCGGCGTCAGCGCCACCACCACAGGATCGCTTGCCACTCCCAGACGGCCCACTTTCTCCCCGATTTCCTGTCCGCAGCGGAACTGTCCGGCGCTTACCTCGTTGTTCGCCGTCGGGAATTCCAGTCCCAGAAACACGCCGCCGTCCTGGATCGTGAAAGCCACGGGCTGTCCGAACCCACCCGCCTTCAGAAGATTAATCCCCTCAGGAAGGGTGCCCCTCAGCGGCCAGGTCCAGCGCAAAAAGTGCTTGCCGAAAACTGTGTCCCGCACAACGATCTGCCGTCTGCAGAAGAACGCACCAGGCTGCAGAGTGTAGGTCAAACGCAACACGAGGTGTCCCGGCCCCCGGAAATCCAGATTCAGCCTGCGGACTTGCCCGTTGCTGTCGTTGGTGGCCTGCACGAGGGTAAAGTCTTTGCTCGTGAGAACGGCTGGGTTCTCCGCGTTGTTCACCTTGCCCGGTGGTCGCCACGCCGTCCACATGAAATCGAGCGCGAAGTCTGCCGACGTTTTGAACGTGACCGCGACACCGCCCTGTCGGGAGGCCCAGGCCGGGTTCAACGTGTAGGTGTCCCCAACCAGCCGGCCATCACGAACTGTAACCGCACACCTCAGTACACCGTTGTCCAGAACGAAGACCGACTCCTCCGAGCGCACCTGCTGCTGGAGCAGACCGAACAGCAGCACCACCGTCATCGCACTGGCGGCAAACAGCCTCCTGAAGCGATCCATTCTCAAACCCTCCACAGTTTTACCCGGAGCCTCCAAGCCAGACCGCCGTAGTTACTTTACCGGCTCGTCCACATCTTGAAAGCCGAGTAAAGTAGAAACACAGCCATCGCTCGCTTAGCGTAAACCGGCGGAACCTTTTCGATCAGTGTCGCACCGAGCACTGACCCCGCGATGCCTCCGAGTGCCGCGGGCAGAACGATGGCCCAGTTCACGTTTCCGAGCGAAAGGTGCCGCAGCGCACCCGCTAAAGACAGCGGCACAATGACGGCAAGGCTCGTCCCAAAGGCCACGTGAACCGGGACATCCAAAAACACAATCATCACGGGAACCATCAACGCACCACCACCGATGCCGAAGGCTCCACCGAGAATCCCCGCCGCAACGCCCATGAGACCGTACCAGACCCACATGACAGTCGCTCCTCATCTGGACACATTCGCCACGTTCGCAAAATAAGTCCACCCACGCAGACGTGTTCCCAAGCCATGCTCGTCCGAAACTACATCCGGCACGGTACCCTCCGTCAATCGAGGTTGCCAGACCACTCCGCAGTAGTCCGCAAACGCAGCGTAGCCCAACTTACCGGAAAGCTGAGCAAAACCCTGACGCAAAGCGAACATCTGCGCGCCTCAACTACGCTCTACCGCAGCTCCTGCAACACTCCAACCACCGGCCCCTTCCTCTGGGTGACCGAAATCGCCGAAAAAACGGAGCTACCTTGTAGGTTCTACGAGGGAACTTTTCAATAAAAGTGGTGCGCAGCCGATAATTCTTTCAGGGCTGGCACAAAATGTGCAGGGAAGACAGCGATCCCTCCTTGTAGACCGCGCTGGATGTTCACTTTTCGCACAGGTAAGCGCAACGGATGTCTCAAAAATGCAACCGTCTGCGTAAAGCCTGACTGGAGCTTCAAATGGTACGCTGGAAACGCAAGAAAAGCCACCGCGAGAAGCTGCACGTGCACTGGCCAGAAGTCTCGCTCAGCGAGGATGACATGCAACACTACTTCCAGTTTCTGCTTACCCCGCACGTGTTTGGGGCCACCATCCCGTTCCTCTTCGGCCCTCAGCTGAAAAACGACCACAATCCCCAGCCTGGACACTGAACCGTCTGACCTGCCGCTCCCACAGGCAAAGGCACGGTTTTCAGGGACCCGCTTAGCGGTGCCCCTCTACGCGGGAAGTCCGGGATCCTCACTGGCAAAAGCTCGACCTGCGGCTGCGAAGCGCTGGAGCGCCTCGTCCACGGCAGCGTTCACACTGCCGGGCTCGTACGAACCACCCTCCAGACGCCTACCGGCGGGTTTCCCTGTCAGAATTTCGATCCCCTCGTCAACGGTTTCGATCGCGTAGATGTGGAATTTCTCTTCGCGCACAGCCGCCACAACGTCGTCCCGCAGCATTAGATCCTGTACGTTCTGCCGCGGAATGATGACGCCCTGTTTGCCCGTGAGCCCACGGAGGCGACAGACGTCGAAAAAGCCTTCCACTTTTTCGTTCACACCACCAACCGGCTGAATCTGCCCCAACTGATTCACGGACCCGGTAACGGCGACGTCCTGCCGGAGGGGCACACCGGAAAGCACGGACATCAAAGCGTAGATTTCAGCTGCGGAAGCGCTGTCACCTTCCACACCGCCGTACAATTGCTCGAAGCAAAGGCTGGCACTCATCACAAGGGGGCGCTCCCGGGCAAATCGTCCGCGCAGGAATCCCGCAATGATCAGCACCCCTTTGTTGTGAATCGGCCCGCTCAGCTCCGCTTCGCGCTCAATGTTGATGACGCCAGCCTTTCCGAGGCCGACCTGGGCTGTAATCCGCGAAGGCCGACCAAAACGAAAATCGCCCAAATCGACCACCGACAGCCCATTGACCTGACCCACTCTTTTGCCCTCGGTGTCGATCAGAATCACACCTCGTGCCACCCACTCCTGGAGCTTCTGCTCCGGCAACCGGTGCCGCTCGCGCCGTTCTCGTAGCGCGCGTTCCACATCGGCGGCTGAAACGGCTGTCGCTTTTGGGAATCGCTCGTTCGCCCAGTAACTGGCCTCGCGTACGAGGTCGGCTACATCGTTGAAGCGCGTACTCAGGCCATCCTTTCGTCCCGCCAGTTGGGCCCCGTACTCGATCACCCTGGCTACAGCACCTTTTTCGAACGGCGGCAACTTCTCGTCTTCACAGATTTTCTTCACAAATGTGGCGTACTGCAGGACCGTGTCGTCGTTTCGGGGCATCTCCACGTCAAAATCAGCGCGGACCTTGAAAATCTTTCGGAAATCCTGGTCCATCTGGTAAAGCATCGCGTAGACTTGCGGGTCGCCGATCATGATGACTTTCGTCTGGCAAGGGATCGGCTCGGGTTTGAGTGTGGTGCCGGGAAACGGAAACCCTGTGTCCGCCGACTGAATCTCAACGTGGCCCGACTTCATGGCTCGCTTCAGAGCAGCCCAAACGCCGGTCTCAAGCAGCGCATCCCGCGCCTGGACCACCAGGAATCCACCATTCGCACGCAAAAACGAACCGCTTTTGATCTTTGTGAAGTCCGTGTACCACTGGCCGGATCGGTCGACAGCCCTCTCGATGGCGCCGAAAAGGTTCCTGTAAGAAGGGTGATTCTCAAAAATGACCGGCTTCCCCTGCAGGTCGCTGTTGTCCACCACAACGTTCACGTGGTAGACCACGTCGTCGAAATCTCGCTTTTCGTTCTCCTCGGGGGACTCACCAGCCAGACGCTCAGCATCCTCGATCAGCCGCGTCTTAACGCCCGCCAGGAACTGCTCCACCTTGGCGCCCGGGAATTTTCTCCGGATTTCGGCAAGTGGTCTGTCCACCAGGTGCGCGACTGTTTGCTTGATTAGCTTCCGGATGTCATCAGCCAACGATTTTTCGCGCTTCGCGATCTCTTCCAGAATGTGCGTAAGCTCCGAGGCCAGCACCGCGTACTGGTCACGGAGGACATCGAACTTCTTGGAATCGAGCTTGCCCGCCTGGACGGCCGCCTCGAGTTGTTCCCAGGATACGGCCTTCCCGTCCAAAAGCGGGGCAAGGTCAGGCCTTGCCAGCTCACCCGCTTGAACCTGAACGACGGCAAAACCAGCTTCCCGTGCCTTGCGCTCGAAGTCACTCACAAGCTGGCGTTGTTCGCCGGCGTAGCGTTCCACAATCGCCTGTCTGCGCTCCCGAAAGGCATCCCCGCCGAACACTTGCGGTACCCGGCGGCGAAGGTTCCGCACCAGCGCGTGTACGGCCGCCGCGAACTCACGCCCCTTGCCAGCGGGCAGCGAAATGGCCACTGGACGATCGGGATCCCTGAAGTTGTAGACGTAACACCAATCTGGCGGCACATCGCCGTCCCGAGCGATGTCGCGAAGCAAATGCCGGACTGTGGTTGTCCGCCCGGTACCAGGTGCCCCGGTCACGAACACGTTGAAGCCAGGGCTCGTCATCCGAAGCCCCGTCCGAAGGGCCGTCGTAGCCCGTTCCTGCCCAAGGATCTCTTCCACTGGATGCAGATCCTCGGTAGACTCGAACGGAAGCTTTTCAGGAACGCAGCGCCAGCGTAGCGCATCGGGTGGCAGTTCGTATTTTGAGAGGTCAGGTTCCATTCCCATCTCCGTTCACGGTTCGCCAGAATATTCGCGCAAAAGTACCAATTGAGGAGCCGATTGTCAAGCGGGTTCGCTCCCGAGACTCCCCCACTATCCCGAGGAAATTTGCGGACACTCCAGAGCGGCCTGGCCCTTGCCGGCAAAGTCGTTCCCAGACCAAGGCAGGAGTTCAGAGATCACTCTGCGTTCCCGCCGGTAGTTTGCAATCCCCGGACGGCCTGGAGACCGTCCGGCACTTCCGGTTTCCCTTCTTTGGTGGCAGAAGGTCCACTGCAACAAGACCTTCTCGGATTTTCAGCCCTGCTTTTCCGGAAAATCCCCCGCGGTCGGATGTCGCCTCCTCAGGACTTCCACGGGCGTCTTCATTAATCCAGCACACGGCCCGCCTCTCGCAGAGGGCACCGGTGGACCGGGGCACCAGCTCACAAAGAATCGCGACGGTACGGCCTTCCACGGTGCCAGCTTCTGCGGAACTCTCTGACAGAGCACCCGCCGACGTGGAACCGGCCAACCCGCAAGCCTAACCCTGAATTGCCCGGACCCCCGCTCTCCAGGGATCTCCCCAGCTCAACCGTTCTCCGGACCTGAGGCGTTTGCGGTGAACCTCTCGCCGGGCAGGACGTCGACAACCGTCAGTCCGGTGTGACAACCCCACGCAGCCCCTCAGCCCTTGGCAAGTCCCAGAATGGCCAGTACCTCTTCGGCGTGGATTGCCGTGTTCACTTTCTTGAAAACGTGCTGGATCACGCCGTTTTCATCGATGACGTACGTGGTTCGTTTGACACCCCATCTCTTCTTTCCGTACATGTTTTTCTCTTGCCACACCCCGTACGCCTCCAGCACACGGTGCTCCGGGTCCGAGAGCAGCGTGAAGTTCAACCCGTGCTTCTCGGCGAATTTCCGGTGCGATTCGGGGGTGTCCGGACTAACGCCGATCACAATCACGCCGTGCTCTCTGAACGTTTGCATGTGCTCCCTGAAGCTGACAGCCTCTTTTGTGCAGCCGGTGGTGTTGTCGCGCGGGTAAAAGTAAAGCACAACCTTCTTTCCGCGGTAGTCGCTGAGTCTGTGCGTTCTGCCGTTCGCGTCTGGCAGTTCAAACTCCGGCGCCACCTGGCCCGCTTGTAGAAGCATGGGTCTCTCCCTTTCCTTGATCCTTTTAATCGGCAATTCCGCCCGAGCCCTCTGCAGGAACAGCGGGGCTTCGTCTTTCCTTCAGTCACAAGGCGGTCAACCCGTTCAATCCGCCGTCGGGCCGCGGCCTGTGTTGCCAGCTAAACGAAGTTTCGGCGTAGCACGACGGTAAAACTTCAGAATGCCTGCCCCATGTCCACGAGCACAGCACCGATGCTTTCACCAGCTCGACGGTCCAGCTTCAGACCAAAATCCAGCCGTAGTACACCGAGTGGTGAGTGCACCCTAAGCCCTACGCCAAGCACCCAGCGCAGGTGTCGCAACGTGCCGCTGTGCCAGTCGCCCCACACGTTTCCAGCCTCGAAAAACGTGGCTGCGGAAAGGATCCGGTAAATCGGGAAGCGAAGCTCGAAGAAGTTGACAACCAGCGACAGGGTACCTCCCTTCGGGATGCCGCCGCTGGTGAGCGGCCCGACCATCTTTTCTCCAAATCCGCGCAGAGTACGCGCTCCACCGGCGAAGAATCGTTCCTGGATCGGCACTTCGGTGCTTTGACCGTACTGCTGCACCCACCCCACACGGAGCGCTGATGCCAGAACCACACCCGTACGCCACGGTCGGTAACCTCGCCAGTCCACCGTGGCTTTCACAAACTGGTTTGTACCCGGGTGTCCCAGACCGGCGATCTCCGTCGCCACTCGAAAGTACGTGCCACGCGTTGGGTTAAAAAGATCGTTGCGAACGTCAAACACGTAACTACCCGTGATGCTTCGGGTGTTCTTGGCACTAAAGTCCTTCGGCGGTTCACCCAGCAATTTGTACCACTTCACGTCTTCGCGGCGCAGAGAGACTCTGAAGGCCTTCTTTTGGTGGGCCTGCGTACCCACAACGAGCCGCAGTCCGTGAAAGACCCCGTTGTAGCTCGGCTCGTCGTGTACCTCGTAGTAGCCGTTCAAATCCGTTTTCACCGGCACCCCAAAGGTCCACGGCGTCGAGTAAGCCAGCTCGCCGCGCTGCAGAACAAAGCTGGCCCTGCCACGGAGACCGAT
Organism: uncultured Cytophagia bacterium; assembly: GCA_964644845.1. GTDB lineage: Bacteria > Zhuqueibacterota > Zhuqueibacteria > Oleimicrobiales > Geothermoviventaceae > Geothermovivens. The sequence goes on along the minus strand of CAZXXS010000071.1, from coordinate 17,889 downwards.
TTTTTGCCCCAGCCCGAAAAGGTTGCCGTAAGAAACCTCGAGCGAAGTGCGCACTTTCTCAAAGGTTCCGAAACCAATGCCAAATTCCACCTGGCCGAAGTCCAGTTCACTTACCCTCACCACCACGTCGCGATCGCCGTCACGGGGTTCTTTGAGGAGTGGCACAATTTCGACCGACCGGAAAAGCCCAGTGCGGTAAAGTCGCTGAATCGATTCGCGGATGGCTGACATCCTCAACACGTCCCCTTTGCGGAAGCGGAGTTCGCGCAACACCGTTCGGGGCCGCACCTTTTCCAACCCCTCAATGCGAATGTTGCGCACTCGGATTTGGCTTCCTTCATTGATCGTGAATTCAACGACAGCCACATGCCTGTCCCGATCGATTCGCACCTCGGGGGACACTTCCGCCTCCAAGTACCCGCGGTCGGCAAGGTAATTCAGAACACGGTGCACGTCCTTGTCAATTCGGCTGGAAATGAGCGGTTCCCCCGAACGCGTCTTCACCAGGGTTTGCAACACCGAGTCCGAGAACACCCGGTTCCCGAAAAACGCCACGTCTGCAACTCGCGTGCGTGGTCCTTCCTCGATCGCAATGACCACGCTTACCCGGAAACGAGACGAATCGCGCTCAACACTCGCCACTTTGACCTGCGCATCCAGGAACCCCTCGTTCCGGTAGAAATCCCGTAGCGCTTTCACGTCGTCTTTCAACGCTCTTTCCGAAAACGGCACTTTGTCGAGGAAACCGGAAGGCCGGGTAACCATCAGTTTCAAAAGCGTGCGCCGTGAAAACGTTTTGTTCCCCTGGAAACGCACGTCTTCCACGAGCCAGCGATCTGAATTGCCCGCCAGCACCGGACTTGCTCCCTGCAACCCAAGCAACAGGACAAGCAACGTTGTCGAAAGGTGTCTCCTCATTTGAAACGGAACCGCGCGATCAGGTCAATCCCGGCACGACCAAGCTCGTCCGTTTCACCGTCCAGGTACAGGTAGGGTTTGATGCGGTAGGAGATTCGAATGCGTTGTTCGTTCGTGTGGCCGACCACCGTCTGGTAAGTCAAATTTAGTCTCTCAGCCAACCGCTTGGTGATCGTCACGCGTGGTCCCCACACCTGGTTAGTCTGAAAAAGGTTACCTTCGATCGTCACGCTTTCGAGATTCAACAGCCGTTCCATCTGCCTGGCTGCCAGACCCGTGACCTGTTGACTGGTAATCGACTTGGCCCGCTGCACCAGGATTTCGCTGATGCCCATCTCGCCTTCACCCGCAACAGCCCCACCGGTGCGCACACGGCCAATGGTCAGCAAGCTGATGATGTCCGCTTGCGAAAGCGGCGGTTCCGACCGCAGCTCCAGCTTTGGGTGTTCGAGATCGCCCGTCAGCGAAAGCGTGACACGGTACAGGCTCGGCCCCTCCGCAGCCTGGATGGGGCGAACTTCAGCGACAGCGCGAAAGTTGATTTCCGGGTTAATCCGGAACGGCTCCAGCTGCCTGAACGTAGCTTCTTCGATCTCAAACTTGCGGTCCAGGTAAAAAATGTAACCGTCGACCACCCGGAACTCCCCGGTTACCGCCGGTCGCAGAGCACTCTGACTGAGCGCGAGGTGCCCTTCCAGCCTCATCTTGCCAAGGTTCACATCAATGACCAGCGTCTGTGGCACAACGAGCGCCACATCGAGGTCGAGCTTCTGGAGAAATGGATTTTGCTGCCGGGGTCGCGTCGACGCACCCCGAAGAGCTTTTACCAGATCACCTAACCCCAAATCGCGTACAAAACGGCTTTCTCCAAGGACAACTTTCCCCGTGAGGCCCAAACGGTCCACCCCGGGTTTGTCGGCCAACCGCGCTTGCAACTCACTGACACGAACCTCCGCAACGTCGGGCAGCGCCACAGACAATTCCTTACCCCTGACCGACAGGTCCGCAGCTGCAATCCCGCTCCCGCCCAGAACCAAAAAGCCCTTTCCAGCGAATCCACCTGTGCCCCAGTTGCCACCAAAGTCTTTCACCAGTAGCGAATCCCCGCGGAGTCCCACGTGCAAGCGCAGGTTTGTCAGCTCCGGCTCGATCTCGCCAACCCGCACGCGACCGCCAAGCACCTCAAGATCACCCTCACTCCGAAAGTCCTCCGACGCGCCGAGAGTCACCTGGGCCTGCCCCGAAAGCGCCCCTTTCAGAATCCGCACCGGGCCAGTGTAGGCATTCGCAAAAGCGATTGGGAAGTTGCTAACTTCCGCTCTGCCGCGAAATGCGAAACGTTTTCCCGCAACCAGGCCAGGAACCACACCCTGCAAGGTTAAGATTCCCCCGTCAGCCCAGCTCGTGAACCGGGAGAGGCCCACGTTCCCAGCAGAGTCCAGCGTGACTTCGACGAGCAGGCTGTCCAGAGCATTCTCGCCTACGCTGCTGTGTCCGGCGGTTAAGCGTAGGTTGGCGTCTGGCAACGGCAGCGGACCCGCGATTTGCGCGTCGGCCGTAATCCGACGAAGTCTGAGACCTGCCGGTTTCCACGTCACCATGCCCCCGTTCATCCCCGCCCGGCCGGAGACAACCCACTGAGGGCCTGCCCTTCGCAAAATGCCGCGCACCCGCCCAAGTCCTCCAAGCTGCAGACCGGCCGGCAGGAACTGCCGGAGCTGTTCGAGATTCAGCGAATCAGCGGACACACGAGCGAGAAACACTCTGCTTGCCGACGTGTCCACCGACCAACCCGCGCGCGGCAAAAACGGGCAAACCACGTTGAATTCCGCAACAGACTCACTGTCGCTAAGCTGCACCTCTCCGCGCGCCTGCAGAAGGCTGTCCACAAGCGTTCCCGAAGCGCGAACACTGGCTACCTGCCATTTGTCCCAACCGACACGACGGAGGGTCACCTCGCCGGCGCAGGCCGGATTTCGTAAGTGACCCCAGAGTCGCGCGTTCAGATCTGCCAGACCGCAGAGTTTGAGATTCGCCGGTACCCAGGCCTGCAGTCCCGCAAGGTCCAACCCTTTTCCGCCCAGGAAGAACTGAATCGAGTCCGCTTCCAGTGAAAGCTCTGCGTCCGCAACACCCCCCGGCAGCGAAATCGAGGAATCCAGCAACGCGAGTCGAACATTACCCTGCAGGTCAAGTTTGCCAGACCGGTAAACAAGGAAACCGTGAGATCGCACCCCGGACGTGTCCTTTTGGAGCCACAGCTGAGTCCAGCGCAGCGTGTCCCCGGAAAAAGCCAAGTGTCCGCTGAGACTGTCACAGCGCCAGTGGTGCAAACCAAGGCGTTGACCGGCCAAATCCCCTTCCACCTTCAGCTGCGGGATGGTTCCTCGGGCACGCAGGGAGCCGCTGAGCCGTCCCGTCAGATTCTCGAAACCAAACTTCCTGCCCAGAGACGAGAGATCGACTTCCGCCAGGCAGCCCGATTTCGTAATCCGCAGCCGTCCAGATCGCGAGTCCCCTTTTGCCCAAAGGGAATCAACCGCAACACCGTGCCAGAGCAGTTTCTTGCCTGAAACTTCGAACCACAGACCTGGATTCAGAATCGGTCCAACCACCTGAACCCGCCCGGTCAGGTGGCCCTCCAGTGTTTCACCGAGGAAGTAAAGCGCTGGGATTCCCGGCTCGCCAAGGTCGGCGGCAATCTCGCCGTCGACACTCTTGCGTCGCACAAGGCGTCCCGCGCCGCGCACGGCATTCGCAGCCCAGAACAGTTGCAGGCGCCAGTGTCCGTCTTGCAAGGAAACGTCCGCCAACACCGGCACTGAACTCGAATCGGGCCCTTTCCAACCTTCCAGATTAGCTGTCACGCGCAGTTCTTTCGGCCAGGCTTGCACTCCGACACCGCGCGCCCAGCAGCGAGCCGTTACCGAGCCGCCTGTGGTTCGTGTCGGCAACGCAAATCGCGACCGCAACCAGTCGTAGCTGAGCGAGTCAATCTGCAACTCCACCTCATACCCACGAATTCGCGGGTGCCGAAGCAAGAGCGGAATGGTCACTTTCTCACGTACCTCAGCCTGAAACACAGGACCGCTGAGCCTCACCAGGCCCCTCAGAACCTGGTCAGACAGGTAGCGCGCTTCCAACGTGAGTGAATCCACCCGAAGGCCGCGCCAGGACAATCCTTGCCCAAACAGGTTGAGCTTCAAAACCGGCTGGCTGAGCGGACCCGTCCAGCTTGCCTCAGCTTCTGCAACGCCGCCGTCACCCAGATGCGGCAAAGCTCGCCGAAGCACGTCGATGTTTCCGAGCGCGCTTTGCACGTGCGCCGACAGGTTCCAGGCCCCCTCGACCTTGAACGGTACGTACCCACGTCCGGTGATTTCCACAGTCGGGCCGCTCAGTGTAGCGTTTCTCAGAAGTAAACCGTGCCGTCCAAGACGGCCTTCAGCAGTAACCCGTTCCAGAAGCCCGTTCCACCAGGGCGTGTTCGCGTAGCCTGAGCTGCTTCGTACACGGATGTCCAGGGAGTCAAGGGTTGTGAACCGAATCCGCCCTTCTACGTCGGCGAGGCCAGCGTCGATCAAAAGCCGCTCGTCGCGGTACCGCAGCCGGGCGTCGCGGATGGTCAACGACCTGACAACTAACCGAAAGCCACTGCCGTGCTTTCTCTGGCTCGTGTCGGATTTGGACACAGCCACCGAGTCTCGTTTCCGCGTACGCAGGAGCGGAAAGCGCCCATCCTTAGCCCGCTGAATGTCGACCACTACCTTGTCCAGGCTGATGCTGCGGAGGACGAGTCGCTTTTGTAAGAGGGCGGGTAGGAAATAGCTCAGCCGGGCGTGCCCAATGGAAATCATTCCCCCGGCTCCCGCCGTGTCGACAATGCTTAAGCCGTACAGGTCGACGCGGCTCCAGAAATCGGTGCGGGCTCCTTTTAGTTCGACTTTCCCTTCTAACATTCCCTGAAGAGCTTTGCTCGCCTCCTGAACAAGCAAATGTTGCCCCAGCGGGCTGAGCACGAGCATGTACGCCACCAGAAAAACCACGGTTACAAGCAGAAGTAGCCGGTGGAACCAGCGGGACAGCCACGTCCGCAGTTTCTTGCGAGCTGGTCTCTTCACACCTTGCCTCTCAGGGCCAATCAAACTCGGCAACTACGGGTGCGTGATCCGAGGGTTTCGGGTTTCTACGACGCCGCGGCCACAGGTCCACTTCTACGGACCTGCAATGGAGGGCTACAGGGGTCGTCCCGAGCACGTAATCGATCCGCATGCCTTCGTCGCGCCAGATGCCGGCGGTACGGTAATCCCACCAGGTGAAATCCCTGCCGTCTGGATGGAGTTTCCGGTAGCAATCCTCGAGTCCCCAGCCCAGCACTCGCTCGAAAGCGGTCCGTTCGTCTGGCAGCACTCCCACCGTGCCCTCCAGCGCCGAAGGGTCCCACACGTCCCTGTCCGTTCGGGCCACGTTCATGTCCCCAACCACCACGAGTGCCTGTTCCGGGCTGAAATTCCTTTTCAGGAAGCGACAAAAACGACTGAAAAAGCGAAGCTTCTCTTCGTGCTTTGGATTGCCGGGCAGTTCCCCGTGAGGGGCGTAGACGTTGACAATCCAGAGGTCTCCCAGCTCCACGCTCAACACACGCCGTTCCACTTCGTCGCCGTCCCCCAGACCTCGGCGAATCTGAGTCGGTGCGTGGCGCAAGCAAGTTGCCACGCCGTTGTAACCCTTCTGCCCGTGCACCTGGCAACGGAAGCCCAATCCCTCAAAAAGCTCGTGCGGGAAAAGCTCGTCTGTGACTTTGGTTTCCTGGAGACAAAGGACGTCCAGGTGTACGCGTTCCAACCAGCGTGAAAGAATCTCGGCACGCGCGCGAACCGAGTTCACGTTGAAGGTAGCAATTTTCACGTTTGTTCCCCAGCTTTTGACCTGAGCGATTTCACGGAAGCAGTTTGCCCGGTGCTTTCGGGCAGAAAAACGACGTTGGCGCTCACAGGTGTGCCACAAGAGCCCTGACGAGCGTTGCAGGAGCCGTGCCGGCGCTTTGGCCCCTGCTGTGGAGCGCGTGCACTACGATTAGGTCCCACTTCGTCGTTTTCACGGGAAAATCACCTCTAACCCTGGCCAACTCCGGCATCGAAACAGGAATGGTTCCGTTAGTTTCCCGAAAATACGCCTCCTTCGTCACTGGGCTTGCACGAGGCCTCTGCCTGCGGTTTCTCGTCGTCTACAGTCCGAGTTTGTGGCCAAGCAGTTTCTCGACGCGTCCCAAATCAGGGAGAGAAGGCTGCGCACCCGCAGTTGTCGTGGCCAGTGCCCCTGCGGCGTTTGCGAAGAGCAGAACGTCTGCCAATGGCAATCCACGGGCCAACCCAAGTGCGAGCGCAGCGTTGAAGGCATCACCTGCCGCGGTTGTGTCAACGGATCGAACGGGGAACGCCTGCACAGGACGTTTGGATCCCCGTCCAAGGTAGAGTGCGCCACGCCCGCCAAGCGTGACGACCACGTTGCCAGCCCCTTTCTCCAACAGCAACCGAGCCGCAAACTCGGCGTCAGCTTCGGTGCGCACAGTTCTTCCCGTTAGCACCTCAAGTTCGGAGCGGTTCGGCGTCAAGAAATCGGTCATTCCAAAGAATGAGTCCGGTACCTGCTGGGCGGGAGCCGGATTCAGGATCGCAAGTTTCCCAAAGCCGTGAGCGATTTCCAGCGCTTTTGCGGCCGCTTCCAGGGACGTTTCGAGTTGCAAGAGCACGACTCGGGCCGCTCGAAACAGGTGCTCAAACTCACGCACGTCTTCGGCCCCAAGCGTCGCGTTTGCCCCCGGAACAACCACAATGCTGTTCTCACCTGAAGCGTCCACCGTGATCAACGCCACCCCGGTTGGAACGCTCGCTCGTGAGCGAAGAGCCTCCGTGTCGACGCCAGCCAAGTCGAGGGTTTCCCGCAGCAACTTGCCGTGCGGGTCCTTTCCGACGCAGCCCAGCAAGGCCGTGCGCCCACCCAGTCTCGCCACCGCCACAGCCTGATTCGCTCCTTTCCCTCCGGGGTAGGTCTTGAAGTCACTGCCGACAACCGTTTCGCCGGGTCCAGGAAAGGCCGATGTCTTCACCACAAGGTCCACGTTTGCGCTGCCAACCACGAGGACGTCGATTCCGTCGGTCACAGCCTTACCCTCCACCTGTGGTCCCACCGAAGTGAAGCTCCTCGCTTCTGGCAAGTGAAGCCAGCTGTTCGCCGGAACTCGCCAGTTAGTCATCCACGGTCGCCATCCTGTAGGGCCCTGTAGCCACACCGAGCGAGAGTTCGAACTCCGCCGTTTCTCCGGGTTCAAGCTCTCGTAGCGTGCCTCGTGCCCTCTCCGCGGCCCGGCCTTCCACTAAACAGTTCGCCGGTTCGAAACCAACAACGTACTCTCGACTTGCAAGCATCTTCCAGAGGACAAACCGCGGGAGTTGGTCCACCTTGTACCGTACCCAGAACGCCAGACCGTTGTCGAGGTCGGGATTGACGAGAGCCACTTCGACAAAGCCGCTCCCGTCCGGTTCAAGATCCAGGTAGTACACTTGCTCCTGAAATCCAGGAACTGGTGCGCTGAAATGCCCCCAGGTAGCCAATCCCTCGGCTGCTCGGCTGTCCCGCGGACGCACGGATCTCACCCGTGTTTCGATCCTCGAGCTCGGACTCAGTAGCGGCCAACCAAGATTCACGTGGTAAAGAAGCATCAGCGGAGTCGGTGTGCTGCCTTCGTTCGTCACCGAATCGTGCACCGAGACTTCTGTTGATCCGAGGCACGTGGCCACTCGTCTCCTGAGCACAAGGTTCTCGCCGAACATGCGCCACTGCCTGATTTCGCCTTCCACCCAGAGTGCGTACTCGTCCTTCTGCCAGTCCGCGCCCCAGGAAAGATTTCTGGCCGGTAGATGCGAAAAACGGCCATGAAGCCCCAATTCTTCGTGCCCGTCACGCCCCGGCGTCCCCACATTGTCCAATCCACAGGTGATGAGCAAGCCGCCGAAGAACGTCCGCAACCAGCCGAGCCCCTGTGGCTCGTAGTAGGCTGGGTGAGCATCGCCAACAGGGGAACGCCAGGCCAGTGGAATGCCGCGAAACCGGGTCGCACCGATGTCCAGCGCTCGGTCTGCCAACACGGTGAACTCCAGCCCCGCTCCTGTCCAGAACTCGAAAGCCCGTACTCCGCGTTCCGGCCCATCGGCCAGTTCCACCGGTCTGACACCAGCAAGCTGTGAGGTGTGACCGAGAAGACTCTCGAGCTCTCGTCGCGTAAAACGTTTCCCAAACAACAGCGGCACGGTGATCTCCTAGTTTTTGTTTTCTCTTCGGATTGCTTTTGAAATTAAGCAGTTTAGGTGAGAAATCCAAAGGTTGCAACCAACCGCAGTCGGGCCTCTGCCCGGGGATCCAATCCCCGGGCTGTCCGAAGAACACGCCCCCTGAAGGGGGCTTACCTTTGCGGCACAGAAAAACAACGACGCGCGCCCCGCTCGGCGAGGCTCAACCCGCTTCACGCCGGTTTGCAACCTGGCGTAGATCTTCCGGAACAACGGGCGGGCTGCAGAGTGAGAAAGACAAAGAGCGCAAGCTCTGATGTTTCGTGCTGCGCGTTAACCTCAGAGACACGTCGCATCAGCAGGTGGACTCCATGTCCAGCGACCCGCGCAACCGTCGCAAGTCAACAATTCTGGCCGCAGTCGCCGTCGCTGGTGCTGCGGGGTTGGCAACGCAAACCATGTTCATGCGCGAGCTCGTTGTCGCCTTCTACGGGAACGAGCTCACGACGGGATTCCTCCTCGGCACCTGGCTTCTCGGTACGTCCTTTGGCAGCGGCGTTTTGGGACGCCTGACCGCGCCCAGCAAGCAACCGGTTCGGGTGCTCGGCATGCTCTTGCTCTCTTCCGCTCTGCTGATGCCCGTCAGCTTGCTACTCATTCGGCTGAGCCCGCCGATTTTCGGGCGCACACCGGGTGAAATCAGCGGACTCACGTCCATGTTTCTGGCGCCATTGTTCTGGGTGTTCCCACTCTGCGCGCTACTGGGTTGGATCTTCGCGGCTGGCGTCAGAGCGGCCGAGGCAACTGAAGCCCCAACCACTGCGGCTGAAGGCATCGGCTGGGTTTACGTTGTCGAGTCGGTTGGTGCGTCTTTCGGAGGGATCGCTGTCAGTTTCTTGCTGCTGCGCTGGTTGACCACGTTCGAGATCGTCGCGGTCTCCGCGTTTGTAACTGCTCTTGCCGCAGCCGCAGTCTTCAGAACTGCTGAGTTGCGGCGGACCGCTCCTCTGGCGCTGTTAGCTGGTTTGGCGGTCGCTGTCCTGTTGCCCAGGCTCGACCTCCCGTCGCTTGAACTGGTGTGGCGTGGCACAGATGTGGTCGCCACAGGCACCTCCGTGTACGGGCAGACAGTGGTAACCCGCTTGGGCGAGTCGCACAGTTTCTACGAGAACGGCCTTCTGCTCTTCACTTACCCCGATAGGCTCTCAGCCGAGGAAGCCGTTCACCTGCCTCTACTGGAACACCCAAACCCCAGACGCCTGCTTCTCATCAGTGGCGGGCTCGGTGGAGGGATTGCGGAGGCTCTGAAACACCCGACCGTGGAACGGGTGGACTACACGGAGCTCGACCCGGTGTTGTTCCAATTAGCTGACGCCACGCTTCCGGATACCGCCCTCAAGGCCCTTTCGGATCCGCGCGTGCACGTCTACCACGTGGACGGTCGCCGTTTTCTCAAGCGCTCCCAGGCTCGTTACGACGTCATCGTCATCAACCTGCCGGACCCGCACAACGTGCAGGTCAATCGCTTCTACACCGAAGAGTTCTTTCGCGAAGCGCGCGCTCATTTGCGTCCGGGTGGGGTGCTTGCCTTTCGCGTACGCTCGTCGGAAAACGCCATCAATCCCGAACTGGCCCATTTCCTCCGCTGTCTGCAGCAGACACTGCTGCGCGTCTTCCCGAGCGTGGTAATTTTCCCTGGAAACACCTGCGCTTATTTTGCCAGTCCCCGCCGCGGCGTTTTGACCGACAACCCACAAACTCTCGTGCAACGACTGCGGGAGCGACGCATTCAAGCCATGTACGTGCGGGAGTACTACTTGCCCTACAGGCTCTCCCCAGAGCGCCGAGCGTACTTGAAAGCACAGCTGAACAGCGTTGGGAAAACCCGCACCAATAAGGACTTCTTTCCCGTCGCTTACTACTTCGACATCGTCCTGTGGAGCACGCTCTTCTCTCCGAAGCTACGGAGCGTTTTGGTGTTGGCCCAGCGACACGGCCTCGCCATTCTCGGTTTGATCTTCGTTGTGTTCGTGTTGGCGCTTGTCGTCGCTACCCTGCGGGAACGGCGACACCGACGGCCCCCACTGAGAACCGCTGTCGTCGCAACGATCCTGACGGTTGGATTCGCCGAGATTTCGATTGAGGTTCTGGCGATCGTTGCCTTCCAGGCTTTGTTCGGGTACGCGTACTACGAATTGGCCGTTCTCGTGACAGCCTACATGCTGGGACTCACAGTTGGCAGCCTTCTGAGCACGCGGTCGCTACAAACCCTGCGTCGCCCTGTTGTCCTGGCTACTCTGGTGCAACTGGGCATCCTGGCCTTGCTGGCGACTTTCGGCGTCCTGGTGCTGTTTGGCTCCTCCCTACCTGCAACAACGCCAGTGCAAGCTTTGCTCAAATTGAGTCTGCCAGGGATCCTGTTTTGGGCCGGAGCGCTCGGTGGGTACCAGTTTCCGCTGGCAAATGCGATCTACTTCGGAAAGCGGGAAAGTGCTGGGGAGGTCAGTGGTCTCCTGTACGGCACAGACCTGGCAGGATCCAGCCTCGGCGCCCTGTTGACCACAGCGTTTTTCATCCCTCTGGCTGGACTACCGTGGACCCTGGCGGGTTTGGTGGTTTTGAACGGCATTAGCTTGACTCTGCTTGTTCTCGCGCTGGTCGAAGAGCAAAGAGCTTCTCGCCGGAAAGCCGGATCGCAGCCCTGCAGCGCATCCCTGGCGTGAAGCCGTAGAGTATGCCGCCTCCCGGCACTCTGGTCATCGAGTTCATCAGCCGACCAGCTGCTGCCGGTCCCGGAAGGGAGCCGAAGATGGTATCTTGCAGCGCGGAGCTGTAGAATCGTCAGAACACGGCCTACTTGGTCCCCTCTTTGCCAGGCCAAGCCGCGGACTCGAGAGCTGTAGAGCAGCGCGAACCTTCAAACTGCAAAACAGGCGGAGATGCTTTGGCTTCACCCAGATTGGCCCAGATACCCCCTGTGCTGCTTCTTTTCCTGATGAACTCGGCGCTCCTCGGACAGCCGGGGCTGAGCCCCGCTGCTCGTCTTCTTGCGGGGCTCGACTCGCTTTCGCTCCGGAGAACTGCGGTGAAGCTGGAAGTTCGCGGCCGGTTGGCAGGTCTCGACAGTGTCTCCCCCACGACTTCTCCTCTCTCGCAAGTCACCGTTGCGACCAAAGTGCCTGCTCCACAAACCCTGCCCACGGTTGGCACAACGAAGTACTACGACCGTGTAGCCCGGGACTTGCGCAAACGGGAGCTTGGTGTGGGTAAAACACTGGATTTCGGAGCTGCGGTCCGCCAGGCGTTTCGTTTTTTCAAGGGTAACCGCAAACCCACTACGAAACGGCCAGCGGACTTTCCCCTACCTACCGAGGAAGAAATTACGGTACTTCGCCTCCTGTGGCGTAAGGGTCCGTCGACTTCTGTAGAACTCTACGCCTCCCTCGACTCTACACACCTTACCAGGACTACGGCGGAGCGCTTTTGGAGCAGCCTGCATCAGATGGTCAAACGCGGCTATCTGCGCGAAGAAATCATTTCCCCGCAGCAACCAATGCAAATCGGAATCGGACCCTTCACCTTCAGCGTCGAAATGTCCGCGAAGAACCGTCGCAATCGGATTTACCGTTACGAGCCGCTGGTTGACAAAGAGACCATCCTGACACTGCTTCAGTCAAGGCAATGGCTGGCATCCAAGGCAGGTAGAAAAGACAAAGCGAGGAGGATCTCTCGCTTGCTCGCTCGGGTGCTGCAAGTCGCGCAAACCCCGTGAGCAGCCGGATCCGAAACGTCGAATGGGCGAGAGGATCGAGTGCCCGCCCCCTAACTCTCTCCGATCCGGTCACCCAACCGAAGGCTCGCGGAAACGCCTCCAAGCGCGGACAGCTCGGCAGGCGCCGATTGGATTCCCCGGCACAAGCCAAACTTTCTGGGTTTTCCCGAGAGCTTGGTTACGCACTCACTTGACCAACCACTCAACCCGGTCAGGTTCTCAACGGCCAGTGAGCTCCTCACCGCCTCGTACGGTAGTCCTGAGCGCCCCGCAGCGCGTTCCAGGCTGAGCGACCTCCCCGAAAAGGCCAGTCTTGTTTCCACTCGACCCAGGCCCCGGCACGCCCAGAGTGTCTTTTCGCCCAAAGTCGCGCCAGCCCCCTACCCCCCGCAACAAGCCGCCTCAGTCGCCGGGGTACGGTACACCGGGGCCTTTTACCGCAAACCACAAAATCCGATTGAACAGATCCTCGTCTGACCGGTCGACATCGTTCAAGTCGAGCTCGAACGAACGTTCTGCCCAGTAGCGCGCTTCTCCCTCCAATTCACTCAGTTTCGGGTTGAGCTGGTCCAGCGGGATGTTGTTCGGCCGCGCCTTGTAGGGCGTGAAATCCGGGGTTGCGGTGAAACAATCCAGCATCGGTTCTGCAGCCAGATCGAATTGATTCATCGGCCCGAGTCCCAGCACTTGCTCGATCGTGCGGACCATGCTGATCTGGGTGTAGTAGGTGCTAACCACCTTGCCGCGCCTGGTGTAGGGACTGATCACAAAGCCTACGGTGCGGTGTGCCTCAACGTGATCCAGTCCGGCCTGAGGGTCATCCTCAGTCACAAGGATGAGGGTCTCTTTCCAGAATTTGCTGTGCGAAATGGCCTCGACGATTTGTCCAAGAGCCAGATCGTTGTCCGCTACCGCTGCCTGCGGCGTAGGCCTGCCCGGACGAAGCCCCGACGTGTGATCGTTCGGAAGCAACATGATCACAAAATTCGGGAAGTTACCCTTCTTTTCGAACTCTTCGAGTTCGTCAATGAAAACCTTCGCACGGTAGACGTCCGGTACCGTGTTCGGGAAGCCAATGTACTCTGGACACACGTAAGGTCGTAGAGTTTCCAATTTTGGTACAGCTCGAATCTTGAACTTGCCGGTGCCGGAGGTAAAGTCTCGGTAGATGTCCAGAAACTCGCCCTTGGGCTCGATTCGAGCGCCGACGAATTCCCCGTAGTCCCGAAACGTCAACCCTTTGGCCAAAACTTTGTCCCAGAGGAATCCCGAACTTGCGTAGGCGAGGGCATCGCCTCCGTCGTACGGGTAACTCCGCGGAAAGTCGCCAAACTGCTTTTCCAGGTAGTCCGTCACGTAAGCTTCATCGGTCCACTGGTGACCATCGGCGCTCAAAACGCCACTGCAGTAGAAGTTGTCCAGCAATACGAATTCCTCTGCCAGGGCGTGGTGGTTCGGCGTTACTTCTCGCCCAAAGTGAACGAGACTGCTGTCGCCGTTCCCCTGGGGAAGGTCGCCGAGCACCTGGTCGTAAGTCCGGTTTTCTTTGATGATGTAAACCACGTGCTTGAAAACAGACGTCTGGCCTGGTCTCGTCGGAATGGGCACGACCTCGGCGGAGAGATGAGCTGTGTCTGCCAAGACGGGCAAGTGCGAGCAAGCCCGAACCGTACGCGTGAACTCCTGCAGTCGGCTCTGGTCAGGAACGCGAATGATCGAAATCGACCCCAGGTGGTCGTGGGAGTTGTGCCCGCTTCGTTCCGTCCACGGATTAAGCGACCCAAGGCCCTTCACGTTTGCCACAAAGAGGAAGCGCCCGGCGCCGTCCAGGACTACTGAACCTGGGTACCAACCGGTGGGGATGAACCCCTTCACAACGCTGTCTTCGTGGTAGGAACCCGTGTTGCCGGCCCAAAGACCCAGCTCCACCACGGCGACTGCGTTGTCTGTACCATTCGCAACGTAAAGCAGGCTGTTGTCAGGACTTACGGCCAGTGCGTTCGGCGCACTCCCGAACGGCAAATCCGGCCTCAGGCGCACGTTGATGTTCTCGATTACCCTGCGCCTCTGCACATCGATCACCGAAACCAAATCGCTGTTCGCGTTGGCCACGTACAGTCTGGTTCCGTCCGTACTCAACGCCATTCCGCACGGGTGAAGCCCTACTTCTACCTGAGCAACTTCACGTCCAGCCCGAATGTCGACAATTGACACCGTTCCACTGGAGGCAATGCCCGTGCGCGGATCAACGAGCAACGGTGACCCGGACGAAAGTGCAGTTGGCTCCCCCTCTCGAGGGATCCGTCCTCCCCAGTTCGTCACAAAAGCGGTTGAGCTGTCGGGGCCAACTAGGACATCGTAAGGCGCAACGCCTACCAGGATTTCACGCACTGCCTTCGTGGCAAGATCGACAACCGCCAGCGCGTTGTTTCGACTTAAGCAAACCAACAACCGCCTGCCGTCCGGGGTCAGCGCAAGCCCTCCTGGGGCGGACGGCTTTTTCTCTCCGTCAGGCCCGGGGAACTCGTAAGTTGTACTCCACTGCCACACACTCCCGTGTTTTTCCGCTACCCACACCGCACGGTTAGCACCGGACACGTACAGTTGCTTCCCATCCCCCGAGAAAAGGATCCCCGTGAACGCAGCGCCAGCTCCTGGGTAGGGTAACGTTTGCAGAACGGCACGGTCGCGAATGCGCACAAAAACGACATTCTTGATGTTCTGGACCGCAAGAAGTTTCTCGTCCGGGCTCAGCGTCAGATCCACGGGACGGCCGGGGAAAAGCACCTGGAGTCCGGCGGGCCTCAGCACCTGATGCGTCGGCGTGACAACACTGCCGTCCGGCTGCACGCCCACCTGAATTCTCTGCCCGCTTCGTGCGACAGCCAAACAAGCGAACGCACTGAGAACTGCGAAGGTACCGAAGCGAAATGTTTTCTTCAGCATTTTGGCCTCTTCTTGCTGATTGCGTTTGCCCTTTACCTACCGGTTTAGCTGGGCTCGCAGCAGTCGAAGGACTTCGTCGAGGGCTGTCGCGGCGTCATCAACTGTTCTTTTCTGGTTTTGAACCATCAGGATGTAGGCTGCCACGAAGTTCCAGAACCGCGGACTTCCTACCGAAGCCCGGCTTCGGAACCGGAATCCCCGCAAATCCATGTTGGCCAACGCCCACGGCTCCACGTGCCGCTGTCCAAACGACTGCAGTTCTTCTTGCGCTTTCTGGATGCCAAAGTAAAGCTTGTCCAATCTTGTTAGCGAACGTCGCAGTTCCAGATCACGAATCAGTTTCAAGTCGCCACCAGCCTTGAGCGACTCCCACGTGTCGTTGCCCGGCTTGAAAAGCGTGAGGCTGAACAGGGCCTTCGGCACAAGGCGTTGAATCACTCGGAGGGAATCCGCACGCCCGCGCAAGCTAAAGAGCCGCTCCAGCAGTTCGAGTCGGTGTTTCAGCAGCTGCGACATCCCTTCGAGCGAGGCGCTGTCGCGTTCAGCATCCCGGTAAAGCCCCTCGAGGTACAGACGCTCCTGCGCCCGCTCACGGCGTGCCTCACCCCAGTTGTCGAGCACAAACGCAGCCGTAACTCCAAGAAACACAACAAGCAATTCGAGCACAAACCAACCGAGCTTTCGGCTTCTCTCCATGGACTGCAACTCCACGTGGAACCACGTTCCCTGCACGTCGGTCTTTGGGCACTGCCCAGGCCGACCGGAGCAACCAACCGAGGCAAAGCGCCAGTTCAGTCACCAGTTGCTCCGTCGAGCGAGGGCACCTCCTCGAAAAAGCCGACCTGAGACAGCAGACACTCCCCTTCAACGAACGTACCGTGCCGACAAAGCCACCGCGAGCGCCGGTTAGCGCAGGTACACCAAGCGGCGCGTAGCCCGAAAATCGCCCGCCACCAGTCTACAGATGTACACGCCCGAAGCAACCGAAGTGCCGTCGTCCGCTTCGCCGCTCCAAACGATCCGGTGCGTGCCAGCCGCGAACGGCCTGCGAACCAGTTCACGCACTCTCCGCCCTGTGACGTCGAGTACAACCACGTGAACTTCCGTTCCACCTGCGCCCTGCGGCACGCTGAATTCGATCGTCGTCTGAGCGTTGAAGGGATTCGGGTACGGTGGGAACAGTCGCCAGTCCTGCGGGAGGGAGTTTCGGGAAACAGGAACCGACGTGAAAACGACCTCGGACGGCTCACTTTCGTTGTCGGCGTCGTCCAAAGCAGTGACCCAGTAGAAGTAGTGACGTTCCACACTGGCCTTGCGGTCGCGGTAAGTGGTGTTCGAGTCCGTGGTGATCGCTACCAGGTACTGTGGGCCCTGTGGGTCTTCCGGCGGGCCCCCCTCTGCCCTGTAGACGTTGTAGTAGCTGGCCCGGTCGCCGTCGCTCGCGCCAGGCGGGGCTTCCCAGCGAACGGTAAATCCGGTGCTTGCTTGCTCCACCGTCACGGCACCCGGTTTCTCCGGCGGTACCGCATCTTTCCAGGAATTCGGAGGCACATTTGCCAGGAGCGCGTAGCTCGTGTTCGCCAGGTCGTCCCAGTAGCCGGGGTTGTCCAGGCTCTCGTAGCTAAACATCACCTGTCCCCCAGCTCCCAAGCTCCGGCACGTGTCAATCTCAGCGCGAATTTCGCTCAGGTTCCCACCGTATTTGTAGGCAGCAATACCCGGCAAAATCGGACGCGGTACGGGGTCCTCCACCACCCACTGTCTCACGTAGCGTTCGAACGGTGCTGGGCTGTTGGGGCCAATCGGCCAGTAGATCATCGGGCAGATAAAATCGACGGTTCCTTCTCGCGCCCAGGCTTTCGGATCCTGGTAAACAACGTTGTAGGCATCCCAGCCACTCCAGGCAGCTTTGTACTTCCCAATCACGGCAGCACTCACTTTCAGCTCTGGCCGAATCTGGATCGCTCGATCGTAGAACTCACGAACAAAAGCGTTCACTTGCTCCCTTTGCCAGGCTTCCCAGGCCAGCCCGTGCGGATTCTCAGCCGGGTCGTGGAAACGAGCCAAACTAACGGGATCGTAGGAGTAATTCTGTCCGGGGTAACGAATGTAATCAAAATGAATGCCGTCAACGTCGTAACGTGTCACGATGTCCAAGCACACCTGAATGATGTGTTCGCGGGCGTCCAAATTGGCCGGACTCACAAAGATGTAGCTTCGGTTGAGCTTCATCGGTTGTCTGCCGGAGTCGTAGCACACCCACTCCGGGTAGTGCAGGTGGTAGATGTGCTCCGGGTCTGTGTGCGGCGGCGGGGAATTGCCGCGCCACATTGTGAACACGTTCACCCAGGCGTGCAGCTCGATGCCCCGCTGGTGCGCGATGCGTACGGCGTACGCCAGCGGGTCCCAGCCGGGATCCCGACCGAACGTGCCCGTAAGCTCAGCCCCCCAGGGTTCAAGCGCAGAGCGGTAGAAAGCGTCAGCTTCGCCCCGCACCTGAAAGAAAGCCATATTGAAATGCCCCGCTCGAAGGTCGTCAAAAATCTGTCGGATTCTGGCCTGGTCGTCCGCGCGGTTGTGTGAGCCCGTCCACTCCCAGCGGGAAATCCAGACTCCTCGTCCCTCCTTCATGGCCGCGGTCGTGCGTCGCGCCAGGCCAAGCGTGCAGAACAGGACCAGCCAAGTCGTCAGAGCAAGCCGAAGTCGAACCGGTGCCAAGCGTCTCTCTCCTTCAGTTTCCTCCCCGGATGTCTTCCTCCGTTTGCTCGCAAACTAACCTGCTGATGGACAAAAATCAAGCGAAAACCAGCTCCGGAAATGTTCCCTCGGCAACCAAAAGGAACGGTTGAGGTTCTTCCGGGCGCTACCACGGAGCGAGGCGAATACTCTGCTGCTGATGCCCTGTAGGAACCTCCGCGTAGCGCCGTTGCCAGCACCAGCGGCTGCGTGGTCCCGGCAAGAACG
>CAZXXS010000070.1:0-45557 GCA_964644845.1 uncultured Cytophagia bacterium | reverse complement strand
CCGGTCGACTGGTGCGCGACGAACGCTGACGGCGAGGGCAGTGTGCGAGTCCGCCTTGGCAGCCAGCCGGGTGTGGTCACGATTCAGGCTCGGTTAGTGAGCGGCAAAGGCGAGCCCGTGAGTTTCAGGTTAGAAGCACTGCCGAATCATGCCCCTGTGGTCCGAGTGACCGCCGACACAACAATTTCCGAAACTGACAGCCTGTACCTGCCAATCCGCGTTTCGGATCCGGATGGTGACCCTGTTTCGCTGGCGGTTTCGAATTTGCCACCGGGGGCTAAACTGGACACGCTCGGAGCCTTTGCACTGCTGTGGCGGCCTTCGTACGCACAAAGCGGCGACTGGCCTGTGGAAATTACGGCCAGCGACACACTCGGCGCTTCGACCACGGTCACTGTAACCATTCGCGTCCTCAACCGAAACCGAGCCCCGGTGATCGTAAGCTGGCAACCAGCCGACAGTGTTGTGTCGCTTTCCCGGGGCGGTACACTGGCATTTTCCGTGGTGGCGGTTGATCCGGATTCGGATCAGCTGCGCGTTCGCTGGTACCTGGACGAGCAGCTCCAGGGCGAGGGTGCCGACTTCACGGTTTCGGCCGATCAGCTTGGAACGGGACGGCATCTGGTCAGCGCTTCGGTGACCGACGGCGACAAGTCCGTTGCTCACCACTGGTGGCTCGACATCCTGACCGCCGTCCGACTCGAGGCCTTTGAAGGTGTCTTCAGGCGGAACAAAGGGATTGAACTGCACTGGACGGTCTCTCAAGCATCTGAAGTTGCGCAGTACGTGCTGGAGAGAAAACGACCTGATGGTTTTTGGGTCGAAATCGCAAAGGTCCCACAAGGGGCGGCAGAAACGGGTTCATTCCACTACGTCGACGTGGCGCCTGCCGGACAAAGCCGTTGTGTGTACCGTTTGGAAGCGGTGGATCTTTCTGGCGAGAGCCAGGAGCTTGGAAAAGTCACGGTCGAAATTCCACTGCCCAAGCAATTTTGTCTACATCCGGTTTACCCGAACCCGTTTAACCCCACGACGAACATTCGGTTCGACGTACCCAAACCGGACCACGTACGGATCCGAATTTTCGACTTGACCGGGCGTTTGGTGCGGACGATTTTTGACGGACGACTGCAGCCTGGGTACCACCGCTTCGTTTGGAACGCTACGGACGAAGAGGGGCGAGGGGTTCCAAGCGGCACTTACCTGATCGTGACATCCTGGAGTGACGGTCGAAGCGTTCGGAAAGTGGTGTTGCTCAAGTAAGGGGAACGACAACGCAACGTGGGTCGTACACACCTGTGTACGACCCACGGGCCACACCTGTTTGTGAAATCGAACGAACCCTTGGTCAGCCAAACCCGCATACCTACCGGTGAGGCTTTTTCCAAAAAACAGCATTTGGAAGACTGCGCTTTTGCTCCTTCTTGTGGCTGCGAGGAGTGGTTCCGCCAGCTCCGTGGACTCGCTGATCCTGGCTTCCCAGGAAGCCAGCAGCGATTCGCAGAAGATCGCCATTCTTTTGGAGGTAGCAAACCAGGTTGTGGAAAGCGATCCCGAACGAGCTTCGGAAGTGCTCAAGCAAGCCAAGCGTTTGCTTCGGAAGCGTCCGGACGAACGCCTTGAAGCGCGTCTCCACCTTCGGTACGGTCGTTACTACGCGCTTTCCGGCCGCTTCCACGAAGCAACCCGCTCGTACGATCGAGCGATTCACCTGGCGGAAGCAGCTGGTGACACCCCTGTAGTCGAGAGTGCCGTCAACAATCTGGCAGTCCTGCACATGCGGTTGAAGAATTTCGACGAGGGGATTGCGGCCTTCGAACGTTTGCTCCACATGGCCGAGGCACGGGGCGATTCCGAAGCGGTGACGGGCTACCTCCTGAATCTCGGAATGGCCTGTGCGGAGAAGGGGGACAGCGTTCGGGCAGAACGTGTACTGCGTCGAGTTCTGCAGCGAGGTGTACGCAACCCATTTTACCGTGCCGTAGCAGCCAACAACTTGAGCTACCTGAACAACAGTGCGTCCCGTTTCCGGGAAGCCGAACGCTTTGCCCGTCAGGCTCTGGCAGCCCATCCCGAGTCTACGAGTGTTCTTCTGTACGTGCACGCGTCCACAAATCTTGGAAAGGCCCTGCTGGGGCAACGTCGTTTTCAGGAAGCAAAGTCCGTCCTGGACGAGGTCGTTCGTCTGGCCCAGGAACACGGATTCGAACACGAGCTGATGGAAGGGCTCTGGAATTTGGCTTCGGCGTACG
This sequence comes from uncultured Cytophagia bacterium, assembly GCA_964644845.1. Lineage (GTDB taxonomy): Bacteria > Zhuqueibacterota > Zhuqueibacteria > Oleimicrobiales > Geothermoviventaceae > Geothermovivens. The sequence continues at coordinate 43,305 of CAZXXS010000070.1, read as the reverse complement.
AGGGCCTGGGGCAGTACGTCCGGGCCCTCCGTACACTACGCCGGTACAGCGACGGGCATGACACCCTGCTAACCAGAGAGAACGCCAGGCAAATCAACGAGCTGCGTGTGAAGTACGAAACAGAGAAGAAGGAGCAGGAAATTGCTTTGCGGGAGCAACAACTGCGTTTGGCCAAGACGAAGTTTCGGTTTGCTGTTGCACTGTTTTTGATGGCCGCTGTTTCGGTTGTTGTGGTGGTCAATTTGTACGTTAAGCGTACGGTAGCTTACAGGGAGCTTGTGAAACGCAACCTGGAACTGGTGGATTCTGAACGGCGGCTGTCCGCGTTGGATTCGTATTCGACAGAGCGGCCGAACGGGACAAAGGCCGACACGTTACCAGCCGGAATGTCCGACAAGACCCGGGCTAAGTTGGTTCGTGAGCTGGAACAAGCATTTCGCCAGGAACGGGTGTACCTTCACCCCGATCTAACCCTTGAGAAATTGGCGGCACAAATGGGAGTCAGCTCAAGGTATCTTTCTCAGGTCATTCGGGAGTACTACCGCACCAGCTTTCCGTCGCTCGTCAACAACCTTCGCGTTTCGGAAGCGCGTCGCATGCTTGCCGACGAAAAGTACAGGCACTACTCAATTGAGGGGATTGCGCGGACCGTTGGTTTTTCCTCGAAGTCCGCGTTCAATGTCGCCTTCAAGCGGATCACCGGTCTCACTCCATCTTTCTTCCGCGACTCTGTGAGGAACGTGGCGAAGTCGGTGGAACACGAGACTGCGTGAGACTCCACCCGCCCGTTCGGATTTCCGAAATCCGAACGCGTTCCTTTCACTCCTCCGTCTCCATTGGTGGTAAATTTGTTTGCCAAAATTGGACGCGTACCGGGCGTAAGCTCCGGCCGGGCCGCTCATTCGGGGCTCGTTGTGTCGAGAGCGGTCGAGCACCAGAGCAAGAAATAGCGTGAGCTCAACCCGAAGCCCGACGTGGACAAGGCCCCACCGGAGCTTTACCCCCTACTTTCAGGTTGGCAACGCTAACCCCGTGTTAATTCTGGAGTCGCTGGCCGCGGAGTGAAGCGTTTGCTTCCCTCCAGCTTGAAGCGGAGGGCGCCGGACCCCGGCTCAGAACCACACGTTACGCAGGGCGGCCGTACAAGTCCTGCGGCCAATCCGTGCTTACGGGCATGTGGTTCTGTTCAGGGTTAGGAGAGGACAGAACGAGGGCTGATTTTCGTTCGGCAGCGGTCGGATTCCGGCCAGGGTTTGACCAACCGGAGGGCGGGTTGTCAGCGGAGTACGGGCGTCGACGACCTCAGCCCATTTGGAGAAATCTTCGGAGCCCTCGGGTTCCGGAGCCAACACGACCCCAGGGCAAGCCGGGTGCCGCTCTGTCCGGAAAAATCCGCGTGGGAAGCCGCTGCGGCTGATCTTGTCGCCGGTGGATGTTTGGCAACCCCGCGCTCGTAGGCTTGCCGGGGCAAGGCTTCGAACAGTCTTGGAAGCCCGCGTTGTTTTGCCCCGACCGAAAAAAAGGACGCACGATGGAGCACCGGGTTGGACACAAATAATCAAGAAAGGTGATTCGAGGAGGACAGGAGTGCGCACCAACGGACGGGGTACAGAAAGGAAGTCTCTCTGTCCGGGGGGCCGGATCGCCAGGCGCGGAGGGAACACTCCGGCGACCCAGGCTGAGCGCAGAGCTCAACTCCCTGTCAGATCCGGCCTCGGAAACCTTGCTGACGCTTTGGGAGCGTCCTGTCTACCTGTCGCGCTACTACAGTGGATTCCGGGTTCCCACAGCTACCTGAGAGGCGATCGAGAGGAGGATGCATCATGAGAGCACTGCTGCGCACACGTCCGTCGCGTTTGGGTTTTGGGTTGTTTACCCTGAGTGTATTCCTTACCACGTTAGGTCTTGCTACTGCGACGGCTCAGGATACCTCTGCTGTATTCGTTCCGGAAATCGATCATAGCGGCCGGCTCTACGGTAATTCATGCGACCAGGCGTCCAGTTGGGAATCGGCCAGCTATGAACTGGGTTGCGACTACTACTACGACGGCGATTACATGTTCGTGTCACGCGCGTTCTTGGCTTTCAACACTTCTGTCCTCGATACGGACGTGGTCATCGATTCGGTGTATCTGGATTTCTGGACCACTTCCGTCTCTGATCCAACGGACACGATGTTTTTCATGATGCCGGACTCGATGTTTGACTACCCGCCTGCCTGGAATCCCTACTACTGGACGCTGTTCGATTCGATGGCTGCCCCTTGGGGGACGTCGGGGTTGTCCGAGGAGTCCGGTCCTTACCGTCAGGTCCTCAAACCGGAAGTAGTGAATCCGGGCGGCTACACCATCATCGGCATGCGCATGCGAGAGGATGCTTTGCAGTGCGGACAGGCCCAGGGCCCCCGGTCTCACTTCGTGTATCTGAACATGGCTTTGGCCAAGAAGCCTCAGCTCATCGTCAAGTACCGTAGGAAGGCGAAAAACTGCTGTGTTGAAACACGTGTGGAACCGCAGGAGGCGGCTGATGCTGGCTGCCAGGTGATTCCCTCACGCGCCGAAGGCGAATGCGGGAGTCAAGCCACGCTTACGGCCGTGGAGGCCGACGGCTGGAATTTCACCCACTGGAGTGGGGCCGCGTCCGGTTCCAACTCTTCGGCCACCGTCACCCTGCAAAGCCAATCGCCAAATTGCGATGAGGCAGTGGCTCACTTCGTCCGACCGGAGCTCACCGTGAGCGCTTCCGGGCACGAGGTGCACCTCTGTCCGTGCTGCGGTGGGGAGCGCACCCACATTCTGGCCACCATCAACCTGTGCGCCAACGACGTGGACGACTGGGTGGTCCACAAGATCAAACTCGCGGCTCAGGGCACGGGCCACGACGTGGCCGACCTCGTGCAGGAACGCCTCTACGTGGGCGAGGAGAAGATCGCCACCTTTTGGTTCAGCAAGGACAACGACGTGGTGGAGGTGGGTGTGAACCGGCGCGTTCCCAAGGGCGGTTGCCTCACCTTGCGGGTGGAGTACGTGTTCAGGGACACCATCAGCATGGCGGGCGTCGACACGTTCAAAACCTTCTTCGTGGAGACGCGCACCGACTGGGTGACGGCAGAGCCCCTCAACTACAGCCGCTACGTCAAGCTGCCCGTCGGTGGGCAGTTTCGTGTGGGGCCCGGACTGGTCGCGCCCGTGTGGAACGTAAGCCGGGACAAGCCCTTCATGAAGATCCAGGCTGCCGTTGACGATGCCGCCACTCAGCCCGGCGACACCATCGGTGTCTGCCCCGGCGAGATCCGTGAGAACGCCGTCGTGGCCGGCAAGGATCGCCTGGTCATCCGGGGAATGGTTTTCGGGCAAACCAGCCTGGTGAAGGGGATTGATCCGCGCAAGCCGGTAATCGACATCCGGGCCGATAGCACGACTGTGGCGTTGTTGAGCTTGCAACAACCCAACCAGGTGGGCCCGGTCCTGCTGGCCAGGGGGGTGAAGGGAGTTCGCGCTGAGTACCTCAACGTTGCCTACGGTGGTGTCGGGGTCCACTTCGCCAATGTGGACGGCGGTGCGATTTTCGGGTGCACTGTGCGCTACAATCGCTACGGCGCCGAGCTGGATTCGTGTCGAAACGTCGTTGTTGGTGACACAGTGGCCGGTAGGTGGGGCAACCGGGGAAACGAATTCACTGAGAATGTCTACGGTGGTCTGTACATCCGTCACAGCTCCAGTGGCAGTGTGTTGGGTAACGTGGCCCTCGACAATTCCGGCGTAGAAATCGCTTCGGGGATCCACCTCTACGACGTCGGCGGCTTTGCAGTAACTCGAAACATCTGCGGAAACAACGAGTACGCTGGGATCTGGCTTCATAGTGTGAGAAACACGCTGCTGGAAGGGAACCTTCTGGGCGTGAGCCAGGGAGGAAATGCCCTGCCCAATCTGATCGGAATGGAGGTGTCGGATTCGTATGACCTGGCGATCCGGAAGAACGTGATTTCTGGGAACCTGAAAGGTGAACCGTACAAATTCACGGTCCCCAAGCAGGGAGTAGGACTTCACATATTGGAGACGCTAACGGGCTCTTCGAATATCACTATCGAAGGGAATCGGATCGGGACATCCAGCGACGGACTCCAGGCTGTTCCCAATTACACGGGCATCTTACTGCAAGGAGGTGTAGGCCCGATTTCGATTGAGAAAAACGTGATCTCGGGGAATGAGCTCTACGGAGTGTTCATGGGCATGACAGGGGAGGCTGCAGCTGCACCGGAACAGGTCGCAATGCGGGACAACTTCATTGGAATCGGTGCGGACGGACAATCGGCCCTTCCAAACAACTGGGCAGGCATTGAGGTGAGCAGCGCAACAGACGTCCACATCGGCCCGGGCAATCTCGTCGGAGCTTGCGGCGGGAGACCCTACTACGAAGAATCGCTGTTGTCGCCAAGATGGGCCCCCTCACGCTACGGCGGGATCACTCTCGGTCGCCTGACGCAGAACGTGGTCGTACAAGGCAATCGCATTGGGGTAACGGAAGACGGGACCGCCGTGCCAAACCAGGTTGGAATCTGGATCGAGCAGGGCAGTGACCATCAAGTCGCTTCCAACGTGATCGCGTTTTCAAAGGAAAACGCCATCTACGTGAAGAACGCAAAGAACTGCCGGATTGAAGACAATGAGATTCGAAACAACCACTCAGAAGCCATTCTGATTCGGGAAGGCGACGGTCACATCGTCCGCGGTAACCGGGTCCACGACAATCGTGCAGCAGGCCTCGCGCTGCAGTACGTCATGCACACCAAGGTGGTGGGCAACAACTTCTCGCGCAATTGCCCGGGGGCCAGTGCGCTCCAGTGCGGCGTGGGCGTGGAATTCGTCGGTAACACGTACCAGGAGAACTGCAAGTCCACCGGTATCCACCTCGACGGCACCGACGGGCGCATCGTTGGCAACCGAATCGTGGATGACACCGGTGACGGCGTATTCGCCGAGAACGGCGCTCAACCCCTCCTGCGGGACAACTGGATCGCGGGGAATCAGGGCTTCGGCGTGCGAAATCTCGATCCGACCGTCACCGTGGACGCCCAACACAATTGGTGGGGCGATGCCTCTGGACCAGGGGGCGTCGGGTCTGGCTCGGGCGACGAGGTGAGTCCCTACGTCAGTTTCGCCAACTGGCTCACCGCTGCACCGACGATGGTCACTGCCGTGTTACCGGACACGCTGCTCATCCCGGTGGGTGGAACAGACAGCCTGACCTGCGCAGTGCAGAACTGGCAAAAGCCGGATGACGCGGTGCAGTACCGCGTCCGGGTCGACTCCGCGCGATGGTGTCAGAGCGACACCGCCGGCACCGTCCAGCTCCAGGCTGAAACCGGCGGCGCCTTCACCCTCCGGTTCAACGTGCCGGAAGGCACAACACCGGGCGCCATGAGCCGCGTCGAAGTGGTCCTGGCCTCCACCTCCAGTCCCGACCTGCGCGACACGGTTCGGGCCGTGGTGAGCACCTACGCCCCGGGAGCGGTGGGCATCCGGGTGCTGCCGGGCGTGGCCTACCTCACACCCGGAGCCAGGTTGAACTTCGGTGCCGTCTCCTTTGACCGAGCGGGACGACCCAGCGTGGCCGGTGTTGAATGGAGCGCTTCGTGTGGGACCATCGACAGCGCGGGCACTTACACTGCGCCGGATGAACCGACCGAGTGCGTCGTGGTCGCCGTCGAGCCCAACACGGGCTACCGCGACACCGCCCGGGTCCACGTAGTCCCGTGGATCGATTCGCTGGCCGTTTCTCCGCGGCAAGCTACCGTTCAATCCGGCGGGCAGGTACAATTCCAGGCCGTCGGATACGACTCGGCCAAAAACCCTGTGGCCGTGCAGGTTCAGTGGTTTGCCAGCGGAGGTCAAATTACCGCCGACGGACTCTACACAGCGGGCACCGTGAACGACACCGCTCGTTACTGGGTGGCGGCCGTCTACCCGGCTACCGGCCACACGGACACGGTCTGGGTTGCCGTCAGCCCAGCTACAAGCGCAGATGATGCGCAACCAGCAGCTCCACTGGAATTTGCCCTGTACCAAAACTACCCGAATCCTTTCAATCCGGTGACCACCATTGCCTATTCGGTGCGTGAACGCTGCCGGGTGCAACTGAGAGTCTTCGACCTTCTGGGGCAAGAGGTGGCGACGCTGGTAGACAAAGTGCAGGAGCCCGGCCGCTACCGGATCCGCTTCTCAGCGCAGGGGCTGCCGTCGGGTGTGTACTTAGTGGCCGTTCAGATGGGCCCCTACCGGGCCACGCGGAAGATGATTGTGTTGAAGTGAGCCTCCGCCGGGTGCAGAACCGCGCCTGCTCCACCCGGAAAGCGGAACGCAACCGGGTCAGAGCCAACGAGGCGAACGGGAGCGTTTACTTGACTGCATCAGCCGAAACGGGGTACTGCCGGAAATTGCCCCGACAACTCGTTACTTCGGGGCAACCGGCCGTGATGGCGGACGAACCCTTTTTCCTGTTGGGGCCGGCTACAGGGGGCGCAGTCAGAATGGCGTCGCCGGATCGTGGGGATCACATTCTCTCCGAACGGCGGCGTTACGCAGGAACAGGAGCAAATTCACGGCATGGGAACGACATCTGAATCGAAAGAGAACGCAAACCAGGAGGGTTAGAATGCGGTTCCGGAACGCTCACGCACGGGCAAGCCTTTTTGTAGCCGCCCTGTTGGTGTCCGTCGCGACGGGGCAGGGGCAAGTGCCTGTTCTGACCGAGGTTGGTCGGTGGCCTGAGGGGCCGTGCAAAACCGTGGCTTTGGACGAGTCCGGACGACTCTTTGTCGGCAACGGTAGTGCTGTAGACATTCTTGACGTGTCGGATCGCTCGCACCCTGTGCGCATCGGACGAGTACTCCTCCCGGCCTTGCCGGTGGACATGGTCGCGAAAAACAATCTGCTGTACGTGTTGACGAACGCAGCTGGTTTGTGTCTCTACGACGTCTCGAACCCTGACAAGCCAGTCCAGCGCGGTGTGTACGATATTGGGGATGTCCCCGCTGCTCTAACCCTTTCGGGGACCCACATTTACGCTGGTTACGCCGACTACGACGTGGCGATCATCGACGTGAGCGATCCCGACTCGCCGACCGAGGTGGGACAGTACTCGGTAGCAGGTTCCCCTCAGGGCTTGTTTGTTCGCGGCGACACGCTGTACGCCGCGTGTGACTGGGGCGGCTTGGCCGTAGCGGATGTGAGCGAGCCATCCGACCCGAAGCACCTGGGTGACATTAGCACACTGGAGTCCGCCTGGGACGTGTACGTGCAGGGCAGGTACGCCTACGTGGCCGATCTGACGGGCATCGAGGTGGTGGACGTCTCCCGGCCCGACAGTCTGAAGCGAGTGAAGCGACTTCACGTGGACGGTGCGGTTGTCCGAATCACCGGCGACGGCTCTACCAGGATTTACGCCGCTTGCGGTGACGGAGGGATCAAAGAGTTTGACATTTCCGACCCGGCCGACATTCACGCGTCACGTCTACTGACCGGCGTTGCTGCCTGGGATCTTGCCCTCGACGGCCGCCAGGTCTTTGTGGCCAGCGCCGGGCAAGGGATGCACAGTGTTGAATTTGCTTACCAGGACACCGTCTTTGTCGCAGGCCGCTACCCCACGGCGCACCTTAGCAGGGCTGTGTCGGCGAGTGGTCAGTTTGTTTTCGTAGCCAACGGGGCTAACGGTTGTACAGTTCTCAATCGGCAACTGGAGCCTGTGTCCAGCTTGGACACGCCTGGCCATGCCAAGGGGGTTGTCGCAGCGTTTCCTTTGGCTTTCGTGGCGGACGGCCCGGGCGGGGTACGGAAGCTCGACTTTAGCAGCCTGTCGACCCCTCGCGAGCTGGCTTGTTACTACCCCGAAGGTTCAGAGGTGTTCGACGTGGCACTGGCTGGGCGTCGTGTGGTTGCCGCGTGCGGCTACGGAGGCCTCCACGTGGTAGATGCTACAGCGCTTGAAACCCTTCCGCTACTGGGCTACTGGTCGCTTGCTGATCGTCGGATCGTTTCTGTCGAAGTGCGTGGACAGACCGCTTACGCGGCGGCTGAGGAAGCCGGGATCGTCATTTTGGACATCAGCCGTCCTGACTCCATGCGGTCCGTGGGGCAGTTCAAGCGCTCCTACATTTACAGCGTCGCCGTTGCCCTGGCCGGACGGCATGCACTTGTGAGCGATTCGGACAACCTGCTTGTGGTCGATGTCGCAGACAGCACCCAACCCGCTTTGCTCGGTGAACTCGACACGGGTAACACCGTGCTTGACCTGGAGGCGATGTGGCCCTACGCCTTGGTTGCGAACAGCTACGACGGCCTGGAAGTTGTCGATGTCTCGGACCCCACCCATCCGCGATCAGTTTCACAACTCCCAAGCTACGGCGACGCGGCGGTGGACCTTTGCTTGGCGGGGGACACAGTGTACGTGGCCTGCGGCGCGGCTGGTGTCGTGGCCTACGCGCGTACCCGCACCTCTGTTTCCGCGTCGCAGGGGCTGGTGCCGACAACATTCGGGTTGGGTCCTGTGTATCCCAATCCATTCAACGCCGCGACGGTGATCCCCTACGTCTTGGGTGAGCCTTGCCGTGTGGAACTGAAGGTGATTGACCTACAGGGCAGGGAGGTTGTCACTCTGGTCGATGGCATGCAGGAGGCCGGGCACCACCGTGTCCGTTTCTTGGCTCCGGGCCTGCCATCGGGTGTCTACCTGGCCACCATTCGAGCGGGTTCGTACCGGACCACGCAGAAGATGATCCTGTTGAGATAACCGATGCCCGCAACCTGTCAACGATTGTGCGTAGCGGGAAAAGGGCCTCCGGTGTTGAAACCAAGGTGCCACTCCGGGAGACTCGGAGCACTTCGAGGTTTGCAAAACCAAGCGTTCCAGGGAGGTTGCCATGAAAAGCGAACGAATCACTGCCTTTGTCCTGGCCGGCCTTCTCAGTTTTGCGTTGGGTAGCCAGGCTCATGCCAAGGAAACCCACTTTGTCTGGGAGGGAGACTGGTCCGAAGAGGCGAATTGGGACAACGGCCTGCCCGAGGATGGCGACGACGTCGTCATCGACGCCGACTGCACAGTGGACTTTTGGGCAACAATCCCCAGTTTGAACAGCCTGACCATCAACGCTTTGTTGGACGACTCCACAGACGCGTCAGAGGACTTCTCTGTAGACGGGAATGTGGATATCAACAACGGGGGGACTTTCATTTGCGCTGGCGATCTCAACATCAACTGGGGTAGTCTGACCATCGGCTCCGGTGCTGAGGGCCGATTCCACGGGGATGTCGAGGTCGACTACGACCTTTCACTTGGCGACAACAACGAGACCAACGAGAGCGCGGTCGGCCTGTTCTACGGCCCCGTCACCGTCTGGGGCAAGATGCTCATCTACGATACAATGGCGGATCCGTGCATGGCCGAGTTCCACGACAATGTTTACGTCGCCGATCCGTTCATCTGCGACGACGGCGCGACCGTGACGTTCTACGACACACTTCAGGTGAGCGATGACTTCGAAGTCCGGGGCGGAACGGTCACAATCAAGAAAAAGCTGAGCTGCTCCGACATCACCGTCGGAGGCACCTTCAACATGGAGGGGAATATCGACTGCTACTCCATCACCATGGATGGGGGATTTTTCGATGTCAAAGGTGACTACACTTGCACGGTAACCTCCTACGGGAGTGCCAACGATATCAACTACGGGACATTTCAACCTACGCAAGGGACTTTCATTTTCAAAAGTGGAAGCAGCAACCCTTCGGTTTCGGAGACCGGCTCCAACTGGTTTTACAACGTCCAAATCTCCAGTAACTGCACGTTTGGGAGTGCAACCAGCGTGGGTACAATTCGAATCAAGGGCAACCTGACGGTGGACAGCGGGGCGGAACTTATCACCTACGACAACATCACCCGGGTCGGCGGGGACTTCCTGTGCAACGGAACCTACTACCTGGGCCCGTACAAACCAACCTTCGTGTTCGACGGCAGCGGCACGCAGAACCTAACGGGCAACGTGGCTTTCTACCACCTCCAGGTCGAGTCGGGTGCGACCTTGAACACGGGCAACTACACGCCGAGTGTGGCTCCGGCGACGCTCACGGAAACAGGCTACGTGCTGGGGCACATTAAGTGCACGGAAGACGTCAGCGCGTCGGTCACCGCGAGCTTCGGGAACATCGGCTGCCAGGTCACCAGTCCCGCAGGGCTCAGTAGCACCACGGTTACCCGCCACACCGGCAGCACCCACTCGGGGGCCGGGCACTCGTTGACCCGCTGGTTCAACATCAACGCCACCGACGCGGACAACAACGCGACCCTGCGGCTGTACTACCGGGACAGCGAGCTCAACGGCAACACAGAGGCCGACTTGAACATCTGGCGTTACTACGGTGGAAACTGGACAAAGTACACGGCTTCCGCGCGCGATGCAAGCAACAACTACGTGGAGGCTACGGTCGAAATCCCTTCCGGTAGTTCGGACTGGGTGTTGTCCGACGCCACGGACGACCAGAGTCTGCCGGTAACGTTCGTGAGCGCGAGCGCGGAGTACCTGAACACGGGAATCATTCGGCTCACCTGGCAAGTAGCTTCGGAGGTGGACAACCGCGGGTTCGAGATCTACAGACGAGAAGCCGAGACCGCGGCCTTCAGCCAAATCGCCTTTGTCGACGGACGCGGGACGGAATCGACGGGGTGGACGTACAGTTTTGAGGACCGAAGCGTAGTTCACGGCAGGTGGTACCATTACCGGATTGTCAGCGTGAGCCTCGGCGGCGAACGGGAAGTTCTTGTGGACGATTTAGCCGCCTTTGCGGGCTGGATTGACACGGTGCCCAGCGAGTTCGAGATGAGTCAGAACTACCCGAACCCGTTCAACGGCCAAACGCAAATTCGATTTCGACTTCCGGAAGCGACGCACACAGTTGTTCAGGTTCTCGACCAAAAGGGAAGTGTGGTGCGAAGCCTGGCGTCCGGTACACTCGGTCCCGGTGAGCTGCGTTTGATCTGGGACGGGCGGGACGATTCAGGCCGCAGTGTGCCCAGCGGCGTGTACTTGTGCCGCGTGGTGGCCGGCTCCCACCGGGCCATTCGGAAATTGCTCCTGGTTCGGTGATCTGTTACTCGTTTCCCACCTGGAATACCGGACTGCGGGGTAAAGTGCGGTTTTTTCCAGTGGGAGACGGGTTGGCTTGCCGTTCTTTTGGAAGAGATGCAAAACGTGCCCCACTGGCTTGCCCGGGGCCAGTGGGGCAGGCATGCGGTGAGTGAAGCTACTTCTTCACTCGCTCGAGTAGGCTCGCCACCGAATCTGCGACACGGTCGAAAAGTCCTTTCGTGGAACCCTTCTCCTTCAGCTTCTTCTCGATTTCTGCCAGCTGCTGGTAGAGGTCCTTGTAGTCTTTCTCGATGTCGCCGTAGCCGAGAGCCTCGGCGAGTTGAAGCTGGTAACGAGCGTTTTCCAGCAGTCGTTGCAGTTGCGCCCGATCCGCTTCCTCGCTGCCCTTGGTCAGCGTTTGGGCTTGCTGGAGCATCAGACGTGCCCGTAAAATGGGCAGCGGGATAACGATGTCTTTGATGACAATCGTCGAAAGGGCCTCGTGCAGAGCAACTTTGGCCGTGTCCACCCTGCCCGCATCGATCAGCGGTACAACCGCTTTGATGGCCGCTGGGTACGTGGCCAGCGGCAGGTACCGTACCCGGATGCGGATCTCGCTGACCAAGGGAATCAGAATGTCCCTTGCCCGCTGCACGTCACCCTTCTTCAACAAGCGCAGAGCCTCTTTCTTCGCTTTGTTGATCGACTCGAGGTCAGTGTAGACGTCGAAAACAGTGGAGTCCACGTCGATGGGAACGAGTTTCAGGTCCGGAGCTCGCGCAAGGAGTAGTTCCAGTTTGCCAACCGCCTGTGCCAGCGCGTCCAGTGCCTCTTTGGTTTTACCCTTTTCAAGATCGTAAAGGGCATTCTGCGTTTGCAGGACCGCTGCGATGGCTTCGTCGACGAGTTCCGCGCGTTTCTTCTGCATCTCGGCCAGAGCCGTAGAATCTACGGCCGCCTGGACGGATTGGGTGGTTTCCTTGCGGGCTTGCGGTTCTTTCTGAGAAGGTTGTGACGTTGCGCTGGATTTCCCGCACCCAATGCCGGTCACGAAAAGGGTCGTTAACAAAGCAACAAGTGGTAACGTTCTCAGGTAGGCCGGTCTCTTCATCGTTGTCTCCTTTCCTGTTTCTTCCTCCAGTTCCTGTCTTGATGCTCACCAAAGGAACAGTAGATTGACACCGCTAACCTTTCACCGTGGCCTCACCTCCTTTCGGTGCGTGATCGGACAAAACGTTTCGTTCGCTGCGTGAGCGCTGAGCTCGGCCCGTTTGCTTTGAGCGTTGTCTGCAGGTTGAGTGGAGGGCTGGATCAGCGACGTTATTTTTCAACGCCGTTGTTATGTTGCAGGTTTCGTCAAAAATTCAACGTAACTGGGTTTCGAATCGGTTACTCAAGAATGCCACAATCCGTGGCGACGGAGACGGGACATTTGCAAAGAGAACCCGGGGAACGAGGGGATCGTGAGTCGCTTTGCCGTTGACACGGAGACGGTCTGTCCGGGCGTCTCAAAGTCTGGATCCGGTAAGGTGTTACGGCAGTCTGTGCAGTGGCAGTGGCGATTTGGGTTGGCTCCTTTTCCCGTGGCACTGCGCTGGGGCGTGGTGACACCCGTTCCCACGAGAAGCTGGATCCAGAGGTCGAAGTGGGTACGAAGATGTCCGCTCGGTGTTTGGCAAGCGCTTTCGTCGACGTGATCTGGGGAGAGGTTCTTGGATCAGGGAGACGTGTGTTGCTTTGCCTTTGAAACTTGCTCACTGTCCGGTCGTGCGCCTTCAGGGGGGGAACGCGGGAAGACAGCGTGTCGGAGAGGGATTCCCCAAAGTCCACTTTCTTCTCGGTTGTGGCCTCGGGTTTTCGAGCCTTGCCGGTGTTTGGCGGGCGTCGTGTCGTGTAAACCATTCGGGCAAAATGGCAGACTGGTGGGTCAGACTGACGGAGTGTGTGAATCTTTGACATGCTTGTTGAATGAAACGTCAAGGCGGTGTTCGCTCGCTTAGGTTGTTGAAAATACGTGAGTTCGGTTGGCTCTTGGAATTTGGCACGCGGCTTGCTAAGACAGTGGGCGGAAAACGAAAGTCAACGGCAGGTTGGTAAAAAACTGACCAGCCAAAACCAAGGGAGGAGGTGAGCAGCGATGCTGGAGCGTTACCGTGGCACGACCACCGAGCTGGAGCCTTTTCAGACTTTCCGTGACTTGCAGAGGGAGATGAATCGTCTGGTGAGCGACTTCTTCAGCGGTGTGAGTGTGTGGGGCACCTACCCGCCTGTGTCCATGGTGGAGACCGCGGATGACATCATCGTCTACGCGGAGCTGCCGGGCATGGAGCGGAACGACTTCAAGGTGACCCTGACGGACAACGTTCTCAGCATCACCGGCGAGCGGAAAGAGGAAGAGTTGCCGGAGGGCGCTCGTTACCTCTTCAACGAGCGGACGGCGGGTCGCTTCGCGCGTGACATCCGCCTGCCGGTGGATGTGGACGCCAGCAAGATCAAAGCTGAATTCAAGAATGGGCTGCTGAAGGTGATCTTGCCGAAGCACGAGGAGACCAAGCCGAAGGAGATCACGATCCAGTAAGAGAAGGAGAGGGGCGGCGCCAGCCGTCGCCCCTCCCTTGGCTCGCTGGGGGCTCCGTTCGGGGCCACGCGTGTGACCCGGAATGGAGCTCCAAATGAGTAGGCGTTGGAGCAAAAAAGAGAACGAAAGGAGGTGCGGGCGATGAACCTGGTGCGTTGGGATCCTTTCCGGGAACTGGATGTGCTTCGGAGCGATTGGGAAGATTTCTTCCGTCGCACGTTTCCGGTTCGTTGGGAGGAAGGCGACGTTCTGCGTCCCGCGGTGGAAGTTTCCGAGACGGACAAAGAAGTGATTGTGAAAGCCGAAGTTCCGGGTCTGGACAAGAAGGATCTGAGCCTGTCGATCACCGATGACGTGCTGGTGATCAAGGGCGAGACCAGAGAGGAGAAAGAGGAGAAGAAGAAAAACTACTACCGCCGCGAGATCCGCTACGGCGCGATCTACCGTGAGGTTCCGCTGCCTGCGGAAGTGGAAGCCGACAAAGCAAAGGCTCGGCTTCGCAAGGGGATTCTGGAAGTTCGAATCCCGAAGGCAACTGCCCCGAAGGCCAAAGAGATCGATGTTGAGGTTGAATAAGCAGCGGAGTGAGGCCTACTGCGTGCAGCGGGAGGCGGAAGCATTGACTCACGGTCGGGCCGGAGGGGTCAGGATGACTCCCGTACCGGCCCGATTTTGTAATAAATCGATTTGCTTTAGGGTTTTCGAGCGAAACTTACGGATGAGCGGGCGCCGTTCGCGACGCCCGCTGGTGAAGAAAACAATCGACGTCTGAGAATACAAGACAGGAGGTGAAGGGCGATGGCTGGAAAGGTGATTGGAATTGATCTGGGGACAACCAATTCGTGCGTCGCTGTTGTTGAAGGCGGTCAGCCGGTGGTGATCCCCAACGCGGAGGGTTCGCGGACCACACCGTCGGTAGTAGCGCTTACCAAAGACGGCGAGTGGCTCGTTGGAGCACCGGCGAAACGCCAGGCGATCACGAACCCCAAGAACACGGTGTTTTCGATCAAGCGTTTCATGGGTCGCCGGTACGAGGAGGTGACCGAAGAGATTAAGCTCGTTCCGTACGAGGTTGTGAAGGGGCCGAATGGCGACGCGCGTGTGAAGATCGGGGACAAGGTTCTTTCGCCGCCTGAGATCTCGGCCAAAATCTTGCAGAAGATGAAGCAAACCGCCGAGGACTACCTCGGTGAGAAGGTGACCGACGCGGTCATCACGGTTCCGGCGTACTTCAACGACGCGCAGCGGCAGGCGACGAAAGACGCCGGTCGCATTGCGGGTCTGAATGTGCTGAGAATCATCAACGAGCCGACGGCAGCTTCGCTGGCTTACGGCCTCGACAAGAAGAAAAATGAGAAAATCGCCGTTTACGACCTGGGTGGTGGCACCTTCGACATCTCGATCCTGGAGATCGGTGACGGTGTGTTCGAGGTGAAGTCCACCAACGGCGACACTCACCTTGGCGGCGACAACTTCGACCAGCGAATCATCGACTGGCTGGTGGAAGAGTTCAAGAAAGAAACCGGCATCGACCTCAGTAAGGATCCGATGGCCATGCAGCGGCTGAAAGAGGCGGCCGAAAAAGCGAAGATTGAGCTTTCGAGCACGCTGCAGACCGAGATCAATCTACCGTTCATCACGGCGGACGCGAGTGGGCCTAAACACCTGATCAAGACACTCACGCGTTCGAAGCTGGAACAACTGGTTGATGACTTGATCGAACGCACGGTGGGCCCGGTGCAGCAGGCGTTGAAAGATGCAGGTCTCAGCGCCAGCGACATCGACGAGGTGATCCTGGTCGGCGGCATGACGCGGATGCCGAAGGTGCAGGAAACGGTGAAGCGTCTGTTCGGCAAGGAGCCGCACAAGGGGATCAACCCGGATGAGGTGGTGGCCATCGGTGCTGCCATTCAGGGTGCGGTGCTTGCTGGCGAGATGAAAGACGTACTGTTGCTCGACGTGACGCCGCTGTCGCTGGGCATTGAGACGTTGGGTGGTGTAACCACGGTGTTGATCCCGCGCAACACCACCATCCCGACGCGGAAGAGTGAGATCTTTACCACGGCGCAGGACAATCAGACTTCGGTGGAGATCCACGTGGTGCAGGGTGAGCGACAGATGGCCGCGGACAACCGCACGTTGGGTCGGTTCATCCTGGACGGCATCCCTCCGGCGCCACGTGGCGTGCCGCAGATCGAGGTGACGTTCGACATCGACGCAAATGGCATTCTCCACGTCACGGCGCGTGACAAGGCGACCGGCAAAGAGCAGAGCATTCGAATTGAGGCGTCGAGCGGGTTGACCGAGCAAGAAATCGAGAAGATGGTGCGCGAGGCGCAGGAACACGCTGCGGAGGATCGCCGCAGACGTGAACTGGCCGACGCGCGCAACCAGGCGGACCAGCTCGCTTACCAGACTGAGAAGAACCTGAAGGAAATGGGCGACAAACTGGACGCCGACTCCAAGAGCAAACTGGAGGCCGCCGTGGCGCGCGTACGCGAGGCCATGAAGGGCGAAGACATTAACGAAATTCGGTCGGCCACGGACGCCTTGAATCAGCTGTGGAACCAGGTGGCGAGCACGATGTACCAGCAGGCGGCTGGTGCCACCGGTGCTGAGGCCGGTGCGGGTGCAACCACGGGCACCGGGGCCGAGGCGGGCGCCTCGACCACCGGAGCCGAGGAAGGCGTGCAGGACGCCGACTTCGAGGTGGTTGACGACGAAGAGAAGAAATAAGCTGGAAGGGGCCTCACTGAGGCCCCTTTCGAATCTCTACGTTTGGGGGAGTTGTCCTGCAGTTTTCGGTTGATCCGTCACGCCGTTTCACCCGCCCCGCGTTTTTGACTGAAACGTTGTTCGCCTCGACTGGCGGAGGCAACATTGAGCCTCTGCGGTGGATTCGGTGCGGCGTGACCAAGCAATTGGAAAATGAAACGAGGTGATGTGCATGACCCGACTCGACCAGGATCCTCGAGCAAGGGAGGTGATCGAAGTGCCAGTGGACTTTGTGGAAGAGGAGGTGCAGAAAGAAGAGCGGCCCTCGGTGACCCCTGACCTCGAGGAGAACGCGGCCGACGAGCAGACTGCACGACCGCAGGATGCTGAGGGGGAAGAGCAGCCGACGGTGGAAACGCCGGAGACGGGCGGGCGCGCCGAGGCTGCCGAAGAACAGGAAGGAGAAGAAACGCGAGTGAAAGAATTGGAAGATCGCTTGTTGCGCCTGATGGCGGAGTTTGACAACTTTCGCCGCCGCACGCGGGAACAGCAGACGCAAGTGGCCGTTGAGTCCAAGGCCGAGCTGATTAAGAAGTTGTTGCCCGTAATCGACGATTTCGGTCACATGATGGAGCACGCGGGCTCGGAACCGGACGCAGTGGCCGAAGGCGCGCGGTTGATTTTCAAAAAGCTGGTGGACATTCTTACCAGCGAGGGCCTCGAGCCGATTGCCAGTGTGGGCGACGCGTTCGATCCCGAGTTGCACGAGGCGGTGGCGGTTCAGCCGGTGGATGATCCCGAGCAGGATCACAGGGTTCTGGCTGTTGCAAAACAGGGTTACCGGTTCAAGGGGCGTGTGATTCGGCCAGCGCAGGTCGTGGTAGGTCAACTTCACTCGCAAGAATAATCGCGAAAGGAGGGATGGTGCATGCCCCAAAAGGACTACTACAAGATTCTGGGCGTAAGTGAGAACGCCTCGGAAGAAGAAATCAAGAAAGCCTACCGCGAGCTGGCGAAACGGTACCATCCCGACCGGAACCCTGGAGATAAACAGGCGGAGGAACGCTTCAAAGAGATTACGGAGGCGTACGAAGTCCTCAAGGACCCGGAGAAACGGAAGCAGTACGACGAGTTGCGACGGATGCAACAGACAGGCGCTTTTGGTGCGGCGGGAGGCTTTGATTTCAGCCAGTTTCATCAGGGCCGCGGGCGGGCACGTGGTCGCGAAGACATGTTCGGCGGTCTTGGATTCGAGGACCTGTTCAGCCAGTTCTTTGATCAGGGAGAGTTCATTCGGCAGGAGCGCTACGGACCGCAGAAGGGTGAGGACCTCTACGCTGAGATTACCGTTCCGTTTGACACAGCGGTGCGTGGCGGCAGCGTGACGGTGAAAGTGCCGCGTCACGAAGTTTGTCCCCGGTGCAACGGCACAGGTGCGGAACCCGGGTCAAAAGTGCAAACCTGTCCGGTTTGCGGGGGCAGCGGTGTTGTGTCCGAAGGGTTGGGAGGCTTTGCTTTCAGTCGACCGTGCCCACGCTGCCAGGGGCGAGGCGTGATTATCGCCAACCCCTGCCGTCAGTGCGGCGGTTCGGGCCGTGTGGAGGTAGTGCGCAGCGTGAAGGTGAACATTCCGCCCGGCATTGAAGATGGCCAGACGCTGCGGTTGTCTGGGCTCGGCGAGCCGGGTCCCGGCGGTGGGCGGCCGGGCGATCTGTACGTCAAGGTTCGGGTTCAGGAGGATCGTTTCTTCAAGCGGAAGGGGGCCAACGTGTACGTTGAGGTTCCGATCAGTTTTGTGCAGGCGGCCCTTGGGACCAAGATCCGCGTGCGCACGCCGCACGGCAAGAAAGTAGAGTTGCGGGTGCCTCCGGGCACGCAGCCTGACACTACCTTCCGGCTGCGCGGGATGGGGTTGAGGACTCCGAACGCGCAGGGTGACATGTACGTAACGGTGAAGGTACAGATCCCGAGGCACTTGACGGAACGCCAGAAACAGTTGCTTCGGGAGTTCGCGAAGGCCGCGTAGAGCACGGCGACAATGGGGTGGTGTAGCAAGAATGCGGGAGGGGAGGCACTGGAAATTCGACAAAACAGGAGGTGACAAGGTATGAATTGGGATAAATTGACAGTTAAGGCGCAGGAAGCGGTGGCTAAGGCACAGCAGCTGGCTCAGAACAACGGGCAGCAGCAGATCGAGGATTGGCATCTTTTGCGAGCCCTTCTGGACGATCCGGAAGGTGTGCCTGTGGCCATCGTGAAAAAACTCGGGTTGAGCCTGGACTTGCTGAACAGTCGGGTGCAGGAGGAACTGGATCGGCTGCCAAAGGTTCAGGGCGCGGTTGGACAGGTGTACCTGTCGCAGGTAGCCAGTCAGGTCTTGAACCGCGCCTTCGACGAAGCCGCGGCGCTCAAAGACGAGTACGTGAGCACCGAGCACTTGATGATCGCCATGGCGGAGGAGCCGAAAAGTGCGGCAGGTGAGCTGCTGCGCAAGCAAGGGCTCTCCAAAGACGCGATCTACCGGGTGTTGCAGGACATCCGCGGCAGCCAGCGCGTCACGAGTCAGAATCCGGAGGACACGTACCAGGCTCTGGAGCGCTACGGGCGTGACCTGACCGAGTTAGCGCGGCGGGGAAAGCTCGATCCGGTGATCGGTCGCGACGAGGAAATTCGGCGTGTAATGCAGGTGTTGAGTCGCCGGACCAAGAACAACCCCGTCCTGATTGGCGACCCTGGCGTCGGCAAAACCGCCATCGTGGAGGGGTTGGCGCAGCGCATTGTAAGCGGCGACGTTCCGGAGAATTTGAAAGACAAGCGCATTGTGGCCCTGGACTTGGGAGCACTGGTTGCAGGGGCGAAGTTCCGCGGTGAATTCGAGGAACGTCTGAAGGCCGTGCTCCGCGAGGTGACCGAATCCGAGGGGCAAATCATTCTGTTCATCGATGAGCTTCACACCCTGGTTGGCGCCGGCGCTGCCGAGGGCGCAGTGGATGCCAGCAACATGCTGAAACCGGCGCTGGCGCGTGGGGAACTGCGCTGCATCGGTGCCACCACGGTGGACGAGTACCGTAAGTACATCGAGAAAGACAAGGCTCTCGAGAGGCGATTCCAGCCCGTGCTGGTGGAAGAGCCGTCGGTCGAGGATACCATTTCGATCCTTCGTGGATTGAAGGAAAAGTACGAAGTTCACCACGGTGTTCGGATCAAGGATTCGGCCCTGGTGGCGGCGGCTGTGTTGTCGCACCGTTACATCACGGATCGCTACCTGCCCGACAAAGCAATCGACCTGATTGACGAAGCAGCAGCTCGGCTTCGTACGCAGATTGATTCCATGCCGGAAGAGCTGGACGAGATTGAACGTCGGATCAAGCAGCTTGAAATCGAAGCAGTGGCGCTCAAAAAGGAAAAAGACGAGGCCAGCAAAAAGCGTCTTGAGTCCGTGAACGAAGAGCTGGCGAACCTGCGCGAAAAGCGCGACCAGCTGCGGGCGAAGTGGCTGGCCGAGAAGGAAGCCATTCAGAAAATCCGCGAGATCAAGGCGCAGATTGATCAACTCAAGATCGAGATGGAACAGGCCGAGCGCGCCGGCGACCTGAACAAGGTTGCTGAATTGCGTTACGGGAAGTTGCCGGAGCTGGAGCGGCAACTTGACGAGGAGAACAAACGGCTGGCCGAGCTGCAGAAGGACGGAGCTCTTCTGAAAGAGGAGGTTGACGAAGAGGACATCGCCGAAATTGTATCCCGCTGGACGGGAATCCCTGTTTCCAGGATGCTGGAAAGCGAGCGCGAGAAGCTGCTGAAGATGGAAGAGCGGTTGTCGCAGCGAGTGGTCGGCCAGGAAGAAGCCATCCAGGCGGTGTCAGACGCCATTCGCCGCGCCCGTGCGGGCCTGAGCGACAAGAACCGACCGATCGGCTCGTTCATTTTCCTGGGGCCGACGGGTGTGGGCAAAACCGAGCTGGCCAAAGCACTGGCCGAGTTCCTGTTCGACGACGAAAACGCGATGATCCGGATTGACATGTCGGAGTACATGGAGCAACACTCGGTAGCGCGACTCATCGGAGCGCCTCCTGGCTACGTTGGCTACGAGGAGGGCGGCCAGCTCACGGAAGCGGTGCGTCGTCGACCGTACTCGGTCGTGCTTCTGGACGAAATCGAGAAGGCGCACCCGCAGGTTTTCAACGTTCTGCTTCAGGTTCTGGACGATGGGCGCCTGACGGACAACAAGGGCCGTACCGTCGACTTCCGGAACACGATCATCATCATGACGTCGAACCTGGGGGCGCCGATGATCATGGAAAAATCGCAACTCATTCGCGACGACAACCGCGATCAGGTGTACGCGGAAATCCAGCGCGAAGCCATGGACATGCTTCGGCGCACACTGCGCCCCGAGTTCTTGAACCGGATCGACGAGATCATCGTGTTCCGTGCGCTCACGCGTTCGGACATTGAAAAGATCGTGGACTTGCAGTTCAACCGCATCCGGGAAAGCCTGAAAGAACAGGGCTACGACGCGGTGCTCACCGAAGCTGCGCGCCAGCACCTGGCCGAAGCCGGTTTCGACCCTGCTTTCGGTGCGCGGCCGCTGCGCCGCGTGATTCAGCGCGAGGTTGTGAACGAACTGGCCAAGCGCATTCTGGCTGGCGACTTTGTGCCTGGCGACGTGGTTCAGGTGGACTACCGCGACGGCCGAATTGTGTTCGAAAAGATCCAGACTGTCGAAACGGAGGCCGAAGCTGTGGCGGAGGTGGCTTGACAGGAGCCAGGGCCTGGTGCCTCGCGTTGCACCAGGCCCGTCTGATCCTGAAACGACGGGAGAGATTGCAACGGGTCTGTCCTAACGTCTCTACCCGGTTTTGCGAAGGCCTTGACGCGGCGGGCTTACTTGAGGGAGACTTGATGAGTTGAAGGACGGCAGGGTTGGGCACCCTGTGCGTGCGAGGTGCAAAAGAGGGCCGATAAGACGTCGGCGCGAAAGGTGCTCCGTTTGCAGCCAGGCAACCCGTCGAAGTTGAAGCCGGAACCGCCCGGCCCCTTCCCGCGTAGTGGGTGCGGTTTTCAGATGCCGTTTCTGGGGCGAAGCTCTCGAGACGGCCGTGGTGCGACAGGTAGGGGTCCGCGGGCGTAGGGGCAGGTTTTTTCGCCGATTCCGCTGAGACGAAAGGGCTGGAGACTTCGGGTGCGGAGTGTTCACTTTGGACCGTAGGGCCTCCGGGAAGGGAGAGAGTCCGATGGAAAAACGCGTCAAATTCTCGCTGTGGTACCTGGTGTTCCTGGTAATGGTCCTGTGGTTCTGGCAGTGGCTCATGGCCCCACCGGCGCCGCGGGAGATCACGTACAAGCAATTTCGGGATTACCTGGCACGCGACCTGATTGCGCGGGTAGAACTGAAGGACCGCGTCATCGTCGGCGAGCTAAAAGCGGTGCCGGACAGCGTGATTCAACAGATCGAAGGGCACCCGCTCCAGTTGCCGGCGCGTGCGGAGCGCTGGAAAGAACAGTGGAAACGCAAGTTCACCGTCGTACGGGTGCAAGATGATCAGCTTGTCCACGATCTCCAGGTACACGGTGTGGATTACAAGGGCACCCTGAGTTCCGGCTGGGTTCGCGACCTGTTTCTGCTGTGGATCGTACCCCTGGCCGTGCTGGTGCTCATCTGGGGTTACGTCTTTCGCCGCATGGGCGGAGGCCCGAATGTGATGAGTTTTGGCAAGGCCCGGGCCAAAATCTACGCGGAAGACCCCAAGAAGTCCAGGGTTACATTTGCGGACGTGGCCGGCATCGACGAGGCAGTAGAGGAAGTCAAAGAAATCGTCGATTTCCTCAAGAATCCGAAGAAGTACCAGCGGCTGGGTGGGAAACTCCCCAAAGGCGTGCTCCTTGTAGGCCCGCCGGGTACGGGTAAAACACTGTTGGCCAAGGCTGTTGCCGGTGAAGCTGGGGTGCCGTTCTTCAGCATCAGCGGTTCGGAGTTTGTGGAGATGTTTGTCGGTGTTGGAGCTGCGCGCGTACGGGATCTGTTTGCTCAGGCGAGAGCCAAAGCTCCGTGCATCGTGTTCATCGACGAGATCGACGCCATCGGTCGCAGCCGAGCCCACGGTGTGTATCTGGGTGGCGGTCACGACGAGCGCGAGAGTACGTTGAACCAGCTGCTCACGGAAATGGACGGATTCGATTCCAGCGCTGGGGTGGTCATCATGGCCGCCACGAACCGTCCGGATGTGCTTGACCCAGCCCTGCTGCGACCAGGACGTTTCGACCGGCAAATCGTTGTGGATCGCCCGGACCTGAACGGGCGGGAGGCGATCTTTCGGGTGCACACGCGGAATCTGGTTCTGGGCAAAGACGTGGACTTGCGTTTGCTGGCGGCTCAGACACCGGGATTCGCGGGGGCGGAAATCGCCAACGTCTGCAACGAGGCTGCGCTCCTGGCCGCTCGCAAGGGCAAGAGCAGGATTGAGATGGAGGATTTCGAGGAAGCGATCGAGCGCGTTGTGGCGGGCCTGAAGAAACGCAACAAACTGATCAACCCGCGCGAGCGCGAGATTGTGGCGTACCACGAATCGGGTCACGCCACGGTGGGTTGGTTTCTGCCGCATGCGGATCCGGTGCACAAGGTTTCGATCGTGCCCCGAGGTGTGGGGGCTCTCGGCTACACACTGCAGGCACCGCTGGAAGACCGTTACCTGCTGACCAAAGAGGAATTGCTGGATCGAATCACGGCGCTGCTCGGGGGGCGCGCTGCTGAACAGCTGGTGTTCGGTACCATTTCGACTGGGGCGCAAAACGATCTGCAGCGAGCCACCGAAATCGCTCGAAACATGGTTGTTGTCTACGGGATGAGCGAAAAGCTGGGCAATCTTTCTTTCGTGGAAAGCGAACAGAACAGCTTCCTGGGCGGATCCGCCTTGCGTCGCGAATTCAGCGAGGAAACGGCGCGGATCGTGGACGAAGAAGTTCGCCGAATCGTGGAAGAATGCTACAAGCATGCCACTGAAATTCTGCGCGACAAACGCGAACGTCTGGAAAAACTGGCGAAGACACTGCTTGAAAAAGAGATTGTGGAACGGCCCGAGCTGGAGGCGATCCTTGGCCCCGAGGCTTCGGACCGATTTCGTCAGGAAGAGGCGGACCAGCACGGGCAGGAGAAGTAGGCCTGTGGAGGTGTGTTGTAAGTACACCGATTTGGTGGAGACGTGAGGTGGCCATGATCCGAAGAAAACCCATTCTGCGGAAGGTTCGCTTTTCGATCCGAACCCGGTTGGCCGTGACACTGGTGCTGGCCGTTGGGCTTCCGTTGGCGGCCACCTCTGTGCTCAGCATCAGATTCTTTCGCAACTACCTGCGTAGTCAGGAGTTTGCCTCGATTGTGGCGTCTGCCGAGCAGCTGGATGAGATCATCGACATGGAGAAGAACGATCTGCTCGGTGTGGCGCGTACGATCGCCGAAGACAGCCGGCTGCGTGGTGTGTTCCGCGACGGTAGTACAGCAAGATTGCGCGAAATGGCTCGTCTTTACCTGGCCGTTACGCGGGCCGGAATGATCGCCGTCCTGGACGCCAAGGGGACTGTTCTCTTCGTGCGAGAAAAAGGATCACGGGCGTCGTCTTCGGGCCTCATTCGTTTCGATGAGGATTTGAGCTCCGTGGAAGGTGTGGATGTGTTTCCGGCCCACCGGGCAATCGTGATCCGGGCTTGGGAACCGGTTTTCAACGGGAAGCAAATTCTTGGGCATGTACTGGCTGCCGAAAGATTGGACGCGACCTTCGCCCAACGCTGGAAACGAACCCTGGGCCTGGAAGTGGCAATTGCCGCTGAAGACTCGGTTGTGTACAGCACCTTTACCTTCCCGATTCGCCTGCCCGACCCCCTGTACAGGGACCTTCGGGCGGCAAAGCAGCAAGTGTACCGTCATCTGGTTCTCGACGGGCGCCGCTACATGGCTGCGGCGTTTCCTCTGCTGGATCGTCACGGACGGTACCTGGGAGCAGTGGCCATTTTTGCGCCTGAAGAGCGGGCTTTACGGGCGGTGGCCACAACGGAGCGCTGGATGTGGATCACGGGGGCGGCTGCCCTTTCGGTGGCGCTGGTTTTGGCCTTCGTTTTGGGCGACAGCATCCGGAGAGCGGTACTGGAACTGACCAGCAAAATGCGCGAAGTGATGAAGGGGAATTACGACGTGCGCGCGGAGGTACCAACGCGCGACGAACTCGGACAACTCGCGGACGGCTTCAACGAAATGCTGGCCCGCATTCGTGAACACCAGCGCCTTCTGGCGGAGCAGAAGGCCGTGCTCGAAGAACAACTTCGGATGGCCGGGCATGTTCAACGGCTCCTGGTTCCGAAGGAAACGGACACGGACTGCTTGAAAGTGCGGGTGAAGTACTTGCCTGCGCTGGAAGTCAGCGGCGACTACGCCTACTACGCATCGCCACGGGAGGGAATCCTGTACGCGGTGATCGGCGACGTTTCGGGGCACGGCGCAGCTGCGGCTCTGGTGATGAGCCGTGTGAGCACGTTCGTGGAAGAAATGGTGGAGGAAGATGTGGGCCCCGCGGCCATGGTCCGGCGGCTAAATGGCTTTCTACGGCAGAACTTCTCCACGGCAAACGTGTTTGCCACGCTGTTTTGCGCTCGAATCGACACAAAGGCGGGGCAGCTTGTGTACAGCAGCGCAGGGCATCCAGCGCAATTCCTCGTGGAGACCGATGGGCAGCTGAAACCTTTGGAGGCCACGTGTCCACCTGCCGGTTTGCTGCCCGACGGTGTATTCAGCGGTGACTCTGAGCGTCGGGTGACGTTGCGTTCTCAGGTCCGGCTGTTGCTGTTCACAGACGGTGCCTACGAGCTCGACTGGCTGGATGGTGAAATGCTCGGGCTGGACAGGTTTCGGGAGTATCTGGAACTTGGGCTCGAGGAGGGCGCCTTTGCCTTCAGCGCCTTCCTGCGCGATTTGCACAAACTGGGTACCTCCCAGTTGAGTGATGACATTCTGCTGGTGGATTTCTGGGCGTTGTGTCTCGGAGCAAAGGAAGGGTCGACGAAGAACTGATCAGCCTGCAGTTTTCGCTTTCTGCGGTGAACGTACACTTGTGTGAAAGGAGGTGTCGGTGATGTGGCGTAAAGCTCCTGTGTTCTCGCTTGCGTTTGTGCTGCTGCTTCTGCTTGTGGCGACCAGCGGTTGCTCGCAAAAACTGCCGATGGCGTTGGGTAGGAACTACGAGATTTACGTGGTGGCCGATCAGGCAGAGTGGGATTCGTTGGGTACGCTGATCAAAGGAATCCTCGAGAAAACAACCATCACGCCTCAGCTTGAGAAAGTCTTCGAGGTTATTCACGTGGATCCTGCTCACTTCGCCGATTACTTGAACCGGAAGAACTTGCTGATCGTGGCAGCGCTGGAGCCGAAATCCCCTGCGGACGAGCTTTTGTTGAAGGCTCTGGACAAGAAAGTCGTGGACAAGATCAAGACGGGACAGGAGTACCTGTTTGTGTCGCGGGATCAGTGGGCCATTGGCCAGTTCATCATGATCTTGGCTTCGAAAGACATTCCGACGCTGAGGGCAAACATCGAGGTGTTTCCGGACTTCATTTACGACCTGTTCTACCAGGAGAGGGATCGCCGCTACAAGCAGGAACTGTTCTGGCGCACGGAGGCCGTTCTCGAACGCAAGCTCCGCAAAGAGGTCGGGTGGACCCTAAAGATCCCACCCCGGTTCAAGATTGAAGCTGAGGATCCGAGCGTGGATCGCTTGGTCTGGTTGCGGCGCACTTACCCGGACCTGAACATCTTCGTGCACTGGGAGGCTGTCGACGGTCCCGAGGCGCTGACCTCGATGTGGGTGGACAAGAAGATTCGCTGGATCGGGGCTAAGTACTACGACGGCGCCGAACCCGTGAAGGACGCGGAGATTTTCCGTCGCGGAACGTTTCACGGCAAACCCGCAGTGCAAGCGTACGGGCTTTGGGAAATTACGGACAAAGCCATGGGCGGGCCGTTTCGCACCATCGCTTTCTACGACGACGCTACCAAGAAGCTTTACCTGATTCATCTGGTGGTCTACGCGCCGACGCACCGCAAAGAACCGCTGCTGCGGCGACTGGAGTTGATCGCCGACACGTTCAGTGTGCACAAGTAGCCGGGCAAGTGTCGACGTGGTCTGTTTGGGAATCTGGGCACGGCCAGTCGCCGGTGGACGAGGGACGGCGCGCGGTTCTGCTCAAGAAAAGAGCCGGACCGCGCGCTGCCACCGGCGGACGAAGTGCGGTAACAGGTGCAAACCGGCAAGGGCACGTTTGGCTAGGTGGTTGCCCGAAGCAAAGGTGTGAGGCGGTAGTCTCGGGCGAAGGTCCTTTTGTGGGAACTCTCTGGGGGAGGTTGAGGATTCGATTGCGAAATCGACAAAATCTGCTTAGCTTTACGTTCGCAGGTGCGAACAAAACACACAGTGCGGAAAGGAGGCGGTGTGGAGATGATCAGACATGAGGATGTTGAGAAACTGGTTTCGATCGTCGGTTCTCAGCATCCCATCACAAGTTTTTACCTTGACGCCCATCTGGGCAAACACAGCCTTGAGGAACAGCGGTTGACAGCGAAAAACTTGTTGCGCGAACGTCGACTGGAACTGGAACAGCGTGCGGACATCGACAAACACTGGAAGAAGAAGGCTTTGGCAGATCTGGACCGGCTCGACGACATGCTGAAGGCCGAGCTGGCCGGCCCTCATTCCTACCGGGGACTGGCGGTATTCATCAGCTCAGGCGAAAGTCTGGAGCAGACGTACCGCCTGCCGCAGCCGGTGCGCAACGCCCTGATCGTAGACCGCGATCCCTACGTGCGGCCCTTGACCACCATTCTGGACGAGTACCACAGAATTTGTACCGTGCTTGTCGACCGGGAAGCGGCGGAATTGTACGAAATCTACATGGGCGAGATTCTGGAGCACGATCGCGTTTTCGATGAAGTGCCAGGCAAGGTGCGTGTAGCGGGCTGGTACGGGCTCGAAGAACGGCGCATCGAACGACATGTCGAGGACCACGTTCACAGGCACTACAGACATGTGGCCGACACGGTGTTCCGGCTGTTCAAAGCTCTTGGATTCGACTGGCTAGTTCTGGGGGCACATCACGAAGTCGTGTCGGAGTTCGAACCGTTCTTGCACCCGTACCTTCGCGAGCGTTTGATTGGCCATTTCCACGCTGAGCCCAGAAAGACCCCCCTGAAGGTGGTTCTCGAGAAGACGCTGGCCATCGAAGAGGCGACCGAACGCAAAGAGGAGGTTAAGCTCGTAGACGAGCTGCTGGAACGTGCCGGTTCGGGGGGACTCGGTGTGGTTGGTCTGGACGACACGATCAAGGCTCTTCTGAACGGTCAAGTGCACACACTGATTGTTCAGGAGGAATGGACAGTGCCGGGCGTCGTGTGCCGCAACTGCGGCTGGCTGGGTCGAGAAGGCGAGGCCTGTCCTGTTTGCGGCAGCAAGACGGACGAGGTAGAAGACCTGGTGGACGAAATGGTGGAACTGGCGGTCTACTTCGGTGGCCGGGTTGAGCACGTGTTCGCCGACTCCAAGCTGAAGGACCACGGGCACATCGGTGCACTTTTGCGTTTCCGCGTTTGAGGCCACGGCCAACTGCGGACTGCCTACCGGCAAGGAGGAGGTGAAAAGCGAACATGCAAATGGTGAAGCGACGGTACCGTTACCGACCGAAGACGCGCGAAGACTTCCAGCATTTTCTCTCTCGGGTTCGCAAGCACTTACCGGCGCTTTACGCCTTTGTGGCCCGAGAGGTGGACTACCTCGAGAATCTCGGCGAGTTGAAAGGAGTCGACCTGTCCATCGAGGACATCGTGGACGAAACCTTCATCCGTGCGATGGATCGCTGGCAGCGTCGTCCGCGCGAGGAGGCGGAGGAAAACTGGCTGAAACGCCTGGCGCTGCAAGTGATCCGTGAACTGTTGCCGCCAAAACCTGAAGCCGAAGCGGCCAGCATCGAGGAACCTGCAGAAGAGGTGCCGGAATTCTCGCCGGAAGAGGACATCGACACGCAGATTTACGAATTCTACCAGCCCGATGAGGAACTGAGGCTTGAGGATCTCATCCCGGATCCGTCGGCGTACACGCCGGAGCAACTTGTGGAGGCTGAGGAATTTGAAACCTGGCTGTACAGCATGTTACGTCGGGTGCCACGGCGTGACCGCGAGATCTTCATCTTTCACAGGATTGAAGGTCGTGACCCACGCGAAGTGGCCCGAATGGAGGGCATGCGACTGGAAGAGGTGCTGGAGCGCTCAGAGCGTGTGAGGCGGAAGCTGCTGGAATGGATTGATGAGTACGATCCAGAGGTGGCGGCTCAGGCGAAGAAAGGCTTGCTGGCCGAGACGCCTACGAGGGAGTTTGCGAAGCGCGGTGTGCCAGCGGGCTACGAAGAGCGGCTTGCCGGTCGCCTGGAGCGCGAATGGGAGCGTGGTCGCGCCGAACAGGCTGGCAGCACAACCGAAGCGTGAGTCCTGGGGGCGAAGTCAGGTGAACCGTTGAATTGTTCCGGGTAAGGAGGGCAGATGTTTCCGCTACGCGACAACATTCCGGCGCGTACGTACCCTTTTGTGAACGTCGCGCTCATTGTGGTGAACTCTTTGGTTTTCCTGTACGAGGTGTCGCTTGGACCACACCTGCAGGAATTCATTCTGACCTACGGGATGGTGCCCGCGAAAATCCTCTGGATCAGTCAGCACCAGCCCTGGAACCTGGTGGAACGGTTTGGTCCGTTCTTCACCTCGATGTTTTTGCACGGGGGATGGTTTCACCTGATCGGCAACATGTGGTTTCTGTGGATCTTCGGCGACAATGTGGAAGACCGCCTTGGACACGGCCGCTACCTGGTGTTCTACATTCTCAGCGGTCTTGCCGCCGGTTGGATTCACTACATGACCAACATGACCTCTGGTGTGCCCACCGTTGGGGCCAGCGGGGCCATCGCCGGAGTGATGGGTGGTTACTTTTTGCTGTACCCGCACGCTCGCGTGTTGACGCTGATCTTCATCTTCATTTTTGTGGACATCGTGGAAGTGCCAGCGTTTTTCTTCCTGGGACTTTGGTTCCTGATGCAACTCTTCGAGGGCACGTTCTCGCTGGCGGCCGTTGACACGATGAGCGGAGGGGTGGCCTGGTGGGCCCACATCGGGGGGTTTGCCGCTGGCGCTGGAATGGTCCACCTATTCAAGAAGAGAAAGGGGTACCGCCACTGGTACAAAGATGAGTTTTGGCCGTGGTGAGTAGTTGAAGGGGAAACCCGATTGCGTCTTCGGGATGTGTTTTTCCCGCAGGTGCTGGGACCTTGGTTGGATTTGAAGAAAGTGGAAAGACAGAACGAACTTTTCCGGGAGGGACAAAATGCACATGCTTGATCTTTTCTGGCTGTTTTTCATCATTGCCAGCTTGCAGCCGGTTCTGCGGCGCAAGATGTTGGAGGCCAGCCGTCTGCGAATGATCCAGCGGTTGGAGCAGAAGCGCAAGAGCCGCGTGATTGCACTCATCCACAGACAGGAAACCATGAGCCTCTTAGGTTTCCCTGTGATGCGTTACATCGACATCAACGACAGCGAGGAAATCCTGCGGGCCATCAAACTGACCGACCCGAACATGCCAATCGACCTGATCTTGCACACCCCTGGCGGTCTCGTTCTCGCAACCAAACAGATCGCGAGGGCGCTTCGAAACCGACCTGGCAAAGTGACCGTGTTTGTGCCGCACTACGCCATGTCGGGCGGCACGATGATCGCCCTGGCGGCAGACGAAATTGTGATGGACGAAAATGCTGTGTTGGGTCCGCTTGATCCCCAGCTGGGGCAGTACCCGGCAGCTTCGATTTTGCGAGTTGCCGAAAAGAAGGGGGAGAAGGCCGACGACCAGACGTTGATCTACGCCGATTTGGCGGAAAAGGCCATTCAGCAGGTGAAAGAAACCATCATGGAGCTGGCGTCGGACTCGATCCCGAAAGAGAAAGTGCCCGAGCTGGCGGATTTGTTGAGCAAGGGCAAATGGACCCACGATTACCCGATCACGGTGGACGAGGCGAGGGAGCTTGGCTTGCCGGTGTCGACAGACATGCCTGAGGAGGTTTACATGTTCATGAACCTCTTCGAAATGCCTGCGCAACACGGTCGGCCGTCGGTGCAGTACATCCCGTCGCCGTACCATCCGGTAAATCACGGAAACGCAGCCGGTACCAATCAACGCTGATCGAAAGGAGGCGGTAGGCCGTGCCTTCGCTTGAGGAGCAATTCCGGGAGCTGGAGGAGCTTCAGGAGCGGATGCGTCGTTTTCTCGACCATCTGTCCAGGGCAAGGATCCCACAGGTGCAGTTTGCCTGGTCGACGTGGTCGCCGGCCGTGGATGTGTACGAAACGGCTGAGGAGTACGTTGTTCTGGTTGAACTGCCCGGTGTGGACCCTGAGCGTTTGACAGTTTCGCTGGAAAACCGTGAGCTCCGCGTGCGTGGTGAGAAGGTCTCGGGCCACCGTTCTCCTGGAATTCGAACGCACCGCCTGGAAATTGCCACCGGACCTTTCGAGCGCAGCATTCGTCTGCCGGGTCCGGTGGCAAGTGCGGGCGCGCAGGCACGTTACGCCCGCGGGGTGCTGGAAATCCGTTTGCCCAAAGGACAGTCCGCTGCGGCTACGCAACGAGTGGAAATCCGAGACGATTTTTAGCCTCACCGCGTACGTTTCGGGTGGACTGGTGCACGGCGTGGGTTCCGGAGAACTGAGCCCGTACAGGAGTGGGGAGCTCACGCACGGGGAGGAGGCGTCGGGTTGCTTCGTCCTGGAAAACTCGGCGTGAGGCTGTGCATCTTGGGGGCGTAGCTGGCGGCCCGTTTTCGCCCGGGAGGCGAACAGGGGTTAGGCCAGTGAGCTCGCTGTACACCCAGGAGTCGGTGGAACCCTGCGCACAGTAGTTGCGGAAGCCTTGTTGCTTCACCGAATCCTCCGATCCTTAGCAAGATTGCGGTGGAAAGTGGACAGGAGGCGATCGAAGGAGACCAAGCCATGCAAGACGCAGCCAGCAGCTCCGACACCAAGACGCCTCAGGTTCCAAGACGGCTCAGGATTTTTCCCTCTGGCGAGGTGGTTCTCTACCCCGGGATGTTGCTCCCTTCCGTGGTAGCAGAACCTAACCGAATCAAGGTGATCGAAGACGCTCTGGGTGGTGACAAATTCGTAGGGGTGTTTGCGGCAAAGGGCGGGAAACTGGATCCCTCGTCAGAGGATCTCTACCAGGTGGGCACGGCAGCGCAGGTGGTACGCATGCTGCGGCTTCCGGACAACTCCATCCAGGCAGTGCTCCAGGGCGTTGCACGCGTGCGGATTGTGGAGATCGTCCAGAGTGTACCGTACTTCATGGCCGACGTTGAGGTGCTCGAAGACAAGCTCGCGCGCACGATGGAGTTCGAGGGTCTGCTCCGCGGTGCCCTTGGCACTTTCCAGCGCATTGTAGAACTGGCGCCCAATTTGCCTGCCGAACTTCTCACCGTAGTTCACAACCTCCCTACGCCCGGACACCAGATCGATTTCATGGCCAGTCATCTGAATCTGAGCCCGGAGGAGCGTCAGCAGGTTCTCGAACTTGTGGATGTCAACGAGCGCTTGAAAAAAGTTAGCGAATTCCTCAATCGTGAGCTGGAGATCCTGGAGATCGGAGAGAAAATCCAGGCCGAGATCCGCAGCAAGGTAGAAAAGGCCCAGCGCGAGATGTACCTCCGGGAGCAGCTCAAGGCGATTCAGAAGGAGCTGGGCATCGAGGACGAGCGCACGGCGGAAATCAACGAGTTCCGCAAGAAGCTCGAAGAGCTGAATTTGCCCGAAGAGGTGCGAAAGGAGGCAGAACGTGAACTCGACCGGATGAAAGCGATGCCGCCACAGGCGGCCGAGTACATTGTGGCGCGCACCTACCTGGACTGGATTGTAAACTTGCCCTGGAATGTGGAAACACAGGACAACCTGGACATCGAGCGCGCCAGGCAGATCCTGGACGAGGACCACTACGATCTCGAAAAGCCGAAAGAGCGAATTCTCGACTACCTTGCTGTTCGCAAACTGAAACCAGACATGAAGGGCCCGATCCTGTGTTTCGTTGGTCCTCCGGGCACTGGCAAAACTTCACTGGGGCGATCGATTGCCCGGGCGCTGGGCCGAAAATTCGTGCGGATTTCCCTTGGCGGCGTTTCGGACGAGGCCGAAATCAGGGGACATCGGCGTACGT
This sequence comes from uncultured Cytophagia bacterium, assembly GCA_964644845.1. Taxonomy (GTDB): domain Bacteria; phylum Zhuqueibacterota; class Zhuqueibacteria; order Oleimicrobiales; family Geothermoviventaceae; genus Geothermovivens. The sequence continues at coordinate 10,628 of CAZXXS010000070.1, read as the reverse complement.
ACATCGGGGCGTTGCCCGGACGGATCATCCAGGGCATGCGTCGGGCAGGTTCCAGAAACCCGGTCTTCATGCTGGACGAAATCGACAAGCTTGGCTCGGATTTCCGCGGCGACCCGTCGGCGGCTCTTTTGGAAGTTCTTGACCCCGAGCAGAACAACGCTTTCGTGGATCACTACCTGGATGTTCCCTTCGATCTCTCGAAGGTCATGTTCATCACCACGGCGAACATCACCGACACGATCCCCGGGCCTCTACTCGACCGGATGGAAGTACTGGAGCTGCCAGGGTACACGGAACCGGACAAACTGGAGATCGCCAAGCGTTACCTGGTTCCGCGTCAGATGCAGGAACACGGTCTCGCGGAGAACCAGTTGGAGATCTCGGACGAGGCTTTGCTCACGATCATTCGCAGGTACACGCGCGAGGCTGGGGTGCGCAATCTTGAACGCGAAATTGCCACGGTGTGCCGTAAGGCAGCGCGCAGGATAGCTGAGGGCAAGGCGACCGAGGTGAAGGTCGACGCGGCAGATTTGCACGAAATTCTGGGGCCGGAAAAGTACCGGAGCGAATTGGCAGGCGAGAAGGACGAGATCGGGGTCGCCACGGGCTTGGCGTGGACACCGGTTGGGGGCGACCTGCTGTTCGTGGAAGTCAGCGTAGTGCCCGGGGACGGAGCTCTCAAACTCACCGGCCGACTGGGCGAGGTCATGAAGGAGTCCGCAGAGGCTGCTTTGACCTACGTCCGCTCACGCGCCGAGGAACTGGGCATCCCAACGGATTTCTACAAGAAGTTCGACATTCACATTCACGTGCCGGAAGGGGCGGTGCCAAAGGATGGACCTTCGGCGGGAATCACCATCGCGACGGCGCTGGCCTCGGCCCTGGCGAAGATTCCAGTTCGCAAGGACGTGGCCATGACGGGCGAAATCACGCTGCGGGGCAAGGTGCTGCCCATCGGTGGGGTGCGGGACAAAGTGCTCGCGGCGCACCGTGCTGGCGTGAAGACGGTGATCCTGCCCGAGGAAAATGAAAAAGACCTTGAAGAAGTGCCCGAACACGTGCGCAGAGAATTGCACTTCGTCTTCGTCAAGCACATGGACGAAGTGCTGAAAGAAGCGCTCAGACGCAACGAGCGGTAGCACAGTGGCAGCAGACGAAAAATGAGTGGTTGGTGAGCAAGCTTCACCAGATCGGTGCGGACAATCGAGAACAGTTACGGACGGAGGCGACGATGGAGCTGGCACCCTGGAAACGGTTGTTTGTTTGGCTGGCGGTACTCCCCGGCCTGTTGTTGACACTGCTCTTCCTGGTCTACACAGCCTGGCCAGGCCTGGCGTTCCTCGTGCTGCTGGTAATTTTGGTCCGTCTCGGCGGCCGCGACATGCCAGCGCGGATCTGCTGAAGCAGTGACGTGGGAACGACGCTGGCCCTGAGGGCAACCCGACAAATGGACGCTTTCCCTTGAGGATCTCCGTAAAGGCCAGGTGAGTAGGGGTTCTGCTGCAAACCGGCAGTGGCGGTGGTGGAGAAGGGGCAATTTGCTCTGGGAGAGCTAAGTGCGCGGCTTTTTGCGGCCGCGTTTTTTCTTGGACAGCCGTGTGGCTGGCGAGCGGGTTCTGCTCCAAGAGGAGAACGAGGGGAAAGGCTGGCTTCGTGTGCTGACTGCGGTGGCAGGTTGGGGCCAAGTCCCTAAGGTCCCACCGAAATGGGAGGCTTTGTGAGGATTCCTTGACACCAGCTGAGGTGGCATCTGTGAAGGCACTCCGGGCGCGCTGGCAGGATGAAGGGGGGTACCGCGAGCTTCTTACACTCGCTGTCCCGCTCATTTTGAGCACGGGAGCGTGGTCGGTACAGCACTTCGTGGATCGGATGTTCCTGACCTGGTACTCGCCGGAAGCGATTGCGGCTGCCATGCCCGCCGGCATCCTCAATTTTACCCTGATGAGCTTTTTCCTGGGGACTGCGGGCTACGTCAACACTTTTGTAGCTCAGTACTACGGAGCGGAGCGCCACGAACGCATTGGCCCGGCGGTGTGGCAAGGAGTGTACGTTGCGGTGATTGGGGCTGTCGTGATCGGCGCCACGATCCCGCTTGCTCCCTGGTTTTTTGGGGTGGTAGGGCACGAGAAAGCTGTACGGATCTACGAGATCACCTACTTCCAAATCCTGTGCGTGGGTGCGTTTCCCGGAATCGCCGCGTCGGCGCTGGCCGGATTTTTCACCGGACGCGGCAACGTTTGGCCAGTAATGTGGGCGAACGCGCTGGCGACAGCTGTGAACCTGGTGCTGGACTACGCGCTGATTTTTGGCAAGTGGGGATTCCCTCGTTGGGGGGTCAAAGGGGCAGCTGTCGCGACCGTGCTGGCGGGTGTTTTTGTGTTTTTGTTCTACATCGCCATGTTGGCTCGACCTGCATGCCGCAGACGTTTCAACACCCTGGGTAGTTGGCGCTTTGATTCGGAGCTTTTTCGGCGTCTGGTGTACTACGGGGTGCCCAACGGTGTGCAGTTTTTCCTCGACATCTTTGGATTCACAGCTTTTCTCCTCTTTGTTGGACGCCTGGGTACCGTACCCCTCGCTGCCACAAACATCGCGTTCAACATCAACACACTGGCTTTCATGCCCATGCTGGGATTCGGCATCGCGATCTCGGTTTTGGTCGGGCAGCGCCTGGGTGAAAATCGTCCCGACCTCGCCGAACGTAGCGTGTGGTCCGGTTTCCATTTGACGTTTGCCTACATGGCCAGTGTGGCCGCCCTGTACGTGCTCGCGCCGGGCCTTTTTGTCAAACCGTTCGCTGCACAGGCCGAGCCCGCAGCTTTCAAACCCATTGCTGACCTCACCCGTGTGCTCCTTCGTTTTGTGGCGGTGTACTCCCTGTTCGACACGATGAACATTGTGTTCGCCTCGGCGATCAAAGGGGCCGGGGACACCCGTTTCGTCATGCGATTGATCGTGGTAGTCTCGACCTTTGTGTTTGTTCTGCCGGTGTACGTGGCAGTGACGTACCTTGGTGCCGGCATCTACACCGTTTGGACAATCGCGTCGGTGTACATCATCACGCTGGGCTTGGCCTTCCTCCTGCGGTTCCTTGGCGGAAAATGGAAGAGCATGCGTGTGATCGAAGAGCCGGTCCTTCCTTCCGTGGTTTCTCTTCCCGACGCTCCCGCTGCGGAGTAGACGGACAGGAGACCGTTACGGGCTGGTGACAATGGTCTGCGGTGAATGAGCACAGACCAAAGGGAGCTGCACCAGCTGGCTTGACACCCACTGTGCGGCTGTTGCCTCTTCTTGTCCGCCGGAACTCGCTTGGGGCCTCGTACGAGTGGTAGGTTTCAAAAGCATCCTGCCGTCACGAGTCGTCCTGTCCCGTCTGCACCGCGGATGAACGCGGACGTGGGTTAGCCGGCCTCGCCGGCGTCAGGCGTGGTCGTTTGCGCGTGTTCGTCGACGGGCACCTGCGATCCTCGACGCGGGGGACCCCGCACGTTCACCCGGGCGCGGTAGTTTCTTGGCAAAAAAGCTGAAAGGGAAGCATTTTGCCATTGACTTCAATCGGACAATTCACCAACTTCCTGGCGAGAAAGCGGCAGAGGACCTTCGTTGAGGAGGTGGCCATGAGACGGCGGAACTGGACGCGCCGGCAATTCGTCCGCAACACAGCTGCGGGCGTGGCCGGCGCGTCGCTTTTTGGTGGCTTCGCAACGGCCAGCGCAAGCGGCAAAGAGGATGCGGCTAAACCCGCCGTACTTGGCGGCAAGCCGGTACGGACGAAGCCCTGGCCACGTTGGCCTCGTTGGTACCCGAAAACGGACGAGCCTCGCGTCCTCGAGGTGCTGCGCAGTGGCGTGTGGTCGCGCAAAAGCGTGGTCGAGGAGTTCGAGCGAAAGTGGGCAGCAGCGCTCGGCGCGAAACGTTGTTTAGCCACGACCAACGGGACCCACGCGCTGATCACGGCCCTTCGGGTGCTCGACGTTGGTCCGGGCGACGAAGTGTTGACGACGCCTTACACGTTCATCGCAACCATCGATGCGATCTTGCTCAACGGGGCCATGCCCGTCTTCGTCGACGTGGATCCGGAGACCTTCCAGATCGATCCAAGCAAGATCGAAGCGAAAATCACGGACCGGACGCGCGCCATTCTACCGGTGCACATCCTGGGCTTGCCGGCCGACATGCCGAAAATTCTAAGCATCGCCCGGAAACACAACCTGAAGGTTGTGGAAGACGCTTGTCAGGCACACCTGGCCGAAATCCGTGGCAAGAAGGTGGGTACCTTTGGCGACTTTGGTGCATTCAGCTTTCAAAACTCAAAGAACTTGCCCATTGGAGAAGGCGGGGCTCTGGTGAGCGACGACGACGCACTGATGGACCGGGCCTTCTCCTTTCACAATTTCGGGCGTCCCTACGGTACGATGGTCGGGGATGTGTCCGGCCAGTACGTGATTGTGGGGACCAAGTGCCGTACCACCGAGTACCAAGCGGCCATCGGCCTGGCCCAGCTCAGACGTCTCGAGCCCGAAACACGCCTGCGCCATCAGAATGCCGAGTACCTGAAGAGCCAGATCCAAGACATTCCGGGAATCCTGCCGTATCGCCTCGTGGACGGCGTAACGCTTGCGTCGTTTCATCTCTTCCCGTTCAGGATCGACTCGAAGGCCTTCGGCGGGCTCTCGCGGGACCAGTTCCTGAAAGCGCTTCAGGCGGAAGGCGTCCCTTGCTCCGGCGGGTACCGCCCTTTGAATACGATGCCCTACCTGAAAGACGCCTTCACTTCGCGTCTCTTCCAGGCGTTCTACTCGAAAGATGAACTCGATTTTGACGCCTACGTGGAACGCAACCGGTGCCCGGCCAACGACAGGGTTTGCGACGAAACGGTCTGGTTACCGCAGTACGTGCTGCTCGGCACGCGACAGGACATGGACGACATCGCCAGGGCCATTCGAAAAATCCGGGAACATGCGGAGGAAATTGCGCAGGCATGATGTCCCTTTCAGGGTGCAGAGCTGGGGGACACGCCTGTACCCGAGCGTTGAACGATTGTCAACGACGTGGGCGGCCGAGGAGGTGGTTTCTGCTGACGTTGCGGGAAGGTGAGCTGCAGTTGGACAAAACGGGCCGGCGACTGTTCGCCAGACGAACATTGCGGAAATCGGGTTCGGTTACTTTCGGAGGTAACCATGCGAAAAACGTTCACCCGTTGTCTCGTTGCGGTAGTTCTGGCCCTTTGCTGTGCACAGGGAAGCTTTGCTGGTAGCGGTGGAGTCGGTGGGCTGCAAATGGCCACTCTCCAGGAGTTGCGCGCTTCGTTCAAGTTGAATGCGCCAACCCGGGCCATCATGAACGCGGTCACGGCGAACGATTTACGGGCCCTGGCCATTAACCGTCAACTCCTGGCTCCACGCGACACGCTGTTCGCGCACGTGATCAAAACGCACGGCATCACGAATCAGGCCCGCAGTGGACGGTGCTGGCTCTTTGCCGGGTTGAACGTCATCCGGCAGGACGTTGCCAGGAGGCTGAATCTGGAAAACTTCGAATTCTCCGAAAGCTACCTGTTCTTTTGGGACAAGCTGGAAAAGGCCAATCTTTTCCTGGAGTCGATCATTGAACGGCGCGATCGTGATGTTCAGGACAGGGAGGTTGAATGGCTCTTGAAACATCCGATCCCCGATGGTGGCCAGTGGAACATGGTGGTGGATCTGGTGAACAAGTACGGTTTGGTGCCAAAAGAGGTTATGCCGGAATCGCGTCACACCTCGAACACGGGAACGATGAACCATTTGCTTGCCAAACTTCTGCGACGGGACGCTGCGAAGCTGCGCACGATGGCGAGGGAGGGAAAGACGCTTTCCGACTTGAGGGCAGCCAAAAAGGAAATGCTAAAAGATGTCTACCGGGTGCTGGCCATTTGCATGGGGGTGCCGCCAACGCAGTTCCAGTGGCGCTACAAGGACAAGGACGGAAACCTAAGTGAGTTGAAAACCTACACGCCCCAGCAGTTCTACAAAGAGGTTGTGGATTTTGATCTGAGCGACTACGTCTACCTGATTAACTGCCCGACGCGTCCCTACGGGAAGCTCTACGAGATCACCTTCGATCGTGACCTGTACGACCGGCCGAACATGACGTTTGTGAACGTTGGCAGCGAGGTGCTGAAGCAGTGCACGCTGAAAATGATTCTCAACGACCAGCCCGTCTGGTTCGGGTGCGACGTAGGGCAGGAGGATTACACCAAACGCGGCATCATGTCGCCTGGCATCTACGACTACAGCGCTTTGCTCGGTGTGGATTTCGGCATGTCCAAGGCTGAGCGAATTCTGTACCACGACAGCATCCCCACGCACGCGATGGTTTTTGTCGGCGTCGACACGTTGAATGGAAAACCGGTGAAGTGGCTGGTGGAAAACAGTTGGGGTACGAAAGTAGGCGACAAGGGCTTTCTAAGAATGGACGACCGCTGGTTCGACGAGTACGTGTACGCGGCCATCGTTCACAAGAAGTACCTGCCGAAGCGTGTACTGGACGTGCTCAAGACAAAGCCTGTGGTGCTTCCTCCGTGGGATCCAATGTACGCCGTGACGGTGTGGGAGTAGGCGAGCGCTGCCGGGGTCACGACATCCGATCCAGGAAGCACGTGTTTGACCGATTCTTTCTGAGCGATTTGGGAGGCGCGTGGCTTCAGTAGAGACCGTGCGCGACAGCGGTGTGCCGGGAGACGCGTCACAGGACGCGCGTCGTGTGGACGCCAGATTGAGAGGGAGAAAGGAAATGCGGCGAATTCTGCTTGCCATGAGTGGGGGAATGCTGATTCTCTTCTGCTTAGTCAACTTCGCCCGTGTGGCATCTGCGAAAGGATGGCGTGCTGGTGTGGCCCGGGTGGAAATTACCCCCGAAGATACGCTGTGGTTGGCCGGATACGCCGACCGGACTCACGCCGCCACGGGTACGCTGACCAAACTTTGGGTGAAGGCGCTTGTTCTGGAAGACAGTTTGGGACACCGAGGGGTGTTGATCGCCTCGGATCTGATTGGTTACCCGCGGGCCATTTCGGACACGATTCGTAATCGTCTTGCGCGCCGTTTCGAGTTGTCGCGAGCGCAGGTACTTTTGAACAGCTCACACACGCACACGGGACCAGCCATCCGCGGCAGATGGAATTACATTTACCATCTCCATCCTGTACACGTACAGGCCATCGATCGCTACACCGACGCTCTTGAAGACAAGGTCGTGAAAGTCGTCGGAGAAGCTCTGGAGGACTTGAGGCCGGTAGTTCTGCGCGCCGGAAACGGTGTGGTTCGTTTCCAGGTGAACCGTCGCAACAACGGAAAGCTGTTTCCACTGGACCTGCAGGCTGAACTGGCGGGACCGAATCAGCACGACGTGCCGGTGTTGGAGGTGCGGAGTCCGGGTGGTGCGTTGCGTGCACTGGCATTTGGTTACGCCTGTCACGGCACGGTGTTGAACACCTACAAGTGGTCCGGCGACTACCCGGGGTTTGCCCAGCTCGCGTTGGAGAAGGATTTCCCGGAGGCGACTGCCTTGTTCTTCCAGGGCTGTGCAGGGGATCAAAACCCACTCCCACGCCGGTCTGTGCCGCTGGCTCGACAGTACGGTCGCGAACTTGCTGTTGCTGTGGAGCGAGTACTGGAAGAGCCTTTGCGGACATTGAAGCCGATTCTGAGAATGGCCTATCGTGAGATTCCCCTCGCCCTGGATCCCGCGCCGAGCAAAGCAGAACTGAAGCGATTCCTCGCGAAGGCTGAGGGGTGGCAGAAAGACTGGGCCGCGCGTATGCTCGAGCGGCTTGAAGCAGGTGCCGAGATGCCGCGCGAGTACCCGTACCCGGTTCAGGTGTGGCGTTTGGGGGATCAGCTGTTGGTGGCGCTGGGCGGAGAGCCGGTGATTGACTACGCGCTGGAGATCAAGCGTGTGTTCGGTCAGCAGACCTTTGTGTTCGGCTACACCAACGATGTGATGGCTTACATTCCGTCGACACGTGTGTTACGGGAGGGAGGGTACGAAGGGGCAACATCCCAGATGGTTTACGATTTGCCGAACACCTGGCGGGCCGATGTGGAGTGGCGAATCATGGGAGCAGTGCTGGAACTCGCTCGGGAGGTGGGCGCCAGTCCGCAGGTGGAAGGGGTGATGGAGACAGCTCCCTGAGCACCGAATTAGGCCAGAGAGCCGTTTTCGGCAAACCGAAGCGATTGATCATCTCGTGTAGGCTTTGCAAGCTTGTGCAAGAATTCGCTACGAGTTCCGAGAGAGCCGGGCGAGGGGAAGTGAATAAATATCCCCCGCCAGGCTTGTGCCAGACTCTATCCTCGTAGCGCTACCTTACGTACAGCAACTTCGCTACTCCAAGTTGTTGCCCATCCACAGTAGCCCTGCAAAAGTACAAACCGCTTGTGACCTTGGAGCCGTGGTCGTCTGTGGCATCCCACGTGATCCGGTGTACCCCTGCGTTCAGACTACCGTTGAACAGAATACGGACTCTCCTCCCGTGTGCGTTGTAGACGCTGAGATTCACGCTGGCGGGCGTTGGCAAACTAAAGGCAACGGTGGTACAGCTGTTGAACGGGTTAGGGTAGGCGGGTTGGAGTGTGAAATGCGCCGGCACATTGGGTCTGCTGGAAAGAACACGTGTTGGGGAAGGATTATCCCACTCGAGCACGTTGGCCCAGATGTCCCAGCCGGTTGTCCCGACGTGGTTGGTGATCCAGATGTTGTAGATGCGGCCGTTGTAAAGAGCCACGTCGGGTTCCTTCTGTGCTCTTTGCCGATTTGCCGTCACCACGAAATTCGCTCCGATAGCATTTCCGTAGGCGTCGAACCGCTGAGCGTAGACGTCGCTGTAGCCGTTGCGGTCGTCTGCCCATACGACGATGAAAGCACCGTCAGGTAAGGCGGCGACGGCTGGCGCACCTTGGTTGGCAGCTCCCTTGTCATCATTGACCCGGAAGTTGGTTCCGATAGGGGTTCCGTTGGAGTCGAAGCGCTGGCTGTAGATGTCGAAATTGCCGCCGCGTTGGTCCGGCCATGTAGCGACAAAGGCGCCGTTGGGCGTGCTGGCAAGGGATGGCCAAGACTGGTAAGCGGTTCCCTCATCGTCATTGACGCGGAAGTTGGCCCCAATGGGGTTCCCACTGGGATCGAAGCGCTGGGCGTAAATGTCGGAATTGCCGTTGCGCTGGTCTGACCATGCGACGACGAAGGCACCGTCGGGTGTAGCAGCAAGGGATGGCCAAGATTGGTAAGCGGTACCCCCATCGTCATTGATGCGGAGGTTGTTTCCAATGGGGTTCCCGCTGGGATCGAAGCGCTGGGCGTAAATGTCGAAGTTACCACTGCGCTGGTCCGCCCATGCGATGACGAAACTACCGTTGGCGAAGGTTGCGAGGGATGGTGAACCCTGGTTAGCGTTCCCCTCGTCGTTGTTGACGCGGAAGTTAGTTCCGATGGGATTCCCGTTCGGATCGAACCGCTGAGCGTAGATGTCCCAATCGCTGTTACGGTTGTCTTTCCATGCAACGATGAAAGCGCCGTCGGCTGCAATCGCGACAGACGGCAAATCCTGGACAGCACTTCCCTCATCGTCGTTGACCTGGAAGTTCGCTCCAATGGGATTGCCATCAGAGGTGAAGCGCTGGGCATAGATGTCGAAGTTCCCATTGCGCTCATCTATCCAGACAGCCACAAAGATTTCGCTTGTGGCCGCAATAGCTGGATGGTAGTGATTGCACCGGCCGGTGTTCTCGTTCACCTGGAAGTCGGGAACGATGGCGTCCAGGATGCGCGGGTTGGGAACTGTTTGCACTGCGAGGTTGGGCGCAGGAAACCACGAGCGGAAGTCGGGCAAAAGAACAGTGGGGCTCGAGATATGTTGAAGAGCCCTATTGCCGGGTGGCAAAAATGTATCCTGCACGTCCCTTGAGGACATCTGTACACGTGGAAAGCATTCATGCCACGCCGGCTGCGAAAAGGCGTTATTTGCAAGGATTGTGAGAGTCGCGATGACGGCGGTTTTCATGTCGAACCTCCTTTCCGTCCGTAGCTTGCGGCAGTTGTTGGCAACGCTTAGACCGCACGGCACGAGGGATACCTCAGAGGCTAGGCGTGTACTACAATGTGCCGTCGCGCAGGTTCCGACTTTCTCTGAAGCGCACAGTCAGACCGCTCACCCTGAGAAACGACCGGGTCCAAGCTGTGGACACGCACTGGAGTTCCCTTTTTGATTGCGTTTTTCAGGACGTAAGCTACACGGGCTGGAAACCGTTGCTGACGAATGGCCTCCCCACGGTCAACTCAATCTCCCCGCGACCGAACCGACGGTCGTAAATTGTCTTGGCTGTGTCCACGTTCCCCGCGTTGTCGGAGCCCGCGCTACCAACGATGCGAGCCTACCTGCGAAACGCGTGCGCCTGCAAGTGTTCACTGGAAATGCGATTCTACAGCGCTTCCCCTCGCTGCAGTTGCCCGCGCAAGACATCACAGCTACTTGCTCTGGCTAATTTCCTCCGCAATCTTTTTCACCCCTTCACTCAACGCCTTTACCACTGCTTTGGGATTTCGCGAGGCTGCGGGAATACGCTGGCTAAATCGCTTGTGCCACACAATCT
>CAZXXS010000069.1:0-29259 GCA_964644845.1 uncultured Cytophagia bacterium | reverse complement strand
GACCGGCTGGTCGAGGTCATCCGCAGCCGGCTGGAGTCGGACTGAGTGCGCGCCCATGCCCCCCGACGACGGCCCTGAGCACTACTTCTCGCGGCGTCCGACGGTCCCGTCGCGACCGCGGGAGTTGACGTGGAGCGCGGGCGGGCGGCGGTGGGTGTTCGCCGCCGACAGAGGCGTGTTCTCTGCGGACCGGATCGATCCCGGCAGTCGATTGTTGAGCGAGGCGACTGCGTTGCCTCCGGCGGCGCGGTTCGTCGACTGGGGGTGCGGGTACGGGTTCGTCGGTCTCCAACTGGCGGCGCGCGACCCCGCCGCCTTCGGGCTGCACTGCAGACCGCCCCTGTGCCCGAACAGCCCGTGTAGTTTTCTCGTGCGTTTCCACGGTGGTCCCAAGCACTTCTTCCACCAGCTCGCGGATCTTCGGTTTAAGCTCCTCCAGAGTCCGCCGGCCAAGGTCCGTCAGCTCGTACACCCGCCGACGGCGCCCACCCTCCACCACTTGTCGCGAAGTCAACAAACCGGCCTTCTCCAGCGAATGCAGCACCGGGTACAGCGTCCCGTAGCTCACGCGGTAGCCGTGCCGACCCAGCTCGCGGGCAATCTCCACCCCGTAAATCGGGCCTTCACCGGCGTGGTGCAAGATGTGAATGCGCATGAACCCTGCGAAAAAACGCTGTGTAGGATCACTCGCCAACGTAGCCCTCCCGCGGATTCGTTATCGAATTTCGATATCAATCTACAAACAAAATCCCCTGCGCGCAAGTTGTTTTTGCCCGCAGGGGGAGATTTTTCAAATTACCCTGATCCGGCGACCTCACCAATCCGACAGCTCGGCGAAACACCTGCAGATGCGCTACTTTGTTCCCTTGTCGGAAAGGCGAATGCCTTCAAAAGCCGCGTAGAGGCTCGGGATCACAAAAAGGGTCAGGAACGTGGTGAACATCAGGCCGAAGATCACCGCGATCGCCATCGGTCGCCGAAACTCCGCACCTTCCGAGCGGGTCAAAGCCATGGGCAGCATGCCGAGGATGGTGGTCAGGGCAGTGATCAGAATAGGCCGTAGCCGTGTGCTGGCGCCTTGCACCAGCGCTTGCAGCGGCGACAACCCACGCTCCCGCAGCTGGTTGATGTAGTCGATCATGACGATCCCGTTGTTCACGGCGATTCCCACCAGGATCAGGATGCCCATGAACGACGGCAGCGACAGCGTCTGGCCGGTGAGGCCGAGGCCGAACACGACGCCAATGTAGGCCAGCGGAATGGTGAACATGATGATGAACGGGTCGCGCAGAGACTCGAACTGAGAGGCCATGACCATGTAGACCAGCAACAACGAGAGTGCAGCCGCCGCTGCGAGCCACTTGAGGACCTCGCGCAACTGGTCGTACTGTCCGCCGATTTCCACAAAATACCCGGAAGGTAGCTGGTGCGTGAACGGTCCGAGCCGCTGTTTGATGTCGCCCACCACGCTGCCGAGGTCTCGCCCGTAGATGTTGGCCGTGACCGTAACCACGCGCGTCTGGCTCTCGCGCGTAATCTGAATCGGTCCGGCCGTTTCGGTCACGTGAGCCACCTCGCTGAGCGGAACGATCTTGCCCGCTGGCGTCTTGAGCGGCACGTGCAAGATGTCGGCAAGTTCATCCCGGTCGGCGCGATCCAGCTTTACGCGCACGTCCGTTTCATCGCCGGCGTGACGGTACCGCGTCGCCACCTTACCCAGAGTCGCGGTCTGCACGGCGTCGGCAACCAGGGCAACGGGGAGACCCAGGCGGGAAGCTCGTTCGCGGTCGATCACCAGGCGGTACTCCGGCTTTGATTGGCGCAAACTCACGTCCACATCCCGGATGCCGGGAACGTTCGTGATCAGTGTCGCCACAGCCTCGGCCATGTTCCGGAGACGATCCAGATCCTTACCGAAAATCTTGATTTCGATGGGACTCAGTGTCTCCTGGCCCAGGAATTGTCCGGACATGTCCACCGCTTCGATCTTAGCTCCCTTGATGCGTGGCAACTTGTGTCGCAGGTCTTCCAGAAGCTCATCCGAACTTCGCTTGCGTTCTTTCTTAGGCTTGAGGTTCAACCAGATGAACGCCTCGTTCGGACCCTGCGGAGCGTTGCCTCCGGCCAGGTTCAGTGCGTTCTCCTCGTCCACCCCAACGGTCGCAATGAACGTGCGCACCTCGGGCTGGCTCGAGGTGATCTTCTCCGCCAGCTTCGTGATTCGATTGGTCTCCTCCAGGGCCGTTCCAACCGGCAGTTTGATCCGGACCATGGCCATCGTTTGGTCCATCTTCGGAAGAAACTCGACGCCCAGCAGTTTGGTGAGGCCGATTGACAGCAGAAACACCAGAAAGACAACCAGCAGAAAGCGTCCCCGGTGTTTCAGCACCCAGCGCAAGCGATCCTCGTAGCGCACACGCAGGCGATCAATGAAACGCCCGTGTGTGATGCCGGCCAGCTTGCCGTGAATGTCCTTTTCCCGGAAGATCGTCGCAGCCATCATGGGAACGAGCGTCAGGCTCACAAATAGCGAAGCGAACAGGGCAAAAGCGATCGTCAAAGCAAGGCCACGGGACATCTGACCGGCGATGCCACCCACGAACACCATCGGGAAAAAGACGGCTACGGTGGTGAGCGTTGACGCCGTGATGGCCATCCCGACCTCTGTTGCCCCGATCTTGGCGGCTTCGAAGCGGTCTTTGCCCAGCTCAAGGTGGCGGAAGGTGTTCTCGATGACAACGACAGCGTTGTCCACGAACATTCCTACGCCAAGTGCCAGCCCCCCGAGGGTCATCAGGTTTAAGGTGTACCCAGCACTGTAGAGTGCGATGAAGGTGGCAATGATGGAGAGCGGGATGGCCAGACTGATGATCAGCGTAGGCCTCCAGTTGCGGAGGAACAGGTAGATCATGAACATGGCCAGCAACCCACCGACGATCGCGTTGCTGCTGGTCCGGTGTGTGATGCGCTCGATCATCTCCGACACATCCCACGCCAGGTAGAACTTGATCCCCGGCGGCAGGGTCTGCTTCATTTCCTCCAAGCTCTTCTTCACAGCCCGGGCTACGTTCACCGAGTTCGCTCCGGAGCGTTTGCGGACCATCATGAACACACCCTTCTGCCCTTGAACCCGTGTGTGTTGCCGAATTTCTTTGTAGCTGTCGCGAACCTTGGCGATGTCGCGCAAGTGAATCGGGTTCCCGAGGCGTGACACTCCGACGATTGTCGAGGCGATGTCGTCCAGCGAACGAAACTCGCCCACAGTGCGGACGCGGAACTCGGTGTAGCCGTCCACCAGGTAGCCACCAGGCAGCGTCAGGTTGGCCGCACGCAGCGCCTTGACCACGTCCGAAAGGGCCAGACCGCGCGATTCAAGTGCCGCTTTGTCCACCGAAACGGCAATCTCGCGAACTTCGGGCGATTCGACCACACACGAAGCCACACCATCGATTCGTTCCAGGCGGTTAGCAATGTTGTCTTTGACGTAGTCCGTAAGATCCTTGGTTTCCATGTTCCCGACCACGCCGTAACCAAGAATCGGAAACTGCGACACGTTGAATTTCACCACTAAGGGATCGCTGGCGTCTTCCGGCAAGAACTGGCGAAACAGACCCAACCGATCGCGGATGTCCTGTGCCGCGAAGTCCAGGTTCGTTCCCCATTCGAACTCCACCATCACGATGGAGGCCCCCTCCTGCGAAATCGACGTGACCTTCTTGACACGGTTGACCTGGCTAACAATCTCCTCCACGGGCCGCGTCAGCAAAGTCTCCACGTCTTCCGGAGAAGCCCCGCTGTACGTGGTGATGACCGACACCACGGGGTAGTCAATGTCGGGCAGCAGATCGAGTCCCAGTTTGAAGAAAGAAATGGATCCGATCACCACGATGATGGCCATCACCATGGCCGTTGTGACCCGTCGTTTGACCGAAAGTTCAGGCAAGGACATCTCGAAACCTCCTCGCAAAGTCCTCGCAAACGCAACCGCGCTACGAGGTGCCAGTTTTTGGCGCTCTCAGGCTCGCTCGATCGCAACCTGCCAGTGAACGTTTTTGCTCATCACAACACCCCCCAGGAACCGGATGCCCATTTTGTTACACTGAAGCAGCCAGGCGAAGCAACCGACCAGCTCGTCACGGCTGAGTCTCTGCTTTGCCGGTCTGCACCACCAACGGCGTGCCGTCAGAGAGTCCGTAGTTGCCTTCCACGATCACCGCCTCCCCGGGCCGCACACCATCCAGTACTTCAACCTCGTCCTTGTTCTTGAGGCCGATTCGTACCCTGCGTTCCCTGGCTACGTTGTTCTCCGCTACAAAAACAATCGAGTCACCAAGTACGGCAACCCGGGGGACAACGATTGCCTCTGGATGCTCCTCGACAACAATTGTCACGTCAGCAAAGACACCTGGTTTAATCGCCAGGCCCGGATTCTTACACACGACCTGAGCTGTGAACGTTTTGCTGCCCGGGTCAGCGCCGGGGTTAACCCAAGTTACCTGTCCGTAGAAACGCCTGCCCGGCATTGTGGCTACCTCGAGAAACGCCTTCTGCCCTCTGTGCACCAATCCCACCTCTGACGGTGGGAGCTGCACCATGACCTTCACTTTGGTTGGATCAACCACCGTCAAAACTCCGCTGCCACGACCCGCCATGCCCATCATCGGATTGACCACATCCCCTTCTTCGTGCCATTTGCCGGTTACCACCCCGTCAAAAGGGGCCTTCATGATGGCCACGTCGAGCTGGTACTCGGCCAGGTGCAGAGCTGCCTTCGCCTGCTGCAGCTGAGCTTTGGCGGATTTCAGACCGAGCTCTGCCTTCTCAAAGTCCTGGTCGGTTACCATTCCCTGCTCGTGGAGTTTCGAAATCCGCTCCCACGTGCGTTGGGCTGTCTCCAGATTGGCTTTCGCAACCGCGACAGCCGCCTCGGCCTGTTCTTTCTGAAGGCGCATCGATCGCGTGTCCAGTTCCGCCAAAACCTGTCCTTTTTTCACCCAGTCGCCTTCCTGCACGTAAATCCTGGCGATGCGTCCACCGATTTCCGGTCCCACGTTCGCCACCCGCCAGGCCCGCACCTGGCCGGTGTGTTTGAGTGTCTGGGCAATCGTCTTCACGGCCGCTGGGACGACGCGAACCCAGGTAGCCGCCCCTGTCTGGCCCTGCTTACCCCCTCCGCGGCGACCACACCCACCCCCTGCAACAAGGAACCCCACGACAACGGCAACCACCGTTGTCTGCCACAGTGCTGCACTGACCTTCGGCATTCTGCTCCAAATCATGTCCGTTCCCCTTTTTGTCCCAAGCACGTGAACTTCGCACACAAGCACTTCAGTGGATCGACAGGCACCCACACCTACCGTTTCACGGAGTCCAGTGTACCAATGGCCCGCTGAATTTCAATCGCTGCTACAGAGCAGTCGTAGAGCGCCTGCGACCAGTTGGTTTCCGCCTGTTTCAAGGCCAGCTGAGCGCTGATCACCTCCAGGTTTGTCAACATCCCTTGTTGGTAACTCGCTTCGGCGATCCGCACGCTCTCGCGAGCCTGCTGCACGTTGCTACGTTGGGAGTTCAAACGCTTTTCCGCCTCTTCGAATTTTGAGTAGGCCTGTTGCACCTGAAGCCTGACGCCGCGGCGCAGTGCCTCCTCGGCGAGCTCGATGCTGGTCAACTGCGACCGCGCCTGGCTTACTTTGGCATGGGTTCGAAAGCCGTCGAAAAGCGGCACAGACAGCACCACGTTCACCGTGTAGAAGTCGTCCCACTGTCGTCGATCCAGAGTGAACTTGTCGTTGCGAAAGCTGTAGTTTCCCTGCAAAGCGAGCATGGGGTCGTCGTTGGCTTTGGCCAGCTTAAGCATCTGCACACCCATCTGTCGCTGAAGCTCCATTTGACGCAATTCCGGCCGTTTCTCGAGCGCCAGTCTGATGGCACTGTCAAGCGACAAATCCGGTCGTCGGTAGAAGAACGTGTCCACCAGGGCAATCGGCTGGTTCGAGTCCAACCCCACAAGCTCTTTCAATCCGAGGTAGGCCAGCCGCTGACCGTTTTCCGCTTTCGCGAGCTGGGGCTCGAGGTTTGAGAGCTGGACCTGAGCCCGAAGCACGTCAAAGTCCGTGGCCATGCCAACGGCGCGTCGGTCTTGCACGCTCTTCAAGTGTTTGGCTGCCACGTCCACGGCCTGACGCGCAACACGGGCAAACTCATCCGCAAGCAGGCAGCCAAAGTAGCTTTTGCCAACCTGAAGAATTGTCTCCTGGCGGGTCTGGCGGACCTTTTCCCTGGCAAGCTTTGCGGCCAATCGAGCTTGCTTGTACGCGTGCCAGAGACGTCCACTGGTGAACAGAGGCTGTGTGAGGGTAACCTGCCCTTGGTAGTCGAGAGTGAAGTCGAGTTTGATCCTCTGTGGCTTGGCAGGCATCCCAGGAAAGCGAAAGAGCGGGGGCATCTCCACCGTCATCACCTTTTCCAGCCAGGTGTAAGAGCCTTGCAGATTGAGCTGAGGCAGGAAGCCACCCAGCGCCTCGTGTTCCTGCGCCACAGCGATGTCGATCTGCTTTGTAGCCGCAAGGTAAGAGGGGTTCTTCTTCAACGCCAGCTCCACGCAGTCTTCAAGCGAAAGACGCAGCGTGTCTTGAGGCCACGCCTCAGCGGTGAACAACAAGAGCACCGCTGCCAGTACCGAACCGGCCAAACGCCTCATGCCAACCTCCCACTGGTTTCGAAACTGCGAGAAATGTGTCCACGCAGACAACGCTCAGTTCTCGACGGCAAATTGCTCAACCCCCTGCAGGAAAAGGTTCACGATTAGATCGATCTTCTGCGTTAGGGGCTCGGAACGATGGTTAATGATCCAGTCTGCCGTGTGGGTGTTCATCATGCCGATCAACGAAAGCGCCAGATCCCGCGACAGCGCTTCCTGGTCAGCACCGATGAACCGTCCGATGGCCTTGCCAAGTTCGTTGATGTAGGCGTTCAAACGGCGCCGCAGCAAACGCCGGAAGTCGCCGCGGAAGTCCAGATCGAGACGGGCTTGTTCGGAGGAAAAAATCCGAAAAAAATCCTGGTTCGATTGCAGGAACTCCAGCTGCGCCGTAACGACTTTCTGTACGAGATCCGGCAGAGACCTGGCGGAACGCATGGCTGTGGCGATCGGTTCATTCGCCTCATTCATCTTGCGCTCAAAAAGCGAGAAAAAAAGCGCCTCTTTGTTCTTGTAGTAAAGGTAGATGGCGCCCTTGCTGATCCCCGCCCTCTCAGCCACTTCGTCCACAGTCGCCTTGTCAAACCCTCGATTGGCAAAAACGTGCAGTGCTGCTTCCAAAATCACCCGGCGCCGCTCTTCTTTGAGCTCCTGGCGCTGGTTCGTACGCGACATTTGGCCCTCCACTGACTGGAACTGACTGACTGGTCAGTCAGAATTTCGGCATTTTGTACGAACTTCGCAAGCAAAAGTTTCACACCCGTCTGAGATCTTCCCGGTCAACGGACTTGCACCTTTGCGCAAACACGGGTTTCCCCGCGAACTGTCACCTCATCAACGGGCCCTTCTCCGGTTCGCACTGTGCGGTGGCACGTTTCTGCGGGCACGCCCGCAGAGCGTACTCCCCAACCCGAACGGGGGCAGGGTCTGTGGGCCACAAAAGCCCCGCTCTTACCTTCGCTTTTGCTCTTCGGGCTCAGCAGGGATTTCTCCGCAAATGGGCAGAATGGCGCAGCAAAAAACGGTTACCGGGGGAAACAAACCCCTTCCAACCAAAGCGTCAGACACCGCCCACGCCGTGAAGCAACTTCTTCTGAGCGAAGGCAGGGTTCTGCACGGCGTTTGGAACGTCCGGGATCTGTTCACCACAGGAAACCGCAGGAAGACGGGTACCGCTGCGTGGTTCACAACTTGCTTTTAAAGGTGCAGTTTCGTAGTTTGCCAACGCGGATGCTTCGAGGCACGTGGGACCAGGCAAGCCGCAGTGGCACTTCTGAGTTGCCACGGCATCCAACCAACTGTAAGCCACGGGAACACACAACGCTTGCGCACCATTTGGAACAAATGGTTCAAGTTCGTTGCTGGTCTGGCCATCGGTGCAGTGGCTGGTTACGCGTACTACCACTTCATCGGCTGCCACAGTGGCACCTGCCCGCTCACCAGCAACCCCTGGGTAACCACACTCTACGGAATGCTACTCGGCGGGATTACCACTTTCCCGTCCAGGTCAAAGCGTGAGCGTCGCAACGAGCGGGCTTGATTTACGGATGTGCGGTTCGCCTGGTTCAATCGGCCGAAAGTTGTGAGCGTAGGGATTCGTCGGCAGAATCCGGCGCCGGCGAAGGGACATTCCCTGTACACGGTCATTAGCGGCAAGGCTGTCGATGGACCAGAGCGAAACGCAGCTGGTGCGACGGGCCAAGAACGGCGATTCAGCCGCCTTCGCCCAGCTTGTGGAAAAGTACAGCGGTCGGATTTACAACTTGGCGCTGCGAATGATGCGCAACCGGGAGGATGCGGAAGACATTCTCCAGGAGACCTTCCTCAGCGCTTACGAGAAGCTCCACACGTTCGACGAGCGTTCCACGTTCTACACCTGGATCTACCGCATCGCCGTGAACGCCAGCCTGATGAAGCTCCGCTCGCGCCATCACAAACAGACCTTTTTCTCGCTGGACGAACCGGAGCACGAGGAGATAACCCGCGGGAGTCTCGTTGACTGGTCCCAGTACCCTGTTCATCGGCTGCTGGATGACGAGGCGAGAGCCAAAATGGAAGAAGCCATCGAACAGCTGCCAGACATTTACCGCTCGGTGTTTGTGCTGCGCGATCTGGAGCAGCTGTCGATCAAAGAAACTGCACAGATCTTGAACCTCACTGAGGACAACGTCAAAACGCGTCTGCGACGCGCGCGGCTTTTCCTCAGGGACATCCTGAGCGACTATTTTCAGGAACGAGTACGTCGCAACCAGAAGGGCGCGTAAGGGATGGTCGAACACAGCAAACACGATTTCACTCGCCTGTGTGACGCGCTCGGCGAAGACCTCGATGCTCCAATCTGTCGAGAACTCGCCGACCACGTCGAAGAGTGCCCTGAGTGCAAAATTATCCTGGACACGGTCAAACAGGTGGTCTACCTGTATCGCGAAGTGGTCCCGGAAGAAAACGTGCCTGAGGACGTCAACCGCAGGCTGTTCAAAATCCTGAACCTACCGCGCCGCAGGAACACGTAAGCCAGCGTGTAAGCCCGCCAGATTACCGCTTCCGACCGATCTTTCTCCTCCAACTGTTGTTCGACCGGTACCGCCACTTCGCCACCCAACCCGTCTTTCAGTCGGGAGCGGCCCCAAGGCCTTTTGCCTATCCGTTGCGACCGGGCAGTGCGCCGCCAAGTGGTGACCGAAATCAAACATCGGCTAATTGCCCCCTGCACCACCGGGCAGCCCTCTGGCATTCTCCTCTCTTCCTTGTTTTCGCTCGCAGCACACTTTTTGCGGCTCTTCTTGGTGAGCGGACATGCCTGAGACGCTGTCCAGCAGGGTTCCGCTCGCTCTCCCGAAATCCCTTCAGGCCGGGGTGATGCAGAACGCCAAGGTTGGCCGCTGAGGTTCTGCGCTTTTTCCAACTGCAGCGAAAACCTCGAGGAACAATCATCCCAAAAACGCATTGATATTCGAAAGCCGCTTTTGTATATTGATCACAGTAGAATTTACGCACAGATTTTGGGACTTAAGGAAGCGGAGGTTGGGATGCGCAACCGCTCGCGAACCGTCATTGGTGCTCTCGTGCTGATTGCTGGGGCCATTTTCATCATGCTCAGCGGCATGCGCAACAGCTCCCAGTATTTTCAAACCGTCTCAGAGCTGAAAAAGCACAACGATTTAATTGGCAAAGGTTTGAGAGTCAACGGCCACGTAGACTCCACCACGGTCCGTTGGGATGCCGACTCTCTGACGCTGCGCTTCGAGCTGACCGACGGGGCGGCTTCCCTTCCAGTGATTTACAAAGGTGTGGCCCCGGACATGTTCAATTCCGGCGAGAGCATTGTCGTGGAAGGTAAGTTGGGGGAAGACGGGGTCTTTCACGCCAACAACATCCTCGTCAAATGCCCGTCCAAGTACGAACCGGCCGCAGAAGACCAGACCACAGCGGACAAAGGCACGTGAGAGACCTGAACACGGAGGAACCCTGTGCTGACTGACCTGGGCTACCCCCTGCTTGTTGTCGCTTTGCTACTCACGTTGTGGGGGATGATTGCCTCGGCCTTAGCTGCGGCGCGAAAGGATCAAGCACTGGCCTTGAGTGGTCAACGGGCCGCCATTGCCACTTTTGTCTTGGTCACATTGGCTTCTTTGATTTTAATTCGCGCTTTCCTCATCCACGATTTCAGCATTCGGTACGTCGCTGAATACTCCAACCGCAGTCTACCGCTCTTCTATTTGCTGTCGTCGCTGTGGGCTGGCCAGGCCGGGTCTCTGCTGTTCTGGGTTTGGCTGATGACGATCTACACCGTGATCGTCATCTGGACGGAGCGGAGGTCCGGCGACACGAGCCTACTCTCTGCAACCCTGACCTCGATGCTGGCCATCACAGCCTTTTTTCTGATTCTGGCCACAGTCGCCTCGAACCCTTTCGAGCGCCTGAATTACCGTCCAGCAGATGGACTTGGTTTGAACCCTCTGCTACGCAACCCGGAAATGGTCATCCACCCACCGAGCTTGTACGTGGGCTTCGTTGGCTTCGCCGTTCCCTTTTCCTTCGCCATGGCGGCTCTGGCGCTCGGACGGCTCGACGTGCAGTGGATCCGAAAAATCCGACGGTGGACCCTGTTCTCGTGGCTCGTTCTCGGCATCGGCATTCTGCTGGGCGCCCAGTGGGCATACGTGGAGCTGGGTTGGGGTGGCTACTGGGGCTGGGATCCTGTGGAAAACGCCTCCTTGATGCCGTGGATCACCGGCACCGCCTTCCTGCATTCTGTTATCATTCAGGAGCGCAAAGGAGTCTTCAAGATCTGGAATTTCTCGCTAATCATCATCACGTTTGTGCTGACGATTCTCGGTACGTTCATCACGCGCAGCGGACTCATCTCGTCCGTGCACGCGTTCTCCCGATCGAACCTTGGCCCCATTTTCCTGGCCTTCATGTTTGTGGCTCTGGTGATCCCTTTTGGTCTCGTGGTTTACCGTTACAAAGACCTCCGAAATCCACCGCAGTTTCGTTCTGTTTTCTCACAGGAAGTGGCTATCCTTCTGTTTAACGTACTTTTCTCCGGCCTCGTCTTGATGGTTTTCTGGGGAACGCTTTTCCCTTCGATTTCGCAGGGCTTGCTGGGTAAGCAGCTCACCATCCAGACGGACTGGTTCAACCGGATGACTCGACCCTTCGGCGTCGGGCTTTTGATCTTGCTTCTGTTCTGTCCAGCCCTGGGCTGGAGCATGACGTCGGTCTCGAAACTGTTGCGGCGGCTGGCCGTGCCGCTTGTGCTCGGGGTCGCAGCCTCGGTGGTCGCCGTGGCCTTGGGTGCACGACACGCGCTGGCCGTGGTTGCGTTTGCCCTCTCTTCGGCAGCAGCGACGAGCTCCGTGCTCGACGCCGTGAATACGGCCCGTGTCCGAGCACGGAAAACCGGGGAATCTTTTCTCAGGGCCCTGGGCCACTTGTTCGCCACACAGCGGCGGCGTTACGGCAGCGCCGTTGTACATCTCGGCGTCGCTGTAATGATCGTAGGAATCGTCGGCTCATCTACCTTCGTCAAACAGGTCACGAAGACGGTGTCACCGGGCGATAAACTTACGATCGGCCGGTACGAGCTCACGTTCAAAGGCGTTCAAGTGGAAAAGGAAGGGGATCGGACCTCTGTGGTCGCTCGTGCCGACGTCACCAACGCCGGCAAACCGTTGGGCCAGATGGTTTCGCGTAAGGACTTCTACCCCAATTACGATCCGGTGACCGAAGTCGACATTCGCAGCCGATTGCATGAGGACCTTTACTTCATTCTGGCCAGTTTCGAAGAAGACGGCCGAGCCACGTTGCAAGTTCTGGTGAACCCGCTGACGCTCTGGATCTGGATTGGAGGCATTCTACTCGCCCTTGGAAGCATTGTGGCTTTGCTGCCACCTCGTAAACCCGAGACCACTGCCTGAGGTAAGAATGACCCTGATTTGGTTTTTCGTCATCGGTCTGATCGCTTTCGCGTACACGCTGGAGCCGCTTTTCCGCAAGACGGTTGCCGCTTCACCTTACGGCAAAACCGAATTCCGCACAAGTGCAGCCGAGACACTACTGGACGTGAATCTGGAAGAAGCTGAACTTGACCTTGCTCTCGGCAAACTGACCGCTGAGGAGTACAACACGTACGTTCAGCAAAAAGCAGCGGAGCGAGCCAGGCTGGAAGACGCTCTAGAACGCGAGATCCAAAAACTGCGCCGCAAGAAACATGGGTGAGTAGCCGTTTCAGAGAAAAGCAAGGGGCCTTCTCGTCTGCGTCGTCCAAGGTCAGTGTTCAACCTTTCAATGGACAGCGGGTTGGTGGGGAAGGTTCCGGTTTCGTAGCGGAAGTCTTCTGCGCACCTGCGCGTCCGGCTGGAGAGCAGCCGTTTGGAGATTCCGAAAAGCACTTGCGGAAGTCATCGGCCCGTCCGACCAGCGCGCAAGCGCTCGACAGATTGGGTACCCGGATCGCCCAAATAGCAACGAACGTAAGAGTCGGGCCAAGCCAAACCCCGGGCCTGGAACAAACCAAAGGCATGCGAACATGCGACACCTGTTGAAACCTCTGCTCGTTTTGACCTTGTTGGCGAGCCCACAGTGGGCGAGTGGCGCTGTGATTCAGGGCAGCGTGCAGAACGGTTCCCGAGAAATGCAACCCGTTTCGAGATGCACAGTACGCCTGCTCTGGTTTTCACGGCACACGTTCCAGCAGAAGTTGATCGACTCCACCGTAACTTCCCGGAGTGGCCGGTTTCGCTTTACGCATGTGAAACCCGACAGCCACGCCGTGTACGTGGCCATGGCGGAGTATCTTGGGCTGCCTTACTTCAGCGACATTGCCCACGTTCTCCGAGCGGACACAACAGTGACCCTCACCGTAACGGCTTACGACACGACCTCTGAGCCACCGATTCTCTCCGTTCAGATGCACCACGTTTTTGCGGACCGCGACACCAGCGACATGCACTTTCGTGAGGTCCTGGTCATCACAAGCAACTCGCAGAAGACCTACATCGGCCAGAACACGGGTGGACACTACCGCAAAACGCTGGCGTTCAGCATCCCGGCCGGGGCGTACGCCTTTCGAACAGAAATGGGGCTGGACATGAACCACCTGGCCCAGGAGGGTAACACAATCTACGACGTACAACCTCTGGCACCCGGTACAAAGAGGGTGTCGTACAGCTACCGTCTGCCGATCGACAACGGCACGGTGAAGTACGCTCGAACCATCGACTACAGCACGCAGGTCTTCAGCTTCTTTGTTTCCGATCCGTCTTTGAAGATCGAGAGTGCGGAGCTCACCGAGACCGAACCACTTGCCATTCGAGGGAGACAGTACCAGCGCTGGGAAGCCGAAAACCTGTCGCCCGGCACCATCGTGAGCGTCACATTGCGCAGCAGTGGTTCACTTGTGGGGAAGTCAGGGCCCTGGCTTGCTGCGCTCGGGATCCTCGTTCTGGCTGTCGTGGTAGTTGGAGCGCTGGCACGGGCCAGGCGCCGCCAGCCAACGGCGGCAGCCACAGACCCACGACTTCAGCAGCACGAGGCATTGATGCACGAGATTGCAGCGCTGGACGACGCCTACGAGGAGGGCAAAATCCCGGAAGAAGAGTACAAGTCGAAACGAAAGGCCCTGAAGGATCAACTTGTCAAGCTCACCAACGACCTGATGTCCAGCTCCAGGGGCCAGTCCTGAAAATGATCCAGGCGAAGGGCCTGACGAAGATCTACGGTACCCGGTACGCCCTGCGAGGTGTCAATCTGACAGCGGAATCCGGTGAGATTCTCGGCGTGTTTGGGCCGAACGGCGCTGGTAAATCGACGCTCGTCCGGATCCTGGCAGGTCAGGCCAAACCAACGGCCGGGACCGTGACCCTGTGCGGTCATTCACTTGCCTCTGAGGCAGCACAAGCACGTGCATGCACGGGTGTTGTGGGCCACCTTACTTACCTCTACGACGACCTCACAGCCGTCGAAAACTTGCGTTTCTTCGCCAGGATGTTTGGCCTGCATCTGAAGGAGTCGGAGCTGATCAACCGGCTTTCGCAGGTTGGGCTTGGCGGGCGCGAGCACGAGCCGGTACGTCATTTCTCCCGCGGCATGCAGCAGCGCCTTGCTCTGGCGCGCGCGACACTCCACAACCCGAGGGTCCTGATTCTGGACGAACCTTACACCGGTCTCGACCGCCAGGCTTCACTTTTTCTCGACGACCTGGTGAGGAACTTCACGCGAACAGGGGGAACGGTGCTGCTTGTAACGCACGACGTCGACCACGGTCTGAAGATCGCGACTCGTGTTCTTCTGCTCGTCTCCGGGCGTGTGATCGATGAAGGCCCCGCTGACGCGTTCTCCGCGCAGTCCATCGTGACCGCGTACGAAACCGGACGCAAGGTTCAGCAACCATGAGCTACTTTTCAGGCATCGCAGCGGTTTACTGGAAGGACGTCCTGCTGGAGTTTCGGACCCGGCAGTCCCTCAGCACCATGTTCACTTTCTGCCTGACCATCGTGATCATTTTCAACTTCGTGTTTGAACCCGGCTCGCCTGCTGTAGTCGAGGTAAGTCCGGGTGTGCTGTGGGCTGCATTTACGTTTTCCGGGCTTCTGGGCATCAGTCGTTCCTTTTCCTTCGAAATTGATCGCGGGGGACTGCAAGGCCTGCTCCTGTGTCCGGTCGAACGGAGCACAATCTACTTCGGCAAGGTTCTGGGTAACGTTACCTTCATGTTGCTCATCGAAGCAGTTACATTCCCAATTTTCGTCGTGTTTTACAACCTGCCACCAAGCATGAATCTGCTTGGCCTGGGGCTCGTTTTCTTCCTCGGGACTCTAGGATTCGTAGCCGTAGGCACACTTCTGTCCGCGATCTCTGCGAACACCAAGGCTCGTGAAGTTTTGCTCCCGGTCTTGCTGTTTCCCGTGGCCGTTCCGGTTCTCGTCGCAACCGTAAAGAGCACCGGCCCTCTGCTTCGGGGCGACGATCTGGCCCAGGTAGCCAGCTGGGTCAAATTGCTTCTTGCTTTTGACTTGCTTTTTCTTGCCGCTTCTTCACTCACTTTCGAGTTCATCGTGGAGGAGTAAGTCGTGAAGAAAAATGGTCGACTCAGTCCGACGGACTGGATTCTTTGGGGCCTGACAAGTGCAACCATTGCTGTGGCCCTCTACGCCGCGTTTTTGTACGCCCCAACCGAGCGCACCATGGGCGACATTCAAAGAATTTTCTACTTCCACGTGGCGTCCGCGTGGATCGGGTTCCTGGCCTTTTTTGTCGTTTTCGTGGCCAGCATCGCGTACCTGGCGACAAAAGCCGTCAAGTGGGACATCCTGGCCGCAAGTTCAGCGGAAATCGGTGTTGTCTTCTCCACACTCGTTTTGTTGACCGGCCCCTTGTGGGCTCGACCAGTGTGGAACACGTACTGGACCTGGGATCCCCGTCTCACAAGTTTCCTGATTCTCTGGCTGATCTACATCGCGTACTTGATGCTGCGTGCCTACGCGGGCGAGGAGGAAAAGAGCGCCCGCTTTGCAGCTGTGTTCGGCATCATCGGCTTCCTGGATGTGCCAATCGTCTACGCTTCCATTCGCCTGTGGCGGACGCTCCACCCGAAGCCTGTCATCGCCGGCGGGGGCGGCAGCGGCCTGGCACCACAGATGCTGACGTCGTTGTTCATCGCGCTGGGGGCTTTTCTGGTGCTCTACGTCACGCTCCTGCATCTGCGAATTCGGCTGGAAAAAGTAAACCGCGCGGTGCGGCAGCTGCACCTTGAGGCCAACCGCTGAACACAACAGCAATTCGAATGCATTGCAGTAACATGCTCGGAGCTCGGAAACGTAACTGTTGGAGCAACTCATGTCTCATCTCGGATTTCTCTTTACGGCGTACCTCTTGATCTGGATTGCGCTGGCCATTTACATGCTGTCGATCTTCCGCAGGCAAAGTCGGCTCGAAACCGAGCTGCAAAGCCTCCAGAATCTGTTTCAAGAACGCGACGATTCTCAGCAAGATTGATCTGCAGCAAACCTCCATCCCGCCGGGCTTTTGGCCGCACCGGATTGCGGCTCTGAACTCTTGCTCGCGGAGCTGAAAGGCAAAGCCCCTCCTCGCCACAGTGCTACAGGCGGATGGATTGTTGCACAGCTGTGTTCACGCAAACGGTTTTTCCCTCGCGCGGTGGACAGGAATCGAATCCGACATGGCCTCGAAACGCTTTCGCCTTGAACTTCACACGCAGATCCTCCTCGGTCTGGCCCTTGGCGCTGTTTTCGGCCTGCTCGGCAACCATTTCAGCTGGGGCAGCTGGATCAACACCTGGATCAAGCCTTTTGGCACAGCTTTCATCCGACTGATCAGCCTGGTCGTTGTGCCTCTGGTCCTTGCCTCTCTGATCGTTGGTACCGCGAGTCTGGGCGATCCCCGCAAACTCGGTCGAGTCGGGCTCAAAACCATCTTTTACTACTTGGTCACAACCGCCTTCTCAATCGCTCTCGGCCTCTTCCTTGCCAATCTGCTGCAACCCGGTGCCGGGCTACCCCCTGATGTGAAGGATCAGCTCCTAAGCAATTTTTCCGGTCAGCTCAACACAGCCGTCGGCAAAGCAGCACGTCCCAGCGTTGCGGAGACGCTCCTGAACATCATCCCGACCAATCCAGCCCAAAGCCTGGCAAATGGTCAGATGTTGCAAATCATCTTCTTCGCGATTCTCGTGGGGGTCGCCATTTCGCTTTCGCAAAGCGACAAGGTGATCTACGTGCGACAGTTTTTCGAAGGGCTTAACGACATCATGATTCAAATCGTGCATCTCGTGATCAAAGTAGCTCCCTTCGGTGTCTTCGCCTTGATCGCCTCGGTCGTCGCCAGTTTTGGCTTTCACATTCTCGTGTCGCTCGTCAAATATGCCCTGGTGACCATTCTCGGACTGACCATTCTGAATTTCGTCTACCCACCCATTGTCAGGGCCCTGGCCGGAATGCCAGCCGGGCGATTTCTAAAAGGAATCCAGCAGGCTCAGTTGATCGCCTTCAGCACCAGTTCCAGTTCCGCCACTCTGCCAGTCACCATCCAGTGTACCACAGAGAATCTGGGTGTGCCGCTGGACATTGCGAGTTTTGTGCTGCCGTTAGGGGCCACCATCAACATGAACGGAACGGCACTTTACCAGGGTGTGTCAGCGCTCTTCATTGCACAGGTCTACGGCTTGCACCTTACGGCTGGCGATCAGCTCATGATCGTTCTCACGGCCACCCTTGCGGCCATCGGGACAGCTGGAGCACCTGGCATCGGCATGCTGATGCTTGTGATTGTGCTGAAGCAGGTTGGCATTCCCCTGGAAGGCATTGCTTTGATCCTTGGTGTCGAGCGCATTCTGGACATGTTTCGTACAGTGATCAACATCACCGGCGACGCGTCCGCGGCAGTGGTGGTAGCCGCCTCTGAGGGCGAACTGAAAATGCCCAGCAGCGACGCAGGCTGAGCGCTCGTGGGCAGCCAGCATCGCTGTCTCTGGGCTGCATCCTTTTCTGCACCTGTTCGGAGAAAACTGGCTAGATGAACTCTCGTTCGGCTCGCTGGATATTCGCCTTCGCGGGTGTGGCGGGACTGATTATCCTGCGTGCGCAAACGAACCTCGTGCAGCCGGGTCCAGACGGCAAAGATTTTGGCCTCTGGTCGCTGCTGCCCGCGGTTTTGAGCATTGCTCTTTGCTTTGCGACAAGGGAAGTGATCCCTTCGCTCTTCCTCGGGATCGTGGCCGGAGGTTTCGTCAGCGGCGAGTGGAACGTGATCCGAGCTTACCTGATCCCGGCCATCGGGAGCAAACGCTTCGGCGAAATCCTGCTGGTGTACCTCTGGAGTCTCGGCGGGCTAATCGGCATCTGGACCAAGACCGGTGGCGCCACCGCTTTCGCCGAGTGGGTAGCAAGACATCTCGTGAGGGGGCCGCGCACGGCCAAGCTTTTCGCTTTCTTGCTCGGCCTCGTTTTCCACCAAGGCGGAACCATCAGTACCGTGCTGGCAGGCACCACGGCCCGTCCCATCGCCGACCGCGAGAACGTGAGCCATGAGGAGCTGTCGTACATTGTGGATTCAACGGCTTCTCCAGTGGCAACGTTGCTGCCGTTCAACGTCTGGCCAATCTACATGGGAGGACTGATCGCTGGCACAACGCCGCTTTTTCAGTCCGAGCAGTTCGCCACCACTTACCTCTTCAAGGCTATTCCGCTCAATTTCTACGCGCTGTTCGCCATCCTCTTTACGTTCTTGCTGAGCGTCGAGGCACTTCCCTGGTACGGTGGCCGGATGCGTCGAGCCATGATTCGTGCACGCTCCACAGGAAAATTGAACCGAGACGGCGCAACGCCGCTGATTTCCGACGAACTCACGGAACTTTCGGTGCCGCAAGGCTACCGACCTGGGCTGGAAGATTTCTACGTACCCATCGGCGTTTTGCTCGGGGTGGCCATTTTGCCCTACGCCCTCAGTGGTACGCTACGTGTTTCGGAAGCGTTTGTGCTTGCGGTCCTCTCGGCCATGCTGCTGGCCCTGTGGAAAGGGATGTCGCTCCGGGAGGTGATGGAGGGTTTCGTGAACGGCTGTAAGGGTGTGACAATTGGCGCCATCATCCTGGGGCTGGCCGTCGCGCTCGGTAAGACGTCAGAGGCTGTTGGTGCTGCTAACTACGTGGTCCGTTCGGTCAGCCATCTCATTCACCCTGTCGTCTTGCCAGCAATCTTACTGTTCGTCACCATGTTCATCGCGTTCTCCACTGGTTCCTCCTGGGGCACGTATGCAGTGGTTCTACCCATCGCCATGCCGCTTGCGTATTCAGTAAACCCCGATCCTTTCTACTCTCTGCTCTGTTTTGCCGCCGTCACGGGCGGTTCCGTTTACGGCGACAACTGTTCTCCAATCAGCGACACGACCATTCTGGCTTCGCTGGCTACCGGCACCGACTTGATGGACCACGTCACAACCCAGCTCCCTCTCGCCACAGTGGCCGCCTTGCTCGCCGCAGCCACCTACATCTTGATTGCCATCGTTCGTTTTTGACACACCTTGCCGCCGCGGACTTCCGTAGTCCGTCTTCCCCCACACCGAGAAGGCAAAACAAAACTCACAAGCTGTCTGTTCGAGGCCAACCAGCACGTCCTACGCTCAAAACAAAAAACCGTTGCCTTCGGCGAACGAAAGCAACGGTTCGAGCCCATCACCCAGCTGCGGCATTTTCCCGCACTGCTACTCAGAGCAACGCGGTCGAAAGCGTTTTGGTTACAACCGCCGCCAGAGCACTGAAACGGCGTTTGCTCGACTCCGAGCCACGCATGTACTCACTCAGCCACAGGATTTGCTTTTGCCACAGCAGTCGTGCCCCTTACAGTCCTTGTGTTTGGCTTTCCGGCTCGTCGTTCCCGGTTTGTCCACAACCCTGAAACCCGCTTTGTCAACGGCTTTCCTCAAGATCGTCTTGTCCACCTTCCCGCTCACCTGCACCACAACCTTGCCGCTCCTGTAGTCAGCGTCGACATGTTGCACGCCTTTCACCTTTCCAAGAGCTTTCTCCACTTTCGCCTCACAACCCGCGCAAGTCATTCCTTCCACGCGCAAGACGACTTTTTCAGCCGCCTGCTTCGGCGAGTCTTTGGCAACCAGGCTCCCCGAAATCACGAGAGCGAAAACCGCGGCCACTGCTAGCACAACGACTCCTCTACGCATCCCTACCTCCTCGCTTCGGTTCAACTGCAACACACTTCACCCCCTTACACGCCCCCGGTAATCTGTTGAACAACTTCCCTACACCGGAGTATTCCCAAGCCCTTCACTCGTACCCTTTGCCTGACTCCTCGATGCCCAGTAAATGCGCAACGGTAGAGCCCCAAGGCGACACTGTGTCTTCCACAACATTTGCAAAACAAGAAGCATGCCCTCCACAATCCCTCCGGGATGGAGGGCGAAAATGCGGCTCGGGGAGATCTTTTACGAAGCGGGCTTGTGAACAAACTCAGATCTTGACCGCTGACTTGAGTGCGACCTACAACGTGAGGAACGTGAGGAGAGAAGCTGCGTTAGTTCAGGTTCACTGTCTCGATGCCCACTTCCAGCATTTCCAGAAGTTCGTCAACCGAACGCCCATCCTGCGGGAAACCCGCCAACCGGACCGAAATGAACAAACCAGGCAGGACCTGCCGCATGTACACCAAGGCACGCTCCGCCAGGATTTTGGCTTCGGCGAGGTCGGTTTTCGGCAGAACAAGCAAAAAACCAGACGAACCGTAGTAGCCGAGGAAGTCGGTGGCCCGAAGCACCCGGAACAGTCGCGACACCGCAGCAACAAGCAGTTTCCGGAGTTTTTCTTCACCCACCCGAACACGCAGCTTTCCAAGCCCCTCAATTGCGATTTGAATCAAAGAAAGATCGGTACCATTTTCGGCCGCTTCGGTCAGGGTTTGCTCGAGCTTGTTTAGGGTCTCCTGTTCGTTCAACACAGCGACATCCCCGCGAATCAGAGGCCGCAGAACGCTCGGTTCCACGACTCGCCTGCGTGGCGGCGTCTCTTCCTCAACCGGGTGCAAACGGTAAGACCAGATGATCCGGGTTTCGAGGGCGTCAACGTCCTGCAGTTCACCACAATTCAAACAACGACAAATGACAATCGGCTCTGCAAATGTGTTGTGACACTGGTTGCAGGTAAAGCGCACACCCGCCGGAACAAGCGCCTCAGGTTCGGCTTCGCGTCCACATTTGGGGCAGCGCCGTCCAGGCTCCGAGAACTCCGAGCGTGGTGCTACGTGACCGCAGGTCACGTGTCGCACCAGTTGCTGCACCTTGATGTTTGGTGACTCACACGCAGGGCACACTTCGCGGAAATTCAGGTCGTGCCAGCCGCAGGTCGGGCACAGATGGACAACGTCATAAAACTGCCTGTCCAACTTCCCTCGGCTGGCCAGCTCGTCGAGCAAATCCAATTCGTCACCCGGCTGAGCGTCGTCCAGAAGCTGCTGCGCCTCAGCCACCGAGTACCCGTAGCGAGCATTTCGGTCCACGGCGGGTACAAGCTGCTGAATTTGCCGATCGATCAGGGCCGACAGCAACCTCTGTTCCGGGGAAACTCTCTTTTGCGCCGCAGCTGTTTTCTCCTCTCCGGCAAGCTGCAAGAGATTTCGGACGCGGAAAAGGAGTTCCTCGCGTTCGTACGGTTTCGTCATGTAGTCCAAGGCGCCGGCTTTCAGAGCGCGAAGCCGTGCTTCTGGTTCGATGTCCTCGCTGAGAACGAGCGTTGGCACAAATCCCCACTTCGGGTGATTCTTCAACTCCTTGACAAGGGCTAAACCGTACTCGTCAGGCAGCAAAGGTTCGAGCACAACAAGGTCGGGGCGCCTGGCGTGCAGAAACTCGCGCGTTCGGCGGGCGTCGTGTCGAACTTCTACCGCCCAACCCTGAGAGCGGAACAGATCCTCCAACCTGGAGGCCACCAGCGGATCCGGCTCGACGACGAGGATCAGCTTGTCAGGCTGTGCGGTGGTCACGGTCAGTTCTCGTGAATCTCCCGGTACTTAGCGAGCCTGGAGGTTACGTCGCGCCCAATCGTTTCAACCTGAACGTCATCTACAAGCTTGACGCGATCGTGTGTTTCTTCCGGCTTGCCTTTGGGAAGGGTAAACGTGATTTTGAAGTTCTTACCGTACTCCGACTCAGCCCAAATGCGCCCCCCGTGGCTCTCCACGATGCAGCGCGTGTTGTACAGACCGAGCCCGGTGCCACGCTCTTTTGTGCTTTCTTTCGGAATGTCGACGAACTTCGTGAACAAGTAGGGCAGTTTGTCTTCCTGCACCCCTTCACCACGGTTGAAAACGGAAATCTCGTACTCGTTGCCGCGGTCCACAATGTCGTAAAGGATTGTGGTGCCGGGTTTGCCGTAGCGAATTGCGTTGGAAAACAGATTTGTGAACACGATTCGGAGCAATTCGGGATCAGCCCAGAGGTCCACGGTCCGATCGACTTCTGGGCGGGCAGGTTCGATCTTCATGTCTCGAGACGCCAACTGTTCGGCCATTTCGCGAATCAGCGGACGTAGCACGTCCGACTCGACGTCCAAAGGTGCACGGTTGAGAGGCAAACGGCCGTTCTCAATGCGCGCCAGGTCCAGGTAGTTCTTGATCATGTCAATCAAATTGCGCGCAACCTTCGAGATGATCGCAACGGCGTCTCGTTGCTCTTTGGTGAGTTCACCCAGCACGCCGTCCTCAAGCAGTTCCGCGAAACCCAGAATGGAGACTAACGGACTGCGGAGCTCGTGTGAGACAAAGCCCAACATGCTCAGATACTGGGAGTTCAGTTTCTCGAGCTGTTCGTTTTTGCGGCGTAAGGTTTCCGTCATCTCCGAGAGCCGGCGATTTGCTTCGGCGAGCTCCTGGTAAACCCGAGCGTTCTCGTGCAAAAGCACAGCCTGGGATGAAAACATCAGCAAGCTCTTAAGCTTTTCCCGAGCGGTCAGTTCGCCGTCTCCCTGATGCAAAGACAACACATCTTGACCGGGGATTTCCTCGAACCGGCCGATGTACTCGTCGAGAATTCGATCGATGAGCTCATCAGGCATTGTTGCCTTCGGAATGAGGTCGAGACTGACGTCGTAGTTGCGAAACAGTTCTTCCAGCTGAAGCCGAAGCTGCTCGAGCTCCGTTTCGTCGAGCTTTTTCGCCGACATGATCCGCCCTTGCGTTTGGTTTTGTGTCCCCTTTCAAGTCCCTGCCGAAAGCCTCTCCCCCGCTGTGCCACGCCGTGTGACCTCGGCTGGCTAAGGTGTGCGTTCCTGTTGATCTTCCGCAAGCGCCTCAGACTGTCCACTGGTCAGGTGCATTCTCAGTCGCCCTTACCAGGTTCTTCTTAGATAATCGGCCTTCTCAGCGCTGATCTTTACATCCGAGTCCCTGACGATGTGCGGCGTGATGAAGACAAGAAGCTCTGTCTGGTTGTTTTCCCGGCTGTGATCACCCAGAATCCAGCTGAACGGGGGAATTTCTCCGATGTACGGCAGGGTTGTGCCTGTGTGGCGCACATTGTGCCGCATCAACCCACCAATCACCAGCGTCTGGCCGTCGCGAATCGTCACTCGCGTACTTGCTTCGCGTGTGCCAATTCGAGGAACACCCTGCACCTGTTTGTCCAGAACCTCGCTTACCTCCGGATGAACGGTCATCGTCACCTGGCCGGTTTGTGGGTTGATTCGCGGTGTCACATCCAGCTTGATGCCCACATCCACAAATTCCACTTCCTGCATTAAACCACCCGAAACCGTCTCCGTGCTGCGACGTACGTACGGAACCTTCTCGCCAACAAGTATCTTGGCCGCAACGCCATCCATGGCCACGATTCGCGGTGCGGACAAGAGTCTTACATCTTTGGTACTACCGACACTGTTCAAAATGGCCTCCATTTGCTCCGGAGCCAGTTTGGTGAAATTGAGCAGTGTTTTCTGAGGGTCGAGATTAAACGGCGTGTTCATCGACACGTCGCGATCTGTTTTGCTCTGGCTCCACGCGAGGCTCAGACCAAGCTCTCTGATCCGCTCCGTTGAGATTTCGTAGATTCGCGCCTCGATCATCACTTGCGGACGGGGATGGTCCAGTTCCTGCAGGATCCGGCCGATTTCGCGCACCTTGGCAATCGGTCCGGACACAACCACAGCACCGCTGGTCGAGTCGACTCCGACAGCGATGCTTTCCCCACCGCTCTTCAGGGACTCAAGCACACTGGAAGGAAAACCAAAGCGCAAACGGTACACCCGGGTAACCTGCCTGTTGCCAGACATGATGTAAATGATGTCATCCTTCACCTCGTAGAGAAAACCCGTAGACGCCAACACCGCGGCGAGGGCCTTGTCCAGTGGGGCATCCGTCAGATGCACCGAAACCGGCTTCGTGGGCCGGTCGAGAAAAACCATCTGCACCCCGTACTCCTGGGCAATGCCTTCCAGAACCACATCGGCCGGTGCCCCCTGGAAGATCACGTTTCGCAAGATCGGCTTTTGCTTCTCGCCTTCCGCTGCCGCCGTCTGCCGCTTCAGTGCAGCCCGCTCCTGAGTCGAGGTCTGGGGTTGCGTCACCGGCCAGTGCCACAGCCTTGCCCTGTCCAGCTTTCCCCGGGAAGAACAACCCACTGTCGATCCGAGGGAAACCAGTAACGCTACACTCAACATCAAGAGGGTTGGGTAACGGATCCGGCTTCTGGCCGCTGCCCTGATGCCCACTTGTGTTTGCATTTGTGCAAAACTGAATCGCGCTTTCCCAACGGACCGCAGGCGGGAGCCGTCTTCGGCACGGACATTTGGCACAAACCTACCCACCAGTTTCACGATTACCTCCTGCTGTCCAAGCTCAGTGAAACGAGACTTCCGTTGCGCCTTCGAAGCAGCACCGACGTCCGTTTGATTTCGACAACACGGTGCCCCTCGATTCGGTCACCAACTTTGACCCACCGTCCGTTGATCAACGCCTTGCTGCCGCCCTGACTGTACAGAATGCCTTGTAGCCGCAGAGTCACCGGCTTGGCGGACTCCTTTCGACGTTGGCGTGACGACGCTTGAGGTTCTGCGGCTTCGGGGCGCCGTGCCCAGACCGGCCGTTCGAAGGGATTTCTCAGGGTGCGTGTGTCGCCATCCCATTTCCAGAAGCTCTTTGTCCCGCCATCCTGTTCATCAGCCGACAGTTCGTCCGCCTGGCTCACCGTCTCTTCCTGGCCCGTGTAGTCGTCGTTGCCGTTACCCTTTCGGCAGCTTGCTAACACACCCGCAAAGGTCACAACCGCTGCCACCAACAAAATGGACCATCCCCTAAACGCCCGCTTAACCATTTTGCCCACCGTTTGCCAGTTGGCCGGAAATCTGCAAGTTCAATCTCCTACCGTCATCTGTCTCCGGCGAAACACTCAGGTCCAGAATCAAAATGGGATCTGGCGACCTTGAGATGTTGTGCAGGTACTCAACGACAGCCCGGAACGATCCGCTTGCGTCGAGGGAAAAAGAGAAAACACCACTCTCACCGCGACTTGTTTCCAAGCGTTTGAACAGCAATCCCGGTGGACTCAATTGTTTCGTCAGTAGTTCGATGGGAGAGAATTCTTCCTTTCTTTGCGACCCGGTTTTCGCCTTCTGAACCGGCTGACGTTGGAGCGAGTCCAACTCTGCTTCGGCCTGGGCTACCTGAACCTGAACTTCGGCCAATTCCCTGCGCAAAGCCTTCATCTTCCGAGAAGGCGACACCAAGAATACGTTCACAACAAGCAAGGCTCCGGCAAAAAAGG
Source organism: uncultured Cytophagia bacterium (assembly GCA_964644845.1). Classification (GTDB taxonomy): domain Bacteria; phylum Zhuqueibacterota; class Zhuqueibacteria; order Oleimicrobiales; family Geothermoviventaceae; genus Geothermovivens. The sequence continues at coordinate 3,776 of CAZXXS010000069.1, read as the reverse complement.
CCGCCAAGTAGAGTATATTCGAAGTCTTTGGGGATTCCATTACTGCCCAGCCTCGTTTTTCTCTACCGGCGAAACGCTCAACGACAGTGTGAAACGAACCACACGCGGCTCGTCCTCCTGGCGCTCCAGGCTTCCCAGGTGCACGTCCGAAAAGAGTTTCGTCGCCTCGAGTTCTCGGGCAAAATCTTCCGCGTCGTCCTGGCTTGCCGCCAGTCCGGAAATCTGCAGCGTAGCTACGTCCGGAAGAGAATTTTCCTCTGTGTCACTACCCACGATTCCTTCGTCGCTCGCCCCGAGCATCTCAGCCAGGCCGAGTACCTGCGACGTTCCTCCAAGTTCTCGTAGCCAAACCTTGTTGTTGCTGGCGTGGGCAAGCGCTGCCAACAGGGTATCCCAGCCTGGCATCTTCTTCCGGAGGACCTCCAATCTGGAACTTGGGTCGTCAGCGACCTCCGTGGACAAGCGCGTGTTCTCGATCCGTTCGGTCAGTTCGTCCAGGTAAGCTTGCTGAGCCATTAATTCGGACTGAAGGTACCGGACCTTCGGCATCAGTGCCAAGTTGGCAAACGCGACGAGAACCGTGAGCAGCAACGAAGCAACCAACTTCAGGTTTACTTTGCCGAGAGGGGACTTTCGCTTTGGTTTCAGTGGGATGCCTACCGATTTTGAACATCTCTGGATGCCGAGTCCCCACAAGGCAACACTGGTTGGTACGGCAAGTCTGCTCCAGTTCCGCCTGAATACCAGGCTCATCTCCGGCCGGACAAACTCGAACTTTTCTCCAGGGAACGGGAGCGCCCGGCAAGGAATTCCCACTCTCTCGCCGAGGTAGTCCAGAAGACCGGAGATCTCGGTGAGGCCCCCAAGACAGTACATTGTTTCGTCGTCGACCGGGAAGTGTGCCCGCAAGTAATGGATAGACATTTCCACTTCGTTGGCCAGCGCGGAAACCTCGGAGAAGATAATTTGTTGAACGCTACCAACCTCTCCCCAGTAAGCGAGGTCGGGATCCTCTTCGTCGGGATCGCGAACAAACTGCGCTCTACGCAGCACACGCTCGGCAAGTCGCAGGTTCAAATCCGCCTGATCCGCGATCGCGCGGACCATGTTTTCGCCGACGTTGGGGAGCTCACGATAAAAGACCGGCTTGCCGGCCACACGAGCTACAAGTTTCGCGGCGCCGAAACCCAGATCGAGAAAACGTGTCACCGCGCCCTCTGGGTAGCATTGTCCGGAAAGGCTGTTCAGAGCCGCCGCTTCCGGCAAAGCTCTTTTTACCTTAAGCCCAGAGAGTCGAAGGATTTCGTACGTTTTTCGTCGTAACTCCTCAGGAATGCCCGCAACAACCACTGTCACTTTTTCTTCGTCGCTCGCTGCCGGCAGCGGACACGCGTTCATCACCATGTCAGATTCGAAGTAGAGTTGCGAGCGAGCCTCCCACAGAGCCGCCTGGCGGAGTTCTTTCAACGGCATGTTTGGAAGAACAACAGTAACAAAGCGGTGACCAGAAGGCGCCAAGAGAACAATGCGTCTGGGAAACCCCTTGAGAGAACGCCACCTTTTGAGGACCCCCACGATCACATCACGACGTCGTTGCTCCGAGAGGCTTGGATCCAGTTCGGCAATCCCCCACCACACGATCTGCCGTTTGGCGTCGTCAATCTTCCGTGCGGCAACGGCCTTCACAGCGCTTTGTCCCAGCTCCAGGCCCACCGTCGAGCGGGCGAGGTCCCGTTGCGAGTACGATGCACACTGCACCAGCCTGCAGCCAGGTAACGAAGTTTTCAGTAAGACATCCTGGTTTGCCATCCTGGCAACCGTCTTCCTGGTTTGTCAGTCGTTCAGAGCTCGAAAGCCACCATCACTTCGAGCCTGATTCGTGGAGCTCTACCCCGCAACAGGGAAGCCTCGGAATGCGACAAAACACTCTGACACAAAGGTAGTGACGACACACGGCCTCACGCCATCCACGAGAGCTCCAGCTTTCACAACCCAGCGTGGCGCAAACTCTCCGGCTCCCTCCAATCCTGAATTTCTACTTCCGGCGTTGCTTCTTGCCAGTCGACCGCCAGAACCGCTTTTACGGACCAGATTTTGTCTTTCGCTCTACCTGTTGCCACCACCACAGCACGGTCTTTGCGAACCGGCGTGAGAACGGCCGCGTACGTTCCCGTGCCAAGTTTACCGTCCAGTTCCGCATGAGGTGGATTGTTGGACCAGTCGTGATCCGGGTCCTGCGCCAGCTCGGCAATGGCTCTCTGGATCGCTGCCTCTGCCAGGTACAAAGCTTGCCAGGAGCGCACGCTGCTACTACGCATCTGCGTTTCACGCGTCACCGTGACCACCGTCGCAAAAGCCAACCCGGCAAGCACAACCCACGCCAGCAAAACCATGGCCAATATTCCACCGGTTTGCTTGGCCGGTTCGCTCTTCAAAGCGCGTTTCGTGGCAAAACGCGTAAGGTCCATTCGTTTCGCCCCGATCGTAACGTCACTTCTTCTGTTTCGCCTTCGGACGTCATGTCCATGCTCAAAGCACCGCGAGGGGCACGAATGAGCGGCCGTTTGGGTAACCACGTCCACCGACCGCGACGCCCCAGCGTTTCCCGTACGAACCAGTCTTCGTTTTGCTCGCGCAGAACCCGGTACCGAATCGTGGCACCACTCGACTGACGGACAACAAGTCGACCTGAGGCCGAGGCGACTTCCGTACCCTGACGCAGGTCCGCTGCCAGAACTAAAAGCGCGCGTTGCACCTCGTCCTGTTTCGGCAAGGCAGAAAGCCGCTGCCAGGTCCCTACACTCCCCGAAAACAAGCTGAGCACGGCCACCGACAGCATTGCTGCGATTGCGGTAGCCAGCATGAGTTCAGCCAGGGTGAACCCGTGCTCGTCGCCCACAGGACTCATCCGTGCGGCATCTAAACGATTCGCACTCAATCTGTGCTCCCACCAGAACCAGGGCTTTCATCAGCTGAACATCGAAGTCCGTCCCGCCAATCCAGCGGACTACACTCCTTTCAGCAGATCCCTGCCCGCTCCAGCTCAACGAAAGATCCAAGAAGCAAGATCAATGACCCTTTTTCTTCCTGGTACCTTTTCCCTTCGGCAAAGTTGTTCCGACAACCCAGCGATCGCCCACCAGAGACACGAGTTCCACGCGTTTTCCCGAAGCTCGCGCCGTCACCTGCACGCGCAACATGTGTTCGCCAACGCTTCGGTGGACTACCGTGATTCGCACCAGCCCCTCTCTACGCTCACGCTGCCACGTACCCCGAGCAACTTGCGACGCGAAAAGGCCTTGGTTCATGCTGAGCTGTGTCAGCTCTTTTTCCATTGTCCGTTGAGCAACCAGCAGGAGCGTCCATTCCTGGGTGTTTCCGCTGTGTCGCCTTAGGGAACCCGCCAGAATGGTGGCCATGCTGACAACAACAAGACCGAGAAAGGCCATTGCCAACACGACTTCTACGAGCGTGAACCCCGAAACACGAAAAAACCGGGACGCTCTCGAAGGCCAAACCCGCTGTTCAACCTTCCCCGCAGTCCCGGTCCACAGCCCGCCCATCCGTTCCTCCGACTGAATGGCAACGATGGTCTCGGGGAGGGCTAAGCTCCCCACCGGGGCTCAGCCCTTCCCTCCCGGACTTCGGCGGTACCGCGCTTAGAAGTAGCAGTACTTGTCAGAGAAAGCGCTGCCACCCAGGTTCGGCACGACATTGCCCGATTTTGCTTCGTAGTACCAGCCGTAGTTACCGCTTCCTGCCGCTACGGCCTTCTG
>CAZXXS010000068.1:0-8224 GCA_964644845.1 uncultured Cytophagia bacterium | reverse complement strand
CCAGGGGACTCTGCGGTACCAGGACGCGGTGGCGGGAAAGCTTTCTCTGGAACTCACGCCGGATGCAGGGGAGAGTCGAGGACCAAGCCGCGTTGACCGGTTGGAAGGTATCCCACCGCTGGGGCATTGCCCTTCGCCCGGCAGGGGAGCCGGAAGAAAAAGAACGCGCACCCGGAAGGGACGCTTCCCTTTCGTCTTCGAAGGAATGTGCTGACTCACGGAATGGATCCCAGCCTGCTACGCCACGTTTTCCCGCTTAAGCGTGCCGCTGCGGCTTCAGACAGCGGGATTGGCTTTTCGCTTGGATGGACGAGAGCAAGCCAATGCAGGCTGGAGGGTCTCCCGAGAAAGGCTCCCGTGGCGCTGAAGGACTTTGCAAAAAGCCTTTCTTGAGGACGCGGCGACATGCTCCTCTGGAAGGAAAATCCTCGGGTACCTCAGAACTGCTAACGGGCTCACGAGACGCAGCGCCGTTGGCGGCCCGAAAAAAGCTTTTTGAATTCGCGCTGTCGATTGTACATTTGCAGCAAGACACGGTCTAATTCTAAACGGCGCTCGGAGCTCGGAGGAGCGTTCAGATGGGACTCAGGTTGGGCTCGATTCAGAGCGAAGCGGAGTTGGAGCAGGTTTTCGACGTGTGCGATGCCGCCTTCAGCACGACATCGAGGGAGTACTTCGTTGCCAGCGTTCGAAACGACCCGGATTGGGAGCCTTGGCAGACACGCGTACTCGTCGAGGACGGCAGGGTTCTGTCGACGGTTCAGATTTTCTCGCGTCAGATCCGGATTGGTCAAGGCTGGGTCCGTTGTGGCGGGGTCGGAAACGTAGCCACCTTGCCGGCTGCCCGTGGGCGCGGTTTCGCTTCCCGGGTCATGCAGGACGTCCTGGATGCCCTGCGTTCGCGAGGGTATCCGGTCTCCGTGCTTTTCACCAGCATTCACCCCTTCTACGCGAGGTTCGGTTACCGAAAAGTGCCGATGCCCCGCTGGAGGTTCCAGGCTGGGGAGCTGCCCAAACCCGCTGTGGGCGTTCGTGATGTCGGTCCCGACGACCTTCCCACAGTACGCCACCTTCACGAGCGAGACGCTTTGCAACGGCCGATCGTCGTGAGAAGGAACCAGCAGAGGTGGGCGGTGCTTGACAAGACGCCCGTGACGCCGGGAACAACGGTTTGGCTGATGACCGAGGACGGCCAGGGCTACATCCGCGTGGGACAGTGGGACGATCGACCCTTTGTCTTTGAAGTGGCGACGACAGGTGACAACGTGGACACGTTTGACGCTCTGTTGGCGGAGGCTTTCCGGAGGAAGGGGAGCCCAGAGCTCTTTCTCGAGGGGCGGGACGTTCACGGTACGTTTGCGAAGAGTCGCTACCTGGCAGGTAAGGACACGTGTGACGACCTGATGATGGCCGTTCTGGACGAGCAGCGGTTGACCGACGAGGCGGGACTCCGTAGTGTGGGCGAGTTGAAGGAGCTCCTCGCCGATTTCGAGCAGAATGGCGTGACGTTCTGGCGTTCGGACTTCTTCTGAGAAAGCAGGATGGCTGATTTACCGGACGAGATTTCGGGGCTTCCCTCGCTTGTGGTGGCCAATGAACAGGGAGAAGTCTTCGAAGTGCCCGAGCTCAAAATGGTCGGGCAATCGGTGCACAGTGTTCACTTGCCGGAAGAGCGGGAGCTGATTCGGATCCCCTACGGCAGTGACCTTTTTGTCCTGGAAAATCGCGTTCCGTTCGGCTACGATCCTGAGCGGGGCGAACTTGTGAGGCTGGAGACCTACCGGGGCAAGCGAGTCTTGCCGGTTGCCGCTTTCATGGCCCCAGCGCACACGTGGATCTACCGGGCGGCTTACGAAAGCTTGCCGAATGCTCCCGACCTGCCTCTTTACGCGTACACAGCCGTAGGCTGGCGGAATGAAGCTTTCTGGGTCACCGGTATGCGCGTGGATGACGACGTCCGTCAAGACCCGGCGCAATTCAATCCACGCGAAATCGAGCGCGCGGCCGAACGCATGCTCGTGCGCTACGCCAACAACCGACTTGTTCGTCACCTGGTCGAGAACTGCGTGCGCCGTTACGGTTGCCCGGCAGCTCGGAACTTCGTCCTGGAGCGGTGGGAGTGCCCTGTACCGACGAGTCCCGGCTGCAACGCCAACTGTGTGGGCTGCCTTTCTTACCAGCCGCCGGAAAGTTTTGCTCCGGCCCAGGAGCGAATTGACTTTGTGCCCACCGTCGAGGAAATCGTGGAGTTCACGGTACCGCACCTCGAGAGCGCACCCAACGCCGTGGTTAGCTTTGGCCAGGGCTGCGAAGGGGAACCTCTTACGGTAGCGGACGTCATCGAGGCGGCCATCCGGGAAATGCGCAAGCGCACAGATCGGGGCACGATCAATGTAAACACGAACGCTTCCGACCCGGAAGCGGTGGAACGCCTCTGCAAGGCTGGTCTTGACGCGATCCGGGTGAGCCTGAACAGCGCCCAGCGCGGCTTCTACGAACGCTACTTTCGGCCGCTCGATTACTCTTTTGAGGACGTGCTGGATTCCATCCGCGTGGCCAAAAGGCACGGCTGCTGGGTGAGCCTGAACTACTTCGTGTTTCCCGGCTTTACGGACCACCCGGGCGAAATGGCTGCTTTCTTTGAACTGGTCGAGACGTACCGCGTGGACATGATCCAAACGCGCAATCTGAACCTGGACCCGGAGGTGTACATTCGAGCCCTGCGGCTCGAAGCGTTAGACGACAGCGATTCGGTTGGGGTGCTAACCTGGCTGGATCAGGTGCGGGCGCGTTTCCCGTGGGTCCGGATTGGCTACTTCAACCCGGCGGTGCGGCGTCGCGAGGGGGCGAGGTGAAAACGTCGCGGCTCCGTCGGGCGATTGTAAGCCGGGTGGACAAGGTGTCCCGCGAGTACGGTCTGATCGAACCCGGCGACCGCATTTTGGTGGCGTTGTCCGGAGGGGCAGATTCTTTCGTACTCCTCGACGTGCTGCGGGATGTCGGGCATCTTGCAGGCGGCCGGCTCGACATCCTGGCCGTTCACCTGGATCTGGGCTACAAGCCTCAACCCAACCTGGACGTCGAAAGGCTTCGGACATTTCTGGAACGCGAGGGGATTGCCTACCGGGTCGAGCGCACGGACATCGGCCCGCTGGCTCACTCGGAGGTCAACCGCGCCAACCCGTGTTTTCTTTGCGCCAGGCTGCGCCGGAAGCGCTTGTTCGAAATCGCACAAGAGGAAGGCTGTCGCAAGCTTGCCTACGGGCACCACAAGGACGACGTCATTGCCACCTTTTTCTTGAACCTTCTGTACAGCCGTGAACTCAGCACAATGGTGCCCAAGCAGGATTTTTTCGGCGGTCTCTTCTACCTGATCCGGCCGCTCTACTACGTGGACGAGTCACTAATCAAAAAGTACGCCGCCGAGCGCGGTTACCCTGTCTTCGACAGCGGATGCCCCATTGCAGGCAACACTGAACGCGACAAGTTGAGCGAAATCGTACGTACCTTCACACGCGGAAAACCGCAACTCAGAGAGAACATCTTCAAAGCGCTGCACCGCGTCAAGCTGGATTACCTGCCCAAACAGCAGCCTGGAGGTTTCCGATGAAAGAATCGACGCCATCTCAAGTCGAGAAAAAGCTGCTCGACGCGTTCGAGGAGCGTTTCGGAGCGAAACCCGAGGTGCTGGCCAGCGCACCTGGACGGGTGAATTTGATCGGCGAACACACCGACTACAACGAGGGCTTTGTCTTTCCGATGGCCATTGAGCAGCGCATTTGGGCTGCCGGGAGACGCCGCGACGACGGAAAGATTCACTTGGTGAGTTTAAACGGGATGCCCGACCAGCAACTGTCGCTCGACGCCCTTGCGCGCAAGGGCACGTGGAGCGACTACGTGGCGGGTGTTGTGCTGGAAACCCAGAAGGCCGACTACCCGGTGGGTGGTTTCGACGCGGTGGTTTTCGGAAACGTGCCCACGGGCTCGGGGCTGAGCAGTAGCGCTGCGCTGGAAGTGTGTACGCTTCACCTCTTGATGGGGCTTTTTGACTTTGAGATCGAAGGCAAGGACCAGCCGCTGCTTTGCCATCGGGCCGAGACGCAGTTCGTCGGGGTGAATTGCGGTGTGATGGACCAGTTCATCTCCGCGCTGGGTCGGAAAGACCACGCACTTTTCCTGGACTGCCGTTCGCTCGACTACGAGAATGTGCCGGTCAGGCTGGACGACGTACTGGTCGCGATCACCGATTCGAAAGTCCAGCGGGGCCTCGTGGATTCTGAGTACAACGCCCGGCGTCGAGAGTGTGAGGAAGGCGTGCGCATCCTTCAAAAGGCGGGGGAACCGCAGGTGAAAGCCTTGCGAGACGCTACTTTGGAGATGCTCGAACGCCACCGTGAGAAGTTCCCTGAGGTGGTGTACAGGCGGTGTCTCCACGTCGTGTCGGAGGACGAACGAGTGCTTCGTAGCGTGGAGCTGTTTCGGCGTGGCGATCTGGAGGGCTTTGGCAGGCTTCTGAACGAGTCGCACACAAGCTTGCGCGACAACTACCAGGTGAGTTGCCCCGAGCTGGACACCTTGGTGGAGACGGCGTGGGGCGTACCGGGCGTGCTGGGCTCGCGCTTGACCGGCGCCGGATTTGGCGGGTGCACGGTAACACTCGTTCGCGAAGATGCCCTCGACAGTTTGATTGAGGCTCAGACGCGTGCTTACCGCGACCGCTTCGGCAAAACGCCGGAGGCCTTTGTTTCGCAGCCGGAGCAGGGGGGAGAACACCGGAAAGTCTTACGTTAGGGCAGGAACTTGGTGGTTCGGGCTTTCGCTTGCGAGAGCACCCGGCGGCTGTTGTTTGTCCGCGCCGCATCGTGCTGTGCGAGAAGGACTACAGAGCAGGACTCGCTGTTCAGCCTCCGACCCCGCAGGGGAGCCCCCGGGCCTCCACGAAATGCCAGGTCGCTCAGCCCCACCGTTCGACCTTGAGCGAATGTTTGTGCGCAACGCTGCCGGGGCGCTAAGAAGACGAGGCGTTGTCTCCTTCGGTCACAGCTGCATTTGTTTTGCCGGAATTTGTGCTCCCTTGGGCGACGTGCCGCCTTCCTGCTGCATCCCCGGGCAAGGCGGTGAATTTCTCAGAGCTGGATGACGCCACCGGCTTAACTGGCGGACCAGGGCGAGAGCTGCTGCGTTTAGCCCGGCCGGGGCCTGCTGACGAAGGCCCCGGCGCCAGCGGCAGGTCAGACTTTCGCCACGTCTTTGGCGAAATCCCACTCGACCACAGATCCCTTCTTCATCGACAGGTTGACCAGGTGAGCGCAGGCTGCTGCGTGGTGCCCTGCCTCGGCGTCCTCTACCGGGTCTTTTCTGGTGCGGACGCTGTCGAAGAACCGCCGCATGTGTGTCAGCGTGCTGCCCCAGCCCTGTTCGCGGTAGAATTCGCCATCCCCAAGGAGCACAGGTTCCTGCGTGTTGGGACGTTCTTCGGCCAGCACCTTGGGATCGCTGTAGTACTGCTCCTCCAGTTTCTTAGGCCAGCTTCTCACGACCCAGCCGTTGTCCTCGTGCACATTTTCGGGGTAAAAGAGCAAACGACCGCCGCTTACCTCGAGGCTGCCTTTGGTGCCGAGAATCTGGAAACCGCTCCCACCGAGCTTCTGGTTGTTGAAGGTGGTACTCATGTTCACCATGAAGCCCTCTTTGTACTTCAACACAGCATTCACGGTGTCTGGTACCTCACGGCTTTCCTTCCAGCGGTACAGAGCACCCATGGCCATTGCGCTTTCCGCCATCTTCACGCCCATCACGTAGTGGATGGAAGTGGCCAGGTGGACAAAGAGGTCCGTCGGAATGCCGCCCGAGTAGTCCCAGTAGCAGCGCCACCGGAAGAAACGCTCCAGGCTAAACGGACGCTTGGGAGCCGGCCCGAGGAACATTTCCCAGTTGACCGTTTTGGGTGAAGCGTCGGGCGGAATCGGGTAGATCCACGCGCCGCTGGCAGTGTTACGGTTGTAGTAGGCGCGGATCATCGTGATCTGCCCCAGTTTGCCCGAGGCGACAATCTCGCGGGCTTTCTCCTGGATCTTGCTGCTCATCGGCTGGCTGCCCACCTGCAGGATGCGCTTGGTCCGCTTGACCGCTTTGATGATTTGGGGTCCTTCCTCAATTCGGTACGTGAGCGGCTTCTCGATGTACACGTCTTTCCCCGCGTCCACGGCGTCGATGGCCATCTTCGCGTGCCAGTGGTCCGGTGTGCCAATGACAACCACGTCGATGTTCTTGTCGTCGAGGATGCGGCGGTAGTCGCCGTAGTCTTTGGCTTTGCCACCGGTGCGGTCAATCGCGCGCTCGATCCGACCAGTGTAAGCGTCGCAGACGGCCACGATTTCGGTGCCGGGGACCTTCTTGATCGCTTCCAGAAGTTCCTGAGCCCGCGCTCCTACGCCGATCATCCCGACCCGGATCCTGTCGTTGGCGCCGAGCACGCTGGAAGGCGCGGGACCCGTGCTTTCAGCGCCTAAGGCTTCCAGCGTTCTCACGCCCAGGCCGACCGCCGCTCCACCCAAGGCGCTTCGCTTCAGGAAATCGCGCCGTGACATTCCTTTTGGCATGGCTCCTTCCTCCTGGTTTCGTTCCGACTGCTTGCAGCCTCGTTTGGGCGACTTTCACTCGCCCCAGATCTTTGCTCGCAACTCGCTGAGCAGTTTCACACCGCGCTCGATGTCGCGCAGCTGCTGTTCGCCGACAATCTCCCGCTCAATCGTCAGCGGCCCGACGTAGCCCACTTCTTTGAGCGCAACCAGAAACCGTTCCATGCCCACGTCACCTTCGCCGAGCGGCACTTCCTGGCCCCACTCGATGCGCGGCCTGGGAGACCAGGTTGCATCCTTGCAGTGGACGCTGCGAATCAGGTCGCCAAGTCGCCGCACGGCCTCGATGGGGTCTCCGGTGCCGTACAGGATCATGTTGGCCGGGTCGAAGTTCACGGCTACGTTCGGACGCCCCAGATCCTCCAGAAAGTGCAGAAGGGTATCGACGGTTTCCTGACCGGTCTCGAGGTGCAGCCACTGACCGTTTGCCGCGCAGTGGTCTGCGAGAATGCCCACGGTCTCCACGATGTCCCCGTACTCCTGGGTGTTGAAGGCATCCGGGATGAAACCGACGTGGAGCGCGGTGACAGGGATCCCCAGCTCAGCGGCCACGTCCGAAATGCGTCTTGCTTCGTCCAGACGCTGCGCACGGGTTGCCTCCGGCACCAGACCGACGGTTTCGCGCACAATGGGGATGCTGGCGTAGCTTTCGCCTTCAAAGCCGCAAAACATGACCGTCGGTTTGACGTCGGCGTCGTTCAAGACTCGCTTGAGTTCCTGCAGAGCCTGCGAAGACCGCTGCTCGCCCGAGGGTGCCAGGATGTGGGCGGTGGGGATACCGAGCCTGCTTGCAGTAGCAAGCCGCTCGTTCAGGTGTTCATCCGGGATGATGAAAAGGCCCAGTGGATGGGTCTGCATGTGTTCTCTCCTCATGTTGGTTTTACCTGCCGGGCGCTTCCCGTTCTCCTCGTCCAGACGGTCGAGGGCGCAAAGGGACCGCGGGATGCGCCACTTCCGGCAGGTTCTGCGAAGCCCAAGAAACAGCGAGAGTTTACCGACCCAACTGTGACAAAAGGTAAAAAAAGCTCTGACCGGATGCAACTAAAAGAGCTCTGCCACGGGTTGAATTCCGGCAGACCGAGCCGCGTTTTGTTTTCGCCGGGGACTGAAGTCCCCGGCTACGTCAGGTGGAAACCGGCTGAAGCCGGTTGGATTTTGCTGAGCAGCTTACTGCCCAGGGCACGGGCCGCTGTCGGGACAAGCCATGCCTCGGCGTTTCGGCGAAGTGCGGCGGTTTTCGTCAGCGAGCCGCCTTCAGGCGGCGATCTTTTTTTCGCAGCCCGGAGATTTGATCTCCGGGCGGGAGGGCCTGATCTGGCCGGATTTGTGTGGGTTTCACACGCAGCGGAGTAAACTCTGCCGCTGAACAACCCCGCGTCCGCCTGCGCGGACGGAGCCTAAGCCGCTTTGAGGCGACCGGGTTTCCGCTGTAGCCCTGGGTCTGGAGTGGCAACCGAGGCCGGAGAAAGCCCTTGCAAAATCTCGTTTTTCAGGTTAGTTTAGATAGGGTTTGGAAGAGTGAAGGTGGCTGGGGGGATAGGCCGCCTGAGAGACAGAAAGGGGCTCTTGGATTGGAAGTGCCT
>CAZXXS010000067.1:0-9417 GCA_964644845.1 uncultured Cytophagia bacterium | reverse complement strand
CGGCAATCTCCACCTTCGGGCGTCGGTAGCGTACCTGATCCACGGGGGAAGGTGGGATCGCGGTGTTACGTTGCGCCGCGGTCCCACGGGGGCCCGGCAAGTCCTGAAATCACCTGCTGTGCTCATCCGAGTTCTTTTCACGGAGGGAGGATCGTGCGTCGAGAAGGGCGCGGACTGTCCATTCTGTGGTTTCTGCTTCTCCTGGTCTGGATACCTTCGGCATCGAGTGGGGCAAGGCCGGCCTACGGTCTCCTTGGGTATTCGGGAGCCGTACTCTCGCCCACCGCTCAAACCGTACCCGATGCACGTTTGTCTCTTGGGGTGGGCTACCTGCCCGCCCAGTTTGCCGTGCTCCGACGTCCCCGTTTCGGGGACAAAATCTACTCCCTCACCCTCGGCTACCTCCCGTTCCTGGAAACGACGTGGGGCATTCTACGTTCGGACCACATCGGGAACCGCTGGGGCATCGGAGACCGCTTTGCTTTCTTTCGGTTTCAGCTTCACGCGGAGACGAGCCGCTGGCCGGCGGTTGTCCTCGGTCTGCACGATCCCTTCGGAATCGTGGGAGAAGAGTGGGCTCAGCACCTCTGTGCTTCTTACGTAGTGTTGTCCAGAAGGCGCACGATCCTGCACCGCACCTGCCTCTTCAGTGTTGGCTACGGATCCGACAAGATACCGGCGGCGCAGCACCAGCTGGTGGGCTTGTTTGGCAGCGTGATCCTCGAAGCTCGGAAAAATGTGTCGCTCATTCTCGAGAACGACGCGGAAAAGTTCAACGCCGCGCTGCGGGTGCAATGGCGGCGAATCGAGCTCGACCTTGCGCTTCTCGGCATGCGTGCGTGGGCCGGCAGACTCAGCGCCGACTTCTCCCTGCGGCCAGATCTGCCCGTTCACGGGCCGTCGCCCCCCGAGTCTGCTTGGGAAACGCGACCCGATTCGCGCTGAGCGGGAGCCCCAGTTGAAAAGCTGCTCCCCCGAAAAAACTTCCCAACATTCGTCAGCAGACCAGGTCGTGGAGGCAGCAAGCGAAGTGCCCTCAGGGCCCGACGGGAAGGCTCGCCTCTGGAGTAGGCGGTAGCGCTCGGTCAAGAAAAGTGCGCGCGGACGTACCCTGAGACAAACTCACGTGGCAAAGCGCCCCTGCACTCTGCCGTTGCACGACCCGTCGCTTGGCCCTTCAGTTCTCCTTTTGGCAACTCTTGTTCCAGTCTTCGAACAAGGCACCTGTCGGGAAGGCGAGGACGTCTTCGATCCGCTCCGCGTCGGTGAAGAGCATCACAAGCCGATCCAGCCCAAGAGCGATTCCCGCCGCGGGCGGTAATCCCGTTTCAAGCGCTTCAAGGAAGGATTCGTCGACGGGGTAGATTGTCCGGCCCAACAGATGCCTTTCTTCCCTTTCCCGCAACAGACGCTCCCTCTGTTCAACCGGGTCCGTCAGCTCGCTGAAAGCGTTCGCGAGCTCAAGGCCCCCGACGTAGAGTTCGAAACGCTCCACAGTCACGGGGTCTCCAGACTTGCGTCGCGCCAGGGCACCCATTTGCACGGGGTACTCCGTGAGGAAAACGGGCCTGTCCCGCGGCAATCTGGGCTCGACCTCGTTCAGAAAAATCAGGTAGAAGAGATCTTCCCACGGCCAGTCCGGGCGCGCTTCGTGGTACCCCTTGCCGTGAGCGATGGCCACGAGTTCTTCGACCGTCGTTTGCCCCGAAATGTCCACACTCGCAAATCGCTGCACAGCTTGTCTCATCGTCAATCGAGGCCAGGGTGGTCTCAGGTCGATTTCCAGACCCCGGTAGCGAATTCGCAACTCCTCGTGCCCCAGATTTTCGGCGACGAGGGCGAACAGCTTTTCGCAGTCGCGCATGAGTTGGTTGTAGTCCACCCCCGCACGGTACCATTCAAGCAACGTGAACTCCAGGTTGTGCGTCTGCGAGACCTCACCGTCCCGAAAAGCATGCGTAAGGGCGTAGATCCGATCAAACCCAGCGGCAAGCAGCTTCTTCAGGGCGTACTCCGGCGAGGTGTGCAGGTAGAAGGGAAAAACGTGCCCGCGCCGGTCGTGGACTGCGACTTGCACGGGCTCCAGGTGTGGCTCCATCCCCGGCAGCGGTACAAGCACAGGAACATCAATCTCGAGAAACCCCTCGCTCTCGAAGAACGCACGAACTGACGACACAATCTGCGCCCGCAGGGTCAGACGCTTTTTCAGTTTCGCGTTTCCCAGAAGCCGCTTCCAGCCTGCCCCCATTTCCCCACTCAATGGGCTGCCTCCAGCCAGTTGCGCCCGACCCCGATCTCCACTTTCACGGGCACATCCAGCTTGATTGCCCCCTCCATTTCGCGCCGAACCAGTTCTCTCACTTCTTCGAGTTCTTCTGTCGGTACTTCGAAAACCAGCTCGTCGTGGACCTGCAGGATCATCTTCGTCCGCAGACCCCGCTTCTTCAGCTCCCGCCAGATCCGAATCATTGCCACTTTGATCAGATCCGCCGCCGTTCCCTGGATCGGCGTGTTGATGGCCGTTCGCTCGGCAAACTCACGCACCCGCTGGTTCTCGCTGAGAATGTCGGGCAAACGTCGCCTTCGGTTCAACAAGGTGGTGACGTAGCGCTGCTCCCGGGCCCGCTGGATTGTCCGCATGATGAACTCGTGTACCTGGGGGTAGCTGGCAAAATAGCCAGTGATGAATTGCTGCGCTTCGTCCGGAGTGATTTCCAAACGTCTGGCGAGACCGTAGGCCCCCATGCCGTACATGATGCCGAAGTTCACTTCTTTGGCCCGGCGACGGTGATCGGGAGTAACCTCCTCAGGCTCAATCCCGAACACCAACGCCGCTGTACGGGTGTGCACGTCCTCGCCACGTTCGAAGCTTTCGCGGAGCCGCACGTCCCCCGACAGGTGGGCCATGATTCGCAGCTCTATCTGAGAGTAGTCTGCGTCCAGCAGTAGGTGGCCCTTTTCAGGAACGAACGCTCGACGAATTTGCCGACCGATTTCCGTGCGAATTGGAATGTTCTGGAGGTTGGGCTCCGAGGAGCTCAGGCGCCCAGTGGCTGTCACTGTTTGATTGAACGAAGTGTGCACCCGTCCAGTCCGCGGATTCACCATTTGTGGCAATGCATCCACGTAGGTCGACTTCAGCTTGGCCAGCTCGCGGTATTCGAGCAGCAGTTTCGGCAGAGGGTGTTTTCGTGCGAGCTCCTCGAGCACCCGAGCGTCCGTGGAGTAGCCCGTCTTGGTTCGACGCCGAGCTGGCAGTTTCAGTTTTTCGAACAGAACAACGGACAGCTGCTTGGGCGAACTGATGTTAAAGCGCTCGCCGGCCAGCTCGTAGATCTTACTCTCCAGTTCTCTTAGCTGGCCTTCAAGTTGCCGGGACATTTCGCGAAGGTAGGCTACATCAAGCTTCACGCCCCAGTGCTCCATGTCGGCAAGCACCAGTACGAGGGGCATTTCCACGTCGTAGAAAAGCTGGGCCAGTCCGGCTTCGTCGAGCTTGGGTTCCAGCAGTTGGTACAGCCGCCAGGTGATGTCAGCATCCTCGCAGGCGTAGATCGCAATTTGGTCCACCGGCACGTCGGCCATGGAGAGCTGTTTGCTGCCCCGTTTGCCGATGAGCTGGCTGGTTGGGATCTTCTTGTAGTTCAGGTACTCCAGACTGAGCAAATCCAGGTTGTGCTGCCGTTCCGAAGGGTTCAGCAAGTAGGCAGCGACCATCGTGTCGAAGAACACGCCCTTGAGCTCGATCCCGGCCCCACGTAGAACAAGCAAGTCGTATTTGATGTTCTGCCCTACCTTCCGCAGGGACTCGTTTTCCAGGATGGGTCGGAGGGCCTCGAGCACGTCGGTCTCGCTCAGCTCAAGACGGTCGAAGATTGGCGCCCGAACAGGCACGTAACACGCGAAACCCTCCCGCCAGGAGAAAGACAGTCCCACAATCCTGGCTTCAAGTGGGTTCAGTGATGTTGTCTCGAGGTCAACGGCGAAAGTACCCGCCTTGCGGAGCTCAGCGACCAGCCAAACGAGCTCCTCCCTCGTCCGGATCACGCGGTAGTCCGCCCCGTCACTGTTGGAGTTGTGTGTAAACCGTTCGAGTAGCGACTTGAATTCCAGTTCCTTGAAGAGTCTCGTCAACGCGTCGCGGTCAGGCTCGCCAACGCGGAGCTCTTCCAAATCGATGTTGACAGGGGCATCTGCGCGTACCGTCGCAAGTTGTTTGGACAAGAAAGCCTGTTCGCGTTGCCCCTCCAGTGCCTTCCGATACCGCGGTTTTACTTGTTCCAAGTTTTCGTAAATCCCCTCCAGCGAACCGAACTGCTTGAGCAGCTCCACGGCTCCTTTGGGACCGATGCCTTTCACACCCGGGATGTTGTCTACCTGGTCTCCGGCCAAACCCAGGTAGTCGGGAATCTGTTCTGGTTGAACGCCAAGTTTCTCCGAAGCTGTGTCCCGAGTGATGATCTCGGGCTCCTTTCCACCCGTTTTCGGATTGTAAATCCGGATCCGGTCGTTCACGAGCTGAACCAGGTCTTTGTCGCCGGTCACGATCGTCACGTCCAACCCGCGTTCGGCCGCTCGACGCGCAAGCGTTGCAATCACGTCGTCCGCTTCGTACCCCGGCAACTCGACGATCGGAACATTAAGCGCGTGGATCACCTCCTTGATCCGCGGCAGCTGTTCTGACATCTCGTCCGGCATCCGAGGCCGTTGCGCCTTGTAAGCTGCGAATTCTTCGTGTCGAAACGTCGGCTCAGGTGTGTCAAACACAACAGCCATGTAGTCCGGCTTCTCTTCGTCCAGAATCTTCAGAAGCGATCTGGTAAATGCGAAAACCGCACTTGTGTTTTCGCCTTTTGAGTTGATGAGTGGATTGCGGACGAAAGCAAAGTACGACCGGTAAGCCAGCGCCGAACCGTCGATCAAGAACAAACTTTTTCGCTGATCACTCACGAGAACCACCTCTCCGTTCGTTTTTCCAGTCAAAATGTAGGGGAAAAGCGCCCCTTTGTCAACTGCGAAGTTCACCGAAGTCCCCCGTTTCCACTGGGCTCCGCTTGTACCGCGAAATTGCATCCCAAAAGCTCGCGCCGACGGACGCAAATCGACAGGGATGAGCGGGATCCCCTCCCCAAAACACCATCTGCAAGTTCCTGGTCAACCAGCCTCTTGCTTGGTCCTCCCCGGAGCGTCCGTACGGGTAGCATTTCGTACCTTGCGCACGTCGCCGCGATCCTCGAGAGAGAAGTTGGGCACTACCGGGGATGCAGGGGGTGAAGAGCCTCCAAGGGATTACACCATCAGGCAGCCGCCAGCCTTCAGACAACGCCTGCCTTCTTGTAGCCAGGGCATTGGATACCCGGGCAGGTCCGCAGCAGAGCCCACTCTGCTGCTGCACAGTGTCACGTCAGCCTGCGCGGACGTGTTTGTGCAGTTGCACCGGAGACTGAAGGTGACCAGCCACGTGAGGTGGAAGCCAGTCGAAGCCGGCTGTACTTGTGCGGGAGGCCTAACGTCTCGGGCGCTCGTTGGCTGGCCTGGGGAAACGTGGTGTTTCCACCTCGTGTAGGACTCTCCGTGAAGAAGCCGTCTTCAGGCGGCGCCTGCTTTCTCGTAGCCCAGGGGTTGGATCCCCGGGCGGGTCCTTTCCAAAAGAGGGAAACAGACCCGCAAGCGTTCCCAAAACTGGGAATCCTCTCAAAACGCAGCGAGTCCGAGGAGTTTGTTTTTGCACAACTTAGACGCTTGGCCTGGTGGCATGATTTTGGCGAAATTAAGAGAGTTACGTTTGTTTTTCTACGAGCGTGACTTCGCTGGCCAGATGTGACGGGCCAGGCCGTCGGTGCACCAGCATCTGGACCTACGTTGTCGGCCGAAAAGTGGTGCGCCGGTACGCGTGTTGTCCGGATGGAACCCGACGTGCGAAACTCGGTCGCAACAACAGCAACGATGTGCCGTTTCTCGGTACGGGCCGGGAAAATCCAAGAGGCCCAGTGATTTCGGTCTTTCCTGTTGATCGGTTTTTGCGGAAGCTGTAAGGTTCGCACCTGCGGGAGTTAAGGCAAATCTTCCTTTCGCACACAACGAAGGGAGAAGGATCTCAATCAAAAGGAGGATGTCATGGCGACAATCCAAGAGAAGCTCGCTGAAAAGATCCCGATGTGGCGGGAGGACATTCGGGGTCTGATCAAAGAGCACGGCAGCGACGTGATCAGCGAGGTCACCGTGCAGCAGGCCTACGGCGGCATGCGTGGCGTCAAAGGCCTGGTTTGCGACACCTCGTACGTGGATCCGGACCAGGGTCTGATCATCCGCGGTCACCCCATCAGCACGTTGACGGATCGTCTCCCCGAAGAAATCATCTGGTTGTTGCTGACCGGTGAGCTGCCCAGCGAGGAAGAAAGGGACGCGTTCGTCAAGGAAATGGCCCAGCGTCGCGACGTGCCTGACGGCGTGTGGAAGACC
Source organism: uncultured Cytophagia bacterium (assembly GCA_964644845.1). GTDB lineage: Bacteria > Zhuqueibacterota > Zhuqueibacteria > Oleimicrobiales > Geothermoviventaceae > Geothermovivens. The sequence goes on along the minus strand of CAZXXS010000067.1, from coordinate 2,955 downwards.
CTCGAGGCCATGCCAGCAGACTCACACCCAATGACGATGTTGAGCGTGGCAGCGCTGGTGCTCGAGAAGGACTCGAAATTCAAAGCCAAGTACGCTGAGGGCATCAAGAAAGACGAATACTGGGTGTGGACGCTGGAGGACGCCCTCGATCTAATGGCCAAAATGCCTGTCGTGGCTGCCGGGATCTACCGGATGCGCTACGGCAAGGGTGAGCGGATTCCCACCGACACCAACCTCGACATGGGCGCCGACTACGCACGGATGCTGGGTCTGCCGAACCCAAACGGCGAGCTCGAAAAACTGATGCAGCTGTACCTGGTACTTCACAGCGACCACGAAGGCGGCAACGTCAGCGCTTTTGTGACGCACACGGTCAATTCCGCCCTTTCCAACATTTACTACGCCTACTCCGCTGGCATGAACGGACTGGCTGGACCGCTGCACGGCCTGGCCAACCAGGAAGTGCTAAAGTGGATCCAGAAGCTGCAGGAACGTTTCGGCGGCGTGCCAACCCACGAGCAGCTGCGCGACTTCACCTGGGAAACGCTCAACGCTGGCCAGGTAATTCCGGGCTACGGTCACGCGGTGTTGCGGCAGACGGATCCGCGTTTCAAGGCCTTCCTCGAATTCGGCAAGAAGTACTGCGCCGACGACGAGATTTTCCAGATCGTGGCGCGCCTGTTCGAGGTGGTGCCCGACATTCTGAAGCAGATCGGTAAGGTGAAGGACCCGTATCCGAACGTGGACGCTGGTTCGGGCGCGCTGCTCTGGCACTACGGCATGCACGAGTACGAGTACTACACCGTCATCTTCGGGATTTCCCGCGCGCTGGGTGTGTGCTCGCAGGCCGTCATCAGCCGAGCCTACATGGAGCCGATCACGCGGCCCAAGTCGGTTACAACCGAGTGGATCAAGAAACAGGTCGGTGCGGCTTGATTTTCCCTCTGCAGCAGCCGACGCGAACAAAGGCAGGGTCCCGTCGGGCCCTGCCTTCTTGTTTTCCAGAGACGGAGGTAAGGCGAAAGACGGTGGGCGTCAGTTCACGTGCTCGTCTCTCCAATGCTCTACGAGTTTCTGAAGTTTCTCGCCGGGACACTCGGTTTCCGGTGTGGTCGGGCCACCGAGCGGTCTTTCGCGTCTGGCAAGCCACCAGATCTCTCCGTGCGTAACGACGTGATCGGGCAGAATGCAGTAGGTACGGGTGAGGTAGTCGAGAAGCGCAAAAAGGCTCTCCTTTTGCTGCCGGGTGGGCTCTTCGTAGCGAAAATCGCCGAACAAAGCGATCCCGATGGCACCGAAATCGATTCGAAGCCTCGGGTCCGTCTTACCGTAGGCCGTTCCCCCTACGTGAGCGCCAACGTAGCAGAGTTTGCGCCCTTCGTAAATCGTGCCGTCTTTGGAAATCATGAAATGGTACCCAACGTCGAGCCAGCCGCGGCCGAACGGGTGTTTTCCAGGGCCGCTTCCTCGAGGGAGCATGTGCTCGTCCTGGACTTCTTTGGGCCCACTCGGTGTGTAAGCCGTGTGGTGGACCACGATCCAGTTCAGAAACTGCGCGGGGTCTCCCTCGTAGCGCATGCCCTCGATGCCCTGTTTCGCTGGGCGCGCTCCCCAGTCTTCTCTTGAAACAATTTCCGGCCTGTGAGGCCTCTCACGGCAAAATCCGTTCAAGAACTCCGCAATCACACGGGCAGCCGTTTTCGCGTTGGCAAGAGGAGCCTCGATTTCGGGGCTGCAACCGTCCAACCCTGGCTCCGCGATGAATGTCTTCCGCAGAACAACACGATTGCGGTTCACGGCGCGCACTCGGACGCGCAAAACGTCGAGCGACATGAATTTGTCTGGTCTAACGCCTTCCGAAATCTCCCCTTCGATTTGAAATTCCGCCTCCCCGCCGCGCGGGCCCGTCACAGGAACCACCCGATTGGTCCAGAGGAGTTCGTCCAGTAGCCTTTCGGTCACGGCGCGGATGAAACGCGAACCCCGGCTGCACTTCCAGCGCCTGACATCTACACCAACACGGGGCAGCTGCTCCCTGCCCACACTGCCCAAATTCAGTCTCGTTCTTTTGACCAGTCTTGGGAAGAACCTCAGGCTCCACTTCCACAGGAAAGCCGGTCCGAACCTGTGTTGCGCGTTTGCACCCGCTGCGATCACCTCACCGGTGGACACGTCCACAGCGCGCATTTCCAGCGTCCAGCCCAGATCTTTCGCGCTCGTTGGGGGCCACCTCAGAAACCAGTAGGGCCAGATTTCCCAGTCCAAACCAACGTCCAGCGGCATCCCATTGCGAGCCCACCGGTGGGAAAGCGAGTCGACAATCGCCTCTGGAAGCGGCAAGCGTTCCAGCTCCAGCGCTGGCCCCAACCAGGCCAGTGTGTCGGCGTGAAACTCGACGACCGGAACGGCAACGGCATCTCGCTTGACCTCGCTCCGGGTGGAGCCGCACCGCGCGGCGTGACCGAGGCGGCGCAAATGCCCAGGCGCCATCCCCAGGGCGAGCGCCAAACTGACGAACGAACCCGCCAGAATCGATTTGTGCAGAAGCCTTCTCATGACCGGTCTCCGTGACGTGAGTGGTCCCCTTGTGTCTGAAGACAAGTTCTCAGTTCCCCGTGCAACATCCTCCGCTCGCCAAAAGGCCGTTACCCCCACTTCCGGAACTCGTACGGTGGACGACGGCCCCCGCCCCCCAACTAAACGCCTGAATTTCTCTACCTGCGCTTCTTCACCCCCGCTGGACCAGCCTCCGCCCGTAGGAGCTTTACTCCTCACTTTCCTTCCCCCAAGGGTGCCGCGCGAAGCTCACAACGTGTTAAGGGAATCCAGCAACCGGCGTACCAGCACCACGGTTTCTTTTGTCGAAAAAACGGCCGCAGTCGTTCATTCCGCGGGTCCAGAACAGGGAAGTTCGAAGAAACGTGTCGAAAAACACACAGTCCGCACCCCTACCTG
>CAZXXS010000066.1:27500-31351 GCA_964644845.1 uncultured Cytophagia bacterium | reverse complement strand
CGCCAGTCGGGGTTGACAGGGACCGGGCGGAATGCTTACCTTCAGATTGCATCTCAGCTCCAGCGGTCGGCGGGAAACGTTGCCGGACGACAACGCAGGAGGACAAAGGTCATGTCCAGCCTTTTCGCAGGGCTCGATGTATCAACCCAGAGCTGCAAACTGGTGGTGATCGACTACGACGCGAAGGAGGTCGTCTACGTCACAGCCGTGAACTACGACAACGACCTGCCACACTACGACACCAAAGACGGCGTCATCCAAGGACAACCCGAGGGCGTGTCGGAAGCGAATCCCAAGATGTGGCTGGAGGCAGTGGACGAGGTTTTCCGGAGGGCACAGAACGCCAACGTCCCGATGGGTAAAATCCGCTGCATCTCCGTATCGGGACAGCAGCACGGACTCGTCGCCCTGGACGAGAACGACGAACTGGCGCGCCCCACCAGCAAGCTGTGGAACGACTACTCCACCGCCGAGGAGTGCGAGATTCTGACGGAACGGGTGGGCGGCCTGGAAGCAATGCTCGAGGAAGTGGGCAACAGCCAGCGGCCCGGCTACACGGCGCCGAAAATCCTGCACATGGTCCGGCACGAGCCGGAGATCTACGCCAAGAGCAGGACGCTGTTCCTCGTGCACAACTACATCAACTGGTACCTGACCGGCGGCGTGAGAGTGATGGAACCCGGGGACGTGTCGGGAATGGCCCTGTGGAACCCCCGCACGCGGCAGTGGTCGCGCAAAGTCATCGAGGCGATCGCCCCGGACTTGCTGGAAAAACTGCCTCCGGTGAAACCCTCCGACGAGCCGATCGGTAAGATTTCGCCCAAGCTCGTAGAGCGGTTCGGCTTCTCGCCCGAATGTCTAATTGACGCCGGCTCCGGTGACAACATGTACGGGGCCATCGCCACCGGCAACGTCGAGCCCGGCATCGTGACCATCAGTCTGGGCACAAGTGGCACGGCCTACACCTTCATGGAGGAGCCGTACGTGGACCCCTCGGGCGAAATCGCCCTGTTCTGCGACAGCACGGGTCACTATCTACCCTTGCTCTGCGTCTCCAACATGGCCAACGGGTACAACGAGCTGCTGCGGACGTACGGTCTTTCGCACGATCAATTCGCTGAGCTCGCCGACAGAACACCGCCCGGAAACGGCGGCAGGCTGCTCCTCCCCTGGTACATGGGGGAACGAACTCCGGACCTGCCCTGGGCCACGCCGGTCTACTTCGGCTTCGGGCTCGACGACTTTACTCCCGAGCACCTCAGTCGCGCAGTGCTGGAAGGCCACGTTCTGAACCTGTACGACGGCTTTCGCCGAATGCCCGTGCAGACCAAGGAGATCCGCCTGACCGGCGGCCTGACGCGCTCCCACGCTTGGTGCCAGATGATCGCCGACATCTTCGAGGCCGAAACGGTGCCGGTGGAAGGTGAAGGCGCGGCGCTGGGAGCCGCCCTGCACGCGGCGTGGGTGTGGCACAAGGCTCAGGGGGGAAAGCTCAGCATCAAGGACGTGGTAGAGCCTTTCCTCCGCTTCGACGAAAGCCGCAGAAAGCGCCCGCGCGCCGAAGCATTGCCCGTGTACCGCAAGCAGAAGGAACTCTTCCAGGCCGTGAGCGCTCGAATTCGCGGACTTCGGGGGGAAGATCCGTTCCGGCTGCGGAGGGAATTGCTCGCGGTCCAGCCGGGGGAGAGGTAGGATCTCGACGGGCCCCTTCCTGCTGCCGGTAACGTGCCGCCGAGTTTACCCAAGGAGACATCGCCGCACACACAGGCACCCGGTGCAACGCCGCGCAAGGAGAACGACACGGCTGAGCTTGGCGAGCCCGAGTTGAGGGCTGAATAGCCAGGCCGGACCGCGGTCACTGGACCGATCCGGTGTACCCACATACTCCCACCCTGGGCGAATTCACGATGGGCAGGAAACAGTTCTCTTCGCAGCCGTGTTTGCTCGCGCACTCGTCGCAGAACCAGCGTTCTTCACGATGCACGCACGCCGAGCACACCTTTGTAGCCAATCCACCGCAGACGGCGCAACGGATAACTGGAGGATCGTTCCGCGCCATGAGCATCACGTACTCGCGGCCCACCCAACCCTCTCTGTCCGAGAGAACCCGCAACGCCAATCGCGTAGTGCTGCCAAAATCGTATTCGTGACCGAATTGGATTCCTGGGCGCAGCACCTTCCAGAGAGGGACGTCCATGCCGTAAGTGGGTCTACCAAGGAAGAACGGCCACGCCGTTGGTTCCTCGAACTCTTCAACCATGTAATCCGCCCCTTCGATTCGGAACCGGCTCAGGTTTCCGCAGCACTCGAGCCAAATCTCCCGGAGGAAGTCATCCAGATCCAAAAGAGTCGCTGCGGCAGCCACCTCGAGGTGAAGCCAGTAGAGCGGGGATTTCTCGCTCTCGACGACGATGTGAAACAAGCGCGCCCGACGGGCACGCTTACGTTGCGACTCGGCTAGCTCTTGATCGTGTCGCTTGCGGGCTTCACAACTCCGCAGGTGCCGAGCCATGCCGCGTTTGCTGAACGTGCCGCGACAGAACACGCATGTACCTCGAGAATCAATCGATCGGGACATTCTACGTCTCGTCGAGTCTGGTTGCGTCGGCAAGTTGTATCGTCAACCCGTACGGATCCTGAGGTTGAACGGTGCACATGGGGGGCGAGACCAGCTTCCTGTCATCCGATCGAGCTGTTGGGTAGGGCGCGACACCGCGCCGTTCGAAAGCGGGATCCGAAGAACCAGTGTTGCAATCACGCCTGGAATCGGGTCGCAATTGCGGCTGCAAAACAAAAAAGGGAGAAGACCCTGTCGGATCTTCTCCCTCAAAGAGCTTCCCGGCAACGACCTACTCTCCCGGGCCGTCCCCAGCCCAGTACCATCGGCGCTGGAGGGCTTAACTTCCGAGTTCGGAATGGGATCGGGTGTTTCCCCTCCGCCATGGTCACCGGGAAATCTATCGCGAAGCGCCGAAGCGCAACGCTGTCGTATCAAATCAACTTCGGAAGCATCTCGAACGCCGGTGTGCTCGCAGGCCTGGAAGCTACTAACCATCTGCTGCGAGTAAAAATGTTTGGTTAAGACGCACGGCCTATTAGTACCGCTCGGCTAAACGTGTCACCACGCTTACACCTGCGGCCTATCAACCTCGTCATCTCCGAGGGGCCTTCAGTGCCGATTGCTCGGCAGGGACGTCTTATCTTGGGAAGGGCTTCGCGCTTAGATGCTTTCAGCGCTTATCCCGTCCGGACATAGCTACCCAGCGGTGCCTCTGGCGAGACAGCTGGTACACTAGAGGTCCGTCCACCCTGGTCCTCTCGTACTAAGGGCAGCCTCCCTCAAACCTCCTACGCCCGCGACAGATAGGGACCGAACTGTCTCACGACGTTCTAAACCCAGCTCACGTACCGCTTTAATGGGCGAACAGCCCAACCCTTGGGACCTTCTCCAGCCCCAGGATGCGATGAGCCGACATCGAGGTGCCAAACCGGGCCGTCGATGTGAACTCTTGGGCCCGATCAGCCTGTTATCCCCGGAGTACCTTTTATCCGTTGAGCGACGGCGTTTCCACACACAACCGCCGGATCACTAAGCCCCGCTTTCGCGTCTGCTCGACCTGTATGTCTCGCAGTCAGGCTCCCTTATGCCTTTGCACTCTACGCACGATTACCGACCGTGCTGAGGGAACCTTTGGGCGCCTCCGTTACCTTTTAGGAGGCGACCGCCCCAGTCAAACTGCCCGCCTAGCATGGTCCCCGGACCGGATTCACGGCCCTGGGTTAGGATCCCGATAATGCAAGGGTGGTATTCCACCGGCGGCTCCACCCCGACTGGCGTCGGGGCTTCTCAG
>CAZXXS010000066.1:0-22500 GCA_964644845.1 uncultured Cytophagia bacterium | reverse complement strand
CAGTCGGGTCTGCAGCAGACCGCGTGGGAAAATCGGGTTCCACCTCGACACGGGCCCCGTAGCCGCATTTGGTAGGCCAAACTCTCGGAGACAGCCCCCCCTACGTCGAACTACCCGCGCAAGTACCGATCAACGCCCTCAGCCGCAGCACGCCCCTGAGCGATGGCTTTCACAACGAGCGAAGCGCCCTGGGCCGCATCGCCAGCGGCAAACACCCCAGGGACCGTGGTCATGTGGTTGGCGTCCACGAGCACGTTGCCGCGGGGATCCAGCCCAATCCCTGTGTCACGGATGAGCGGACCGTGCTCCACATGAACGAATCCCATTGCCAGAAGCACGAGATCCGCCCGCAAGGTGTGCTCGGACCCAGGGATTTCACGAAAGGCTGCCCGCCCATTTCCCGATTCCTGATGCCAATCCAGTTCCACCACACGTACGCCACGAACACGGCCTTCCTCACCCACGAACTCCTTGGTAAGCAAGGCCCATTCCCGCTGGCAGCCTTCTTCGTGCGACGAGGATGTGCGCAGCACGCGCGGCCAGAGTGGCCAGGGGTTGTCAGGAGGCCTCTCCAGAGGCGGGCGAGGCAGGATTTCGATCTGTACAATCGACGCCGCCCCCTGTCGGCGGGCTGTTCCCACACAGTCGCTGCCGGTGTCACCGCCGCCGATGACCACCACATGCTTACCCGCCGCACTGATTCGCTCCTCTTCCGGCACGGCGTCGCCGGCGTTCACCCGGTTCTGTTGACTGAGATAATCCATCGCAAAGTGGATTCCCTGCAAATCGCGACCCGGGACATCCAGATCGCGCGGTTGCGTGCTTCCCATGGCCAGCACCACCGCATCGAACGTCCGCCGCAGGTAGCGAGCTGTGATGTCACGTCCCACTTCAACTTCCACCTCGAAGGAAACGCCCTCGGCTCGTAGCTGCTCCAGCCGTCGGTCGATCACCCACTTCTCCAGCTTGAAATCAGGAATGCCGTACCGAAGGATGCCGCCGACGCGATCGGCACGCTCGAACACCACCACTTCGTGGCCACGCCGTGCGAGTTGCTGAGCCGCCGCCAGTCCGGCAGGACCAGAGCCAACAACGGCCACGCGCTTGCCCGTCCTGTGCTCGGCTGGCTCGGGGTGGATCCAGCCTTCATCCCAGCCGCGTTCGACCAGGTGGCGCTCGATTTCGCGGATGGCTACCGGATCCTGATTGATGGCCAACGTGCAAGCTGCCTCACAGAGAGCCGGGCACACCCGTCCCGTAAATTCGGGGAAATTGTTTGTACTGTGCAAAATCTCCAGCGCATTTTGCCATTTGCCCCGGGCCACCAAATCGTTCCAGTCAGGGATCCGATTCCCCAGCGGACACCCGAACGTGTGACAGTGGGGGATACCGCAGTCCATGCACCTGGAAGCTTGTTGCTGCAGCTTGTGCGGAGGCAGATGAAGCTCGAATTCCCGAAAATCACGGATTCTTTCTTCCACGGGCCGCTTGGGTGGCTCTTCGCGTGGGATTTCCAGAAACGCGGTGGGCTTACGCATTGTACACCTCCTCGGTGGCAGCCACCGTTTCGCGGTCCCGGTCTTCTTCCAACCGCATGCGTTCCAGAGACTTGCGGTAGTCGATCGGCATCACTTTCACGAACAGGGGTAGATGTGCTTGCCAGTTGTCCAGAATCATTTTCGCACGCGTGCTCCGTGTAAACGCGTAGTGACGTTCCAGCATTCGCCGGAGCTGGGCTTCATCCTCGGGATCCCAAACCGTCTCCAGGTCCACCATGTCCAGGTTGCAACGTGTGTCGAAGAGCTCGGTAGGATCGTACACGTAAGCAATGCCGCCGCTCATACCTGCGGCGAAATTGTTACCCGTGGGACCGATGACAACCACCACACCACCCGTCATGTACTCACAACCGTGGTCACCGACGCCCTCTACTACGGCGGAGGCCCCGCTGTTGCGCACTGCAAAGCGCTCCCCAGCGACACCGTTGATGTACACCTCACCGCCAGTTGCCCCGTAGAGCACAACATTTCCCACGATCACGTTCTCGTGCGGCTGGAAGGTAGCCCCTTTGGGCGGCACAACTACAATGCGCCCACCAGACATCGACTTACCGAGGTAGTCATTCGCGTCGCCGGCCACCCGCAGGGTTACCCCGGGGGCAAGAAAGGCGCCGAAACTCTGCCCCGCCGATCCGCTGAAATGAACCCGAATGGTGTCGTCCGGCAGCCCTTTGGCCCCGTGCAACCGCACGATCTCGCCACTCAGCCGCGCCCCAACGGTGCGGTCCACGTTACGGATGGGCAGCGTGATTTCCACCGGTCTGCGATGTTTCAAGGCCGGCTCCGCCAGGCGCATCAGCTCGGCTTCCAGAGGCGTATCCTTTCGAGGTTCATTTCGGCGTGTGGCGTGCAACGGAGGCTTGCCATTCGCGGATTTCGGCAATTCCAGAATCGCCGAAAGATCCACTTTGGAAGCCTTCCAGTGGTTGACCAAACGCTCAGGCTCCAACACATCCGTTCGACCGACCATCTCATCGACGGTGCGGAACCCGAGCTCAGCCATGTACTCCCGCAATTCCTGAGCGACGAAGCGCATGAAGCGCTCTACGTACTCCGGTTTTCCGGCAAAACGCGCCCGCAAGCGCGGATCTTGCGTAGCTACTCCAACAGGGCAGCTGTTCAAGTGGCACTTGCGCATCAGAACACAGCCCAGGGTCACCAGCACAGCCGTGCCAAACCCGAATTCTTCCGCGCCCAGCAGAGCCGCAATGGCAACGTCCCGACCTGTTTTCAGCTGTCCATCTACCTGCACCCGAATGCGGTCCCGAAGCCGGTTCTGAATCAACGACTGCTGCGTTTCGGCCAGTCCCAGCTCCCAGGGCAGTCCCGTGTGTTTGATGGAAGACAACGGCGACGCCCCCGTGCCACCGTCGTGTCCGGAGATCAAGACCATGTCTGCGTTGGCTTTGGCCACGCCGGAAGCAATTGTGCCCACCCCAACTTCCGACACCAGCTTCACAGAGACCCTGGCCCGCGGGTTTACCGTTTTCAGGTCGTAAATCAGCTGGGCGAGATCTTCGATCGAGTAAATGTCGTGGTGTGGCGGTGGCGAAATGAGCGTTACGCCAGGTGTCGTGTGGCGAACGCGAGCGATTTCGGCCGTCACCTTGTGACCGGGCAGTTGGCCACCTTCGCCCGGCTTGGCGCCCTGGGCGATCTTGATCTGCAGTTCGTCGGCGTTGATGGCGTACTCCGTTGTCACGCCAAATCGCCCGGAGGCAATCTGTTTGATGGCCGAACGCTTGCTGTCGCCGTTCGGGAGGAGGACGTAGCGAGCCGGATCCTCGCCGCCCTCACCAGAATTGCTCTTGGCACCCAGGCGGTTCATCGCGATGGCGATCGTCTCGTGCGTTTCGCGACTGATGCTGCCAAACGACATGGCCGCCGACACGAAACGCTTCACGATGCTGTCCACGGGCTCCACTTCTTCCAGCGGCACCGGCTCGCGTTTCTTGAATTTGAGTAAACTCCGCAGAGTCACGTGCTGCGCGGACTGGTCATCGATCAGCCGCGTGTACTCTTTGAAAAGCGCGTAATCGTTCGTACGCACCGCCTGTTGCAGCTTGTAGATCGCTTCCGTGGTCCACAAGTGTTTTTCACCACCACGCCGCTCGTGGTACGCACCTCCCGGATCCAGTAGTTTGGACGGTTTGCCGTCCTTCGGGAATCCCTTGCGGTGCCTCGCACAGCTTTCGCGCGCAATTTCGTCCAGGCCAATGCCCTGGATGCGCGACGCTGTGGCCGTGAAGTACCGATCCACCACCTCCTTGTCGATGCCGATGGCCTCGAAGATCTGCGAGCCGAAAAAGCTGTGAATCGTCGAAATACCCATCCGGCTCATCGTCTTCAGAAGCCCCTTCTTGATGGCTGTGATGTAGTCGTCCATCGCCTCTTCCGGCGATTTGTCTACACCGAGCATCCCCGTAACGGCCAGGTCGTGCACGGTTTTGAACGCCACATAAGGGCACACAGCATCTGTGCCGTAGCCAATCAGCAGGGCAAAGTGCATCACCTCGCGGGCTTCCCCTGTCTCCAGCACAATCGCTGCGTCGTTGCGCAATCCCTTGCGAATAAGGTGATGATGAAGCCCTGACGCGGCAAGCAACGACGGGATGGGGGCGTGCTCCCCGTCCACGTGACGGTCGGTCAGGATCAAAATGGTGTAACCCTCGGCAATTCTTTGCTCCGCTTCCGTGAAAATGCGCTCGAGGGCTTCCTCCAGATCCCGACCATCCCCATCGGCAGGGAAAAGGATGTCGATGTCTACCGCCTTGAGCCCTGGATGGGCTGAAGCGCGTACCCGACGCAGGTCCTCAATCGTCAGGATGGGATGGTAGAGCTTCAGCCCGGCGTAGTGCCCCGGGGTTTCGTCCAGGATGTTCTTCTCGCGGCCAACAAAGCTTTCCAACGACATGACCAGCTCCTCGCGCAGGGGGTCGATGGGTGGATTTGTGACCTGCGCAAAGAGTTGCTTGAAGTACGAGAAGAGGAGCTGGGGACGATCGGAGAAAACCGCCAGGGCGGCATCGTTGCCCATCGAACCGACGGGCTCCTGCCCCCGAGCCGCCATCGGAGCGAGAATCATCTTCAGTTCTTCGCTGGTGTAGCCAAAGGTGTGTTGCAAGCGCACGAGCTCGCCCGGTTTCGCTGCAGGACTGCTTGCAGGGGCAAACATGCCGCGAAGCACAATGCGGTTGTCGCGAAGCCAGTGACGGTAAGGCCGCCGCCGGGCGATTTTGGCCTTAATCTCGTTATCTGGTACCACGCGCCTTTGTTCGAGATCCACGAGGAACATCCGTCCGGGGCGCAGCCGGCCGCGTTTCAGGATGTTCTCCGGGGCGATGTCCAGCACGCCAGTCTCCGAAGCCAGTACCACACAACCGTCCTTGGTGATGGTGTAGCGAGCCGGGCGGAGACCGTTGCGGTCCAGCGTAGCCCCCACGTACCGGCCATCGGTAAAAGCAAGCGTGGCAGGCCCGTCCCAGGGCTCCATCAGCGCAGCGTGGTATTCGTAGAAAGCGCGTTTGTCTGCGCTCATGCTGACCTTGGGACCGTAGGCCTCGGGTACCATCATCATCATGGCGTGGGGTAGCGAACGGCCAGCCATGACGAGTAGCTCGAGCGCGTTGTCAAAGATGGCCGAATCACTGCCGCGTTCGTCCAGAACCGGCTTGATCTTCTCGATGTCGTCGCCAAACAATTCGGACGCGAGTGTGGCCTCCCGAGCCCGCATGCGATTGATGTTGCCTCGCAGGGTGTTGATCTCCCCGTTGTGAGCCACCATGCGGAACGGCTGGGCCAAGCTCCAGGTCGGCAGCGTGTTTGTGCTGTAGCGTTCGTGCAGGAGCGCAAACGGGGACTCGAAAAGAGGGTCCTTCAGATCCTGAAAGTACGACGGCAGTTGTCGCGCCGTAAGCATCCCCTTGTAGTTCACCGTGCGGGAGGAAAAACTGGCGATGTAGAACTGACTGGTGTCTTCCGGCCAGCTCAGCACTTCGCGCTCCACCATTTTCCGGACCACGTAAAGCTTCCGTTCGAAGCCTTCCAAAGGCCAGGCTCCTGGAGCAACGAAGAGCTGCGCAACATGTGGCTCCGTAGAACGCGCCAGTTCGCCCAGAATGCCGGATCGCGTTGGCACGTCTCGCCAACCGAGCACCTCTCCCCCTTCGCTTTCGACAACGTTCTCGAGCAAGGTTCGGCAACGACTGGCCAACTTCCGATCAGCCGGCAAGAAAATCATCCCCACAGCGTACTGGCCCGGGTCGGGCAGGACGAAGTCCAGGTCCACGGAGCGGAAAAAGGCATCCGGGATCTGCACCAGTAAACCGCACCCATCGCCCGTGGATTTGTCGCCACCGACAGCACCCCGGTGCTCCAGATTCGTCAGCACCTCAACAGCATCAGCGACAACAGAATGGCGCGGAACCCCGTCAAGGCGTGCCACAAATCCGACACCGCAGCTGTCGTGCTCGTAACGTGGATCGTAAAGACCGTGCGCCTCAACAAAACCAGCCGCATTCTGAAAAGGCAATCGATCGAAGGCCATTGTACACCTCTGGCTACAGGAACGGTGAAAAGTTGCCCGTGTACGTCAGCACCGCTCAGGGTGCCTCGATAATGGTTCAAGAACCGCGAATTTTCCGAAGAGGGAGGCTACTTCAAGCGGAGATGCTAATTCGAAAAGCCATGTGCAGTAGCGCCCCGCTCACCTCTGCCGAGATGAGCGCGGCGCCGCCGGGACCAAGCGATGGAGGAGTGCAACATTTACGGGGCACGAAAATCATCGCAAGAAGGCAGATTCTCAGTTGAGGGTTCACCAGTCGATTCGCTTACAAAGATAAGCATTCTTCGCAATTTGTCAAGTAATTTTCGGCACACGAAGGCATTTTCCTTACTTTCAATCGCGCTTGTAAGCCGGCCCAGCGTCACGACACGACAACGTTCCCCGATCTCATCCCGGTGAGAACAGCCAACAACAGACCACCTGCTACAGCTCCACAACCAGCACACAAAATACCCATCTTGCTTTGCCCGGGTCGCAAGGCACGGTTGTCAGCGAAAAACCCGGCTGTTTCCCGGTTTACGAAACCTCCGTAAGAAAACGGAGGGATCCCTCTGGCCCAGTTTCCAAGGTGCCACATCCCAAGACAGCAACACGCTGTGAACGCGATTGCCAACACAGCGTCACCGGCTCATCGCGTGAGAACGGAATTTGTGTTCGCCTGCGTTCGTCCGTCGTTAGGCTTGAGAGAAAACGTAGCAACCTGGACCCCTTCGCCAGGATCCGGAAACCTGCCAAGATACCGTTTGCGTTTGCCGCGGATTTTCCGTACCGTCTTACCCTTGTTGATCGGGAATGCCCGTCCTTTTGCGCAGGTCACTCGGGCGTAGTCCACCGGACCCTCGGCTGCATTTCTCTTCCTGGCCTTCGGGCCGCGCGAGCTGCATCGACCCTGAGTGTCTCCCGGCAGGATCTTTCGCACCGGATCACCGGTGTGTCATCGAGTCCTAACGCGCAGCACCCTCTGCCGCGAAGAGATCCGTGGCGGTTGCAACGCCCGTCGGGTTGCCGGGAATCCCAAACCACGTTCGTCAGAAAATTCAAGGGACGTCATGCGTACGTTACCAAGCTTCTTGCTGCTCCTCACAACCGCCATCGCTACGAGTCAGGCCAGTACACCGCTCCTCACGGGTCGCTGGCTCCTCACCAGGGTTGTAAGCGGCACCAAAGTGAAAAACCCTTACGTAATCCTCGACTTTGCCCCGGACAGCAGTTTTTCTGTTCTCGACGTGCCGTACGGGACCTGGACTTACCGCACAAACGACAGCACACTGATGTTACAAGCGAGAGACACCGAAGCCCTCAGCGGCAGTTGCAAGGTGCTCAAACTGAGCGAGGAGCAATTTGTTTTCAGAAAAGATTCCCACACGTACTACTGCACAGGGGTTCGCCCCGAAGCTGTTTCTCGCACAAACGCCGCCTCAGATCTCCAAGGGGACTGGCAACTGCACGGGACGGATTACCCGTTCGCTTACCTTCGCCTCGAGACGCCGATGGCGTTCACCCTTGTACAAGCCAACAGCGTGGAGACGGACGTAACCAGCGGCAATTGGATAGTCCAGCCGGAGGAAAACGCCATCGTTTTCGCGGGATCATCACACCTCCTTCGGGGCAAAGCAGCAATTCTTGAACGGAGTGACAGCACGATTTCCCTGCAGCTCGGAGAACGCATCCTCCGGGCCAATCGGTCGCACACCGAACGGCAGCAAATCCAGCGCCTTACGTTCGAAGAAGAAGAGTTTCCCGAGAACGCGGAACCAGAGGACTTACGATTGCCGTGGCAGGAGTTCGACCGGATGGTCGAAACGCTCGCTCGCATCCGTTGCTTGCGGTACAGCTACGGCAAGCTTGTGAATACTTTCGGTGTCTTGCGCCACACCAGTTTTATCCTTGCGCGTGTGACGGTGGAGCCTCAGGCACCCAGAGTACGCTTCGTGTATTTTAGCGTGACCGGGGCAGACACGTCGCAGTTTTCCGAGGCTGCTCGGGACGAATTGATGAATCACACCAACGCGTTCTTCCCACGGGAGGAACCCTGGCCTTACAGGATCGCTGGGACCGAACACGTGACGGTGCCAGCCGGGTCGTTCGCGTGCACGGTTGTGGAGGGCATCGACGGGTTCCGGAAGGTCAAACTGTGGATGATCAATGATTTGCCCGGCGTCTACGCCAGGATCATCGAGGAGCAGGTTGATCCGTTTGGTACTCTCGATTACACACTGTCCGAACTGCAGGCGATCTGCAGGTAAAGCGACAAAAAGCTTGCCGCTCCCGCAGGCCTCTTAGCGAGCGCAGCCTGCTTCGCCGACAACCAGGAATCGATCGTCCAAACGAAGGCGAAGGCGCCGAGGACGAAAAACGGAGAGCCCCCAAGGCTCGCACCGCAACGGAAGTTCCCATCCCACGTGAGGGTAGGAAACTCAAGGGACAACGGGAACAAAGCGTTCGGGACTGCTTTCCCAGCCTGTACGCTGCGGCGACCTTCCTCTCGTACAAACTCTCGTTCCAAGCGCGAAGGCTCGTTCGTCCCGGGTAAGCCCACTGGAAAGCGGGTGCGCTCGGGGGAAAAGCCAGAAAGGCCAGCCTTTTCGTCCTCATCCTGCCAGCACAGGAACCGCTCTGGGTCGAGGCTGAAGCCATCGGCGGGGAGTTCGTCAGCGTGCTCGTCGAGTGGGACAAACGAACCGGGGCGCCCCATTTAATTGCCGCCAGGTGCAAAACCAGCGTCTCGTGTGAGGAGGACTCACGGCAGATTTCAAAGCGGTGGGAATGAGCGTGTCCGGTCCCTGCAAAGATCCACACGCGTGGACCGGGTCCGTATTCGAGTTCCGCTGGAGCAATCCCAAAAGGTGTTACAACCCCACACGCAGACCCGCTGTCGCAGAGAGACCGGACCACTGGTAGTACGGATCGTTGCTGCGGTTGTCAATCCAGCGGATATCGACCATCGCGCCGAAGTTCAGCTTGAACACGCGCAAAGGGCTTTGAAACGTCGCCCAGAACTCCGTCCGTTCATCCCGGCGCTCAGGATCAAGCGTGGTTTGCCCGTCCAGAGCCAGTGCCGGACGGTCGCGGTACCAGCGCTTTTCGCCGGTAGCACCAACCGCAAGCTGGCTACCAGGCCACAGAACCTTGGTGAGTTGCAGCGTAAATCGGCTGCCGTCGTAATTGTACGGGTCGTCGAAAATCAGATCGGACGGATCGTAGCCGTAAACCGATCGATCCAGGGCTCGACTCCCGCCGGACGGGCTGTACCAGCCACGAGCGTCAAAACTCAGACCCGCCGTCCCGCCCAGCGACTGAGCCACACGCACGCCTCCGTTCAACAGGAGAATGCTCGGTGACTCGACCAGAAAACGCGCGTTTGAGCCTTCCATTAGCCACCAAGGGAAATTGTTCCAGTGCCCGTGGCCGCGGCCACCGCGCACCCAACCCCACTCCGAGCCCTCAGTCCATTCATCGGCTGGCTCGGTGACGGTAACAACCCGTTTTGCGAAAGCCCTGTAACCGATGGTCGACCGCACGATGAGCGTCGTCCTGGTTGGGAAAAACTTGCGCGCAACGGCGTAGGCTGACCATTCGGAGTGGCTGTAATCCGGCAAATTCGGGTAGACCCGGTTCGCGTAGGTGACTCCGATTTCCGGTAATCCGGTCACTCCAGGGAACCGCTTGCTCAGGTAGACGCTGAACTGGTGGCTGTCGAAAATCTGGTAGGCCGCTTTGTCAAAACGCTGGCTGAACGAGAACCCGGCGTCAAGTGGAAACTTGCCACCGGCCAGGTAAAGTGTTGCGTCGAGGGCTGCGCCGTGCACCATGAAGCGTCGGTCGCTGAACTCGCGGAAAAACACAAATCCTCCATTGTAACTGAGCGCAATGTCGGCGTGTTCACCGGCGAACTGCCTACCAACATTTACGAGAACCTGCTCTACCCAGTCGTCCAGACCGAGGTAGTTGCGAAAGGCGTTCTCGTCGTACGCCGTCAGGGACGAAATCCTCACCGACCACTGGGCTGCCAGCGGCATTGCAGCCACAAAAATCAGCGCAACTACCAGGCCCAACAATGCCAAGATTTTCGTACGTGCAAATCCTCTCACGGTCTTTCTCTTCCTCCGTGCCCGCGTCCAAATCCGCGCATGCCTGGCCAGGTGCGCCCACCTCTCCTGCCGAATCCCATGCTTCTGTCATCACAAATGCCGTCACCGTCCCGATCGATGAACACATCTACCCGCGGTCCAAGCCTCTGCCAACCGAATTTCAACGCGCTGTCGTGCATGCCGTCGTGATTTTTGTCCACAAAATGCCGGTACACCTTGCCGATTTCTTCATCCACTCGGCCGAAACGGTAACCCATGATGCCCATCGGTCCGCGGTACGGCAACCCGGTAATGTCGTTTCTCCCGTCATGGTTGACGTCCAGCACGTGGTGCCAGAGTCGACCGGGTGGCAGCAAGAGCGTGACGTCGCGGTCCTGAATGCCGTCCCCGTCGACATCCACCCACTTTGGCCCCTTCTTGCCGAATTCCACCTGCAGAATCAGATCGTTCACGCCGTCCCCGTCTTTGTCCACCCACAGGTCGTTGATGCCGTCGCCGTCCTTGTCCTGGAACCGAAACTGGTGAGGGTAAGGTTTACCTGTCACGTCGTTGATGCCGTCGCCGTTTTTGTCCACGAAAAGATCGTTCACGCCGTCGCCGTTCGCGTCCACAAAGCCGGGAAACTGAGCAGAGCCCTTGGCCTTTGCGGCCTTGCCACGAGCCTTTGTCTGGGCGGCGGCCAAGGGTGCTTGCAAGCTGATTGCGAGCGCAACGCCAAGCACCAACCAGGTCAGACCGCGGACTAAACCCCGCACAGCCGACCCAGCTTTGTTTTCACGAACCCTGGCCAATTTCCTGCCTCTCTCACACGCCCACACTGAAAGGTCACCTCCACAATCGACCCGCAGGCTCCCAGTGGCGGGTCATTCAGTGACGCTGCGGCTTTGCCTGTTCTTCCACGCCCCCAGCAGAGGGGCGGCAGGAGTTCCTGCCACCCCTCGTCACCGGGTTTTGGCGAGACTACTTGAGGAGCACCATTCGAATTGTCTGCGAAATTGCGCCCACTTTCAGTCGAGCCAGGTACACACCCGCGGGCAGCGGCTGACCACTGGCGTCGGTCGCGTTCCAGCGCAGCCGATACTCGCCCGGGGTCTGGGCCTTGTCGACCAACGTGGCGACCAGCCGTCCCGTCAGGTCGTACACGGCCAGAGTAACGTGGCCAGCTGTCGTCAAGCGGTAGCTAATCTCCGTCGATGGGTTAAACGGGTTCGGGTAGTTCTGGACCAGCTCCGTGCGGAACGGCAGGGTTGTACCCTCGCCCGCTACGCTCGTGGCAGTGCTCGTCTCGAACACACCCACGTACGGTGAACTTAGCTGGTCCACGGTACCCTCGACCGTCGTTCCACTGCTGGTACCAATGGTCACCCAAGAGTCCGTGTCTTCGTCCCAGACACGCAGGGCGTAGGTCGTTTCAGCGGCTTTGGCGAGCCCACCGCCTCCCGGCAGGTGCACGCGCAAGCGCAGCTGGTGCCGGAAGTGCATTTTGCGACCGTGTCCCAGCAGTTCGCGTCCTTCTGGACCGAGAATACGGAGTTTCCAACCGATCATCAGCGTGTCCCCTTCGGCGAGCAGGCTGTCCAGCTCGTCCGGGATGATCTGCCAGAACAGCGAGTCCGGGATATCCATCCCCTCGAACGCACGGGGCGGGATGATGATGGCAAACAAGCTGTCGCCAAAGCTCATCACCTTCAAGCTGTCACGCATGTGACGGTGCACCCAACGGCCTGTCCAGGGGGGTGGTCCCACCGGCGGACGCCACTGCTCGCCGTTCAGCTCAATCACCGTCAGCACTTTGTAGCCCATGGCTTCATGCACAATGCCGAACACAGTCACCTGGTCACCCGGTTCCGGTCTGGAAAGCCCTTCGGGCTGGTACCAAGGTGGACCGAAGTCCAGGTAGTACTCGGCCGTGCCGTCGCCGTCCTCGTCCAGGTAGAGGAATTCAACACCGAACAGCGTGTCAGCCATCACGGTTCCGGAAGCCGTCACCGTATCGCGCAACACGGTCCAGTGTCCCCAGTCCTCCCAGTTGTCCGGGACCGGTCGTACCTCTACCCCGTTGATGCTCTGCACGATCATCATGTCGATGACGTGTGTGTGCATCGTCCAGCCGACCACGGTCACGTCGCTGCCCACGGCCGGAAGCTGACTGGTGTCGAAGGCTGGACCGAAGTTCAAGACCACGTCCATCTGGCTGTCGCCGTTCGTGTCCACGCCGTACAGCGTGTCACCCATCGGCGACACCCACTGAACGAGTGTTCCTTGCACCGTATCGACTTCGCTCATGTGTTGCTGGAAGTCCCAGCCGTGGGAGCCCCAGTTCCAACTGCCGTGCCCAAAGCCATCCCAACCTTGTGCTTTGGTCTGACCCGCTGTCAGTCCGAACAGCGCGATCAGCGCGATCAGCAACCCGTTGGTTCTCACAAACCCACGCATCGTCCACCTCCTCCAGTTTGTACCAACTACCAACACCACCAGTTAACAACGCTCCTGAAACGGCGAGGTTGCCCGAAGACACCGACTTGAGTCGGCATCTTCAGGCAAATCGTGACCTTTATTTCTTCTGACTAACGCGTTTGCATTTGCTTTGGTGCGGTTTCAGGCCCGTTGTCGCCCGCCGCAGGCGAATTCATGAACCCTCTGCCAAAACCGTGGCTGTGACCACTCCATCCCGCGGCACCTCGAGCTCCCCAGCGGGCACTGCGCATACCGGACCGACCACGCCGACCGTTCTGACCGGCAAATGCTCGTCCGGCTTTTTCGCCCAAACCCATCGAGGCTCGCCAGTCGGGATCTTGACAGTTCATGACGCCGTCGCCGTCAAAATCCTGGAAACGATCGTTTACACCGTCGCCATCCATGTCGATAAAACGGCGCTCCATCCCGTGACCCATGCCTCGACCACTGGTGAAGTTCTGATTCCCAGCGTAGTCCGGATCGAAGCGATTCATGATTCCATCGCCATCGAAATCCTGGGCCCAATCGTTTACGCCGTCGTTGTTTTCGTCAATGAAACCTTGCGCGCCACGTCCCATCCTCGGCCCCGTGTAGTCAGGATCCAGCCCGTTGGGGATGCCATCACCGTCGGCGTCTGGCGCGCGGTCATTGTAGCCGTCACCGTTCTCGTCCACAAAGCCAGGACCGTGTTGCGTGGCGCCTGGAGACGAATTCTGAGCGAACACACTGCCCGTCAGGCCCACAAGCCCGATCCCGAGCAGAAAGACAAGAGCTGCTGAGAAAAGCGTCGTTCGTTTCACCGTTACCACCTCCGTTTTCCTTTCTTCCTTCGTTGCTTCTTCCTTCGTTGCGAGTCTGACTGCGCAGTCAGGTTCGGCAATCGCCGTGTTCGTCGCTCTACCCTACAAAGCCCATGCCAGGCCACTGGTTAAGTCCCGTTAACCGCCTAACAAATTGTGTCCACGGAAGTTGTGCAAAAATCGACACAGCAGTTCGTGTGACCCTCAACACACCCGTTCGACCATTTCGTCGAATCGCGTCGACAATTTTGTCGACACTCTCCAAGAAGTACCCGAACAATCCTCGAAAACCGGTCGACATCTCCGCAGTGAAGGGACACCCCTCAGCGCTCCTCGCGGCGGGAATTCCACCCCCGGGACAAGTAACACCCCAGGACAACCTCAAGGGTCATCGTGACCTGGCTCAATTCTTGCGTAAATTCAGGTGCACGCGAAAGGCGACGCTACGGAACTTCAGAATTAGCCTTGAAAACGGGTGTTCGACCCGTTCCGGTTGTGCAAAGATTGAACGCCGTTTGCAATCGAGACAGCACACTTTGTGACAGACCAGGAAGGAAAGCGGCATGCAGAGGAACATCGCGGAGCTGGCGGAAAACGAGTTTGACGTCCTTGTAGTCGGTGCTGGCATTCACGGCGTGGCGGTCGCGTACGATGCAGCCCTGCGGGGTCTCAAGGTTGCCCTGATCGATAAGGGTGATTTTGGATCGGCCACCTCCTCCAACAGCCTCAAAATTGTACACGGCGGTCTGCGCTACCTCCAGCACGCCGACTTTCGTCGGATGCGCGAATCCATTCGCGAGCGAAAAACACTGATGCGCATCGCACCGCACCTGGTTTACCCGCTGCCGTTTCTCATCCCTACATACGGTCACTTCGTCAAGGGACCCGAGGCGCTCTTCTTCGCCATGCTCGCGAATGACCTCATCTCACTGGATCGGAACTGGGGCATGCCACCGGACAAGCGACTTCCTCGTGGACGGGTCATTTCGCGTGAGGAGATGGAGCGGTTGTTCCCCGGCGTAAATCAAGAGAACTTGACCGGAGGGGCTATCTGGTACGATGCCCAGATGTACAATTCGGAACGTTTGATCCTGGCTTTCCTGCATTCCGCGGTCCAGGCGGGCGCCTCCGCGTGCAACTACGTAAAAGCGGAAGCTTTCGACCTGCGTGGGGATCGCGTGGTTGGCATCAAAGCGAGGGACGTGCTGACGGACACGCCTTTTTCCGTACGCGCACGGCTGGTCGTGAACACAAGTGGGCCCTGGTACAATCAGATCCTCAACATGCTTGGTCAGCGCGAGGCACCCGACCGGATCCTGCTTTCTAAGGCTCTAAACATCGTCACGCGGCCGATTAGCGAGGGATTTGCGGTGGGCGTTTACAGCCGCAAGAAGTACAAAGACGCGGACGCCGTGCTTTCCAAAGGTTCCAGGCTCTTTTTCATCACGCCCTGGCGGGGTAAATCGCTGATCGGCACCGCTCACGTGGCTTACGACGGCAATCCCAACAATTTCCGCGTCACACGCCAGGACATCGACGATTTCCTCCGCGAAGTGCAGGACGCCTACCCCTCGGCCGAGCTCAAATCCGGCGACGTGACGTTCTACCAGGCCGGCATGCTACCGATTACTGCCGTCGACCCGGACACTGGCGACGTGACTCTGGCCAAACACCATCGCATCGTGGATCACCGGAAAGCGCACGGAGTGGAGGGAGCACTGTCTGTGATTGGGGTGAAGTACACCACAGCGCGCGACGTGGCAGAAAAAACTGTGGACCTTGCCCTGAGCAAGCTCGGGTTGCCGCGTCGCCGTTGCGTAACCGCAATCGCACCCCTCTACGGTGGACACGTCGACTGTTTCGAAGATTTCCTGAAGAACGAGCTGAAAGCCTCGGACGGCGCCATCCCACCCTCTTCCCTGGAAGCCCTGCTACGCAACCACGGATCCGCCTACCAGCGCGTGCTTCGTTACGTGGAGGAGTCCCCGGTTTGGGCGACCCTCCTCAGCGATGACAGCACCACGATCAAGGCCGAGGTACTGCACGCCGTACGGGAGGAAATGGCGCAAAAACTGGCGGACGTGGTCTTCCGACGCACGGAACTGGGCACGCTTGGCTACCCAGGTAAAGCGGCCCTGCAAACAGCTGCTGACATCATGGCCAACGAGCTCGGCTGGTCCAACGCCCGGGTGCAACAGGAAATCGCCGAAGTGGAAGCTGTCTACGAACCCGTACGCAACGATCTGACTGCCAAACAGCCGGCCCGCGACGCCCTCGTGAGCGAAAGCGAATGAGGGCAGGGCCGAATCGGCACAGGCCCCGCTTCCCCCCGCGCTCCCGGCGTAAGCGCGCCCGACTCCGAGTCGACGTCTGGGCTGGGAAGCAAACGTGGCGTTCCACGCTCCAGCACAAAACACACCGGGTAGGTTCACTCCGATCTTCTGCGGACAGCCGAAAACGCGTGGCGCTCGCGAGCAGAGTGTTTGCTCGCCTAACCTGAGAACCCGAGGCACACCCCCGTTCCGGTCAAGCACAGAATGCCTTTCGAACGCCCCAACACCGCACGCTGAGCGTTGTGCCGCGCCCACCTCGGCCGCCCACGTGGCGAACAGAAGAACTCACCCGGCGTCAAGCCCCCGTGCTCGGCACAGGCTCGAACTTGAGCGCCCTTCACAGCTCAGCTCCGTGTGGCAGCGTGAAATTCGAGGACTTCGCGACGGGCCTTTTCACCGCAGCTTGACCACTTTGCGGACGACCGTCCGGCTACCAGCACGAATGCCGCAGAGGTACAATCCCGCAGGGGCGCTTCTGGACGCAGTTGTAAGTCCATGCCACCGCAGCCTGTACCGTCCTGGGGAACACGCCCCCAAGTCCAACCTCCACACAGTGCGCCCCTGACAGTCCAGCACGAAGAAAACCACCTGCTCGGATGCGTCGAGGACGAGCTCGATTTGCGTGGATTCGCGAAATGGGTTCGGGTTTGGCAGCGTCAGCGTGAAGACGCCGGGGAGGACCGGCGCGTCCACAAGGAGCGTTACCTCCTGGCAAGGATGCCGAGCGCCACCAAGGTCCACACTCTCGAGAAGGTAAGTGTACTCACGCCCCGCCTGCACGCCGCAGTCCCGCCAGCTGTACGCCGCACCCAACGGTGAACTGCCGAGCCCCTCGATCAGCGTACCCGACACAAGGGTCCAGGTGCCTCCTTCGTTTGATTTTCGGTACACGTAAAATCCGCGGTTTTCGACTTCACTCCCCGTGAGCCAACGGAGGACCACACAGCCGTTCTCCACAGAGGCCGTAAAACTGGTCAGCGTCACCGGCAGCGACTGATCCTCGGTCAAAAAGGGCTGGAACGAAACCGCTCCGACGCTGGGATCTTCGTCGTCGTCCCAGATCAGGTTAGCGTCAATCGTAGCAGAATCTGTCTCACCCCAGTAGTTGTACAGCGCCAGCACGCTCGAAGCGCTTTCGTTTCTGAGTTGATTTCCCCCATTGTTTCGGATTGTGTTTCTTCCGTGGTCGGCCAGACTGCCGAGGTCTGCGGAGACGACACTGAGTAACAGCTTCACCCCTCCACCCGTGTTGCCTTGTACCAGGTTGCCTCGTAACTTCACCTGATCCACGTCCACAACGATTCCCCACCCACCGTTGTTCTCCACGAGGCAATCCGCTATCTGGATGAGCCCGGTGGTGCTGAGCTGAACGCCCGTACCGCCGTTGTTCGAAAACTCGCAAGAGGTGATCTCAGTCCCGGCGTCCCCAGGCATCAGCCACGTACCCAACCCGAGACATGACCTCATCCGGCAGTGATCGAGCGCGCACTTCCAGTTAGCGGTCACTCCAGTGTTTGCCCACTCCACGTCGCAGTAAGTCAGCTGGCTCCCCGTTGCCTGAAGGGTAATGCCAGGCCAATCCCCGGGGGCAGGGCTCAGCTGGTTGCTCGTAAAGAGGACCCGGTCGCTGGCAACGCCCTCCACCGCCAGAACCCCGTACACATCAAAGTTGTACGGGCCGTCGAACCTCACTTCCACACCCGACTGAATGGTCAACGTCTCGCCGGCCGGCACGTTCACGTCTCCGGTCACAATGTAGGGGCTGCCGGCGCCCGTCCACGGCCCACCGCCACCGCTGTCGTAAGCGTCCCCGGAAACGTACGTTTGTCCCAAAACCACCGTGCACAGCAGACTGATCCAAACGGCACACACCATCGTTCGCAACGTTGCTCTCCCCATTCCGTGTCCCTCCTCCTGCTGGGTTAATCACCCAACTCCTCGACGACACAGCCGTGCGGCGTTTCCTACCTTCCTGGCTGAACCTGGCAGGAAAAGCCCCTTTCCCAGCGCTTGCGAAGCCTCGGCGAACGCCGGGAACCTCTGCAAAAATGAACAGCAGCGGCTACTCTCGCTCAGACGAAGCCCAGGAGCGTCGCGCCCGTTCTGCCCGCAGGGTCCCGACGCCGGTTCACGCGCGGGCAACCACCGAGCGAGGTAGAATTCCCAGAAAACCACCGGGACTCTGGCGCAGCAGAACCAAACGGAAGAGTTGTAGGCAGGAACAGGGCCGGGCAGGGATCGAGGTCAGAGCAGGTTGCGGCCAGCGCCGAAAAACAGCGTCCGGGCAGTCTTTCGCCGCACGGCTACGCAGCCCGGAGACCAACAAGCAGCAACACGTTGCACCGATTTTTACAGGAAAAGCAGTTGGCCCAGCCAGGACCTACGGCTGAACCATTTTCGGGTAAAAAACCTGCGGGTTGGAAACGTACGTACAATCCCGAATCGGGAAACGCCTTTGGAAAACGTGCGGACGGCTGGCGCCTTTGGGCACCAGCATGATCCGACCCGGTTGTTTCTGGTTACGATCGAGGAAAAACCGCTGATCGAGAGCGAAATCGAAATAGTAGAGGTAAGGCGCCACCCAGCGAAGGTAGAAACGCTTCTTTCGTCCCGACCAGCCGGGCCCGAGACTCAGAGGCTTCTTGTGACGGGCAATGGCTTCCTGGAACTCCACAGCGTTCAGGGGGAGGCCTGCAAGAGCAGGGATGACGGCGAACTGTGCATCAGCGAACACCCACTTTTGACGGTCCCGCAACCAAACCTCTGCCACGACGTGGCCGGCGCCCGATTCGGCCGTTTCTACGTCCTTGCGTTTCAATGCCAAAACTCGAGCGGGCATCCCAAGTGCACGGGCACAGGCAGCCGTCACAACGGCATACTCCACACAACGAAACTGTTTCCCGGCCCGAGCTTCGCCCAGAATCGTGAGCGGGTCCCGGCGGGTTGGGACGTTTGAACCGCTGTGTTTCCACTGCCCGTGAACCCAGTCAACGATTCTTCTCAAACGTTCCAAATCGCTGTTGGCTCCGCGCACAAGCTGGTCGAGTTTGTAGCGCTCGCGCAAAACCAGCATGCCTGAATCATTAGGCGAATCCTGGAGGAGGCTGATTCCGGGGCCGCTTTCCGAGGTGTCCCACTCCAGTTCAGGAGCAGAAGGCGGACCGTAGAGAGAGTACAAAACGTAACCACCGAAGGAGACCAACACGACACCGACAAGAAATGCCACCGACACAACAGCTTTACGCGGGACCGAGCTCCGCGCCATTTTGCAGTCCTCCAGCACCAAGTGGGGTCCCTGCCCGAAATCACTCTGCAGCGTCACCCCTTGTACGGGGCCCGGATCAGATTGTTTCTCCTGCGCCACAATCCGGGCCAGGCTGGCCGCCCCAGCCGCCCACATCCGCGGCCCAGCCAAGCGAACCACCTCAGGTGTCGCTCCCCTCCCTTGCCAACTCACGGAAGCGCTGTACGACGGTCACAACCTGACGCGCAGTCCCAGCACCACCTGCCGTCCCAGCAACGGTCCCCAGATGTAAATGACGTCGCCCAGGTTGCCTTGGTCGTCGTACATCAACGGCGACTCCACGTCACTTTGAGTGAAATCGAACAGGTTTCGAACCCCAAAAGAAATCTCCACGCCGGAATCAAGCCGTCTGGCAATTTCGGCGTTCACCACAGTGTACCAGGGCGAGTTTGCACGTTTGGGCGAACCGTCACGGTTGTACGCCAGGCCGTAGACCTCGCGCAACTTCATTGGCCCGGTCACCTCGCCGTCAAGACTCACGCGTAGCGGCCCACCGAGCGGAGCGTAGTCCAGCGTCCACTTTACACGCTGCTCCGGACGAGCGTAGCCGAGCGTTCCAGGGGCCATGCTGTAGTGCTCCAGCACGTAGTTCAACGTCAGGCCCAGTCCCGTGGCAAACTGCCGACTGTAGTTTAGCTCAGCTCCCGCGATCGTAGAGGGAGCCTCCACATTTTCTACGATGAACGCTTTCTGCAAAGGGTCGTTGTGCGCCGCAATGTAGTTGTCCAGGTGGTGCCAGAACAAAGATGCGGTCAGGTGCTGGTCGAAACGATCGTAGGCCAGCGACCACGTAGCGCTCCACGCTTGCTCGGCTTTGCGGGCGAGGTACTTCGTGTTGTACTTGTACTTGGCGCCGGTGCCGTGATCCAGTTCGTAGAAGGCGGTCGGAGCCCGGAACCCGCGTCCCAACGTAAAGCGGGCCGTCCACTCGGCTGTGGGCTGCCACTTGGCCGTAAAACTCGGTGTGAGGATGTGCTTGTACACGTTGTGGTAGTCCCAGCGCACACCAGCTACCGCCTCAAACTTGACCGAAGGTCTCCAGTCTTCCTGCATGAAAAGCGAAACCGTACGGTAGTCGTACGGCATGATCGCTGCGTTTTCGTCCAGCTTTTCCCAGCGGTAGGAGGCCCCTGCGGTGATCTGGTGCCGACGGTTCAAGGGTTGATTCCACTGGGTCTCGGCGTAACCAATCCACTGCTTGCCAACGTACACGAAGCCCTCGTAGTCCGAGTCCTGAAAATGCCGCGTCAGCGCAGCACGGAAGGCGACTTCCCCACCGCCGGCGAGTTTGTGTTCGGCATCGGCCATCAGCTCGTTGCGCTCCGTCAGAATCGATTCCGAAAAGCCGCGCCAGTCAGGCACGTCGATTGTCTCGATGAAAGACCCCGTGGAGGATACCCTGCCTCCCTGACGCCGTTCCTGCAACCCCGATGCCCTCACGTTCAGCCAGGTGTTGCCGGAGAGGTCCAGATGCAGTTTCGCGTTCATGTACGTCCGGGCGCTCCCCGTGAACTCCGTGATGCCGTCGCCGTTGCGGTCGACCGGCTGAACCCCGTAGTACTCACCGTTCACCACCAGTCCCAGATCGTCCTGGCGGTAGGCGGCTACCCCTCCAAGGCGCCTCTCGCCGTAGCTACCCAGTTCGACGTTCGCCTCAACTTCGGGAACCGTGTGGGGTTCTCTGGTACGAATGTTCACGATGCCAGCAATTGCGTCGGAACCGTACAGGACCGAGCTGGAACCCTTCACAACCTCCATCTGGCTGATCAGGCTCGGTGGAATTTGCATGTAGCCGTAGACCTGCCCAAGACTGCCAAAAAGCGGGACGCCATCCACCAGCACCTGTGTGTAGCGCCCCGGCATCCCGTGGATGGAAATGGAGGCTGTGTTGCAAACAGAGCATTCCACTTGCGGATCCACACCAGCCACGTAGCGCGTTGCTTCCAGAAAATCACGCGGGTTCCGCCGGCGGATTTCTTCTGTCGTGACAACTTCCGTGTAGACCGGCGTGTCCTTTACATACCGAGCCGTTCGCGTTCCTGTGACCACGATCGTCTTGCCACGTAGCGTGATGGGATGCAGTTCGAAATTCACTACGTAAGTCTTCTCCGAAGCAACGCTGAGCGCGACCTTAGCCGGCCGGTAGCCGATCATGCTCGCCTGCAGTGTGTAGTGGCCAAGGGGCACACCCACGATTCGGAATGCTCCACGCTCATCGGTGGCGCTGCCGATTGCGGTTCCAACCAGAAAAACGTTCGCCCCGGGCAAAGGCTCACCTGTGTTGCTGTCGACCACCTTACCTGTCACAACGGCCGAACCGGTGCCCGGAGCAGCCTCCACCTGGCCGATCTTCAGCAGTGCGAGAACCGTTAGCAGCAAAATCCAGCGAAATTTGTACATGGCTTCTCCGTTCCTCCTCGTCCTTTGTGGCTCCACACGGGTTCTAAGCCAAACCAAGCGACCGCGTGCCTTTTCCACGGCTTGACAAGACAATGGAAAGGCCCGCAACAGACGGAGACCAAGCCCCTTTTCCCGACGCTTGCTCTGCGTACCTCGGCTTCGCAACCGGGCACCTCTCCCAAAAGCGGGTAGCCTACGCTTCGGGACCAACGGCGACAACCTCTCGACACCGCGCTGGTGACGGTGGCCCCCGTCACCAGCCGCACGGGAGAGACACCAACCGCCCGTTTTGAGGCGAGCTCGGATGGGATCTCCCTGCTCCGCCGACGAACAGAGCGCGGCCCCGCGCAGGGAATGTCCCGTCCGCGCACGCAGCCACGGACGCTGCGGCGCCACGCAGCCAGATCCCTCTGCTCAAGGTTTTTTTGGATTTCTGCGGGAAAAGAAGCTCAGCCCGGAAGAGCCAGGCGAGGAGGAGCCCGAGCAATGTGCGGGCTGGAAACGAAACGGTCAGGCAGGAACTCGCTGAACTGCACAAAGAAGGGGCTGGCAAGCAGGAGAAAAAGGGAGGCGATTACAATGGCTGCCGAAACAAGGCCCAAGTTCGTGAGCAGGCTGTAGAAAGCGAAGGCGAAATTCGTGTGGTGGTGCGCGGGGTAATCGTTTGGGCTTTTCTTGAAGGGATTCTGGAAGGGGTGACAGTGAAAGCGAACAGTCCCGTCCGGCAAACGGTGAAAGTGGCCGTTGGCGGCGACGTTCCACAACAGGAGCGCAACGCCCAACAGAAGCAAAACCGCAACGGTTTTGTGCACCAGTTTGCCCACGGTCACCTCAGTTTTCACGCTGCGCTTTCTCCGGAAAGGGCGCAAAGTTACCAAACCCGCACGACCCACGCAAGCAGAAAATCGGGAGAGTGCGCTTCCTCGATCAGCAGCACCAAACCACACGGGGACGAGAAAAGAAAGGGCCAAGCTCCAATCCGGTCGGCTTTG
>CAZXXS010000065.1:0-23315 GCA_964644845.1 uncultured Cytophagia bacterium | reverse complement strand
CACCCGCACTTCTCCTTGCGCCAAGAACGCCAGTCTGGTCAGCCCTTGGCGCCCTGCCCACCATCTGGTTCCCAAAAAAGAGGAGATGTGGAGATGAATGGGGATCTGGAGATGCCTCTCTCTGGGGCCAAATGCGAATTTGGCAACGCCTCTCCGCCCGGGGATCCAATCC
This sequence comes from uncultured Cytophagia bacterium, assembly GCA_964644845.1. Taxonomy (GTDB): domain Bacteria; phylum Zhuqueibacterota; class Zhuqueibacteria; order Oleimicrobiales; family Geothermoviventaceae; genus Geothermovivens. The sequence continues at coordinate 23,143 of CAZXXS010000065.1, read as the reverse complement.
CCGGGCTGCGTGAGAGAAGCGCCGCCTGAAGGCGGTTTGGCTACGGTGCGGGCGGTAACTGGCGCGAACACCACGTTGTTGCGCGGGCTAAGGGCAGCCAGCGCTCGCAGCGCAAGCGCCAAACTGTTTGCGCAAGCCCAACCGGCTTCAGCCGGTTTCCACCTGAGGTAGCCGGGGAGTTCAGTCCTCGGCGAAAAAGCCGACGCGCAGACGAGCACATGGTTGTTCAGCGCTAAAGACACCCCCTGTGTAGAACACCCGCACTTCTCCGTGCGCCAAGAACGCCAGTCTGGTCAGCCCTTGGCGCCCTGCCCACCATCTGGTTCCCAAAAAAGACGAGATGTGGAGATGAATGGCGATCTGGAGATGCCTTTCCCTGGGGCTAAATGCGAACTTGGTAACGCCCCTCCGCCCGGGGATCCAATCCCCGGGCTACGGGAAAACAACGCGCCGCCTGAAGGCGGCTTCCTTGCGCCGAGTGCATCGCCTGACGGGCGCATCAGGCGGTCACACAACGAGAAGACGAGCTGTCCGCCAAGCAGCACAACCACCCCAAACACAACCGGCTTCAGCCGGTTTCCACCTGAGGTAGCCGGGGGCTTCAGTCCCCGGCGAAAGGCGGACGCCGGGCCGTTCAGCGGCGGAGCTTACTTTCCTGCGAACGAAAAACAAACGCCTTCTTTACCTGCCGTCGAAAACGCCGGTGCTAACAAGCACAGTCTCTCAAATGGCCGCGTGGCAAGTCGCCACGGGATTGCGGGAACACGTGAGGTTTTGGCAACGCCTCTCCGCCCGGGGATCCAATCCCCGGGCTGCGTGAGAGAAGCGCCGCCTCAAGGCGGCTCCTTTGCGGAGAGCGGCACGCCTGCCGAGAACAGCAGGCGGTCGTACAATCAGAACAGGGTCTGCGCGTCAACCCGCAAAGTACACCCACAAGCCCAACCGACTTCGGCCGGTTTCCACCTGAGGTAGCCGGGGACTTCAGCGCAAAAAGCAAAAGCGGTTCCCCGCGTTCCGCTGCATCCCGGTGCAACCGACCTCGTACAAAGCGGAGAACCCTGGGGAAGTCCGCCCCTTGACATTCGAACCGTTTTGCCGTATATTTCACGGCGAGTTCATGGGTCTACACCAAACGCGCCGGTTCCACCCATCCCGGAGGGTCCGTGTTTCCCCGCCAGTTTCCCCGCTTCCTCGCGTCCCTGTTTCTGCTCATTCTGTCTTTGCCAGGTTGCCACAGCCAGCAGTCCACCTCCGGGCAGGCCACGTACCGCGACCCAACAGCGCCGGTAGAAAAGCGAGTCGACGACCTCCTTTCTCGGCTGACCCTCCGCGACAAAATCGATCTTCTTTCTTACAACAAAGGCCACCGCCCGGGACTGGATCGCCTCGGTGTTCCCTTGCTGGACCTGAACGACGGTCCCCTGGGGATCGGCGGACATCCGGCCACCTGTTTCCCGGCGGGCGTGTCGTTCGCCGCAACCTGGAACCCGCAGTTGATTCGCCAAGTAGGTCGTGCCATCGCTCAGGAGGCTCTTGCTTACGGCATCGACGTCGTGCTGGGCCCCTGCGTAGGCATCCACCGGCTCCCGACTGCAGGGCGCAACTTCGAGAGTTACTCCGAGGATCCTTACTTGAGCGCCAGAATGGCCGTTGCCTGGATCGAGGGGTTGCAGAGTCAGGGGGTAGCGGCCTGTGTGAAGCATTTCGTCTGTAACGACCAGGAATTCGAGCGCAACCTGGTGAACGTTCGAGTGGACGAAAGAACCCTCAGGGAGATCTACCTCGCACCATTTCGCGTTGCAGTGCGTCAGGCGGGCGTGCTGGCGGTCATGAGCGCCTACAACCGTGTGAACGGTCACTACATGGCTGAAAACCGCGCGCTTCTCACGGACATTCTGAAAAATCAGTGGAAGTTCAAGGGGTTTGTGGTTTCGGACTACGGCGGCACGTACAGCACCATCCCTTCTGCCTTGGCCGGGCTCGACATGGAAATGCCCTCTCCGCCCGTCTACTTCGGCGACTCTCTGCTGGTAGCCGTGCAGATGGGTACGGTCAGCGAAAAGATCGTTGAAGAGAAGGCCCGCCGGATCTTGAGAGTCATGTTCACCCTCGGGCTTTTCGACGGATCACCCCGGGAAGGAACCGTGGACACTCCGGAACACCGAGCCCTCTCCAGAAAGGTGGCGGAAGAATCGGTTGTCTTGCTGAAGAACCGTCATCGTTTGTTGCCGCTCAAGGCGGACCGAATGCACACCATCGCCCTTCTCGGTCCCAAGGCAGCCGCAGCCAGCCTTGGTGGGGGTGGCAGTTCCGAAACCACACCCACCTACTCGGTGTCACTTCTGCAAGCGCTTCGCGAGCGGTTTCAAAGGAAAGCGCACATTCTGTACGCCAAGGGAATCGATTTCCGGTACGAGCTGCCGGCTGTGCCGGGCAAGCTTCTGCGTACACCGGACGGACGTCCGGGCGTCCTTGCGCAGTACTACAACGGCATGTTTCTGCGTGGCGAACCCGTGGTCACGCGGGTCGACTCGGCGATCAATTTTGACTGGGGCAAGGGAGCACCGGTTGCGGGTGTACCGCCCGACCGCTTTTCGGTCCGCTGGCAAGGCAAGCTCATCGCCCCTGGGTCAGGCCGTTACCGCCTTGGTGTGTACAGCAACGACGGCAGCAAGCTCTACGTGAATGGCAAACTGTTCGTCAACAACTGGGGCAATCACCACGGACTCCTCAAGAGCGCCGAACTTGAACTGACAGCCGGCGACACGCTGGACCTTGAGGTGTTGTTCTACGAACTCGGCAACACGGCCACAGTGCGCCTCGAGATGGAACCCGTACGCGAGGAACCGATTGACCCCAAGGTCGTGGAGCTGGCCAAACAAGCCGATGTGGCGCTCGTCTGCGTGGGGCTCACCAAAGAGCACGAGGCAGAAGGCTGGGATCGCGACTCGATGGATCTACCGGGTGGACAGGCCCGTCTGATTCGCGAAGTTGCGCGGGTGAACCCAAACACGGTGGTGATTCTTACAAACGGAAGCCCGGTCACCATGACACCGTGGATTGAACAGGTCCCGGCTGTGATCGAAGCATTCTACCCAGGACAGGAGGAAGGCCACGTGCTGGCCGACATCCTGTTCGGCGACGTCAACCCCTCTGGCAAGCTCCCCGACACTTTCCCTCGGCGTTACGAAGACAATCCGACGGCACCCTACTACCCAAGCGACAACGACGCGCTTGTTTACGGCGAAGGGATCTACGTGGGCTACAGACACTACGACGCCAGGGGAATCGAACCACTGTTTCCGTTCGGCTACGGACTCTCGTACACAACGTTCGCCTACCGAAACCTGAACCTCTCGCCGTCGGCTTTGTCCCCGGGAGACACGCTGTGGGTTGCATTCGAGATCCGCAACACCGGTCCACGAGCGGGGGACGAAGTGGCGCAACTCTACATTCACGATGTTCAGGCCAGTTTGCCCCGGGAGGTGAAGGCTCTAAGAGGCTTCAAACGCGTTCACCTCGATCCTGGCCAAACGAAAACCGTTCATTTGCCGATTACAGCCCCGGATTTGGCTTTTTACGATCCCACGCAACAGTGCTGGATTGCCGAAGCGGGAGACTTCGATGTCTTAATCGGCGCCAACTCCAGAGACATTCGGCTTCGACAAAGGTTTTCGCTCCGACAATCGGTGCGTTTGGAGTAGAGCACCCCGGCTTCGACCGGGGTACCGATGTGAACAAAGCGTTCGAGACTCGAGCCTTTGGCTCACGTGCGAACGTACCGCCGAAGTGAACGGGTTCGACATCAGCATTTCGGCGCGGCAGAACGGGTCCGGTTCGCAGGTCGTAGTTCCGACACGAAGCGCCTTCCGAGCTGGCACTTTGCAGCTCGCCGATCACCGCCAAAGCACCATTGGGCCCTGAAGAGGTCCTGCACAGAATCCCGGAGGCCGATTCTTCACGGCTTCCGGGAAAAATGGTGCCACGGGCACCCTGGCCTCTCCGTTCGCTCACGTCTCACGCGGGTGGGCAATCGGTTGTCCGACCGGAGGCCCTGCGGTGCTCCAGGGCGTGGTCAGATGCTGCGCCAACGCGTTGACCGGAACCGTCCGGAGATTCGCAACATCTGGCTGCTTTTGCGCTCACGAGTCCAACTGGTTTCGCCCAGGAGACGACCTCGCGGAACGGAATCAGCCGTCAAAAACAGGCAGGCACCGCTACGCTGGGCAAGGCAGGTAGCTCTGCCAGTGGAAGCCGATCGGCAAAAGGCTACTGCGGGCGAAATCCTCGATTGTTGTGCGCCGAGGAGAAATTCCGCCGACGTCCCCAGAGTTCAAAGGACCCCCGGGTCGCCCGTGTATTTTTTCAGCAGGCAACGGTGGCTCTGGTCAGCTGGTGCAACAACGGATTTGTTCCGTCTGAGGTAGCGTCGTTCCTCAGAGACATGCTTATGATCCATCCCCGGAGAAAGCAGCAGTGAGAATGTGCAGGAGGCTGTAGTGAACCGGTTCTTAAAATCCCTACTCCTTTTGCTGCTCATCCCTCAGTTCGCTACCGCCCGGAACACCCCTGTTCCAACGCCCGACATTTTACCCTCGCCCCGGGATTTGCAAATGCAAACCGGGGCTTTCGTGCTGGGTCCCCGGGTGCGCGCCTTTGCAAGCGTGTCCGACGACTCCACTGCGACGGCCTACCGCAACTTTCGTGAGCTGGCCGCTCTGGAGCTTGGGCTTGAGTTGCCGGACCTTGCCGTATCCGACAATCTGGCCCCCTGCCAGATCCTACTGGCCGCCAACCCGGAGCTCGTCAACGACCTGCCGCCGATTTCCACAAGATTGGCGGAGCTGGGTCCCGAGGCCTACGAGCTGTCCATCACTCCCTGGGCCATCCGCGTTACAGCGAACACATCACGGGGCCTCTTTTGGGGTCTGGTTACACTTGTCCACCTTGTTCGCCGCGAAAATGACGAGCGAATCACGTTTCCAGCCCTTCACCTCCTGGACTGGCCAGACTACCCCTGGCGCGGCTACATGCTGGACACAGGACGCGCCCCTTACACTCCGGCGCAGATTCAGCGGACCATCCGCATCGCCGCCATGTTTAAGCTCAATTTCCTGATGCTCCGGGAGGGGGATGACGAGCTGAACGCTTTTCGCTACGACATGTTGCCCATTGGTCGTAGAAATCCCTACTCGTTGTCCATCAGCGACCTACGGGACTTGATTACCTACGGCGAGCGTTTTGGTGTACGCGTTTTCTTCGAAATCGAGTCGCTTGGACACGCTGCAGCCAAGCGCCTGTTCTACCCGGACGTCATCGAGGGAGGCATTCCCCAGGAGTACTGGCCGGGTTTTGTTCACGTTCGGAAAGCAAATTTCCGCGTCGGCGATTTGCGCACCTACCAGATTCTGCAGTCCATGTACGAGGAGTTGTTTCCACTGCTTCGCTTCCCGGTGGTCCACCTTGGTCTGGACGAAGTTCGCCTCCCGAGAGAGAAGCAGGCGGAACACCTCAGACGTCTCCTCCCCCTGGTCGATCGAATCGGGCAAAAGTTCTCCAAGCACCTGACCATGATCGTCTGGAGTGACGCGCCGCCTACACCGGCCAAGTACCGGGATCGGGTTGTGCGGTGTCTCTGGGTCTACAACGACAGTGTAACGGCACAGATGCCCCGAGCTCTCAACCAGGGGCTTGCAGAATTGCTCCAACCTAACTGTACCGAGAAAGCCCTGATGGCGGGCGGCTCGGGAACCCACCACAGGCCGTTTTCTAAGGACCCTTACCCGGCAGCCCTCAGGAACCTGTACTCGTGGGCCGTTCTCGGCAAAGGGCACCCCAACTTTCTGGGCCTGCTGGCTGTACAGTGGGCCACGAATGTGGTCGATCAGTGGTTCCCCAACTTTCTGATGGCTGCCGACTTCGGCTGGGCAGTGCCCAGGGTCATGCCTGAACCGGAGCAAGCGATTGAGCGAATTCTGGCGCACCTGCAAAAACTGCGCGACTACCGCGAGCCGTTACCTGAGGAGGTACCGCAGCCAGCCTGGGATGGCATCTGGCTGGACGGAGCCCACTGGGGAGAAGACATTCTCACCGGCCAGTTGGCTGCACCGACACTCGCCTTTGCGGTAACGAACCCTTACTTCGACGAGGTGTCCGAGCCCGTACAACTCCTCTCCAACCACCCCGAAGGGAGGATTACCTACACCCTGGACGGTTCCGAACCCACCCGAAGCAGCCCGGAGTACTGGGGACCGTTTCGGCTTCACAAAACGACCAGAGTGCGCGCCCGGTGCTTCGTTCCGGGCAGGACACCGAGCTACATCGTGGAGAAAACGTTCATCAGCCTTAAGCCGATGCCGGCTCTCAAGCCAAAGGGCCGTTTGCAGCCTCGCCTTCTCTACGCGTTCTACAAAGCCAGACTCCGCTACGCCGAAAGCCTTAAACGTCTGAAGCCCACCCGCATCGGCGTGTGCGACAGCGTGGAATTCCCTTCCGAAAGTCAAGGCGTCGAACAGTTCGGCCTCGTTTTTGTCGGCTACGTGCAAGTTCCCGATTCGGGGGAAGTAACCTTTTTCCTCCGCTCCAACGACGGTAGCCGACTGTACCTTGACGGCGTGCATCTGATCAACAACGACGGGTTGCACGGCAGCCGGGAAGACAGCGCCACGGTAAACCTGAACAAGGGACTGCACAGCTTGCGGATTGAGTACTTTCAGGCAGGCGGCGGCAGAGATCTGGCGCTTTTCTGGAAGAGACAGGGTTTCGAAAAAACACAAGTGCCCGCATCCGCCCTTTTTCACACCGGGTACGGCGCGGACCTTTTGAAGTAGCCCTCCGACACGTGGTCGTCGCTGCAGACGCTTTGCACGCGCCCAGAACAAACCTTTGGGGCGATCGGAGTGAAACAGCGAAACCGCAAGACGCGGCGGGGTCGGGCGAAACTCCAGGCGGGCTGAAAACGGGCTAAATGACCGGAAGCTTGCTGAGGAAGAGCGGATGTCGCGGGGAACCGACGGAGCCTCAACGGGGCCAGCGCATGCACAGCCTGTAGGCCCTGTAGGGGAAAATCGTTCGACATCCCTTGAGCTTTCGAACCCCGTGCCCGGGCTAAAGTATCCCAAGCACGTCCGTGTCCACAGGCACGGGAGCGTTTCGGAGCAGTGACTTTCTGGAAGAAACGGCAGGGAGGGTTCCAATGCGCTGTGGTCTTGACGTTACAAAGGGAATGCAAGAAGCACTGCAACGGTTGCTTCACCCGCTCGTTGTCGGGGTAAGTCTCCTTCTGCTCAGCCTGCCTGCGCACGCTGCTGAGTTGCTCTGGGAGTACCATCCCACGGCAGGGTACGTCGACGCATCCCCGGGGGTGGCAGACCTGGACGGAGACGGTGTGCTGGATCTGGTGCTTTGCACCACCGCCGGCGAGGTTGTTGCGCTGGACGCCAATGGTCGCGAAAAATGGACGGCAAAACTGGGTCAGGCCATCAGTACTCCTGCCACCGTTGTGCGTTTCTCGGACGACCGCAACCACGTGGTCGTGCTCACGAACACAGGCTCTGTGCAGTGCCTGGACGGCAAAACAGGGCGACTACTGTGGACCTACGCGTTGCCACGAGGAATCGTGTGGGGTACCACGGCTGTGGCCGCTGCGGATCTGGACGACGACGGCAAACAGGAGCTCATCGCCGGTGACAAATCTGGGCGATTGGTGTGCTTAGACGAGCGCGGCCGCGCAGTTTGGGCGGTTCAACTTGAAAGCGGGCTCAGCACCGCTCCGGCCGTCGGGGATCTGGATGGCGACGGCCAGCCAGAGATTCTCGTCGGCACGGCCCACTCAACGTTGGTCCGGATTTCGAGCGACGGAAAGACCGTGCGCTCGCTGGCGGAGGGCACCCCGGTCGGCTCAAGTCCCTTGCTCTGCGATTTGAACGGCGACCACAGGGCCGAGATTCTGGTCGGCGAAGCGAAAGGCCTGTCCTGCTACAACAGCAAAGGCCGACAGCTGTGGCACTACTCCACGCCGAAGACCGTACACGACGCCGTCACGGTAGCCGACCTGGATCAGGATGGGAAGCCGGAAATTCTGGTCGTCGATTTACAGGGCCAGCTGTCCTGTCTCGACGAAGCTGGCAAGCCAAAGTGGACAGCCAGCGTGGAGCAGCGGGTACGCCGGTCCCCTTCGGTTGCGGACGTAGACCGGGACGGTCAACTGGAGGTGCTGGTGGCCGGGTACAGCTCGGCACTGCACGTTTTCGATGCGGACGGAAATTTGAAAGAGCGCTTTGCCCTGAAGGGCTCGAGTAACGCTACCCCGACTGTGGTGGACTTTCGCGCGGACGGAAATCTGACCGTTGTCGTACCCAACATGGCCGGTGTGGTCGCGCTCAAGTGGCGACCTCGAACGAATCTGGCCCGTCCCCTGGTTTTGTGGTCTGAGTACCGCGTTAACTCGGCGCGCACAGGATCCTTGCTCGGTCAAAAAGCCTCACGTCGCCCGCGCATTGCGCAGGTTGACTACGGTCTGCTGCACGCGGGATCCAACACGTTTGCCGTCACCGTCCAGAATCCGGAGCGCGCGAACCTGACGTTGGAACTGGAAATCCAACGCGAAGGACAATCTCCCCTCGTCCGTCGGGTCACTTCTTCTGATTCGACATTTGCCGGTGAGCTTGGTTACACGATTGTGGGCGACGCAGCGGAGGACCTGAGTTTTCGGGCTTCCCTGCGGCGCGGGAAACGTCTCCTGGCCCGGCGTGAACGCCGGTTCCATCTGGTGCCCTTCGCCAAAGACGTGACGGACGTGGCCAGCCTTTTGGCACAAACACAAACCTGGTTGGAGCAGATCCCGGATGCCACCTTGCCCCGTCAGGAACTCGCCCTTCTGGAAGCCAAGCTTGCCGAGCTTCGCGAAAAGGCCCAAACCGCCAGCACCATGTCTCCTTTGGACCGCGGCGCACTCCGCGAAGCGCTTTCAGCTCTCTTCGCCCAGGCGCGGCGGCTCGAGGCCCTTGCCTCAGAGGCTGCAAAGCACAGGAGCGCTCTGGTTGCTTACCGTGCTAACCCGTGGGCTCCTTTCGGCGGAGCAGAGGAAATCGCAGAAGGTCGCACAGCGCCCCCAGAAGTCCAGGTGGAAGCCTTTTTCGGCGAAGTCGAATCGGCGGCCCTGAACCTCGCCAACTACGCCAGCACCGCCGCCTGGGTACGAATTGAACCGCAGGACCTGCTGCGCGAAGCGGACTCCGCTCGGGTTTCTTGGCGCGAGGTCCTCACCCTTCTCGAAGCCGTGGACGTACCCACCCAATCGCTCGACATGTCCACCGACGCCCTACCACGGGTCAACCAGGCCAACGCCATCTTCATCCCGGCCTGGAATGTGCGCCAGCTCTGGCTGAACGTAAGTACGGCAGCGCTGAAACCGGGTTTGTGGCGCACGCGCATCCGACTCCGCAGCGTCGCAGTGAAACCCGCCGAAGCCTGGGCCACACTGACCGTTCGGGTGTGGCCGCACAGTCTGCCTCGACAACAGCCACTGCGCCTGTGTCAGTGGGGCTACGTGCACACCTCGGTCCTGAAGGACTTCCCGGAGGCGGCTCTGCAGGACCAAATTGAACACGGAACAAACGTGTTTGTAGCTACGGCGGACTTCGCCCCTGACGCGCAATTTGATGCAAACGGAGACCTGGTCGGGCATCTGAATTTCACAGAGCACGACGGCTACGTTCGCAAACACGCCCCTCACGGTATCATTTTGTTCTTCAACTACCAGCACAAGTTGAAAGGCCCGGCTGAACACTTTACACCAACCTGGCGCAAGGCCTACAAAGCCTGGATCAGGCGCTGGGTACAGCATCTGAAAGAGATGGGCTTGAATTACGCCGATTTCGCATTTTACCCCATCGACGAGCCCGGGCTGCGAGAGGGTTCGGTGGACGCGTTTCTCAACTACGCGAGACCCATTCGAGAGGTGGACCCAAAGATCCAAATCTACGTGGATCCGGTGCGCGGTGCCACGCTGGCGGATCTGCAACGCATGGCTCCCAACGTGGACATCTGGTGCCCCAACCGGAGCGCCTACCTGCTCAAGGATGGCCTGGACAAGCTCCATTTCATCAAGTCCACGGGCAAGGCCGTTTGGACGTACGAATGCGACGGCAACGCCAAACATCAGTCTCCGCTTGGCTACTACCGCGGGCAAGCGTGGCTCGTGTGGTACCGCGGGTTAACCGGCATCGGTTTCTGGTCGTACTGCACGTCGCGCTTTGATCCCTGGTTCGTTCCCGAAGGCGGGTCGGATTACCTCCTGATCTACCAAGGGGACGGCGTGGTCACCAGCAAGCGCTGGGAAGCCGTACGTGACGGGGTCGAGGACTACAGCATGCTTTGGCGTTTACGCCAGGCCGTGCAACAAGCTAAGAATGCGCCCGAAAAGGCCAGATTTGTACAAGCGGCAGAACGCTTCCTGACCGCCAACGTTTTCGATGTGGCCCAGTTCTGTGGACTGGACGCCTACGGCACTCAGCCCACGGCCAAAGGGATGGCGTTTCAACGCCAGATCGAAGACCAGCGCTGGCACACGGTACGGAACACGCGCCGACGGCTGGCGGAGCTCCTGGACGCACTGACGCGGTAGCGGTGGAAGAACGGGCGGCTCCCAGAATGCCAGCGTGAACGGGGCCGTTCGGCCTCATTTGGTTCTTGCGACAACGGATCGTCGAAAATCACAGAAGTCAACGGAGAACCGCATGACGGTCTTGAAGAATTACCCCCCACTCGCAGCGTCCGTCCTGGTGGCGGGGCTCCTCTCGGTTGCGTTTCCGTTGCACACGGTCGCCCAGGATCCGCCCTACCGGGCGGAAATTCTTGAGCGCAAGCTCATTTGCAAGGAACCCGGTCGGTACATCGGTTGGCCCACAATTGCTCGACTCCGCTCGGGTCGATTGGTGATCGCCTTTTCGGGTGAACGGGACGAACACGTTTGCCCCTGGGGAGTCACCCAGCTGGTCTGGAGCGACGACGATGGACTCACCTGGTCGCAACCTATCACGGTAAACAACACTCCGCTCGACGATCGAGATGCGGGGATCATCGAGACGCAGCGCGGCACACTGATTCTCAGCTGGTTCACATCCCTGGCTTTTGCTGATTCGGCCGGCCTTGCCAACCATCCGTCCTGGAGACGGCATTTTTCCAAGATCGGCCCGGAGACACAACGCACTTGGTTAGGCAGCTGGATTCGCCGTTCCGAAGACGGCGGGGCGACCTGGGGACCGCCGATCCGGGTGCACGTCTCGGCGCCACACGGACCGATCCAACTTCGCGACGGTCGTCTGCTTTACGTCGGCATCGGCGAAGCCGATTCACAAAAAGTCATCGGTGTCGACGTGTCTCAGGACGATGGCCGTACCTGGCGCCTGCTCGCCACCATCAAGCCCGCACCGGAAGACACGATCGACTACTACTGGGAGCCTCACGTGGCTGAGCTCCCCTCCGGAAAGCTTGTGGCCATGTTCCGCTACCAGCCCAAGCGCCGTGAGGACTGCCACCTGCGCCAAGCCGAAAGCACCGACGGCGGGAAAACCTGGACCGTCGCCCACGCCACGCCGATCTGGGGCTACCCCCCACATCTGCTCAACCTGCAGAATGGGTGGTTGCTGGTTAGCTACGGACGCCGCAAAGAACCGTACGGAGAACGCGCTTGCGTCAGTCGGAACGGCGGCGTCACCTGGGATGTGGACGGGGAAATGCCGCTGTCTGAAGCTATCCTGGAGAAAGGCGGTGGCGACATGGGCTACCCAAGCTCCGTTCAGCTGCCAGACGGCACGATCTGGACGGTGTACTACGAGGTACACAAACCTGGCGAGAAGCCGTCGTTGATGGGAACACACTGGCGTCTGGTCCTGTCCGGGGAAGCACGGTGAGCGTTTCGCACCACAGTTCTCACCCGGGTTCGAACTCCCAGCTACGTGACGGGAGATTGGTTGAACCAATCCAGCAACAGCGCAGCTCGCGCACAAGGCCTCGGTACCAAGGGATTACTCGCCTTCGCCACTTGGAGGCAGCACCCGGTGCAGGCCACGTGGGCACGGCGTGCTTTTGCAGGGCACACAATGGACTTAGGACCTGGCGCCCAGTAGACGCGACGCGGCGACGCACTTCCCCGGCGATTCGGGTGAAGGTCAGTTAACATCGGTTCGACTTTGGAGGTGGTTCAATCCCGGCAGAATCGCTTTTCGCCGCTGCGTCGTGTCGTCTGCTTTCGCGGGCGGCCAAAGGAAACTTGACGCACGCTGCTGCTACTCGTGTTGGCGACTTTCCCGCCTCGTTTGAGCCCTGAATCCGGCCCGAGTGCAACAGGGTCCGATTGCACGGACGAGGGGTTCATTCGACGTCGCGAGGGATTGAGCCCCAAGTTCCGGGAGGCAACCATCAGCAAGCCAACGAAGGGGATACCATGAGCCTCAGTGCAAGAATCTCGAAAACACTGCAAATGCTGACCTGGGTGTTGCTGTTGGCCGGCACAGCACGCGCCCAATGGGAGTACCCCGACTGGCATCAGGCTGTGGTGGACTGGTGCAGTACCTCCGCCGACGAAGCCTACTTTCGTTCCGACGACAGCGCACAGCTGGCCTGGGGCGAGACCTACGTGCTACAAACCTACCTCTGGATGTTCCACGTGGACGCCGACACCATCTGGCTTCACAGAATCGTGGAGCACGCCTACAGCCTGATGCGCAACGCGCGCGACGTACCCAGCGACTCCACAGCCGATCCCGTCTACCGGGATGGTTACCGCGGTTGGGGAACAAGCCACTACAGCGAACACTACGAGGAGTGGCTCGTGCACGACGGGCACGTCTGCTCGGAGCTGGCACGTTTTGTCAAAACCGTTTACAACGACGACCAGCTCTACACCTGGTTCGGGGAACGAGCGGATTCGGTGCTGCACTTTCTGGAACGGAATGTTGCGGCCAAGTGGCATTCCACCTGGTACACTCCCCGCGCGGAGTTACCGGGAGACATCGACATGAACGCCACCTACAGCCACTGGATTGGGGGCCAGAATCTTCTGACTTTCCCAACGAATCACTTCACGGCTTTTGGTGATTTCTTACTGCAGCTCTGGCAAATCTCCGGAATGCGGTTCTACCAGCCGACCGACCCGGATCTTGTACCTTGGTACAGACAAGTGGTGGACGACGTGGCGGACGCTTTTCGCAGTGTGTTGCACTACGATCCTGTTCTGGACGCCTACATCTGGAGTTACGCCGGACACACTGGCGGTAACGACATCTCGCACGCGGCCATCGAGCTGCGTTTCGCCTACGACTGCTACTGGGCCGGCATTCATTTCGACGAACGCGACATGCAGCGATTTGCGCACACCCTGACGCGGCGCCTGTGGGCCAATCCGCCGGACATTTGGAATGCGCACCTGTTCAGTCACTTCAGTGGTGAAGGCGACACCCGCTACGAGATCTACACACGCAACTGGCCACTGCTCGGCTTTTTCGACCCCCTCGCCTACGCTGTGGAAGCAGGTGTACTTCGGAAAAACGCTGCGGAGCCACAGAATCTCCCTTCTCCCTCGACCGCGGCAGCACTGGCCAACCTCGCCTACGTGGCGAACGCGGCTCCCCCTCTCGTGAAAGTTCTGGGCATCACACTTCGCGAGCGGCAGGGCGACGGCGACAACCTCCTCGACCCAGGGGAAGTTGTTGACCTTCACGTAAAGGTTGCCAACTGGGGACCAATGATCGACACCCTCCGGGTCACCTTTGCCTGCCCGGACAAGCGCGTTCTGGTTGAAAACCCGACGGCCGTGTTCGCTTTACTGGCAAATCACGACACGACTGGAGCACACAAGCCGGCCATTCGGCTACGTGAGCAGCCGGATGTGGAGACTGGAGGAACGCTTCAGTGTGAGGTCACCTTCCAGGAGGGCGACCGCGTTCGCCGCGAGTGTGTACGGTTGCACATTAATCCGTCGGAAATACTGCTGGTTGACGACGACGGCGGGCAAGACCTGGAACAGGCGTATCAGGACAGTGTCCTGGAAACGCTGGCAGCTTACCAGGTGTGGCACAGGGATACGTTCGGTGCACCGGACTCTTACCTCGGCAAATACGGGACGGTGGTCTGGCTCACAGGTCAAAACCCTTCCCCGCTCATGCAGGAGGATCGGCGCGCGCTTGCCAGCTACGTGAATGCTGGAGGCACGCTGGTTTTGTTTGGTCCTCGGGTGGAAGATGCCCTGCTCGACGGGGCCTCACCAGACAGCGCGTTTTTCAGGGACATTCTTCACGCCCGGCCGAGTGACGAGGCCCGGAGCCTCCCGTTTCTCACCCTGTTCGTAAGAGATCAGACATTCTACCCCTCGCCCTACCTGACGATTTCTGCGGGCGACAGCGTTGTCTTTCGGGCCGTCGAACCGGGACCGGATGCCCGTGTGCTGGTAAGCTACGCTTACGGGCCAGCGGGGATCTACACCAGCGCTCACCACAAGGTAGCCTACCTTACATTCGGTCTTGAGCAAGTCAGCAGTCACGACCCGGTGGCTCAGCTGCAGAAACGCCGCCGGGTACTCGAAGGCACCCTCACACTGCTCAGGCAGCCCACTGCTGTGCGGGCAGCGCCACGGGGACACGGTCCGGAGGCGTTCCGGCTGCACGTGTACCCAAATCCTTCTCGCGGAAGCGTCCTTCTGTGCGCCACGGCCGTAAGCGGGGTACGGCGGCAGCTCGTCATTTTCGACGTCCGCGGCCGCGCCGTGAAACGCTGGCGAGCCCTGCGCAGTCCACGTCTCCGCTGGGACGGCACCGACGACAACGGCCAGCCTCTGCCAAGCGGCCTCTACATCGTTCGACTCGAGGCAAGCGGCCAGGTAGCCACGCAAAAAGTGGTTCTGGTGCGGTGAACAACGGTGCAGCGGGCGCGGCAAGAGTGACCTCGCTGGGAGCGGTCTACACCATTCAGCGCGTCAAAGCAGGGGGTTGAGCTACAGGCCCGGTTTCGAGCGGGCGCGGCTCGTACAGGGGGGATTTGTTCCACCCGCGCTCCGGACGCCGGTCGGTTTACGATCGGTTCATTGCGTACACGCTCCCCCGTTGGGCTGGGCTGGTCCCGCCGGGCACACGTGTTTCACCCGCTTCGGCGAGAACAAATGGGGGAAAGTGACCGTTGGATTGCGCCTCCCCTCTCCTGCTACTGTCCGGACCCAGCAGCGGCCTTTTTGCTTGCTCGTTCCCGTTTTTCGAGGAGTTCGATTAGTTCCCCTGGGTGATCCGTCTGAATGCCGTCCACTCCCCAGTTCAGCAGGTCACGCCAGGTCTCAGGTCCGTGGTCGTCCACGATTACCATTGCTCCCGCCCGGTGGCACATCTCGACGAAACTTTTTGAACAGTGCTTCCACACCGACGCCACAACAACCGGGTGGAACTTCCTCAACACAACGGGCAGGTTGGTTACGGGTCCAGGGTCGGGCATGATCACGCATTTGGGACACAGACGCTGCACTGCGAACAAATCGCTGTCGCTGTACGCGTACCACAACACATCGCGCTCCATGCCGCGCTGCCGGATCAGCTGCACCAACGGCTCAACCGGTGCATTTTTCAAATCAAGGTAAATGCCTACTTTCCCCTTGCACAGGTCCAGAATTTCCTCGAAGGTTGGAACGCGGGTGCCTTTCCAGCGCGGTCCCACGCGTGCCCCCACATCCACAGCCCTCACTTCCGCCAGGGTCAATTCGGAGATCCTACCGGGGTTCGGACCGAGTACGTACTTGCCCAAATCGTCGTTGTGCCTGCTCACGAAATGGCCATCCTTCGTGACCCGCACATCCACCTCGACGAAATCCACTCCGAGTTCAATGGCTCTCCGGTAGGCCGGCAGGGTGTTTTCGGGTACGTCTAAGTGTGCGCCTCGATGGGCCACCACGTACACACCGCCGTGGCGGGGTGGCTTCAGAAATTGTGCACGTGACTTCGCTTGGGCTCCCAGCGCCAACCCAGCCAACACCCCCGCCACCAGCAACGCTCGGAATCTCACCATCGTTCCTCTCCTCTCGACCCAGACGACCAAAGAGCGTTTTCCTCAGCGATCCGGGCCCGCAAGCGTTCAACGACTGCACGCCAAAGCCCCAGGACAGATCGTCGCGCCGTCTCTCTCTCTCGCAAACCAGTTCGTAAACAGCGACCACCTCTGAGCTCCTCCAGGCAGGCGCACTTCCCGGCCGACCGGGTTACCCCGGTGCCAGAGTGGCCCAGCTGCGAGTCAACGGCACTGCCTTCAGCTTCGAAACGCGCAGCCGACAAAAGCAACCGCTGCGTTCCCCGGGGTACGCGAAACCGGGTTCGTAGGGACCACTGTGTCCCTTGCTCGAACCGTTTGTTGCCGGCACATCGCCTGCGCACCCATTCCTTCCATGCCTCTCCAGGTCGTTTGTCCCGGCCGGCTACCTTTTCCCTCAGTTTCCCCATTCCGGAAACGCCACAAGCGCATCCACAACGCTGTGGACAACGTCTGTGTGGCAGTCCTCTTGCCACACACCGTACTGCAGATGCTTGGTCATTTCGCTCACCCGGCCGTCATCGAACACAGCGTACAAGGCGTAGGTCATGGCCCGGTAAGCGATGCCTTTGAACTCGTCCGACCCTGTAGCCGCCGCAAACATGGCCAGCACAGCTGCGTAGGTGGACAGCACGCCACCCCACGGACTCTTGTCGCGATCCTGCTCGCCACACACAAGCACCCCGTCGACCACGCTGGTGAAATTTCGGTTCACGAAATCAATCAGGGTTCTGGCGTGGCCAAGCCAGTCCGGATCCAGAGATTCGCGTTTCTCGATCAGGTAGCGCGCAAGATTGAGCGGTGCCCAGGCTGTGCGATTGTCCTCTTCCTGGTGATCTTCGAAGAACTGAACCCACAGCCGGCCGTCAGCTTGGGCACTGGGGATTTGCTCGCTCACGATCCAGCGCCAGAGCTTTTCACGTGGTCCGCGGAATTCTTCGTACCCGAGTTCCAGCAAATCGTCGAACAGTCGTAAAATAAAACTCATGTTGCCGGAAATCTCCCCCCGTCCAGCCCCTGTTCGGTAGTCTACGCGAAAAGGCCAGGGCGATCGCCTTGAACTCCCCTCTCGCATGTTGGCAGCCAGATCCCGTGCATTCCACAGGGCCTGCCGCAGGTAGGACGAATCGCCGGTTTCCTCAAAGAGAAGCAAGAGCGCATGCCCAGCGATTCCGCCCTTGTCCGGTTCGACCTCGTAGGGCAAATCACCCTGACAGCCACAGTCCGGCGGTTGAGGTGCGACGCCCGCCCAGCCTGTTGAGCGATTGAAGTGAGGATACTTGCCGTCGGCCGGGGTCACTGCTTCCCTCACCAGGTAGTCCCCCATCAACCGGGCGAACCGAAGCACCTCCGCGTTTTGACGGCCGGTAAACCGGTAGTACTTCAGATACGAGATGATCCCCATGCCATCCTGAGTAGCCGGAATCAGTGTTTTCCAGTCCCGAAACAGCCGAAAGTCACCGTCCAGGAAAGTGTACAACACAAAGCGCGGGTAGCCCTTTTCGAAAGGACAGGCCAGGTAACGGCGCATTTCGCGCTCCAGCACGTCGCGCCAGGACGTCCACGGGAGCAAGGTACCCCGTTTGTCGTACACGGCTTTGTGGGAACAGAGAATCTTGGCTGGGCTCCGGCGGAGTTCCGGCGGCAAAACCAGCTTCCTTTTGCGAAAGCGGTACACATTCCACTCGGGCACTGCTTCCATGGCCTCCAGAAAATGGTGTACCACGTCCAGGTGAGCATCCACCTGCGACCCTCCTCTGTGAACAGCCCCGGTGTCGCAAACGGCCGCCGGTTCACCACTGGCATCGATGAAGTAGCTCACCCAAGTAAGCAACCGGTAGGCCATTTCGCGGTACGCTTGCCCTCCACCTGCCGCGTACAGCATGGCAGCAACGCTTCCGAGCGAAGCACAAATGCTGCTCGAGGGCCGAGGATCCGAATCACTCTGGCGGATAAGCATCACCTGCCCCGGGCGACTAACGGTGAAATTTCCGAGTACAAACTGGACGCAGCGTTCGACCAGGATTTGCCAGTTTGGGTCGAGTTTTTCACGCCGTTCAAGCAGGTAACGCGCGGTGGCCAGAGGAGCCCAGGCGTCCCTGTCCGTGGGGCGAATCGATGTTTCCAGAAAAGGACCCCAAAGGCAGGAGTCCGCGCTGTTGAAAGAGGGGATTTGGAAATCACGAATCCACGCCCACAACCTGTCGCGAGGCCCGCGGAACCGACTGTAGCCGTGTTTGAGAAGGATGTCGAACAACTGCAAAATGGAAACCATGTCGCCGCTCCGTTCGCCCCACGACTTGCCCGTCAAAGCGTCAACACGGAATGGCCAGGGTGAATGCGAGGCGTCGCCGCGGCGCATGTTTCGCACCAGATCGTCGGCATTGCGCAGCGCCTGGCTCAGGTACTGAGGCTCGCGTGTGGCTTCGTACAATTTGACGAGCGCGTAGCCAGCGATCCCGCCTTTGTCCGGCTCAATGACGTTTCGTCCAAAGCGAGCGTCGCCGGCGCAGCTGCGTCGCAATGGCAGATCGCCCCGGCAGCCGGTGGAGCGCGTGAAGCGTGGATACGCTCCGAAATTGGGCGTAAGGGCTTCGCGAATCAGGTAATCCCCCATCAGTCGTGCCCACTTCAGCACTTTGGGATCGGCTTTGCCCGTGTATTCGTAGTAACGAAGGTACGACAAAATGCCCAGACCAAGTTGCCTGGCCGGGTAGACCGCCTCCCCGATGGGTTGCCCTTCGGCATCCGTTCGTGCAGCGGTAACCAGAACCGGGTATCCGCGGTCGTCTACGGGCCTGCTGAGGAACCAGTTCATCTCGTAGCGCAAAGCCCAGGACCAGGGGGTCCAAGGGAGAAGCTGCCCGGTGCTGTCGCGTACTGCGCTGTGGAAACCGATGTTCCTGGGCAAAGGTCCAGCCTCACTAGCCCCGCAAACAAGGGACACAGCGGTCAAGCACACCAGGAGAACGGCAGCAAACCTGCCAGTCCAGCCCATTCGACGCTCCATGACCGATTGTTTCGCTTTTTCCAGGCCACGCCACGCGAGGCCACGATCCTGGTGTCCGGCTTCTGCAAACCTTGTGGAACTTCCGACAACGGGGCAACGGTCGGTGTTGAATCGTGTGGCACTCTACAACCCGGGCAACACCGAGCGACACGAAGAGAACGAACATCAGCGCCAGGTCGGACGGCGTAACCGACGCGCTGGCAGTTGGCCCCGCGCGGTTCCTCAGCTCCCCACACCCCTTGCACTTTCGGCTACGCGGACCGAACAGACGCAAAACCGGCGCAGGAAAGCACTGGCCAGCATCGGGAGCCCCCTGCTGTCGCAGCCGCTGCGGTTCAGTACGTCATTTTTGGCACAGCAAATTCACGGCGCCCGCCAGGCCGGCGAGTGCCAGTACGCTAATCCGTAACGCCGTTCTGTGCCGGTCCAGACTCGACACCACGAGACGGGAAAGCCCAAACCCCAGCGTGATTCCCGGCAGGAGCAAAGCGGACAACTTAGCATCGCACCAGCCGAAGTGTCCAGCAGCGATCAGGGCAACGAGGCTCATGACACCGGCCACGATGAAGTAGCCGGACAACGTGCCGCGAAGCTCCGGGCCTGGCCGCTTCTGGTAAATCAACGCGAGGGGAGGACCGCCGATCGACGACGTTGTGCCCATAAATCCCGAGAGCAGACCCGCGAGGAAAAGGTTCACACCGGTGGGCTCCAGTTTCGCACCGGCGGCCGTCATAAACACACCAACCACTACCAGCGCTCCCGTAACGGGTTGCAGCAATTCGCCGGAGACAATCGTAAGCACCAGAAGAGCCGCCACGATACCTGGCAGTCGACCCACCACGGCCCACTTCAATCCCAAAACGTCAATGTGTCGCCGTTCTTTCACAGCCATCAGAACAGTCAGAAATGTGCCGGCCACGATCATTGGGCCGGGCACAAATCGCGGTTCCAGCGCCACAAGGAAAGGCACGCTGACAAGCGCCACGCCAAAGCCGACAGCGCCCTGAATCAAAGCGCCGAAAGTCACGATGGCGGTTGCTTCGAGAAAAAGAGTCATGAGCAGCGCAGTGGTTTGACGGTTTCCGGCCTACCTTTCCCTTTCGACTGACGACTTCGCAGGGCTTCCACCCAAACCCGGCACGCCCCCTTTAACAAAGCGACCAGCGCTCGACGATCTCTTTTGTCCTCAGGACTTAGTCCCGCGTCTTACCCGCAAAGACGGGGGCGACCAAGCTTCGCCGCTGCCCCCCGCCCTCCAGGTCTCACTCGAGCAAAGTCGTCCGCGCCCGGGCGAACGAGGACGCCCCATTACCCAACACAGCGAAACTAACCGAGCCCAAGGTTCGCTGCGAGGGGCACAACAGCGCGGTGTTGTGCCGCGTTCCGAACGGTACCCCAATGAGCCACGCACCCCAGGCGTAGCCGAAAGCACCAAGCCTAACCGGTCAGCGCGGATCCGGCTGGGTGGCACCACCTACCACTTGTGCAGGGCCTCCCGGTCGCCCAAGTCGCTTTGCAGCCGTCCCAGCTCGCGTTTCAGCAGGGCGATGGTGTCCCTGTAGGCCGGGTCGCCGTACAGGTTGTGCATTTCGTGTGGATCTGTTTTGAGATCGTACAGTTCCCAGCAGCCACCGTCGTCACAGTCGCAGCCGTAGAAGTAGATCAGCTTGAACCGATCTGTACGCACGCCAAAATGGCGCTGCACTTTGTGCCAGCTGTAAGGGTAGCCCTCGTAGTAATGGTAGTAGACGCTGCGGCGCCATCCATCGCTGCTCTTGCCCTGCAGCAACGGACGAAGCGACATTCCTTGCATGTCTGCCGGTACCTTCACACCCGCCAGATCAAGAAAAGTCGGTGCAAAATCGAGGTTGAGCACCAGGTCTTTCCGGACCTGCCCACCTCGCGCGAGAGCCGGGTAACGAATCAGGATTGGGGTGCCCATCGACTCTTCGTACATGAATCGTTTGTCGAACCAGCCGTGTTCACCAAGGAAGAAGCCTTGATCCGACGTGTAAACGACGATCGTGTTTTGCGCCAGTCCGTTGTCGTCAAGGTAACGGAGGAGCTGACCAACGCTGTCGTCCACGGACAGGACACAAGCCAGGTAGTCCTGGAGGTAGCGTTGGTACTTCCACAGCGTCAGATCTTTTCCTTTCAATTTGGCGCGGCGGAAAGCTTCGCCAATCGGACGGTAGTGGGCCTCCCAGGCTCTACGCTGTTTCGGCGTGAGCCTCTTGAGCGCTTCCTCCCACATCGGCACCGGGTCGGATTTCGCACTCCCACCAGTGCCGGCATCGACGTCGAAGTACTCTTTCGTCAACTTCAGGTCAAAAGAAAGCCACAAGTCTTCCACGCGCATGTCCGCTCGGTGGGCTGCGGGGCATCTTCCCGCGTAGTCATCGAAGAAGTTATCCGGCAACGGGAATTTGTGTCCGTCAAAAGCAGACAAGTACTTGGGCGGCGGCATCCAGTTACGGTGCGGCGCTTTGTGCTGCACCATTAGCAGGAAAGGTCGGTTTTTGTCCCGTTTTTCCAGCGTCTGCAGAGCAAATTCGGTAATCAGGTCCGTAACGTAGCCTTCGTACTGCCGTTTCCCGCTGGCATCGATGAACACGGGGTTGTAGTACTGGCCCTGTCCGGGGAGGATCTTCCAGGTGTCGAATCCAACCGGGGCGGTCTTCAAATGCCATTTACCAATCATGGCGGTCTGGTAACCAGCGCGTTGAAGGATCTGAGGGAAGGTCGGCTGATTGGGGTCAAATTTGTCGATGTTGTCCCGCAGACCGTTTACGTGACTGTACTTGCCGGTCAAGATCACCGCCCGGCTGGGAGCACAAAGTGAGTTGGTCACAAACGCGTTTTCAAAGAGCACACCCTCCTTGGCGATGCGATCGATGTTCGGCGTTCTGACCAAACGACTCCCGTACGCACTGATCGCGTTCTGGGCGTGGTCGTCGCTCATGATGAACAGGATGTTGGGGGGATCCTCCCCTCCACTTAGCCGTGCCCAGGGACTCAAGGCCAACGCAGGGGCTCCGATAGCCACCTTTTTCAGAAATGTCCGCCTCGTCTCCGCCATGACTCACCTCCGTAGCTGCAGGGTGCGGATGGTTACCGCACAGTTCGTGACGCCAGCGCCACAGTTGTAACTTCGCTGCCAACGCGCGAATGTAGCGAATCCTGATGGCCCACGCAATTGAAAAACACGCGGAGGGAGCTGAAAAGAAACCCGATTCCGCTTCCGCCCAAGGATTCAGTCTTTGGGCTACCGGAAGGCAGATGATGCCTGAAGAGGGCCTTTACGAGCGCAGCAGCGCAGGCGGACGCGGGCTGCACAGGAGCCGGGTTGACTCCGCTGCGCTACACAACCCGTGGCGGGAACTTGGAGACGAACCAACACCGGGAAACGCCCTTCCGCCGCACCGTTTTGTAATCGCTGGAGGGGACGTGGCAGATAAATGCGGACTGGGAAACACACTCCGCCCCGGGGATCAATCCCCGGGCTACGAGAGAAAAAGGTCGCCGCCTGAAGACGGCTCAGGGCACGTCCGCGCAGGCGGACGTGGGCTGCACAGGAGCAGAATTTATTCTGCTGCGGGAAAAGACTCGCCACGCAGAATACCCGCACCTCCTCTTGCCCCAAGAGCCCCAGTCTGGCCAGCCTTTGGCGCAGTGGCCACGATGTGGTCGCCAAGGAAAAGCAGATATCGAGATGAACGGGGATCTGGAGATGCCTTTCCCGGGGGCCAAATGGGAGTTTGGCAATGCCTCTCCGCCCGGGGATCCAATCCCCGGGCTGCGACAGAAAAAGGTCGCCGCCTGAAGGCGGCTCCCTCCGAGAAAACGCCACGTCTGGCGGCAACACCAAGGGGTGGCGCGCCCAGACAGCGCCCCGCGCTCATGGCAGCAGCTCGCTCTACGAAACCCAACCGGCTTCAGCCGGTTTCCACCTGAGGTAGCCGGGGACTTCAGTCCTCGGCGAAAGGGCTTGCCCCAAAAACCCCAGTCTGGCCAGCCTTTGGCGCAGTGGCCACGATGTGGTCCCCAAGGAAAAGGAGATGTGGAGAC
>CAZXXS010000064.1:0-117311 GCA_964644845.1 uncultured Cytophagia bacterium | reverse complement strand
GCTGGAAAAGACACGTCCCGCAGAACACACACAGCTCTCCTTGCCCAGGGGCTCCCCGTACAGTCAGCCTGTGGAGCTCGCCGATGCCCGCCCGGGGATCCAATCCCCGGGCTACGAGAAAAACATCGCCGCCTGAAGGCGGCTTCGCCTGCGGTGAGTCCAACATGCCACGCCCCGTCGCCTCCCGACCACGGGCCCCACCTGCTGACGTAGCCGGGGACTTCAGTCCCCGCCGGAAAGAACAAACGCGTCCGCGCAGGTGCACACCTGTGAAATGGCAGCATGCCGCGCAACTTAGCCGGAGCCGCTTACGTCGGTGAATCCGTAGATAGGCCGTACGCAACATCCTCAAGCGACTTGCCGAATACCCCGCTCGGGCGCTGCACTCCTGAATGACAAAACGCCGTCCCAGGTTAACCTGGAACGGCGCATCCAATCCAGAAACAAACTGCTGCGCCAAGATTGCTTGCCAAGGACCGGACAGCATGTTTTCTCCGCCGAAGCGTGCGGAGCAAATGGGCAGAACGGTCCGGCAAATCTCGCTTTACAAACCCATGTCCTCCATCAACCGATCAGCCACTTTGTTCAGTACTTCCTTCTGATCATAAGCGCCGGAGGCAATCTTCTGACGAATCGCTTCAAGTTTGTCAGATGTTTCGCTGCCAGCCTCAAAAGCTTTAGCCGCCACGCGTGAGGCCAAAGACCGCGCCTCTTCCGGACTGCCGACAGCCCCAGCGGAGACGAGTTTTTGCGTCAGCTTTTCCTCCAGATCAGCAATGCGCTGCTCCTGCGAGGACACAGCGCTTGAGTCGGCAGCTTTCTCCTTGAACAACCGTTTTGCCTCCTCAGAAATCTGAACGTCGTCCTGACGAGGCGCCTCGTTCGGTTGCTGAGTTTTGTCTGCATTCTGCCGTTGATATTCTTGCGGACCCAATCCAGGTCCAATTCCACGGATCTCCATGTCATCCATCCTTTCCGTAGGACGTCCCTCTTCGGTTCAGGTGTTTCACTACTGCACGAACAGTTTACAACACTAACCTTTCGTGTCCAAAAATCGGCCTTCCGCAAGCCTGGCTGAACCGTAGCCGGCCACTTTGCGCCCCCCCATCAGCCTGCGAAGCTCTTTGTCTACTTCGTCCCGCAATTCTCGGACCATATTGATGTTGTCACCCTCAATTGCAACAATGTTACGGAGACTGTCCCGCAAACGTTCCATCAAGCTGTCGATTGCCTCCTGCTCGGAAACGGGCATCTGGTCCCGTTTCTGAGTCCAGGCGTTCTTAAGCTGGTCAAGCTCTTTGTCCCCCCTGCGAATCTGTTCGAAGATCTGCTGCCTTTCTCGTTCATGTTCCGCCAGTTTCACAAAATCTCTGTTCCGCAGAGACTTGCGTTGTCGCTCGCTCACGGAACGTAGACGGTCAATTGTGCGCAGCTGCTCGCTCAGACGCTGCCGCAACGCGTCAGCCAGCGCAATGTCCTCCGGTCTCAGCATTGTTGTCTCCCTCAGGCAACCACAGCCATCTCCGCACGTGCCTCTGCTACTGACGTGCCCTCCCGGGAGACTTGATCCACCGCCTTGCCCCACGCTTCACGCAGCCCCCCCAAGATCCTCAGCACTTCTTGAATGTGCTTTTCACTTTTCCTCAAGTTCGCTTCGTTCAGATGCCGGTACATGAACAGATAAAGTGACTGCAGATTCACCGCCAGTTCCCCGGCCTCGAGGTCCAAACCAGCGAGCAACTCGAGAAGAATGTCCTGAGCCTTCAAAATGAACTGCCCCTTTACCACGTGGTCTCCCTGACGCAAGGCCTCTGCCGCCCTGTTCAGGGATGCGATGGCACCATCGTACAACATCAAAATCAGTTTGCCCTGCTCAGCTGTACCAATCTGGACCTGTTTGTACTCGTTCAGTCCCGAAAGTGGCGCCATCTACTCGCCTCCGTCCCGGTTTAGTCGGTTCCGTTCCGCAGTGGTCATCCGCCTCACAACAAACGCAAAGCGTCGTGGGTCACACAATCCATCTTACCCACCCAGGTTCGCAATTTGCGAACCCAGGTAGGAACTCAATGAGTTCATGGTCGACAACATCCGCTCAAGGTTTGTGAACCTCTGCTCAAGTTGCACGCGGCGCAACGCCAGACGCTCTTCCCAAATGTCGATTCGCTCCTGGATGTCGTCGATGATGTCCTGCAACACTTCTTCGCGTTGCGAAGCGTAGCCCGTGTGCGAATCCGTGATGAAATCCAGATGATCCTCCATTTGCGCCGCCACACCTTTGGTAATCGTCACAGTACCCTGGTCCTGCCCTTGGCTGCTAAGCTGGTCCGGCGTGAGGGTAACCAAAATGCTCAGATCTGCGATATTCGTCTGATCGCTGTCCCCGGTCAACACACGGCCAGAGCCCGTAGCTTCTTCGCCGTTGATCGTGCCCGCCACGTCCACACCCTGGTACGTACCAGCGGTAATGCCAAGCTCTGAGCCGGACTCGCTGATGGTGAACCCATTGCTGGATCCCCACGCCGTGTGCGTGATTTTGAGATGGCCACTCTCGTTAGAGGCTGTGATACCCAGCGAGTAGCGTCCCGTTACGGTAGTGTTGAAGGTACCAAAATCCTGGTACTCTGTGTTGTCGTGGTAACGCGTCAGCTCCAGCGTCGTGTAGCTTCGACCGGTTGTCACATCCTCGATCACAATGTGCCCGCTCGAATCTACAGACGCCACAACTTCGCCTCCGTACGCATCCTGGATCGCCCGTAGCAGATCCTGAACAGTACTGTCGGCTTCCACGGTGAAGGTGTCCTCGATGTCGCCGTTGTCGTGTTCCTTGCCGGAGATTCGAATCGTGTCGCCCACGGTGAAAGCCGGATTCGTGCCAGTGTCGATGTCCGTCAGCAGCGTGCTCGTTGTAATTGGGTTACCCCCCGCCGTCATCGCCTCGGAGCTTGTCAACTGCTGGTTGTACTCCGTGGACAATTCTGTGTTGATCCGACTCACGATCGTGTCGATTGTGTCCCCAGCGTACAGGTTCACCGTGGCCTGCCAGCCGGTGGCGTAGTCCGTGATCGTGAGGGTCGTGTCCGAACTCAAACCAGACGTCAGATCTGTCGAGCCGGTCACGGACGCTTGCTCAGCCGCCTGAGTAATCACGACGTCGTACGTACCTGGTTTGGTATTCTTGGTCCAGTCCAGAACCTGAATGTCCGAATCGCTCGCTGTGCCCTCTCCGATGAAAAGCCGGACCACAGCGTTGAAGTTGTCTTCCAGAGCATCTGTCAGGTCCGAATCGTCGATCTGAATGAGCCCGTTGCGATCCGTGGTGATGCCCACCTGAGCAAGGGCGTTCATCGACGAAGGCAGGCCCTCCACTTCGTTCACCAAGATCCGCCGGATGCTCGACTGAATGCTTTTCAACGTAACGTCTGCAAATAGCGTCCCGGACTCCTGCGTGTCTTCGTTGTACGTGAACTGCTGGTTGATGTACTGCACAATGTCGTTGTACTTCTGGGCGAAGTCGTGGATCTTCTGCTTGACACTGTCCAGATCCCGTGTCACCGACACGTTCACCGTGGACGAACTGTCGGCTTTGTGCAGTGTGAACGTCACGCCGTCAATCGCGTCGGAAACGACATTGGTAGAACGCGTAAGCAACACTCCGTCGATTTCAAAGCGGGCATCCTGCCCACTGGCGAGCTGGATGTCGTAACCGTACGTCGACACGCTCAGGGTTCCGAAGTTCAGCGATCCGCCGCCCTCGTTGTTTTCTGTGAGGGTCACGGACAACTGACTTTGACCGGTCTGGTTGTCCGTAATCTGGAGCTTACCTGAAGAATCAAAGCTGGCCGTGACATCCCCGAACAAACTCTCGATGTAGTCCAGAAAGCCCTGCACCGTGTCGTTCACGTCAGAAATCGTGTACGTGCCCGATACCGAGTTACCGTTGTGGTCTGTGCCACTGATGCTGATTGTGTCTCCATTCGCAACGTTGGCGCCGTAAATCTCGCTCCACTTGGTGCTCGCGTCAATGGGCGTTACGCCGTCGGACTTGTAATTGGTGGCCGAACCCGTCAGCACCTGGGACTTGCCTTGCGAAAAATCGGCTTCCAGTACACCCAGCGTCTCAAGCACGTTGTTGCTGTCTGTAAAACTGGTAACCCCTGTAATCTCCAGGCGGTACTTTGTCGTACTGGAGGACGTGTCTGTCGTGATGCTCGTGCTAACCCCTGTGATGCCGGCGGCGTCGATTTTGTCTTTGATGTCGTTCAGGCTGTCAGTGGAGAGGTCAATCGAAATGTCCACTCCGTTGATCTTGATCGTACCACTGGGGGCGTTTGTCAAACCGAGAATCGTTTTGATGGCAGACGTTCTGCTGCTGAAGTAATCCGTGGCCGCGCCGCCGTCAATCTGGTTTTTCCACGTCTCCGTGCCCACGGAGAAACCGAGAGACTGCAGCACGTCGCTGCCGCTGGCGTCCAGAAGATCAAAGCCATCCGAACCGGGGTCGTCGGCAGATAGGATGAGCTGGTAAGTGTCGTCGTTCACTGCAAGCACAGAAGCAGTAACCCCGGCGTCGGCGTTGTTGATGGCATCGCGGATGTCCAGCAGGCTGTACGTGGACTCCACACTCACCACTTTGCCATTCACCAGAAACTCGCCCGAAAGCCCCAAAGCCTCGGACGAATCGCTGAAAGCGGCCGAAGCCAGTTTCTCAGGCTGTGCAAGCTGCAACACCCGAATGCTGTGCGACCCCGGCTGTGCGTCGGTTGTGGTACTGACTGTTACAATGTCCTCGTCTTCGGAAGACGACGTGTAAAGGTGGAAGGCCGAAAGTTCGGACAGGCTATCCGCAACCGATTTCAGCGATAGAAGTTTGGAGTTAACCTCTCTCCAGGCTTCGAGTAGATCCTCGTAATGGTTCTGCCTTTGTGCCAGCATGTCCACGGGCCGGTGCTCGATGGCCATAAGCTGCTCGATGATCTGCTGCGTATCCAGCCCGCTGGCCAAACCACCGAACGACAATCCCTGCGTCAGCATAGACGCTCACCCTCGCTACGATCTAACCTCGATGTGACACTGATGGCTGGCTGGATGAGCGCCTCCTGCGCTCCATGAATCCTCATCTTCCGCGAGGTTGCCAAACCAGTGGATTTGACCTTCTTCCGTCGGTTGCAGTGTTGCGTGGCATCCTTTCACGCTTTGTTATCCATGAAGAGACCGACCGCTTCCTGGATGCGAGCAAGTGTGTCGAGCACTTCCTTCATGGGCAGTTCGCGAAGGACTTTCCCCTCTCGCGCGTCCGTAACCCGCACGAACATGATGCCGGTCTTGTCGTGAATCTCGAAGTGGAGGTGGCGCTGAAAGCTCTGTACAAGTTCGTTGATCCTTTCGTTGACTTTCTTGAATACCTCCTCCGCTTTTCGCGCCTGATCGCTTTTCTGCGCGGTTTCGGCGCCCTGTACGTCTTTCAAAGACGGCAAGTGAACAGACACGAATTCCGCAGCTTCCTGCTGCGGTTTGGGCAAAGCCTCCTGGGTTCGCCCACCGTCCGCCGCAGACACAGTCACCTGGTAGCTACTGGCGATGGAATCCACCTGCATCGTCATCACCTCGCTTTGCCTTCCCGAGGTGACAGGAGGCGCAAACGTGTTGCGCCTCCCGCTTCGTCACCCGGTAATTTAGCCGAGTAGCTTCAGGACCGCCTGCGGCTGCACGTTGGCCTGCGCCAGCATGGCCGTGCCCGCCTGTACCAGGATCTGAGCCCGTGTGAATTCCGTGATTTCCTGCGCAAAATCCGCGTCACGGATGGTCGACTCAGAGGCCTGTAAGTTCTCAGCGGCGTTGTTCACGTTCGCGATCGTGTAAGACAGTCGGTTCTGTACAGCACCCAATTGACCACGTTGCGTGTTCACAGCGTCGATGGCGCTGTCGATCGCATCAATGGCCGACTGCGCGCCAGAGCGCGTCGACAGGCTGACGCTGCTCAGATTTAGCGTCGACCCGGTGGCCTTCAGATTGCCGATGCTGAAGGAGATTCTGTCGTTGCTGGTGTTGTCAGCACCAACCTGGAACACACCGCCGGTGCCCGCATCAACGATGACGTTCTTGCCGCTCAGGTCGCCGGCCTCGTAGTTCCAGTTGATGGTCACCTGCACGCCCAACGTGGAGAAATTCAACACCGTGGTGTTGCCCGTGGTCGGAGCAGTGCTGTAGTCCACGGTTTCCGTGATCGTTCCGTTCGTCAGCGACACCTCGGTGTCACCTGTTGCGTCGGTGAACGTGTAGGTACCCGTGGTGGCTCCCGTGATGGTGATCTGCACCACGCTGTCCTCGCTGTACGCAGTAGAACCAGTGCTCACCGTGTTTCCGCTGTACGATCCGTCGATCAGCTTGGCACCGTTGTATTCAGTCACGCTGGCGATTCGGTCGATTTCCTGGCGCAACTGCGTGAATTCCTGATTGATGGCCGACCGGTCGCTGGAGCTCACGCTGTCCGACGCGGCCTGAACAGCCAATTCGCGCATTCGCGTCAGCATGTTGTGGATTTCGTTCATCGCCCCTTCGGCGGTCTGTACCAAGTTGGTCGCCTGGCTCGCGTTCCTGCTCGCCATTTTCAGACCCGCGATTTGGGCGCGCATGCGCTGCGAAATCGCCAGTCCCGCGGCGTCGTCCGCAGCCCGGTTAATCCTGTAACCGGACGACAAACGCTCCAAGGATCTGGACAGCATGCTGTCCGAAATCAACAATTGCCGGTGGGCGTTCATCGCAGCGATGTTGTGCATGATGCGCAGTGACATGTTAACCTCCTTGTTGTGTTTCCCACATTCTGACTAAGCTTCCCTGCCCAGTCGACATTCCCCCCAAATCCTGCCTGAGTGATTCCTCACCTCCTTTCCTCTCGTTTTCGGCCTTTCGTTTTCAAAGCAACTATCGTCCACCGGCGCAGAAACTTTAGGCGACAGCAAGATTCCTTCTCGCTGTGATCGCTGTCATCTCGTCTACAAGCAATTTGGCATTAGCCTTCCGGTGCACATCTCACGGTCTCGCAGTCAACCAGTTTCAACAGGGCCCCGACCGCCTCGCAATAACACTCCTTCCCCGGGCCTTTTCTTTCGCGGCAAGACGCCTCTCGCGTTTGCTCATCGGTCTACGGGTGAGCTACTTCCTCCCCTGCAACCTCATCGGTTACAGCTGTCGAGACCGTTTCTAAGACAGACGCGTCCCCGTCTTCAAGATGATGGCCACCTTGCAAGCGCTCAAGGAGAGCCGCAACCCAGCTCAGCACGTCTGGCCCCTCGCCTGAAGCTTGCAGTGCCTTCTCCACAACCTCAGCAGCCTTGTTCAGGTAACCGCGTCGCGCCCAACCCTCTGCGGCCACCTCCACAGCCTCTCGAATTGTGGGGTCCAGGTGCGCACAGGCAACGGCCAGATGGAAGCGAGCCGCCTCGGGTAGGTTGCGCCCAACTTCCCAGATGTCGCTAACCTCGACCTCCCGCCCCTGGCACCGCTGCCGAAGTTCACCAGCCACCGGACCAAGCTCAAGCCAGGGTTCGCTGTCGGGATTGCCAAACAGACGCGCGGCAAACCGTGCTGGCCACGTGTTTTCGTCCACAGGCAAGGCGAGAATAGCTTCCCACTGACCTTCAGCGAAAAGAGCGTCGACCAGAGCTGCCCTGACCTCCGGACGCTTGGTGTCGTCGACACCCGCAACCAGCAACCCGATGGCCTCCCGGGCACGACGGCTACGTCGCAACAGTGCAGCCAGGGCGAGTCTGGCGCCCACATGCTCGGGGTCTTGCTCCAGTGCCGCACGGTAACTGCTTTCCGCCTCTTCTACCTCGCCCTGGTGCACCTGTCTGTTGCCCAGTTCGTACAGATCGTCAGCTGTGGCAGCCCCGCTCCGGGCCAACGCCGCAAGTGCAGAACCCCAGTCGTTGCTCGCGCGCATGCGTCGCCGCAGGATGACCATCCTACGTTGTGCAAGATCGTAACGGTCGGTCGTCCGCTGAGCCTGAGCGTACGCTTCAAGTGCCTCAGGGATGCGCTCCAGCGCCTCCAGTGCCAGTCCCTTCTGGTAGTACGCGGAGTACCTCATCGCATCCAGATCAACAGGCATCGGCGACACTTCAGGACGGTCAAAGGGGAATTCCTCCAAAGCTTGGAGCGCCTTCTCTGGCTCTTTGCGGAGGTTGTACGCCTGGGCAAGCGACACGGCCACGAGGCCCTTCTCAAACCCGCGAGAGCGCGCGTCCTGCAGAACCGAAATGGCCTGCTCGGTTTGACCAAGGGTAAGGTACGCCCTGCCCAGGTAGAGCAGAGCGTTCGCGTACACCCGCGGGTTTTTCTTTTCGAATTCGCGGTCCTCTGTAATTTTGCGAAATTCCTCCACCGCCTGGCGCTGTCTGTCCGTAGTGTGGTAGGTGAACGCTACGTGGTAGCGAGCAAGCTGGTCCTGCGGATGCGTTTCCAGGTACCGGAGCAAGTAACCGAGGTACTTTTCCTTTTTTGCGCGAACAACCTCTTCCGAGGAGTAACCGGTGTGCACGACCTCGATGTTGGCCGTAGTGATCGGAATACCCAATTCCTGGAGTGAAGGCGTGACTTGCTCGTGGACAGGAAACACAAATCGCACACCGGGTCGGTTCGGGAACATCCGGAGCTGCCAACATTTTTCCCCCGCAGCGCCTTCGTTTCGCAGGATGAACATGAAGGCCTTGTCCGGTTTTTCCAGTTTCAGTTGTTGAAGCTTGGGCCATTCTGTGGCGGGTACAAAGTCGTCCGCGTCAATCCACAAAACCCACGTCCCGGTAGCCATCTCAAGCGAAGCGTTTCGCGCTGCCGCGAAGTCGTCGCGCCAGGCGAAGTGGCCCACCTTTGCACCCAGCCTCCGAGCGATCTCCACAGAACCGTCCGCTGAACCGGTGTCGACCACCACAACCTCGTCCGCGAACGGCAGTACGCTACGAATTGCGCGCTCCAGCGTTTGCTCAGCGTCCTTTACAATCATGCACACGGAAAGTCGGACCTCGCCGGACATCTTCTTGCGCACGCGCTCCAGGTTCGCCTTCGGCAGCGGGAGCGACGGCGCCAGCTTGTGCGCACGCTCGTAGTACTCAGCTGCTTTTTCGAACTGCCCCAAACTCTCGTAACACACCCCGATGTTGTTCCAGAATTCGTGCGCTTGTGGCTTCAGACCCAGGGCCCGGCGAAAATCAACGATCGCCTCCTCGTACCGGCCCAACCCCTGGAGTGCGTTGCCGCGAGCGGCGTAAAATAATTCCGGCTGCACGTAGGGTCCCGTGTGGCCAGCCTCGATCTTCTCAAGGCCCTTCGTGAGCACCTCAACAGCCTCTTCGTAACGGTGCAGTTTGTTCAAAACCGTGGCCAGCTCGAAATAACCCTTTGGGTCTTCCGGCGACTCAGCGACTTTTCTTTTAGCCACTTCCAGGTAGCGGTCGGGATCCCGCTTCTTGGCCACGTCGCCAAAGTGAAGCACGGGCACGGGCAGGTCCGCCACTTCCATTCCCAGTGCCTCTACGGAGCGCTCCACCAGCTCGTGCACAGCCCCTTCAAAACGCACGCCTTCCCTGTTGCGAAACAAACGAATCTTCGTGGTTGGCACCCAGAATTCGAAGCCCTTTTCTTCAGGATATTCGCCGGTTACGCTCCTCACCCCCATCCCGGAAGGGTGTGGCTGGTAGTTGCGGGTTGTCATCCGGTAGGCGTCCGCGAAAGGCTTGTCGACAGCGGCTCGTAGGCGAGGTAGTTCCGATGCGGGGATGACCTCGTCCGCATCGAGAAGCAAAACCCAGTCACCCGTGGCCAGGTCCAGCGACACATTCCGGGCCGCAGCGAAATCGTTTTCCCATCGGATCCGCTTGGTCTTTGCCCCGTAGGCCTTCGCCACGTCAAGTGTGCGGTCTTCGGAACCCGTGTCCACAACAACGATTTCGTCGACAGCCGACCTCACGCTTTCCAGACAGCGACCAAGGGAGGCTTCCTCGTTCCGTACGATCATGCACAGGCTTAGCCTGGGCTGCTTCTTGACCTCACTGGATTTCCGCGAATACTTCGCGTTTTTCTTGCGCTTCGCCACGGTTTGCCTCCTCTTGTTCACCGATCCAGCTTTCCAACCACTCGGCTGTCCATCTTGCCCACTGCGCTGCGGTGGCGTACGCCTTTTCGCTTTCCCTGGCCATTTTGATCAGGTCGCCACCGGGTAGAAGTTTCTGCGTTTCCACCAGGTAAGATCGCACCAGGGCTGCCCCTTCGCCCAGTTCGCGGATTCCAGCGTCCACTTCATCCAGCTTCTTGGCCAGGTCGCCCAGTTTCTTCCCCACTTTCGAGACGTTGCGAACAGAGCGTAGAATCTGACCGGCGTACGTAGCGCCACGGTCTGCCAGTTCAGCCAGCGCCAGCAAGTCCCGCATCTCGGCGAAAGGGCTGGCTTCCGGAAGCCCTTTCCGGGACACGCGGTTTGGCCGGATCGCGTTTGCAATGCCGAACCACAAACGGTACGCAGCAGCCTGACCCGCCGTCGCCAGGATTTCCTCCGCCGCGTCGACCGGCCCTGCGACTTGCCGGTACTGAACACCCCAGGCGTGCATTTCAGAGACAAACGCGTGAACGTTTGCGAAAGGAGCCCCTAAGAACTCCGCGGGGACCTCGTCTTCCGGCAAAACACCTTTCCACACCAGGGCCTGAAGCACGTGCTCCGGCTGCACTGCCACGGCGCACGGCTTTTCGTCGCACGCTGTGCGCTGGAAACATGGCGAGCACTGCAAGTCCGCCTGCAACACCACGTGCCCATCCCCGTACGGACCGGTTTCGTGGACCCAAGCCGTGGCGTGGTAGATGCCCACCACGTCACAACCGGTCACAGCCGCGATGTGTGTTGGTCCTGTGTCAGCGCCCACAAGTGCCGCCGTCAGCTGGCTCAAAGCCGGCAGTTCCCGGATGGGGATCTGCCCAATCAAATCCAGGGCTGTTCCGGGCGCAAGCTGCCGGTAGGCTTCGCCCAGAGCCCGCTCGTCCTCGCTTCCGATCAGAACGATTTGAATGCCCGGGAATGTTGCCAGCATGCGGCCAAGCCTGGCAAACAGGTGTACCGGCCAGCGCCGTTCGGGTGCTGCCGTGCCAAGTTGAAAGAGAATAAGCCGGCGCGAGTCGTCCCAACCAGCGTTTCGGAGCTTTGACTTCACATTTTCCACGTCCTCGGGGAGCGGTTCGAGGAGTGGGAACGTGACCGGTTGAGTTTGTGCGCCGAGAGCCCAGGCGTAAACGTCGGAGAGATGGATT
The DNA here is from genome assembly GCA_964644845.1 of uncultured Cytophagia bacterium. GTDB lineage: Bacteria > Zhuqueibacterota > Zhuqueibacteria > Oleimicrobiales > Geothermoviventaceae > Geothermovivens. The sequence goes on along the minus strand of CAZXXS010000064.1, from coordinate 106,019 downwards.
CGCCCAAGACGCCGCGCCCCAACTGCTCCGAAAAGGTAGCGGACGGCATCACCGGCCAACGAACGTTCGCCTCGACCGTCCACCAGCAGTCCAGCACGAGAACGCGCAGGCAGCAGGGTTGCCACTCGCCCTGCAACGGGATCGTGCGACAGGTTTGCCACCAGCTCCCACGTGTCGTCCGGAAGCTGCCGCGCGATGTCCTGGGCACACCGTTCCACGGCAGCAGCGTTTGTCACAGCACATTCCGGGCCCGTCGATGCCACACGGTCCACCACCGCGGCTCGCTCGAGCAAAGACACGTAGCGCCCGCGGCCCAAGATCCAAATCTCCCAGTCGGGATGCCGCGTCCGAAGCGCAGCAAGCGCCGGTAGCGTCTGTGCCAGGTCGCCGAACTTCAACCTTTGAATGACGAGTGCCCTCTTCACCCGCTGTCTCCTTCCTGTTTTTTCAGCAGTAACCGGCTGGGGAACAACGCACCGCCTGTCTTCGCCCCCTGCGCGCTGTCCCTTCCGCTACCTCCGCGTCCGGTTTCAGCTCACCGTTTCGGCGTCAATGACCTTCAAGTAGTTGCCGTCGCCACAGCGTAAGAACACGCCAGGGCCTTCCGCCTGCGACACAACCTCTGCCCACCAGATGACGAGTTTGCGCCCCTGAACGTAGGTGAACGCACCCGGATACGGTCGAGTGAGCGCTCGAATCTGGTTGTAGAGCTCTCGAGCGGGCTTCTCGAAATTCAAGAGGCCATCTTCCGGTTTGCGAATCCCGTACGTGCGGCCCCGTCGGGGGTCCTGAGGTTTTGCCGGTACCTCCCCGCGCTTGAGCAAATTCACCAGCTGCCGCATTAACGCGACACTCAGGGCATCCTGCCGCTGGCGCACCTGCCACGCCGTTTCTTCGGGTCCAATTTCGAGTCGCTCCTGAAGCACAATTGGCCCGGTGTCTACGCCCTCGTCGACAAAATGAACTGTGACGCCCGTGCTTTTGGCTCCACGCAGCACAGCCCAGTTGGTCGGGTTCGCACCGCGGTAACCTGGCAAGTAGGCACCGTGGAAATTGAGAATCCCTTTCTTGTGTGCTTGGATCAACGGGAGCTTGAAGATCTTTCGCCAGGCAACGGAAATACCGTAGTCCACACGCTGTTCGCGAACAAACCCTACAAACGCTTCGCTGTTGATGTCGTGCGGAGCGTACACAGGCAACCCGGCAGCTTCGGCCACCTGTCGGACGGAGCGGTACTTCAGTGTCTCATCCGGGAAAGGGTCCAGAACGACCGCTCCCACCACGTCGATCCCTTCCTGGGCGAGCAACTCCTCGAGACAGGCAGCACCCACGTTCTGGTTGCCGTAGTACATCACCCGCACAACGTCGCCCATTTTACTTTGCTCCCATCCGTAGCGGCACCGAATTCCGACTTACACAGGTCATTTCGCGCTTTCTTCTGCTCCTCGTTTCCTCGTGGCTCACCCGACACCCACAACCGGAGGTACGCGGCGAGGTGTACGCCCACCGCGGAGCTCATCCAAAACCCGCCGTGCCTCCTGGTCCGTCGGGTCCAGACGGATTGCTCTTTCCAACAGACTCTCCGCTTCCTTCACACGGCCCCGTCGAATTTCCACATCCGCAAGGATGGGCAAAACATCGGGACGGGCCGGATCTCTCGCCACAATGTTTCTCAACACTTTCTCCAGAAGGTCGAGGGCTCCGACTTCATGCGCAGCCACAACCAGGTTGTAAAGCGCGTCTGTGTTGCGTGGATCGCTTTCAACAGCCTGGCGGAAAAGTGTCAAGGCGTTTTCACGCTTGCCCTCCGACCACAGCACCGCGCCGAGACCGTTGGATGCCTCGCTGGAAGTCGGGTCCAGTTGCAGAGCGGTTTCGTAGCATGCCCGTGCCGCTGTTGTGTTACCCTGGTTGGCCAGCTTTTCACCGCTGGAACAAAGTCGGGTTAGCCGTTCGCGGCGTCTGGTCTCCGGGTCAGCCACACGACCGTAACGGGACAACAGGAGGGCTGCCTGACTCTGGAAACCTCCGGTTCGCAAGGCGTGCAGCCTCGCCTTCGCTTTCAGGGCCGCTCTGGCAGCGTCGTTGTCCAGAAGGTAACGCACCTTCTCCACAAGGTCCGCACCACCCTCGGACCAAAGCACGGCGTCGCCGAAAACCCGTCGCCCGAGCGGAATTGGGTCCGAGATCAGTGCGGCTCCGCACGCCGTGGCTTCCCAAAGTCGGGTGGTGGGGATGTCCATTTTCGCGTGCCACTCTTTGTGGACAGAAAGGACCACCTTGGCTGACGAGTAGATCTTTGGGACTTCGCGCGGGTGGACTGAGCCGAGGAAAGCTTCCGCCAGCTCGGGCACTTTTTCCCACCCCGAGCCGTAAATCCGAAGCCCAAATGGAACCAGCGGTAGCAGGTAGCGCTCCAGGATTTCGTCGCGCCCGTAGTTGTTGCCGATGAAGACCACATTGTGTTGATATTTGGGTAGCGGCGTGTGCGGGCGGTAGATCGCAAGGTCAGCACCCATCAGCATCAGGGTCGCTTCGCGACCGTACTGCCGAAGCCACTTGGCCGTACCCGTGCCCGCTGCGAAAAAGTCTTCGTAAAGCGCAACTGCTGCATCGATCTTTTCCATGCTCTCCGTGTGTAGCAAACCCGCTTGAAGCCACCAGAAATTCGCGGCCTCTGGCACAAACAGCGTTTCCGGGTAGGGGTAGAAGGCAATCACCAAGTCGAGGTTGGAATGGATCGTCACGGGTGAGTACACCACAGCCTGCTCCACGATGTCCAGCCGGGACAAAGCGTCTGCCAACCCTTCTGCCAAGATTTCGTCGCCCCAGACTTGCCCGGTGAAAGTGCCCGCTTTGGGGATTTGCAAACCAATCCGCAGCGGCTTCACATTGGCAGGGGCGAAACGCACAATCACTCTCTTGCCCTTGTTCTCCTCCGCTTCCGGATCGCGCCAGCGGAGTTCTTCCCAGACCTGGTCCATTTTGTCTTGAACGAGGCCTTCGAACACACGCAGGCAACGATCGCCGACGGCCTCAGTGGCGTACTCCGAGAGGTAGCGATTGTAACCTTCTTCCTGAATTCGTGCGTAGAATGCTGGTTCTTCGTAAAGTCGCCTCACGCCGTCAAGCGAAGTCACCCCGGACACGCCGTCCTGGATCATGCCGCCCATCGTGCCGCCCGCGGCAAACACCGGCGTTTTTAGGGCCCACGATTCGCACGGGAAAGCCCCGGGCCACTCGCCGCGCATCGTTGTGACACTGAACTTGCTCCTGGCGATTTCTTGGAAGATCTCTTCGCGCGTCGCGTGTGGCCTGTACTCGATTTTGTACCGCGAACCGTACGTCTCCAGGATTCGCCGTGGGAACTCGCTCCCCGAAGAAATCAGCATGAATTCTTCCATCGGCGTTTCCTCAAAGAGACGCGGCAGGAGAGCGAAAAAGCGCTCCGGATCCTTGTACCCGTAGCCGAGGCTACCGACGAAGATCCCCCGGTTGATCTTGTTCTCCTGCCAGTAGGTCTCGGCTTCCGGCACACCCGCTGGTGCGTTGACCTGCAAAAAGTACTGGCCGCCCCACGTCATCGCTTGCTCGATCCGTCGGTGGGTACGCACGCAGGACAGTACCGCAGGAACGCCGTCGGCACGACTCCGCTTGAGGATGTTTTCCGTTGGGAACTCGAGGTACAGCACAACCGGTGCTCCGGTGAGCTCGCTGGCGTATTTTGCCAGGGGGTAATTGCCTTCGTGCCAGCACCAGATCACGTCCGGCTGTGCTTCCTGCACAGCCTCGACGAACGCCTCTGCTCTGGCGTGCGGGTTGTGCCACATTTCTGGAATGTCGCGGTACAGTCGCCGCACGTGCACACGGCCGTAGTCCTCCCGTTCAGGCAGCGGCTGCGAGCCGCGCGTCACGTCGGTGGTGGCAGGCGCAACGACGGTGACCTCGTTTCCCGGTTGTTCGGCGAAGTACTCGTACAGAAGGGCCTGGCAATCATACCGTGGATGGTGCGCTGTCGTAACGACGAGAATACGCATGGGTTGTGTCCCCTCCCGGATTCTCTTGAACCGTTTCTTTCCGACCCTCTCCCGCCATTTTGGCCGCAGAAGGCGCTTCGAAGAGTCGTTGCCTCAAAATGGTGGTCATCAAGTGGACGAGCATCATGTGCACATCCTCGATGTACTGGTAGTTGGAACTTGGCACGACGATGGCGTGGTCCACCAGTTCAGCCAGGGGGCCACCGCCGTCAACCATGCCAGTGAAGGCCACGGTTGTCGCGCCCTTTTCGCGTGCAAAACGGATGGCTTTGAGCACACTGGGCGAACGTCCGCCGCCACTGATGCCAACCACGACATCGTCCGGGCGGAGCAAGTTGGCAAGTTGGCCGCGGAAGACGTCTTCGTAGCCGACGTCGTTACCAAGGGCCGTCATCAGGGCCACGTTGTCCGTTAGCGAAATCACGCGAAAACCCGGTTTACCGTTAACCTGCACGGTCTTGGCCAGATCGCACGAAAAGTGGGAGGCCGTGGCGGCACTGCCTCCGTTGCCCATCACGAACACCTGCCGGCCACGCCTGTACGCCTCCTCAAGCACACCAATCACCCGCTCGATGTCCTGTTCAGACAGGCCCCGCACGATCGAATTTAATCCGACAAGGTACCCTCTTGGCGTCATTCCGGCTCCCTCTCTGTGGATGATCCGGCTGCCGTTGCGGTCGAAACGAAAAGGCAACTCCTGCAGCCCCAGGGTTGTCAGCACTTCCCGAATCAGCGCGTGGCGTTCCTCCTCGGCGTAGAGCAGCAGGAAACCGCCGCCACCCGCACCGGAAATCTTGCCGCCTCGAGCCCCAAGTTCCCGTGCCAGCTCGTACCAGGCAGCGATTTGCGGGTTGCCGATCCTGTCGGACAGCCTTTGTTTCGTCACCCAGCTCTCGTGCAGCAGGTCGCCGAAGTCGTTCAGCTGCCCCGCTTCCAACGCAGCAACCATTTCGTACGCGAGTTGTTTCAGCCGACGAAGAGCGGCCAGTACTTGCCGCTGCCCCTTCCTCACGCGTTCCTCCTGCCCACGCAGGATGCTGGCCGAGTCCCGCGTGCGGCCGGTGAAGAAGAGCAACAGGCGGCTTTCCAGGGTTCGCAAGGTCTCCTCGCTCAGCCGCAGCGGCTTCACCCCTACGCCCTCGCGCGTGAACTCGATCAGGTTCAGCCCCCCGAACGCTGCGGCGTAGTGGTCCTGTCGGCCGATTGGTCTACCAAGGTCGCGCATCTCGATTTCGCTGGCCAGCCAGGCCAAATCGCCTTTGGAGATGCTTTCGCCGCGGTGGTGAAAGAGCAGATTCACCAGGTTGACACAAACCGCACTGCTGAGCCCGAGACCGCTGCCCACCGGGATCTCCGACTCCAGGTGCAGGTGGAAGCCCCCGCGTAGCTTTTGCCTTCTCAGCACGGCGCGGATGAGCTCCAGACTTTCCGGCAACTCGTCGAGGTTCCCGTAGGTTTCGTCGACCAGCAAATCTTCCGAGGTGATCCGGAGGCGGGCATCAGATCTGACAGAGAGGGCTGCGTACGCGTAACGGTCAATGGCGGCGCTTACGACCGCACCTCCCTCGCGCTGGTAGAAAGCCGGCAGGTCCGTGCCGCCTCCTGCGAAACTGATTCGGACGGGTGTCTGCGAAATGATCACGTTCCACCTGCGTCGTGTCTCAGTGAACACCTTCCAGTTCCAGACCGTACTCCTTTCTGAGCTGCGCCAGATCGACCGTCAACACCGTGGTCCGCTGCGCTTCTTCGGACTTTCGCCACTCATCGGCCTGGCGCGTGTTTGGAACAGGATCGTCCAGCCGCAGGTAGGCCGCCAGGTTGTCCACGTCCATGTGCCGGTAGTGGCAGCAACGGGCGCATTCGGCCGGTGGCGTGGCGCTGTTCACTGTCCGGCGCCGCTGCTGGAAAGGCTCACCGTGCCAGATCTCTTCGAAGCTCTGCATGCGCAGGTCGCCCATGATTTCGTGCGAAAACACACAGGCGCGCACACGACCGTCAGCCTGAATGTAGAACTCCTCCCAGGGTCGGTGGCAGTACTTGTGGCCACTTGGCGGGTGGCCCGTCCCGAACTTGTCGGGCAAATTGACCTTGATGCCCAGTTTCTCGCCCAGTTCCAACGACTCGTCGATGATCCGGTTGGTGAGCTCCTGGTGGAAGTACAACGATTCCTTGATGAACGACGGATCGTACACGATCAAATGAACACCCTTTACCTCATCCATTCCGAGATCCGCGGAGAGGCGCACGAAGTCGGGGAACAGTTCGATGTTGGAGCGCATCAGGACCGCAACCGTTCGCATGTAAGGACAGTAGCCGCCGGACTCACACTGCTCGCGGAATCGTTTGATGTTACCGACCACGCGATGAAAATCACCGCCCCGACGGATCTTGTTGTACAGCTCCGGCACCGGAGCGTCCATCGAAAAGTTCAGGTAGCGGAGGTGCTTCTCGATGAAATGTTCGCCAATCTGCTCGTCCAGGAGCATGCCGTTGGTAAGCACGAAGACGTCCGGCGGATACTGGCTGACAAAATCGAACATGTCGAGGAAGCGGCGGTGCAGGAGCGGCTCGCCCCAGCCAAACAAGCTAACGTCGTGGGCGTGCTCCAGCGCTGGCACCATTTTCTCGAAGATTTCGAAGGGCATGTCCGCGTACTTGAAATCACGCACCGACTGCGCGCACATCCGGCAGCGCAAGTTGCAGCGGTTCGTGACTTCGAAAACGATCAGCTTCGGGAAGTCCAGTCCGGTGTGTTCCATTTCGTGCCCCATTTGATCTGTTCGAAATTCGTTGTCAATTCACTTCGAAGAAAAATCGCTCTTCCCAAAAGGCGATCTCGTTGTGCGTTCCTTCCTGCCAGACCCGTCTGTTTCGCCGAGTCGTCCACCGCTGAAGAAAGGAGGATTTCGCACCTCCGCGCTACCACAGCCGTTCGGGAAAACCCGGCCGGTGGCAGCAGGTAGCGCTGTTCTACACCTCCGCTGGCTGTGGCGAAGCGGCGGCGCGCTTCACTCTCGTCACTCGACCGACCTCGCGCGTGTGCAATTCGTCCAGAGTTCGCGTTACCACGTCAATCACGTACGCCACTTCGTCGTCGGTCAGATCCGGGTACAGAGGAATCGACACGATCTGCTGCGACAACAGCGTGGCTACTGGCAGTTCAGCGGACAAATCGCCAAATCGACGGCGGAAGTACGGTTGCAAATGAACAGCCGGGAAATGGATGCCTGTCGCCACACCGGCCTCGGCCAGGCGCTGCCGGAAGAACTCGCGCTCGCCAATCTTCAGCACGAACAAGTGGTTAGCGTGAGTCCGCGACGGCAGCTCCGTGAACGTCACGCCGTAGGGTTCAAAAGCACGACGGTAGCGCAAAGCGATGTCCCTGCGACGCGCTTGCAGGTGTTCGAAGCGGGAAAGCTGAGAAAGTGCAAGCGCCGCCTGCACATCCGTGAAATTGGCTTTGTACCCAAGTTCCACCGCCTGCCAGCTGCGGAGAGTTGTGGCGCCGTAACGCTTCCACGCGTCACTGCTGATGCCGTGAAAACGTAGCCGCCGCACGCGTTGCGCCAGCTCTTCATCCTCAGTAGCCACGGCGCCACCGTCGCCAGCCGTCAGGTTCTTACTGGCGTAGAAACTGAAGCAGGTAGCCCGACTCAGGGTGCCGATCTTGCGTCCACGGTAGCTGGCGCCCAGAGCGTGTGCGGCGTCCTCCACCACCGGGATGCCGCGCTTCTTGGCCACGTCGTGAATTTCGTCCATGTCGCAGGGCTGGCCAGCCATGTGCACGGGAATAATGGCTTTGGTTCGTGGCGAAATGCGCCGTGCGATTTCACCAGGCCGGATGTTCATCGAAACGGGATCCACGTCGGCCAGCACGGGGGTGGCACCCACGTAAAGGATTGCGTTCACCGTACTGACAAAAGTGATCGGCGAGGTGATCACCTCGTCGCCGGGACCAATCCCCAGCGCAACCAGCGTCAGATGCAGAGCGCTGGTGCAGGAATTCACCGCCACTACGTTGGAAACACCCAGCCAGCCAGCCAGCGCTTGTTCGAACTCCACTGTTTTGGGCCCGGCGCTGAGCCAGCCACTTCGCAGTACCTCAGAAACGGCGTCGATCTCAGCCTGGCTAACAGACGGCCGCGCCAACGGAATCCTGTGCACTGACCATTTCCTCCAGAGCTTTTTGCCCGTCCAGCTCACGCCAGGAAAAGGCATGGTCCTTTTCGTGGTGAATCATGTTCCAGAACGGCGTACCTGGAAAAGCGATGCATTTCGACTGCTGGAACGTGTCGGGGTTCAATTCCTTGATTAGGTCCCAGGTCATTTGGCGATCTTCTTCGGTCTCGCCAGGGATGCCCCACGTGAACGTGAGGTGTACAAACATGCCCCAGCTCCGCAGTTCTTTCACGACTTTGCGCACGGTGTCCAGATCCAGGTTTTTCTGGATCACCTCGATCATCCTTGGGCTACCTGACTCGACACCAAATTTGACCCCCGTGCACCCCGACTCCCACATCACTCGAAACGTTTCGATGCTCGTCGTGTCGGCGCGGCACATGGCCTGCCAGGGCAAACCGATTTCCTTCAGGCCACGGCTCAGCTCCTGGATCCGCTCGTCGCCGATGTTGAAGGTGTCGTCGTCGAAGTAGATGCTGCGGAAGCGCGGGAAACGCGTGAGCACGTTGTCGATCTCGGCCAGAATGTTTTCCGGCGAACGCGGGCGGTAAATGCGGCTGTTGTACATCACAGGTGGCCACAAGCAGAAAATGCAACGGTAAGGGCAGCCGCGGCTTGCCCACATCTGGAGCTGCGGTCCCGGCGGACTCACCGGAAAGCGGTCCTGGTACAAGTACACACTGTGGTCCCGAAACGGAAACGGCAAGCTGTCGACGTCCTTTGTGATTTCGTAGTCGTAGACCCCCGGTTTGCCGGTCTGGACCAGCTTTAGTAGACTTTTCTCGTACTCGCCCTTGAGAACGGCGAAGACAAACGGTTTTTGGATGATCTCGTCCGCGTAGACGGTTACGTGGGGCCCGGCCAGTACCACCTTGCCGTACCGAGCTGCAATCTCCGCCAGCCGCAGGTCGTTCTCGATGCTCGGAGACGACGTCTCGATGACGATGTAGTCGAACGGAACACGTTGCAACCGAAACTCCCAGGAACGTTCCGTCTCGCGGGTGAGGATCGAGTCAACCAGGTAGGCTTCGATCCCGTGCTGCTGTAACATGCTGGTGGCGTACGCCATCAGAAACGGGAACGGCTTGTACGAGTCCTTGCCGCACGGCACGGTGAAGGGCCAACGGCTGCCAGCCCGGATACCCCAACGTTGCCCGCCGTCCTCAAACCAAGGGGGATTGCTTAGCAAAACGCGCATCACACCAGTCCTTTCGCTTCCAGTTCTCGTGCGGCCAGGTCGAATTTGTCTTCTGCTGGGGTGTCCTGAGCCCAGGCGATCAGCTCTTCCATGCCTTCCTCAAACGAGACTCTTGGTTCGTAGCCGAGCTTCTCGCGGGCCAGGGAGATGTCGGCGTAGCAGTGACGCACATCTCCCTTTCGGTAGCGGCCGGTCACGTCCGGTTCAATGTTCACATCAAGCAACCGCGCCAGCGTGGTGGCAATGCCCAGAATGGTTCGCGGCGTGCCGTAACCGATGTTCAATCCAACCGGCTCCGGCAGGTCGGTCTGCATCGCCAGAATGTTCGCCTGCACAACGTCGTGGACCGAGACAAAGTCGCGGGTTTGCCGCCCGTCCTCGTAGATTACCGGGGGGCGACCGTTTTTCAGACGGCTGATGAAGATGGCAGCCACGCCCGTGTACGGGTTAGAAAGGGACTGGCGCGGCCCGAACACGTTGAAATAGCGCAGAGCTACCGCCTGCACACCGTACGTGCGTCCAAACAGCAGAACCAGGTCCTCCTGATCCTTCTTGGTGAGGGAGTAAACGGAGTTCACCTGGCGTTCGGTGCGCTCGTCGGTTGGCACCGGTTCGGTGGGCGTTCGGCAGTAGGGACAACGCACCTCCCAATCCCCAACCGCCATCTGGGCCTCGGGCCGGAGCGAGGGTTTCACAATGCCACATTCCGGACAACGCGCTTTGCCCTCACCGTAGCTGCTCATCGAGGCCGCAACGACGATCTTCTCCACGCTGTTCGGCTCGTTGGCCAACATGTCCAGCAAATTGGCCGTGCCCCGCGTGTTCACGTCCACGTAACGATGAATCTGGTACTGACTTTGGCCAACACCGACCGCTGCCGCCTCGTGGAAAACAACTTCCACACCCCGCAAAGCACGCCGCAGGGTGTCGGTGTCTCGAACGTCGCCTTGGATGAACTCCGCACCCGGGTTCAAGTACGCAGGTTTCTCTCTGCCCGGGTGCACCTGCGGGTCGAGATTGTCCAGAATGCGAACACGGTGACCAAGCTCAACCAGCCGGTCTACCAGGTGAGACCCAATGAATCCAGCACCCCCGGTCACAAGAACCGTTCGGCTTCCCATTCCACCCTTCTCCAGTCGTTCCTCTGCTTCCCGTAAACGGACTTACCGTGGTGACGACGGAGGCGTGGTAGCCTCTCGAGAGCGGCTTCCACCGCGTGCACCCGCCGAGGAAGCGACCACCCGTTCGCACCTGAAGAGCGCTACGGCTGGTCTCCCGAAAGCCCAAACGGAACAAGAGCCAGTCCTTCAGGTGCTCGAATCGTCAACAACTGCCCCACACCTCGCAGAGCGTGTCCCTGCGGCGACCTCGCCCTGAGCTACGCAACACCCACCGGTTCTTGCTGGGTCGCTGGCACCTCGCGTACTTGCGGTGCAGCCTCGAACAGGTGCCGATTTTCGGCGACCCAGGTCACCAGACGCTTTACGCCTTCTTCCGGCGCGATTTTCGGTTCCCAGCGCAGGGCTAAACGCGCCTGCGAGATGTCGGAGATGTACACCTTCTGATCGGACGGCCGCCATTCGTCGAAACGCAGACTCAAAGGCTGACCCGTCAAATCTTCTAGCATCCGGACGAGCTCCAGCAAGCTGAGCGTGTTGTCAGGTCCGCCACCCATGTTCACAACCAGGTGCTGCCAGTCCGACTGTACGAAAGCGTCGAAAGCTCGCACCAGATCGCTCACGAAGAGCACGTCGCGCACCTGTTTGCCGTCACCGTAAATGGTCACCGGCTGCCCTGTGAGTGCTGCGATGGTAAACCAGGCCACCCAGCCCTGGTCCTCGACGCCAAACTGGCGCGTGCCGTAAATGCAGCTCATTCGGAACACGCCCACACGGAGACCGTACTGATTTGCGTACTCCTGGGCGTAGATATCTGCCGTGAGCTTGCTCGCGCCGTACGGCGTGTGTTCGCAGTTATCCACGCCAAAAGTCTCGCTGATTCCCCGACGGTAAAGCCCGTCAAACTCGTAACGTGTCTCTTTCTCCCGTACGGGGATCAGGTTCACGTTTTCGCCGTAGACTTTGTTGGTGGAACAGAAAATCACCGTTGGCCGGTGGCGGCTCTTCCTCGCTGCCTCAAGCACGTTGAACGTGCCGATGACGTTGTTTTCGAAATCCATTCGAGGATTGACAAGGGAGGTCGTAACCGCAGTTTGGGCCGCGCAGTGAGCAATCAGGTCCACGTCAGCGGCCAGGGAATCCACCAGATCGGCGTCACGAACGTCGCCACGCACCAGTTGCACGTTGTCCAACCGCTTCAGGTAGGACCAGTTGGAAAGGTCAGGGCGCAACTTTCCGGCGAAAATGCGCGGCCGGGACAGGTTATCTACCACACGCACCTGCCAGCCTTGACGCGCGTAGTACTCGGCCACGTGCGAACCAATGAACCCCGCACCACCCGTTACAAGCAATCGAGCCATTTGTCTTCCCCTTTTCTGCGCTGCTCACGTCCTTCCCGGTTTCTGTTCCACCCTGTTGGTCTTTGAGCCCGTGCGCGGCAGCTACCCTGTGTCCTCATCAGCGGCACCCCGGTTGTTGCCGCGGTGCAGCTGTGCGGAGATCTGATCCAGGCCCGTTGGTTCGGCCCCGGCAGCCTGCCGGTTTTCTTCCACGATCCGTTCGTACACCTCACCGCGGTGCACACTCACATCACGCGGAGCCTCCACACCCAGACGAACCTGTTTGCCGTGCACGTCGATGACTGTGACGCGGATGTTCTCCCCGATGACAATGCTCTCGCCCAACTTCCGTGTCAGGACAAGCACTGGGAACTCCTTTCCCGTCCGTCGACGATTGTTCGCTCAAGAGTGTTCTTTCTTCAGGATCGGGAACTTCGTCGGGTACTGGCTGCTCAACAGCACCACCTGTTTGCCGATCTTCTTCTTCACGTTGATGAACAGAGGCCCGCTCAGATTGATGGTTGCGTCCTCCGGCTTCCTGCCAAGGGTCACAATGCTGAGTAGCCTCAAATCGTCCAGAGACTGCACCTGCAGATGCTCCAACTCGCGTCGGCTCACCTTCGGGGCGTAGTCCGGACAAATTAGCAGCGGGTCCACGACCACGAACGCCACATCCGGGTCCTCGATGGAAACCATCCACTGAAAAGGCGGGTGATCCTGGGCTACGAAGAGAGCCCAGCGATGCAGATGCTCGAAACCCAGGAGCCCAAACGGGAAAGTGATCACATCTTCTTCCCGGTACTGCAACACACCCCACCGTTTGGTCTCGAGCTGTTTCCAGGTACTGCCTTCTCGTACTTTCGTGGCTGTCTCGTTCATGGTCGTCATCCCAGGTAGTCCAGAAGACTTGGCTGCATCAGTCTCGCCCCAACCGACAAGGCAGCTTTGTAAGCGATTTCCTGGCTCTGGAGGTCAATCGTCAGTTCAGCCACGTCCACGTCCTCCAGCTCAGCCAACTGCTGCGTGAAGTTCAGTTTCTCGTTCTGCAGTTCAAGAGACCGACGTTCCAGCCGGTTGATCTTGGCGCCAACAGCAGTACGCGCGTTCAACAGATGCTCGAGCGCCCGATCCAATTGATCGACCGTATCCCGAATATCTTCAGGCTGATTGTTTCGGAGAGCGTCGCGCAGGTTCACGAGCGACTGAATGGCGCCGTCATCACCCCCAAAAACCTCTTGCGCCGAGATGTCGAGCTCCACGTACTCGCCGTCGCCGATTTCACGCCGCACACTTTCTGTGTTCGACTGGAACGAAAAACCAGTGATTTTGCCCGTTGCGTCGCGCTCGACCACCACAGGGGCTTTTTTCGTTTCGGTACCACCGAAAATGTACTTGTCGTTGAACTTGCTGTTCGCGATGCCCACAAGGTCTTCAAGAAGCTGATCCACTTCCTCCGCCAGAGCGTTACGATCTTCCTCGGTCAGGGTGTCGTTTCCTCCCTGGACAGCCAATTCCTTGGCCCGCGTCACGATTGTTTGAGCCTGATCGAGGGCGCTTTCGGTCTGGCTCAGCCACTGAGTGGCGTCGTCCACGGCACGGCTGAAGTAGTCGATGGCGGCCAGCCTGGAGCGGATTTCGATTGCGCGCCCCGCCGCCGAGGGATCGTCGGAAGGCTTGTTCACGCGCCTGCCCGTGGCCAGCTTGACCTGATCTTCCGTCAACCGCTCAAGGGGTCTGTTAATGCCCCGGACAATGGCACTGAAAATTTGCTGGTGGCTGATTCTCACTTTCGTCTCCAGAATAATGTTGACTACCGTACCAGCGAGAGCACAACTTTGGTCATTTCGTCCACGACGTTGATCACCTGAGCTGAAGCGGCGTAGGCGTGTTGGAACTTAATGAGTTCTGCCATTTCTTCGTCCAGTGACACACCCTGAACAGAGAGTTTCTGCTGTTCGAGCGTGTTGGTCACAACCTCTTGATTGGTCAGGGCGTCGGCGGCGTCAGAGGTGTCAACACCCACGGTGCTCACCAGGGCTGCGTAGTACGAGGTAATCGACTGCCGTCCATCATCCATCACGAGGTCGCTGCGTAGCTTGGCAATCGACAGAGCCACGCTGTTGTCTCCAGACGATCCGTCCGCGGATGTGGCAATCGCCCGTACGTCTGCCTGCACAGCTGCGCTGAGCTCAATCGATCCGGCTGTTGTACCCGACTGGGCGAAGAAATCGCCGGCCTCGTCGCCATCCATCGTGTAGCCAAGCCGATGACGGAGATTTACCTCCTTGACAATCGTTTCGGCAACCTTGTCGAGCTTCTGCAGGTACGAAGGCAGAATCTCGTCGCGCATTTCGAGCAGTCCCGCCAGTTTACCTTCACTGGGCGCCAGTTTCCGCCCTGAGGGATCGTACAGAACGGTGACGGTCAGGTTGCCAGCTTGCTCTTTCTTGCCAGTGATTTTCCCGGCCCTCGTTCCCTGAATCAGCACACTCGTACCCACCAGCACGCGCACCGTACCGTTCTTTTCCTCAATGATCCGTGTGTTCAGGTACTGGCTTAGCTGGTCGATGTAGCGGTCCCGCTCGTCTCTGAGCTCGTTAGCCGGTCCCCCTTGCGCCTCCAGGCTCTGAATCTGTCCGTTCAGTTCCGCGATGTTCTCAAGCAGTGTGTTGACTTGATCGACAGTGTCCACCACCTCCCCGTCGATGGCCTGAATCTGGTTGCGCAGGTAGTCGGCAGCACGGTGGAACGCGCCGATCATCGATTTCGCTTTCTCCCGCACCACCACCCGGGCCGTCTCGTTTTCAGGATCGTTGGCCAAATCGCTCCAGGCATTCCAAAACGCGTCCATCGAAGCCTGCAGGCCCGTGTCGCCCGGTTCGTTGAAAATCGTCTCAACCTGCGCGAGTGTTTTGGACATGGCTTCCCAGCGCGACTGCTTGGCCTTGCTCTGGCGGTACTGCTGGTCCAGAAAAGCGTCGCGGTGCCGCTCTACACGAGCCAGATCCACACCCGTGCCAATGGGTCCCCAGAGGGAACGCACGGTGGTCGCCGGGATCAGCCGTGCGGTCTGTCGCGAGTAGCCAGGCGTGTTGACGTTAGCAACGTTGTTGCCGATGACGTTCGACACAGCCTGCTGGACCATCAAGGCCTGTTTGCTCAACTCGAGGATGCCACTTAGAGTGGACATCGAACCTCCTTCACAGATCCGTCTTTTGCTGACTCACCTGCACGTTCCACCCATCCACTCGGCCAGCGCGCGTCACGCCACAGCTTCCCACAGCGTCGGATCCGTTGCGCGGCGTGTCGCTTCGAACGACCTGTAGACCGGGTCTTCCTTCCCGGCTCGCATCATCACGTCGAACTGGGACATCCGGATTTCGCCCAACAACTCCAACAAACGCCGGTTCCTGGCGTTCAGCTGGGCCGCTTCTTCAGCCAGTGTGCGAACCTTCGAGGCAAGTCGCTTCAGCTCCGGCTGAAAGTCGTCGGGGGCAACTGCAGCCAATGCCGAAATGGTTGCGTCCTCCGGCAAGTCGTGCGCTCGAGCCACACGTGTGCGCTCTTCCATGAGCTCCGTCTGCACCTGGTCCAGTTCCTGCAGCAGGTGAATTTGCTCCAGAACAACAGTTTGGTAAGCCGAGACGTTCGCGAGCACCACGGCTTCACGCTGGTGCAGCAACAGCCTCAGCAGCTTTTCGAAAAGCTGCACCTCGCGCCGAAGCAGCCCGGCAAGCCGAAGCCAGGCCAGTTGCGGGGGCAAATTCGGTTGCTGCGTCTTGCGTGTCGTTTTCATGGCTTAAGCGCCTCTCGTCATCCTGGGTCCGCGTTTCATCCGATCCTCAAATCTGTCCTGCTACGTCACCTTTTGAAGCAAGGCCCTTTTTCGCCTGGTAAAGCGCGCTCACTTTCCGCACGTACTCACGGGTCTCCCGGTACGGCGGCACACCGCCGTGCTTCTCAACAGCCGAAGGACCGGCGTTGTACGCTGCAAGCGCAAGCGTCAGGTCCCCACCAAAACGCTGCAGCATCCGGCTCAGGTAGCGTGCACCGCCCAGTACGTTCTGAAACGGATCGAGCGGATTTAGCACGCCGAGCTCTTGGGCTGTCTCCGGCATCAGCTGCATCAGTCCGACCGCACCCTTTCGCGACACAGCTGCCGGGTTACCACCTGACTCGACCTCGATCACGGCGAGTAGCAGGTCGGGGTCAAGCTTCGCTTGCTGGGCCGCCTCAGCTACAATATCGTCCAGATTTTCAAATGGCTTAGACGAAGAAAAACCGGGGGGCATCGTCTGGGCGGGCGGGAAACCTCGCCTCTCAAGAGCGAGGTCCTTCAGCAGGTCCAGTGCCCTCACCGTTTTCGCATCTGCACGGTCCCCCCGGCTCTCGAAGGTGCGCGACAGTTGTTTGTAAAGAACTTGCGCCAGCCCAATTTCCTGTCGCTCGGCCAACTTCTCGCCCAGGGTCTGGTCAAATAGTGTCTCGAAGATGTCTTTACCGAAGCCATTTCCCAGAAGTCCAGAGGACGGCACACTCTCGCGCATGACTTTGAGCATGTAGGACAGGAACAGACCCTCGAACTTTTCACAGGCTTTCTTAAGCCGAGTCCGCTCGTCGACGGAACTGCTTGCCAGTGTTGGATCCAGGCCAAGTTGCGAAACAGACGCCATCCTCTTTACCCCTTCGCGGCTCACAGAATCACCAGTTCAGCCCTCAAGGCTCCGGCCTCTTTCAACGCCTGGAAAATGGCGATGAGATCCCGCGGTGTCACACCAAGAGCATTCAAGGCTTTCACCACGTCGTCCACAGTCGCTGTTTGGGGGATCACAGACAGCGAAGCCCCAGGCGACTCGCGCACGGACGTCTGTGTTTCGGGCACAACCACTGTCTGTCCCTGCGAAAATGCATTTGGCTGGGAAATGATCGGCGTTGTGCTGATGTGAACCGTCAAGTTCCCGTGCGCCACAGCCACGTTCGAGATCCGCACGTTGCGACCGATCACCACGGTTCCCGTCCGCTCGTTTACCACAACCCTGGCCACCTCGTCGGGTTCGGCTTCCACGGCTTCAAGTTCACTGAGGAAAGCCACCAGCTTGCCGGGTTGCTTGTACTCTTGTGGGACAGAAACAGCAACCTCACCGGCGTCCAGAGGCCGGGCTACATCAGCACCGAATTTGGCGTTTACCGCTTCGGCCAGGCGGCTGGCTGTCGTGAAATCGGGTTGATTCAGTGCCAGCTTGATTTCCCCGTCCTGCGGCAGGCTGCCGGGCGCCTGTTTCTCGACCGTGGCCCCGTTTGGCACACGGCCCACCAGAGCGTAGTTCTTGCGTACCTTCTCGCCACCAATCGTGTTGATGTTGAAACCACCAATCGAAATTGGTCCCTGAGCTTTGGCGTAAACCTCTCCAGAGGCGTCGACCAAAGGGGTTAGAAGCAGCGTCCCACCTTCCAAACTTTCGGCGTCGCCCATCGACGAAACCACCACGTCGATCCGGGCTCCGGGCTTCACAAACGGCGGCAGATCAGCTGTCACCATCACGGCCGCTACGTTGTCAATTCGCAGGTCCTGGCGGTTCACCGTGATTCCGAAGCGTTTCAGCATGTTGGCAACAGACTGCAAAGTGGCCATTGAGCGCCGACTGTCACCAGTGCCGTCGAGTCCCACAACCAGTCCGTAGCCCACCAGTTTTGTCGCACCGATTCCCTCGATGTGCGCAAGTTCCTTGAGTCGCACACCACCCTGGGCTAAAGTGGTCGCTGTACCAGCGTAGAAACACATCAGAAGAAAAAGGCTCTGCAGCAGGCGTCGCTTCATCTCAGAAAACCCAGTTCAGAATTCGGGTAACGAAACTCGGTTTGGAGCCATTCGTAATTGTACCTTTGCCACGGTAAGTGATCTTGGCGTCGGCGATGCTGTACGAGTACACAATGTTGTCGGTTGTGATGTCCTCGGGACGCACAACACCCGAGATTTCAATGAGTTGTTTTTCGTTGTTCACTTGCACTTCGCGCGTACCACGGATCACCAGGTTGCCGTTGGGCTGCACCTGAACGATCCGTGCGCTCATCTTGGCCTTAAGCACCCCCTTGCTCGACGTGCCGCCTTTACCGTCGAACGTTGTACTCTTGCCCACCTTTGCCCCAAAGAGCGGGATGAAATTCAGTGCGCCCGTGCCCCCGTCGGACTGCAACGAGATCTCCGTCGCTTTTTTCGTACCACTTTTGGTCTCGTTGCTACCGGTGGACACCTCTACGATGTAAATCGTGATGATGTCGCCTACCTGGAACGCCTTGTAATCGCTGAACAGGGATCCGCGACCCATTTTCTGCGCCTGCGCTGGCAATCCCACCAGGCTTGCCAGCACCACCAGGACGACCAACCACACTGTGCCGCTTAATTTCATCTCAACAACCCTCACTCAAGGTGGAATTCTACGGCGCCACAACCACAAGCCCAGGACCGGCGACCCGCCCCTGGACTGTACGCCCCGAGCCTTCGTTCCGGACCAGCACGTTTGCGTTCGGACCTCCTTCCTGAAGCGCGCGGCCGTAGGTCTCAGCGATGACGTTGTTCAACCGGACGACCAGACGGACGCGTTCGCCACGGCGTACGAGCGGGATCTGTCGTAAGAGTCGCTGGGTCAACACGGTGCCCTGGCGTACCCTGACTCGGGTTTCTTTTCCAATGGCCTGTGCTGGACTGGTGAGCACTGTCCCCAACGTCCGCGTCAGGGGGCGCTCTTCAACGCGTACTGCGTGGGCAGTAACCCGCTTTCGAGCTGGAATGTCCTCCATCGCAACCAGCACTTTTTGGTACAGTCGTACCTTCGCACTGACCGCAAACGTGCGCACGACGGTGCCATCTACCACGCACTCCACTCGAAAAGCCATTTGTCCTGGTCTCACTGTGCCGAGTGGTTCGGCGCGCAGCACCACTTGTCCAGCCGGGAGTCTCAGGGTTTGTGGCGCGCGGACCAGTTCAATTTCCGCACGTGCACCTTCTGGCAAGTCCCGGTTTACCCGCTGGCGAATCGCTTCTGCCAGTTGGCTTCGGGGCACATCCTGAGCGGTCCGTTGCACACGCACGACCTCCGCACCAAACAGCCGCACCTGCGTTCCTGGTCCCACAACCTGCTCAATGCGCGTCCGAATGAACTCAGCACTGAAACGCGCAAAAGCACCCGGGACCGGAGCCCTGCCAAGCTCCAAGTCCAGAAGTCTACGGGGACTCACAGACGCGGCAACGTCCGAAAGGTGCACCATTGCTCCCGTCACTGTGCACTCCGGACGTAAGACCACCGTAATCGTGTCGGACTGCGCCTCCGTCACCCCGGACAGCACGGTACTCAGCACCAGACCGGCGATGATGAAGGTGCGTTTCCCGGCTCCGCCTACCGACAATCGGCGCGCTCGGCCCATCCGCATCTTTCCCAGCATGGGTCGCCAGACACCTTTCATCCGAACGTCATCCTCCTCGTTACCGCTTCAGATTGTTGGCCAAGCTCAGCATGTCGTCTGCGGTGCGGATGGCTTTCGAGTTGATTTCGTAGGCCCGCTGGGCCACAATCAGGTCGACCATTTCCTTGACCACTTCGACGTTGGAAAGCTCCAGATGCCCCTGCAGCAGGGTGCCCATTCCGTCCTGGCCCGGTGTGGCAACAATTGGCTCTCCCGAAGCTGCGGTTGCCACGTACAGATTTCCACCGATGCTGCTCAGCCCAGCCGGGTTCACAAAACGCGCCAGCTCAATTTGGCCAAGCTCCTGCGGTTCGGGCGACCCCGCAGTCTTCACCGTCACCACGCCTTCCCGGCTGATGCTCACCTCGGTGGCGTCCTGCGGTAGAACCAGGTCCGGTTGCACGACGTAGCCTTCTGCGGTAACCACCCGGCCGTCAGCCGCAACTTTGAAGCTGCCGTCGCGTGTGTACGCGTAAGAGCCGTCCGGCATCAACACCTGGAAAAAGCCGTCGCCGTTGATGGCAACATCCAGGGGGTTGTTCGTGGCCACCGTGTCGCCCTGGCTGAACACTTTTTCCACAGCCACGGGCCGTGTGCCGTGCCCGATCTGAATTTCGACCGGCACATTGACGCCTTCCTGATTCGTTTGTCCAGCCATCCGCTGGGTCTGGTAGAGAAGGTCCTGGAATTCGACTTCCGCGCGTTTGAAGCCGGTTGTGTTGACATTCGCCAGATTGTTAGCGATCGTGTCAACGTGCAACTCTTCGGCGTACATGCCTGTGGCCGCTGTCCTCAGGGCTCGAATCATTGTTTCACCTCTCGTTTGCCCCTGCCTTGTCCCGCCCGCGAGCGTTGCCTACACACGGCTCGCTCGTTCGAGCACGTCTTCCGTTCAGCCTACTGCCTGTTCCGGTGCAGCAAGTGAAGGTTCACTCTGAAATTTCAGAACTTTGGCAGATCGTTGATCGCTTTGCCGAGGGTTTCGTCCTGAACCTGTACCGCCTTTTGCTCCGCCTCGAAGTTCCGGTAAACAACCATCATTTCGACCATTTCTTCGAGCGGGTTCACGTTCGAGCCCTCCAAGTAACCCTGGAGAACCTTGGTTGTCTCTGCAGGTTTGCCTTTTTCGGTCGGATCCGAGGTCCGAAACAAGTTGTGTCCCTCTTTGACCAGCTTGCTCAAATCGTCAAATTCGGTGAGCTGCAAACGGTCCACTGCCACGTTACCCTGCCAGATCTCACCGTCCTCGCTCACGCGTACGTCGCCTTCCCCAAGGCGGATGGGGCCGCCCTCTCCGAGCACACGTTCTCCCGAAGGCGTCACAAGATACCCGTCCGGATCAATGGTGAAATTGCCTGCCCGGGTGTAGCGCAGCCCATTCGGCGTCTCAACCGTGAAAAAGCCCTTGCCGTCCAACGCCAAATCCAGGGGGCGGTCTGTTTTCTCGAGAGGGCCTTGCGAAAAGTCGATCAAAACCTGCTCACCCGCAACTTCCTGCCCCTCGGACGCTGCTGCACTGATCTGCGCATCGAGCTGCTGCCGAAACACAACGCGGTCTCGCTTGTAACCAGCGGTCTCGATGTTGGCCAGGTTGTTGGCCAGAATTTCCTGCTTCGTCGCTCTCGGCAGCATGCCGGAAGCGGATGTGCGGATTCCTTCGAGCAAGTCGACCTCCTGCCGTTCTTCAACCACACCAGAGTCGGTTCAGACGCTACGCCCGACCTTCGCACGTGCCATTTCACAAGGACCATGCCACCCAGAAGCGCGCGAACGGCTCCACTTCCCAACCGCAAGTTCTTGTTTTTTCAAAGTTGATTTCGCAGGTGACCGGCATTGCGCCTCAACGCCCAGGTCGCGCTGTCGTTCACTCGGCAAAGTTTGCCGACAACCTTCCCTGTGCCTTCCCACCTTGTACCGGGTAGCCCGACGCCGGTGAACACTGGAGCTCCACGGCGCAGTGTTCCCAGCATGCCTTTCAGTAGCGTTGGCAGTCTGTACCGCAACGACAGGTCCTGTGCGGCACAGGCAAAGGGCATCTCTGCACAGTGGCACTTTTCAGTGCCAGGAACGTACTTCACGTAACAATTTGGCGTGGGAATCGAGTCGGTTGCTTGCAGATGGCTCCCCCTGGACAAAACCGTCCCCCGGTAGAGCAACCACGTTGCGCCGGCCGCGCCTCGCCGTGCTACAAAGAAGGGTAGAGTAAGTTCAAAAGAGTCCTGCCGAAGCGTCGCGTGGCCCGCTCCAGGTAGGCGCACTGTTCGTCGTCAAAGGCCCTGGGGTCTGAGTGCCCCAAGGTGAGTGTCCCAAGGGACACCGTACCAGCTAAAATGGGGAAAGAAGCAAAAGCCCGCACGGGGTGGTGTCGGTGGCGCCGGCCGTGGTGGATGTTGCGCAGCGTGATCGTTTTTTTTTGCTCCGCAATCCAGGCCGAAAGCCCCGTCCCAAAGGCAAAGCTGAAACCCCGGATGAAATCCAGCTCTTCGCCCCGGTGCGCCAGGGGCTCCAGCAACCCTTTTTCGCGGTTCAGGTAGTACACGGTACCCCAGGCGTAGTCAACCCTCCTGGCAATCCGTTTGAGGAAGCGCTTGGCCAGGTCTCGGAGCATCCCTTCCTGAAGGTGGACGCCGTCAAGCTGTTCCTCGATTGACGAAAATGCAAGTGCATCCCGTGGGTGCATCGTGGTCCCTCCCGGTAACTGCTAACCGCGCGGAAAGCTGTTGACCGCCGTGTCCAGGTCGTCAAAAATCTCGAAGAATTTCGAAAGGCGCGTCAAGTCGAAGATCTTCCTGACGTTGCTCTGCAGACCGCTCAGCTTCAGCGCTCCACCCGATTTTCTGGCCAGTTTCAGTCCCGTGACGAGCACACCGAGCGCCGAGCTGTCAAGGTAGGTCACGTCCGAGAGGTCGACCACAAGCTGCGCCTGGCCGCTCTGGATGTACCTCTCGATGTCCTCGCGAAGCGGGTTGCAGGTGTGAACGTCAAGCTCTCCGTGCGGATGCAACACCACCACATCCCTCTCGACCGTAGTCACTTCTCCCATGCCTTGCATCTCCTCACGCTTGTACGTATTTGCCGTCTCTGTTTTCGTCCCAGCTCACAGGCCCTGGCCGCTCAGTTCCTCTCGCTGGCACTCATCGAAGCAACCGCCGACTGATGCCGCTTGATGAGGATGAGCTCGGTGCCATCTTCGTGCGACGTGTCGTAGATGACCTCGTCTGTGAGACTGCGCATCAGGAAAATCCCGATCCCGCCGTCACGGACATCCTCCAGATCACGCGACCGCAGCTGGTCCTTCTGCACCTTCTTGCCGAAGTCGCGGAGGCGAATCTCGATTTCCCCAGGTTTGCCCAGAATGTTGACGCGGATGGGCTGGTCGTCGCGCCACTCGTAGGCGTGCTCAATGATGTTCGCCACCGCCTCGTTCACGGCCAGCTTGAGATCGTGGATCTCGTCTTCGCTAAAACCACACTCTTTGGCCGCTTCTCCGACCCGTCGCCGTATGTCAGCGATCAGCTCCGGCTTGCTCAAAACTGTGAAATTCACTAAGAGTGTCGCCATTGCCCCACGTCCGTGAATTTGTGGAACACGACCAGTCCTCTCCGCCAATCGTTCGCTTCCCTAATCCGCCACGCGCCCGGAGTCCGAGGTGCTGGACCAAGCGGGCTCCTGCGCGTCGTTTCTACCCCCCGTCAGAAATGCCACGGCAGCCATTCGTTACGGGCTTACGTCCACAGCGGACGAGAGCAAGCGTGTGCGCTCTCGCTTCTTTTTGACTCTGTACAACCAGGCGAAAACTTCCGCAACCAGCCGGTACAATTCGGGAGGCACCTCTTCGCCCAGATCCAGTTTGGCCAGCAACTCCGCCAGATCGGCGTCCTCTTTCACCGGAATGCCGTGCTGGGCAGCAATTGCAAGGATGGCTTCTGCCACTTTCCCCTTGCCGCTGGCCACCACCTTCGGGGCTCTGTCCTCCGAAGGTTCGTAACTCAAAGCGACTGCTGCTTTGCGCCCATCCTTCCGACTCTGGGTCATCACACCGTCCAGTCGATTCGTTCGTAGCCCTTTGGCCGAAATTCCCCTGAGCCCACCTGTGGCGGCTCGTCAGACCACAGGTCGATGGACAAATTGGACAGGACAATTTTCGCGAGGCTGAGCGACCGCTCCAGGTCGCCGGCGTTCTCCTGAAGCGTTTCTGCCACGTCAATGTCCTCGCAGTGCACGTCCAAGGTGGCGTAGTTGCCGTTCAAGGTAGCGCGGACTCCAATGGTGCCGAAGCTGTCCAGGTCGAGTAGCAAAGCGACGTGATGGACGACGTTACCCCTTCGGCTCCTCTTGCCGCCACGCCTGTAGCTCAACTCAACTGGGACTCTGTTGTGATCGTCGAATTCCACAACCACCAGGTGCGTGGACGGAACGTCGGGAGTAGAACCCTCAGTCCGGTCCTGTTGTGCGCCAACCAGCTGCAAGCTGATCACCGGCTCCATCGATCGAACCCGCGCGTGAATGCGCTGTTTTTCTTTCAGCGGCAGCTCCGATTGGGCCACCCATTCCAGACCTCCGGAGCGCATTAGGTACGTTTGCTCCGCAAGTCGCTCGAGCACCACAGCCTCTACCCGGGTACCAACACGCCAAAGGCTACGCAACGACGCAGTAGCGTCCCCCGAAAGCTGGGTTTGTAGCCAGGAACCGTGTGTCGCGGCAGCTCTCATTCCGTTGCCTCACTACTCAACGAAGGTAAGGGTTAAACCCGGTTCCCCCGCACGCGTCCAAACAGGTCGTCTCGATTGCGACCGACTCATGGCCAGGATCAGCCTCACTTCTTCGCGCCCCATTCCGATCCGGCGAGCAATTTCCTCGGACGGCAGGCCACGACCCGCCAGTGCCAACACCGACTCCAGCTCCACGCGAATGTCGCGCTGGGGCCTTCCCAACTCCGCCGTCTCGAGAATGTTGCCCGGGTGCCGCTCCTGTTCTGGCGCACCAAGTGGCGACTCTGGACCGCGCCGCTGAATTTCCTCGACCACTTTGAGCACAGAGTCCACCTCCGGTTCTCCGCGTTCTTTGCCCTCGCGATCCTGTACAGGCTCGGCGTCCAGGGCCCCCGAACGCTCCACCAGAAGACGCTGGAAGTCGTCCAGCGGTGGCGTGTTGGCAGGCACACGGACAAAAGGCCCACGAACCGCTTCTGCGCTTCGCCTACTGGCGCGCACCAAAAACCAGGTGAGCGGTGCCGTAAACAAAGCCGCTACAGCGAAAGCAAGCAAAAACGCCCACGCGTTGCTGGGGGTCGAAAAAGGATCCACGATGTCAGTTTCTTTTGTCTGTGTTGCGGTCCGTACGTCGCCGGAAGGCTTTGCAAGGGTGGCATTTGAACCCAAAGCATTCCCTCTTCCGGGTTTATCGGCAGATCGTGCTTTCTCTGTAGCTCCAGTTGTCGGCGCTGCTGCTCCCGAATCACTTCGACTCCCCTGCTTTCGCACACCCGTCGCACCTGAGGAAGGGTTTTGACGCTCTGTTTCGCTCGAGAGGCTGGACGTAACACTTTGTGGGGTAAACCGCTCTGGCTCTGGAGCTTTGCTTCGCACCTTTTCCCCCCACCTGGACGGATCCAGCTGGGCCAAGAGAGCAAGGGCTTCGCTCCTGGTACGCTCGTTCTGCTGCGCCTTTTTGGCGTTGAAAATCGCGAGTGAACGTTCCCCCAACGCCGCGCGTACTTTTGCTGCCTCGAGGTAAGCGCGCGCGTTGCCCGGCTGCAACGCGATGGCCTTCCGAAACTGGGCCAGCGCCTCCCGTCGCCGGCCCTGCTGGGCCAGGTACACACCCGCATCCGTGTAGTAGGCCGAAGTAGCCGGGGCCGTGAGTCTGGCGACAATCTCAAGCGCCTGTCGGCGCACTGCTGCGCGCACGGCTGCCCCGGGCACCGACGCTCCGAGCCCCAGAACCAGCGTTGTCTTGCCAGCAGCCCGGTCCTCCGAAATCTGCACGCTGGCCAGCAGGGGATCCGGCTGCCAGTTTCGAAACACACGCCGAAGCTGGCCTGCCGAAATGCCTGCGAGCGAAACGACGAAGCCGTGCCCGTCGGGTCGGCACTCCGTGACCGTAGCCCGTGAGCCGAGCTGCGCACGCACGCGCGTCGCCAGAATGTCGAACCGGTGCTGAAGCCCGGATGCCGCAACTGCGTTTGCAATCAAAATCGTAGCCAACGTGACGAGCGAAATCCTTAGCACCCCTCTGTCGCTCACAACCTGCCTCTGCTTCCCCTGCGTTGTCATGCCGCCACCTCCGGCGAACGAACCAGATCCACAAATGTAGAAGCCTTCTCCATTTCTTCGTGAAGCATGTCCAGGTACGGCTCGAAGTCGACACGCCCATCGTCGGTACGCTGCAGCTCGAGCAGTTCCGCCGTAACCGGCGAGAGCTCCGGCATTCCGAAATCCCCCGAGTAACCGTACCCCCCTTTGCGCACCAAGATGTCGCAAAAGTGTACCAGGTGCGCGAGTTGCGGACTCCGGTGTGCGTTTTCCGGACCGTGGTGGTGAGCAAGCGCGTCGACCAGGTTCTTCGGCAAGTTCCAGCGTTCCACCGTCCACGCCCCAATGCGGCCGTGGTTCACCCCCAAAACCTTTTCCTCTGCTTCGTAAAACAGCAGGTTCTCGGTGCTCACCAGGCTGAGGACTTTCCGAAATTCTCGCTTCATGTACTGGTTCAACACAAGCTTGCCGATGTCGTGAATCAAGCCTGCCACAAAGGCTTCGCCTGTAACCTGGTAGCGGAACTGACGCGCGAAAGCCTGCGCAGCTACGCCCGTGGCAATGGAATGCTCCCAGAAACGGGAGTAATCGAACCAGAGGTCCCCTTCCTGCTGGCTGAACTGCTCAATGACCGAAACACTCAGCGCGATGTCGCGCACCGTTCGGTAACCCAGCAAGACCACAGCCAGATTCACTGTACCGATCTTGCGGGGAAAACCGTAGTACGAAGAATTGGCCAGTTTAAGCACCTTGGCCGTGAGCACCTGGTCGGATGAGATGATCTTGGCAAGCGTCCGTGCCGTGGTGTTCGGATCCTGCACGAGATTCACAATCTTGGCGACGACGGTCGGTAGCGTCGGCAGCGACACCACATTCTGCGCAATTCGCTTGAGCCGATCGTGATCCGTGAGAAGCATGACCTCGCCTCCGGGATTCCGTGCGTCGTAGAGTTTGTCCATCCGCTTGGAAGAGTTGTCCATGTCGCGTCCTGTCGCTGTGTCTGTGTGTCGCAGCAGCTTTCAGCGGCGAAGCCGGGCTCCGTTCAGCGCGGGCCAAAGGCCCACATCACGTTGACCAGCGCTGCTCTGCCATCCTGGTTCTCCACGGCCGGGCCCTGTGGCGTAATCGCGCGCCCTGTGGGAGCAACCTACAACCGTTGATGTTTGTGTCGACTGAGCTCGCCGGTCGTGCGAACCCGTGACTCCTGTTCAGAAGTGACCCGACGGGCGCGAAGCGTTTGCCGGAGCACCCGATCAGACCACCACGTCCAGGTGTCGCCCCAGCGGTCCCTCGTCTTCAGGCTCACTTTCAGCAGAGCCGCGTTCCGGTTCACGCTCTTTCCCCTCCTGTTCTTGTTGCGCTGCTCCGTACCCCTCGTCCTGCACGCGCTCTTCTTCGCTGGTTTCTTTCGCCCTGGATTGGGCCTCAGCGCTTTGTTCCATCAGGTGCAAGTGGAAAGCCCGCTGGTCCGTTTCCGGTTGCTGACGTTGAATCTGGTGCACCCGGTCCGCGTAGGGCACCTTGGAAAGGTTGTCTGCCAGATCGAGAGGACGGATCACCGGCAGCCCTCCTTGCCGAAACTCTGCCGCACAGCAGAACGGCTACGGCCCTCCAGCCGGAGGTCCGGTCGCGCGTGCACTGGCCAGCGCGCTCACTTCAGCACCTCCTCGCGTAGACGCAGCCGCAAGGTCGCAACTGCCTTCGTGTGAATCTGAGAAACCCGCGACTCGGTAATCCCGAGCACCTGGCCAATTTCCTTCAAAGTCAATTCCTCGTAGTAGTACAACGCCAGGACAAGTTTCTCCTGGTCGGGAAGCTCGTTGATTGCTTCAACCAGAACGTGCTTCATCTCCTCGCGTTCGATGGCATCCAAGGGGGTCTCGGCGAGGGGATCGCGCACAATTTCGTAAAGCCCGGCCCCCCGTTCGTCGTCCTCGGACGAAATGCCGTCCAGCGACAACAACGACGCTGAATTCAAATCCCGCAGAAAAGTACGCAGGTCGTGGGGGTCCATGTCGAGCTTGTTGGCCACTTCCTCTTTCGAAGCCATCCGGCCAAGGGATTTTTCCAGCTCGTGGGCAGCGCGCTCGAACTTTCGTGCCTTTGACCGCAGCGAACGCGGCGCCCAGTCTAAGAGCCGGAGTTCATCCAGAATGGCACCGCGTACGCGAGGCAAAGCAAATGTCTCGAATTTCACCCCCATCGTCGGATCGAAACGTTCCATCGCGCCGATCAGTCCTACAACGCCAGCGCTGATCAGATCGTTGAAGTCCACACTGTTCGGCAGCGTCTGCATCATCCGGCCCGCCACGTACTTGACCAGCGGCAAGTAGCGGACAACCAGCTCTTCGCGGAGCTGGGGATCCTTCGTTTCAGCGTAGCGCATCCACAGCTTCTTCACTTCGTCCGTCGAGAGGTTGTGATTGCCCTGTTCCATCCCGCTTCCTCGCCTGGTCCGGTTTCGTCGTTGATCCCTGCTTTCCCCGCGCAAGAAAACGTACCTTCTGCTAACTCGTGGTTTCCTCCGGTGCGTGCGTCCTTGTCGTTCGCTCCCCCGTTTTGGAATGACGTCCAAGCAAGCAGTTCGCCATCCGCAGCCTCGACGGCGCTCCTCCCCGCTCCTGTGGGGTTGCAGCCCGACCGTCAAATCCGTCCGGCCTCGCCGGACTCCTCAGGTCCTGTTCCGGTACTCACGCAGCGAGCTGTTCGACATCCTCAGGAGCTGGGGTTTCTTCGCGTGGCGTCTTCTCCTCAGCTCTCGAGGTGGCGCCAGCGGATTTCAGGAAAGGCCACAGAACCACCTTCCAAACAAAGAGCAAACTCCAGAAAGCAACGTAACCGACCACGGCTCGGGATGCCGCATTGACGAGCGGCACACCGTGCAACTCTGCCAGGATAAAGACGAGCAGACCGAATCCGAAACTTGCTCTGTTCATTCTAACCTCTGCCCTCCGTGGCAGTCTTCCGGCAACCTCGCGGGGCTACAGCTCTTCACAGAGTCCCATTCCAAGTTCAACTCTCGTTTCCCCGCCGACCTCGAGAGACGAGTCGCCCGGGCCACCTCAAAACCGCTTGGATTCTGGTTCCCGCTGACGAAGAGGAAAACGCCGATCCCCTGCTTGTGTGGTCTTCTCCGGAACTGATGACAATTTTCCGCATCCAAATGATCGGCTTCTCAACCCATTACAAAAGCGGATTTTTGCTCTTACGCTTTCGCAACCGCTTGCCAGCGCGCTCAGCCAGCAGAGGCCTGCGAAGCGGGAACTGTACGGACGGTCTGGGCCATCAAGCGATCCAGCGCCTGTCTTGCCAGCGCCCGGTAGGCTTTGCTTGCAGGCGACTTCTCGAAACTGCGCGCAATCGGGGCTTCAAGTTCAAGTGCCGTTTCCATCCGCTTGTCCGTCGGGATCCAACCGGCCAGCGGGATGTCCCTGCGGAGAAAGTGGGTAGTTACTTCGCTAAAACGACGATGCAAATCTTCTGCCTCGCGTTCGTTTTTCACGCCATTCAGCAAAAGACGGAGCGGCACGTTCGGGTCACTCAGAAGCAAGTACTTGGCCATGGCGTACGAGTCGGCCACGGCGGCCGAACCAGGCGTTGTGACAATCCAAACTTCGTCTGCACCGGCTGAGAAATCCCTGACTCGCCCGTTCAAGCCAGAAGCGGTGTCGAGCACTACCAAGTCGAACCGAACGGCGTTTTCCAGAAATCGCCGCAGACGTCTGACCAGTTCAGCTTCCAGACCCATGTACTGGGCTTCCACAGCTCGGGACGGAAGGAGCCAGAGGTTGTCGCCCACCTGCAAGCAGGCCTCGTCGAGCGGTGAGCGGGTTTGCACTGCCTCCACCAGCGTAAACCGGGGCCGCAAACCGAAGAAAATGTCAAGGTTGGGAAACATCAAATCGGCATCCACGAGGAGTGTCCGCAATCCCATTTCGCCAAAGCAGAGTGCAAGATTGCTGCTTGTGACGGATTTCCCTACCCCCCCCTTGCCGCTTGTGATCACGATTCGGAAAGAGCCGGGATTGGAGCGTTCTGGCTCCGCCTTCAAATCCACGGTCGGCGTGCGCCTCAACACCAGTCGTCTCAAGGTTTCGGCTTGGTCTGCTCTGACGTTCTTCATGCCAGGATCCGTTCCGCGGTGGTTTCCGGGGTGGCAACTTCGATGTCCTCGGGCACGCTCTGGCCCGTGGTTACGAAGGACACGGGCTGCTCGTACTTCCAGCAGAGGTTGACAATGGGCGCGGCACTGACTGCCTCGTCCAGTTTGGTGAACAGAAAGTGCGTCAACGGCACAACCCCAAATCGCTCCACAACGTCGCGCAACACAGCTTCGTGGGTCGTCAGGCTGAGCACCAGGTGCACTTCGTCGGGCGAAGCCGCAGTTAGCATGGCCTGCAGGTCTTTCAGATGCTCGTTGTTGCGCTGACTGCGTCCTGCGGTGTCGATGAAAACCAGATCGAAGTACCGGAAGCGGTGCAGGGCGCGCTCCATTTCCTCCGGTTTGTACACAACCTCGATCGGCAGATCGGCGATTTCCGCAAAAGTGCGCAGCTGCTCAATTGCGGCAATCCGGTAGGTGTCGGCGGTAATCAAGCCAACACGCCGCTCTTTGAAGAGCTTTTCCTGCGCAGCAAGTTTTGCGATGGTCGTCGTCTTGCCTACGCCTGTGGGTCCCACCAGAGCAATCACCCGGGGCCCGATGCCGCCCGAACCCAAACCACCGGAGGTTCGGATGTGCCCCGCCAGCCAACGCCGGGCCTCTTCCAGGGACACATCCTCGAGACCCAGCTCTGCGATCATCTTCCGAACCAGTTCGGGGGCGAGTCCCAAACGCAGCCAGCGGCTGTAGGTGGTGTTGTCCTCCGTCGCCTGGCTGACCTTTTCCACACCCGCCAGGCGCGAGAGCTGTTCTTTCAGGGCGGCTACTTCGCGTCGCAGTTCCTCCAGACTGTCAGGCTGTGCACCCCGGCCCGTCCAACCACGCAGCTGCGAGGCCACCGTCGCTTCAGAAGTCTTGGGCGCTTTTCCCACCGAGAACCCCTCTGAAACCACGGAGCCAGAAGGCTGGGGTTCATCTTCCACGGCGGCAGTTACTTCGATCATGCCTTGTGGCGTTCCGAAAGGACTCTTGGTTTCCACGCGTCGGCTGTGGAGAATCACTGCATCCTCGCCCAGCTCGTGCTTTACTCTAAGCAGGGCTTCAGACATGGACCTCGCTGCGAACCGTTTGATCTTCATTCTTCAACCTCAGCATTCCTGCGGGTCGGACTTCCAGGTCTGGCGGTAACTCCGTGAAGGACAAAACAGCGACCGAAGCGAAGCCGGGTTCGATGAGCTTTCTCAGATAGGGCCGCACAACTGGCGAGCACACAACAACCGGGACGTGCCCTTCCTGGGTCATTTTGTCGGTCAGCTTCTTCAAGTCGTCGTAGATTTGCTTCAGGATGTTCTGTGGCAGCTCAGGCGCAGCGATGCGGTCGGCTTGCCTCACAGATTCTGTGATGAGGCGCTCCAACGCCGGGTCTACCGTAATCGCATACAGCTTGCCGTCTTCAGCCACGTACGGTCGGTAAATCTCTGCCGCAAGAGCGTTACGGACGTACTCCGTGAGAACGTCCACGTCTTTTGTTGTGTGGGCGAAATCCGCCAGGGCCTCCAAAATCGTCACCAGGTTCCGGATGGACACGCGCTCCTTAAGCAGATTCTGGAGCACTTTCTGTACCTGACCGAGGGACAACAGATTCGGAATCAGCTCGTCCACAACCGCCTGATTTTCCTTTTTTACATTCTCGATCAAACGACTCACCTCTTGGCGGGTGAGCAGCTTGTAAGCGTTCTGCCGGATCACCTCTTTCAGGTGGGTCGCCAAGACGGCGGCCGTCTCCACCACTGTGTAACCGGCTTGCTCTGCCTGGTCGCGCTTCATTTCCGGGATCCAGAGCGCTGGCAACCCGAAAGCCGGATCCACCGTGGGGATGCCGTCGATCTTGCTGGTCACGTTGCCCGAATCCAGCGCCAGGAGGTAGCCAACGCGGAGCTCGCCGTCGGCAACGTCGGCACCCCGCAGCTTGATCACGTAGTGGTTCGGCGGCAGCTGGATGTTGTCGCGAATTCGGATGGGTGGCACGATGATGCCCAGCTCCATCGCCAGCTGCTTGCGGATCATGGTGATCCGGTGCAACAGGTCTCCGCCGTGCTCCGGGTCTACGATCGGAATCAGACCGTAGCCAATCTCCAGCTCCAACGGGTCCACATGCAGGTAGCGCTCCACGCCTTCTTCAGGTCCAGCGCCGCTCTGCTTTTTCTGTTGCTGTACCGTGTCCCTGCGTTGCTCCTCGGCTTCCCTGGCCGCCTTTCGCGTCGTGAAAGCGGCAAAACCGATCAACGACGAAAGCAACAAAAATGGCATCGTGGGGAGCCCAGGGATGAGAGCAAAAACCAAAAGCACCGATGACGCGATCATGAGGGCACGCGGCTGCGAGAACATTTGTCGCACGAAATCTTCGCCCATGTGCGACTCGGAAGCCGCCCGCGTGACCACAAGCCCGGCCGCTGTGGAAACAATCAAGGCGGGAATTTGCGAGACCAGACCGTCTCCAACCGTCAGGATGGTGTACGTGTGCAAGGCGTCCGTCAGCGACAGGCCCTGCTGCGCTACGCCGACTACGAATCCGCCCAAGATGTTCACAGCCGTGATAATCAATCCCGCCACGGCGTCGCCGCGCACGAACTTGCTGGCACCGTCCATGGCCCCGTAGAAATCCGCCTCACGAGCGATGGCCTCACGTCGCTTGCGCGCTTCCTGCTCGTCAATCAAACCCGCGTTCAGGTCCGCGTCGATGGCCATCTGCTTGCCCGGCATGGCATCCAGGGTAAATCGAGCTGCCACTTCGGCCACGCGACCCGCGCCCTTGGTAATGACCACAAATTGGATTACGACAAGAATCAGAAAGATGATGATGCCAACAACGTAGTTGCCCTTGACCACAAACGTACCAAAAGCACGGATGACCTGCCCAGCGTAGCCCTCGCCCAGGATCAGGCGGGTACTTGCCACATTCAGCGACAGCCGGAAGAGCGTGGCCACGAGCAACAGGCCGGGAAAGATCGAAAACTGCAGTGGCTGCGTGATGTACATCGACACCAGCAGCACAAGCAGCGAGAACGAGATGTTAAAGGCCAGCAAGATGTCCAGAAGGGGCGTAGGCAGAGGCACGATCATCACAAAGAGTACCGTAATGACCCCAGCCGCCAGCACAACGTCGCTGTGCTTGGCCACTCTGCTCAGAACTCCGAGGTTGTTCGTTCCCGTCGCCATGCGTTACAGGTTCCCTCAGATTACCTTGCCACGGAGTTTGTAGACGTAGGCCAGTACCTCCGCCACAGCCTGGTAGGCCTCAGCCGGAATTTCCATGCCTACGTCGGCTGTCTTGTACAGCAAACGGGCCAGCGGTTTGTTCTCGACAATCGGCACTCCGTGCGTTCTGGCAATTTCTTTGATCTTGGCCGCCAGCTTCCGGGCACCTTTGGCCACGACAACCGGTGCGCTCATTTGCCCGGGATCGTATTTGAGTGCCACGGCCAACTCGGTTGGGTTTGTGATCACCACGTCAGCCTTCGGGACATCTTTCATCATGCGCTGCCTGGCGATCGATCGCTGGATCGAACGAATCCTGCTCTTGACCAGTGGATCTCCTTCCGTTTGCTTCAGCTCCTCCTTCACCTCTTGCTTGGTCATTCGCAGGCTCCGCTCGTGCTCAAAACGCTGGTAGCCGTAGTCCGCCAGCGCCATGGCGAGCAAAAGCAGCGAAATGCGTAATGCAACTTTCACGCTGACAAGCCCAATGAAACGGAGCACTTGGCCCGGCGATTCACCGGAAAGCAGCAACATGTGCTCGCGTTCCCCGCGCAGAATCCGGTAAGCCACGTAGGTCACCAGACCTACCTTAAGGATGCCCTTGATCAGCTCCACAAGGGCCCTGGCCGAGAAGAGCCTCTTGAATCCCTGAATCGGGCTGATGCGATCGAGCTTCGGGGCCAGGGGTTCCACCGTGAAGAGGAAGCCCACCTGGCCCACACTCGCTGCGACACCGGCGAGCAGCAAAGCGCCCACAACCGGTGCCAGAAGCAACACCGTTTGCACCAAAGGGCGGAGGAGAACGCTTCCAATCGTGTCCGCAGTGTAGGTGATCTGACCAGCGTTGCCGAAGTAAAAGCGCCACTCGTTGGTCAGACTGTTGAACCACACGTGTGAGATGGCGGTCGTAGCCAGCACGCCACTCAGCAGGACCAAAGCGGAATTGATCTCGATGCTCTGCGCAACGCTACCCCGCTTCCTGGCTTCTTCTTTCTTTTTCGGGGTTGCTTGCTCGGTCCGTTCTTGGAAGGACTCTTCAGCCATCTCGCCTCACATCCATGCCAGAAGAGCAGCCAGATCCAGTTGCAGCCGGCTCAACAACTGGCCGAAGATTCGAACCAGCATCGGCGTTGAGAACGCAAGTGCTGCCAGTCCCACGGCAATCCCGATGGGAAAACCCACAATGAAAATGTTCATCTGCGGCACTGTCCTGGCGATGATAGACAGAGCTACGTTGGTCAGTAGCAACGCCGCCATGGCCGGTGCAGCGATGCGCACTCCAATCACAAAGACCTCACTGGTCATCCGTACGAGTCCACCGTACATTTCCACATCCGGACTCATCGACAGCGGTGGCACCAGTGCAAAGCTGCGGGCCAGAGCCATCAGCAGCAGGTGGTGGCCGTCTAACACCAGAAAGAGCAGCGCAGCGACCGTGTACTCCAGGCTACCGACCAGAGAAATTTGCTGCTGGCTCTGCGGGTCGATCACGTTCACGATGGCAAACCCCATCTGGAAACCCACAATCTGCCCGCCGAACTGAAACGCCATGAACATGAGCAGGGCGACAAAGCCCATCACGAGGCCCACAGCGGCTTCTTTGGTAACCAGCACAAACAGGGTCGGCAGGGTGCGCGGCAGGACCACATGCTGTTGTGAAACCACCGGGAACAGAAGTCCAGCAAGAATCAAAGCGAATCCGGCACGGAGTTGAAAAGGCACGCGCCGGTCCCCGTAGAACGGGAGCACAGCAAGCGTGGCCAGAACACGCACCAGAATCAGCGCGTAGAATTCGATTTTGGCTTGCCAGGCAAGAGACATCAGTGAGCCACCACGCTAATGCCAGCGAAAACCTGAGCGGTGAATGTGATCAGAACCCTCAACATCCACGGAGCGAAAATCAAGATGGTCAGCGCAACCACCAGGATTTTGGGGACAAATGTGAGCGTCATTTCGTGGATTTGGGTTACGGCCTGGAAAATGCCGACTGCCAGCCCGGCAATCAGGCCGAGGACCAAAATGGGTCCCGAGACCAGCAACGTGGTCAGCAGAGCGTTTTTGGCCAACGAAATCACGAACTCTTCCGTCACGACGCTTCGCCTCCGCTTCTCAATGAAAGCTGGTCACCACAGAATTGACCAGCAAATACCATCCGTCCACAAGCACAAACAACAAGATTTTGAACGGCAGGCTGATCATCACGGGTGGCAACATCAGCATGCCCATCGACATGAGCACACTGGCCACGATCATGTCAATCATCAGGAAGGGAATGTAAAGCAGGAAGCCAATCTGAAACGCAATCCGCAACTCGCTGACGACGAAAGCCGGCACCACAATGCTCAGAGGCAGGTCACCAGGCTGTCTGGGTTGCGGCATGTTGGCCAGTTGGACGAAGAGCATCAAATCTTTTTCGCGAGTCTGACGCAACATGAATTCCCGGATCGGTTTCTGTGCCCTTTCGACAGCCTCTTTCTGAGAAATTCGCTCAGCCAGGTACGGCTGCAGCGCATTCGCGTTGATGTCGTTTAGGACAGGCCGCATCACGAAAAAAGTAAGAAACAACGACAGGCCAACGATCAGTTGGTTTGGTGGCATCTGCTGAAGCCCCAAGGCCTGACGCAGGAAGTGGAAAACAACCACCATCCGGGTGAAACTGGTCATGAGCAAAATAATGGCCGGCGCGACAGAAAGCACCGTCAGCAGCGCAAGGATTTGCAGCGTCACGGCCACGTCTTTGGGGTTCTTCGCTGTGTCCACCCCAAGCGTCACCTTCGGAAGCGGCTGCGCCTGGACAAGCGCCGGCAAAGCCACCGCGAGGAGCAAAACAGCCAGAAGCACGATGGCAACGCCAGCGTGGTTCGAGCCTGCGGTCCACGTCCGGATAGTTCGCATCCAGGCCTGCATCCGTGTTCCAAGAAACTTGGCGCGCGCGCGCCGATCTGACCGTCCCCTCGCCCCGTGAGCCGAGGTCTTCCAGAACCACACGAGCGCACACCGTAGCGCCGCGGTCTTGCTCTCCTCGAATGATTTCGGCCAGCGGTTCGTCACAGGCCTCGCCTCGTCAACGCTGCTTGCCTTTTCAACAACGAAAGAAATCCCGAATCTGGCACACCTTTGCCCTGGAGGCCACGGAGTTTCTCTTCCGCTTCCTCTGGACCGATTTCGGTTAGCAGTGTAAGCCCGGTTTCAGCCACACCGACAACCAGCAAACGATCGAACACACGAACCACACTGATCTGCTTCTTCGGCGCCACGTACGACGTCGCAACCAGGGACACCACACCGTTCCCCGCGCTTTCACCGTTGCGGTTCATCCACCGTTTCAGCAGCCAGATGCCTCCGTACGCCAGTCCCGCCACAACCACGAAGGCCAGCACCAGCCGCGCAACAACGCCAGCCCAGTTGAGCGCCGGCGTCTGGCCGGTCGCAGCGGTCGCGCTTCCAGGACCGGGCTGAAACGCCGCCAGGACCATCAGACCCAGGAAAGCAACGCCCGGCCACAACCAGATCAGCAGCCTCCTGCCGTTGTGCCGGGACTGCTCTTTGCGCTCAGGCCCCACCTAAGCCTCCTCGCCAAGCGACTTGATGCGCTCAGCTCGTCCCACGAGCGACGTGATGCGCACACCGAACCGATCCTCAACCACCACAACGTCACCCTCAGCGAACTTCTTGCCGTTTACGTACAAATCCACAGGGTCACCCGCCATTTTGTCCAGTTCGATGATCGACCCACGACCAAGCTCGAGGATTTCACCGATGGGCATTTCCGCTCGGCCCAACTCAACCGAGACAGTGAGCGACAGATCAATCAACATGTCCAGGTTGCGGGGCACCCGCTCCTCAGGAGCTCTGCTGGAGAAATCCTCAAACGCAGGCGCCGTGACTTCGATCTTGTCGGTCCGGTTGTCGTTGTTCATCGTCTGGGCTGGCTCCTTTTCGCGGCTTACTTCCTCAGGTTCGGCGGTCTGCAACAGCTGCATGATGACGTCAGCGGACACGACTTTGCAGAAGCTAAGTACCGCCTGGTCGTCTGTCAGAGTGTAGTTGAACCGAATGAGAGGCTCTGGCGGCAACAGGTCCTCGGTCAGCGAGTCGACTTTGATCGCCTCAGGCTCAGCTGTAGCGTCGCCAAAGCCATCGGCAAGACCTTCGAGGAAACGTCTGCCTTCGGCAGCGAGCAATTTCGCTAACGTTTCCTCTCCCCCGTGCTGAGCAGCGAAACTTTCCACTTCGTCCGGGAAGAGCAGGTACGTTTGTTGGTCGGCGCTGTTCTCCTCAAAGGGCAACCGAACCACGAAAGCGCCACTTTCGAAATCCGCAAGTACGTCCGACGCGTGTTGAAGAACCACTGTTTCCACGCGGAACGAAAAGTTCTGCTGATCGAGGCCGGCCTGTCGCAGGGCCTCGTTGGCAGCGAATTGCCCGATTTCCCTCAGTGTTTGCGCCGAGCTCTCCGGAAGCTCAAAGGCGCCGAAATCGTCTGCCATGGCCTTTGCCCTCACAAATCAAAACCGCATTCACTCCGACAAATCCTGGATTTCCTCCACCTCGACGGCCAGGCTGCCGTGGAAGATACCTGGTTTGCCCTTTGCGCGAACGTCACCACCGATGGCGATGGGCACAGCCTCGTCGGTCCGCGTACCGAGCACCAGCACATCACCAACCTGAAGGTCGAGGAGTTCCCGCAGTGTGATCTTGGCCTTCCCAAGAGTCACTGTTACCGGGACTGTTGCTTTTTTCAGACTTTTTTCCAGCAACACCCGCTGCTCCGGAGTTCGCTCCACCTTCGAACCAAAAGCCACCTTGCCCGCGCTCATGTTGGGGAGCAAATCTTCCAGCATCAGGTAAGGCAGGCAGAAATTCATGGAGCCCTCGATCTCATCCGCGCTGAAACCGATTGAAATAGCCACGACCGATTCTCCTGGAGCCACAACCTGAGCAAAACTCGGTCTGCTGTGGATGGCTTTCAACGTCGTGGCAACTTTGAACACCGGTTTCCAGGCCGAATCGTAATGCTTGAGCATGCCCTCCACGAGACGTCGGATTACGTTTTGTTCGATCAAAGACATCTCGCGAAAACGTGTCACCGGTTCACCCACGCCGCCGAAAAGACGGTCGATGGCCAAGAACGCCAGGGTCGGCGACATTTCCACAACGAGATCGGTCTTGAATTCGTTTGCTCCGACAACGCAGATGCAACTCGGGTCGGACAGCGAAAGCTGAAACTCCGCGTAGGTGATTTGGTCAATCGCCTCTACCTTCGACGTCACAATCGTGCGCAGGCGTGAGCTCAAGTAAGATTCGGCCTGTTTGGCGAACGATTCGTGGATGACCCGGAGGGTGCGAATCTGGTCGCGTGTAACCCGGTTCGGGTGACGGAAATCGTAGACGTAGACGTTCTTCTCGCTCTTCTCTTCCCTTGCCGGAACTTCCGTCTCAACGTCCAGCTCCCCCTGCTGGAACTGCTCAAGGAGTTCGTCAATCTCGCTTTGCGTCAGGATTTCGGCCACGGTCTTCGAGTCCCTGTTAGCGTCCGGGTTAAAGAGGCGTCATCTGGTGTCGGGGCGCTCCGGATGCAGCCTCGCCCCAGCGCTCTTTCACAAGTTCCGTGCCATCCGCCGGTCGAGCGAAAACATCCCAAGGCTCGGGCTGGCGCATTGATTTTGTGTGAATTACGGGGAATTGGGAGCTAAAGTCAGAAGAGAGTTTGACCGAGGTCGGAAAACTTCGGCAAGAATTTCCCAGCGTGGGGCCGGCTTATGCCGCTCATGGGAGATCCGCGGCGATACCATCTCGTGCACGGGGGCAAACTTACGAGAGCAAAACGCTTCCGTAAGCCGGAAACCGCACCAGGGAAACAAACGGAGCCCGCGTGCCTCCAAGGGGCATCCGCTCTCCACGAGCTTCGCAGGGCGGCACCGCGTTCCAGTGCGCTCTTCACTGGACAAAGCGGCACACGGCCCCTTCGCGGGGACAAAACGCTCAACAGTCCCCGACGTCCAGACAGCTGTCGTCTGCTGCCCCGGGGTCACACAACGGTTTCGGAACGACCCTACTGCATCACAAAGTTCGTGAAGTAGACGGCCATGACCTTTCCGGAGGTGAGTAGCTCATTCGTTTTGCGGAGGATCTCCTCGCGTAACGTGTCGCGCTCCGCCGGTTGACTCAGTTCCTGTACTGTGCGTTCGCCGAGGGTTTGAAGCAACATGTCGCGAAGCTGAACGTCTCTCTTCTCCAGTTCTGCACCGACCTTGCCTTTGTACACGAAAGCAATCGAGGTGTTCAAGAATTTGCGGCCGCGGCTGTTGAGGGGGTTCACGATCACATCCTCGATCAGGTAAACGTCACCGATGTCTTCGGGTTTGCCCTCCTTGTCCGGCTGCGCCTGGGCCGCCTGCGGCGCCGGAGGGGGTGGCTCCACCAGCTTCTTCACAACCACCACCGACAGTACAAGTTGCATCGTTACTACGGCGATGCCGATCAGGATTTTCGGTAACAGTCCGCCACCTTTTGCCTTCTTACCCGAGTCCTCGGTGGTTTGTTCTTTTTCTTCCTCGGCCATTTCCGCACCTGTCAGGACGATTCCTCGTTAAAGTCAAGGTAGATTTCGACGCGGCGGTTCTTGCGCCTGTTCGCTTCGGTGTCGTTTGGAGCCACGGGTTGATACTCGCCACACGCCACCGCTCGCATCTTCTCCGGTTTCACCCCGCGGCGTTCAAAGTAGTGAAGCACGCTCAATGCCCGAGCTGCCGACAGTTCCCAATTGGAGGGGAATTCCGGCGTGTTGATGGGCAAGTCGTCGGCGTGCCCCTCAATCACAATCTTCCTCGCCTGCTTCGACATTCTGGCGATCCGATCGAGCAGCGGAAGATACCGGGGTTTCAGATCTGCTCGTCCCAGGTCAAACAAAATCGGGCTCTGGATCGAAATGGCGATCCCGAGCTCGGTACTGCGCAGAGTCACTTCTTCGCTGATTTCTTCTTCTTCCAGAAACGTTCGCAATTCCTCAAGTTCCGACGGAGTGGAGCCTGGGCTCGGCTTCAGGATTTCCGGCGTGGGCGCCTTGTAAAGCTTTACGACCGAAGGGTTGCTCTTCAACACGCCCAGCGCACCCTTCAAGGACCCCATGGCCTTTTGAAATTCAGCCAGCTGAATCGAGGAGAACGAAACGATCAACACAAAGAACGTCAGCAAAAGCGACATCATATCGCCGTAGGTGACCATCCACTCGGGTGCGCCACCGCTGCACTCCTCACATTTTTGTTTGCCTCTGGCCACGGGCACCTCAAGCCTTCTTGACCACTTCCTCTCTTAGCTTAGGCGGTACAAACGAGATGAGCTTCTGCTCAACGATGCGCGGATTGTCTCCCGACTGGATGGCCAGCACACCCTCCAGGATCAGCTCTTTCAGCATCACTTCCTGTTTCGAGCGCGTTTTCAGCTTACCAGCAAGGGGCAGAAAAATCAGGTTGGCCAGCACCGCACCGTAGAACGTCGTGATCATGGCCACAGCCATACCAGGACCAATTGCCGACGGGTCTGACATGTTGGCCAACATGATGATCAGCCCGATCAGCGTACCGATCATCCCGAACGCCGGTGCGTAGCTTCCCATCGACGAAAGAATGCCCTGACCCAGTTCGTGTCTCTCCTGAAGGTAAGCAATTTCCGTTTCCAGAATCATCCGCATCATTTCAGGTTCTGTGCCGTCCGCAGCCAGCTGAATGCCCTGCTTGAGAAATGGATCTTCCACATTCTCCAGCTCACGCTCGAGGAACAAAATGCCCTCTCTACGCGCAACCTCGGCGAAATGAACCAGTTGCTTGATTGTTTCCCGCGGATCCGGGGCCTTGTGCAGGAATGCCTTTTTGACCACCCCGATCACGCTGAGCACATCGGCCAACGGGTAGTTGATCAGCGTCGCTGCTGCAGTTCCACCCAGTACAACCATCGCAGAGCTAACGCTGATGAACGCGTTCAAAGACCCCGCCGTCAAGATCGACAGCAGGACCAGGACGACACCCGAAATGATGCCAATAATGGTTGCGATGTCCATGGTCGAGACTTGCCTCTGCTTGGATTGTCAGTCCGCCACGCGACTCTGTAGCTTCAAGGCAGACCTTCCTTCCCAGGAGGAGCAATCCTTAGCCGTGCGTCAGACGCGGCTCCCGGGGCACAAACACTGAACACACGGTTCCCGGTTTCGTGGATCTGTCAGGCGACACCAAGCGCCATTCTTCCATCGACCAACCGGCGGAAATCTTGAACCGCTCAATTAGACCAAGGGGTTAGAGATTTTCCCCGGCAAGCACGAGAGAATCAGCTGGTTCCTGCGAACCGAAGTCCCGGACGGCTCCAGCAGCTGTGCCCCAGCGCAACACTCCTGTTTTCTTCCACGCCAACATCCCGTTCATGCCTGCTCCGTCGAAGCACTCTGGTCACAGCTCGGCCACTTCCAAGATCAACCGGGTCACGCCGACCTCCCTTGGTCAGACGCGACAATCTGGTTTGCTGGTACCAAAAGCCACGCAGCCTTTGCGCTCTCAGCAAACGAATCCCCAGTGGCAAATTCAGTTACTGTAAGAATCTACGTCATTCACCGTCCCGAACGTGTAGTGGCTGATTCGCCGTTTGTAAGCAACCACACGGTCCACAATTTCCTCGGGACTCTCGCGCACCATGAGCTTCGCTCCGGTGGTTAGCGTGATGATCGTGTCGGGGGTAGCCTCAACGGTCTCGATCAAGTCTGCGTTGATCACGAGTTCCGAGCCGTTGAGCCGCGTCACTTTGATCATGATGGCGTCCTCCGCTTCGAACGGCGAGGCCGGACACGCTGCCGTCCGGCCTCACCTGCGAAGCGCCTCAGTCTTCTCACTACCGCTTCAAATTCACGAGCTCATTCAACAAGTCGTCCGTCGTTGTGATGACCCTGGCGTTGGCCTGGAACCCGCGCTGGGCCACAATCATGTTCGTAAATTCTTCGGCCAGGTCAACGTTTGACATCTCCAGGTGTCCGGGAACGATCTTGGCCTGAATGCTTTCGCCAGCCAAGCCCATCACCGGATTTCCGGAGTTGGCCGAAACCTGGAACATGTTTTCACCTGCCCTTATCAGTCCCGCCGGATTGTTGAACACAGCCAGCGCGATCTGGGCAAGCGTTTGGGTCACGCCGTTGCTGAAGATGCCCGTGATTTTGCCCGTCTCGTCGATGTTGATCGTGGTCAGGTCACCGTTGGGGTAGCCATCCTGGGTACTGGCTACCGCCGTGGACGGGGAAGCAAACTGAGTAATCCCGTTGAACCCACCGATGTCGCCCGCGTCGAACGCGATCTCTACGAATGACGCTCCGTCGTTGGGGTCAAAGGTCAAGGCAGTCATACCGTTGTCGTACAAGAAAGAGTTGAGGGAGCCGTCCGAGTTGAAGTTGATCGTGCCCGACCCACCGCTGGAAATGATTTCGTCTCCAGCCAGCGAAGCTTCCCACCGCCATTGGTTTTCGATCGACGTCTTGGTGAAGGTCAACGTGACCACGTGTTCCTTACCCAACTCGTCGTACACCGTGATGCTGGCAGAATGGGTCACATCTTTGGCCTTCTGAAACTCGTTGAACACGCTGGCAGTGTTGAACGCCATGTTGCCCGAGATACGAATGGCCACGCTTTCGATGGCGTTTTCTTCCCCGGGATCTCCGTTGATCACCAGACTACCGTTCTTGTCAATTTCG
Source organism: uncultured Cytophagia bacterium (assembly GCA_964644845.1). Taxonomy (GTDB): domain Bacteria; phylum Zhuqueibacterota; class Zhuqueibacteria; order Oleimicrobiales; family Geothermoviventaceae; genus Geothermovivens. The sequence goes on along the minus strand of CAZXXS010000064.1, from coordinate 63,345 downwards.
ACACCGGTGGCGTTGGTGATTCCAAATGCCGTTTCGATGGCGTCCGCCAGATCGCCCAGCGTTGTGTTGGCCGCAATCGTCAACGATCCAGTCTTTTCTTCACCACCAACGATGGCACTGATCGAAATGTCGTCACCAACCTTCAAGCCCAGTGGTTCTCCCACCGAATTGCGCAGCTTGGTGAGCTCTTCATCTTCGCTGGCGCGGTGATTGAACTGATCGGTTAGTGTGGTCTTGCCCGCGGAGCTGTCGATGGCCCCGTTCGCAGCCCCCAGGGCAGATTGGAGGGCTGCACTGCTGCTGCTGAACGTGACCGTGTGTTCGCTTCCTGAAAGATCTTCCACTTTGATGGCTCCGTCCGAGGTCATGCTGACCTGCAGGCTGCCGGCAAAGTCCGCGTTGATCTCGTCCATCAGATCCTTGAGGGAAGTGAACTCACCGTTGCCGGCGCCGGAGTCGTTGCTGACGTAGGTGTACGTCTTCTCTTTCGAACCGTCGTTGACGGTTACCGTGGTCACGCCGCTCACCATTCCCGTCATGAAAGAGTTCGTGTCACCCCGAGCGTAGAGCTTGGCGATGTCCGTTTCGTCGCCCGCCTCTTCCACAGCCAGGAATGGCGCAGTCTTCGTAATCGTGCCAAGCGGCTTGGCAGAGGCATCCAGATTCCCCGTAAAGCCGATGCTGGTCGTCGCCCTTGCGGGCACCCGCTGACCGAAAGGCAGGCGAATGTCGTCGATGGCGCTGGTTGAACTGATTTCCCCGCGGCTGTTGGCCATTCGCCCCTGCACAACGAGACCGTTGGCCGGGTCCACCAAACGTCCCTCGGCGTCAAACTGGAAGCTCCCCGCTCGAGTGTAGAAGTACTTCTGGCCGTCACTCAGGACGAAGAAGCCGTCGCCGTTGATGGCCAGGTCGGTTTGCTGACCCGTAGCTTGCAGGCTGCCCTGGTTCAAAATGGTGTCGATCGTGTTCACCGACATGCCCAGGCCAACCTGCATGGGGTTGATGCCGCCGACGCGGTCGGTCGGCATCGTGGCGCCGCGCAGCGTCAACGCCAGAGCGTCGGCAAACGTTACCCGCTGCGCTTTGTAGCCAATCGTGTTGACGTTGGCAATGTTGTTGCCGATCACATCCATCCGGACCTGGTGGTTGCGCAGGCCCGAAACACCCGCAAAAAGTGAACGCATCATGGTGACCAACCTCCTTTGCTTGGGAGTACCCGCCGCGTCGGTCGGTCAGCGGCGGTTGGGCATCCCCGGAGGGGTCCTGCCCGGTACTCGTTTCCGTTGTCTCCTCTTCTGCCTCAGAGAACCACAGCGCTGTCGATGTTCGTGAACACGTTCTCCTTCATCGACGCTTCGTCCATGGCCGTGATCACCGTCCTGTTTTTCACACTGACCACAAACGCCATGTCTCGAAGGAGCACGAGCGAATCCCGAGCACCCTTGGCAGCGGCCTTGTCTACTGCCGCCTGAAGTCGCTCTTTGTCGCTTTGGCTCAGCTCCATCCCACGCAGCCGCATCCTCTCCTGTGCGTGGGCTGAGAACCGCAGCTCCGAGACCTGCCGACGCAAAATCTCGTCGAACCGGACTCCCTCTCCGATACGCTGCGGCTGTATCGGCCGTCCGCCGGGTTGAACGGGTCTGGTGTGTGGAAACACCAGCTTGCTGATGTCAGCACTCACCGAACCACCTCCTTCCGGTTACTTCCCTTGACGGATCTCGGCAACGTCTGGCAAACCGACCTCGAGATCGCCCAGCAGAAGCGTCGCCACGCCGTTAACGTAGCGCACGCCGGTGATTGTCCCCACGCTGAACAGGTGACTCGACACCGGATTCCCATCGTGCGTTGCCTCGATCTCAAAGTGGTACACGCCAGGTTCCGCCAGGAAACCCGCGTCAGTGGTACCGTCCCACTCGTAGGCGTGAGAACCCGAGGGCATCCCGCCGAGGTCGACCTGACGAACGACTGTACCGTTCTCGTCCTTGATCGAAAGCGTCACACGATCCGCTACCTCTGGCAGTACAAATTCCAGATTCACACGTCCCGAATTCGGCAGGTAAAATGTGTCGCCCTGCACTTTTGCCTCCCGGCCAATTAAGGCTGCCACCAGCGAGTTGTTAATCGACTGATTTAGCATGTAATTGGCCTGGATGCTGTCCTGCAGGTTCTGGTTCACATTCTGCATCTGTTCGAGACTGCTGAACTGGGCCAGCTCAGCGACGAACTCTTCGTTCTGCAGCGGACTCAGCGGGTCCTGGTACTCCAGCTGGGTGATCAGCAACCGCAAGAAATCCTCTTTCCCAAGCGACTGCTGTAACCCCGCCGTGAGCACCGACGCATCCGCTTTGCTCGACACACCGGTTACATCCATGATTGCTCACCTCCTTTCGACCTCGTTTCTTTGGCCAATCGAGCTTCTTTCATTACCTTTTCGTTTGTTTCTTCCAGCCTTCTCTCGCTACACGATTCGCTACACGAAAAATGGAAAGGATCCGCGTTCCGGGCCTCAATCCTCACGCCACCCAGCCCCCATCCTGCCCGGCCCAACGGTCTTCGCGCCCGCTCCGCTGCCCGGCATTCTCACCCGCCTCCTGGTCAGTCCAGTCCGGCGTTGCCTGGCGTCCAGGGCCGTGCTGGCTCTGGTCCGGGTTCGCCTGTCGGTCGGCGAAAGGCAAGATCTGGATCTGCTGAACGCGCAGTCCCTGTTCATCCAGCGTTTGAACCAGGTGCTGAACGCTGCTGTGGAGGAGATCTCGCGTGGCGGACGAGTCGGCCTCCACGACAGCCCGAAGAACCTGCCCCTGTGCCTCCACGCGAATTCGGATTCGACCCAACTCCGGCGGCCGAAGCTGAACCACCAGGCTATTCCGGTTCGGCAAGAGCCTGTGCCTGACCAGCCGTGACCGGACCTGGTCGAGAATCTGTTCGGCCTGCACAGCGGGCGGCGTTGAAGTCAGCCGCCCCGCCCTGCGCACGTGTCCCATCTCCGTACGCGCTTCCCCCACCGGAGCAGCGTGAGACGCCTGTGGGGCTGTTGTCCCGGCCGGACCGAACTTAACCTGTTCGTGCCCGTGGCGTCCCTTTTCTTCCACCTGCGCGGCTCCCGTTCCCCTGTGCGGGGACGACACCTGGGGACTTGACTTTCTAGGCCGGGCCGCAGTCGGCCGAATCGCGGAAACTTTCTGTTTCGATCTTCCGGGCACAACCGGCTCCGTTTCAGTGCCCGAAGCGGGCATCGTGGTCCCCGCTCCCTCCTCGTTCCCTCTGCTGAGGTCACCAGCCACCGATTCAGCCGTGCGCCGCAATCGGCCGTCCGCAGGTTGCAGTTTCACTGCGCCAACCGTTTCGCGGGCTCGGTGCTCAGGTTGCCTGCGAGAGCTCACGGAGCCAGCCTCCCCGTGCGTGTTCGAAGTGGGGAGCTGCTCCGTTGCACCCACACGGACTCCGAACGCTTCGCGTTCGGGCCGAGCGTCACCCGCCGTTACGGTCCGTCCGACTGCACTGCTTTGCTCCGAGAGCGAAGGCCCGTGTCGCAGAATCTGTTCCGTGCGCTGCGTCCCGTCGTGCGTAACATGAACAAACCCAGTAGAAACCGTTGCCCCTGTGCCGCGAGAAGTAAAAGTCGGTCGAGACGGTTCTCCTGACTCCTGATCAACCGAAGACAGCAGCACCGCCTTTGAAGATTCCACCTGGACAGAATCGGCGTTCCGTTCCATCCGAGGCCTGATCCTCCCCGTCTGCAAAGTGTCTTCGGCAACAACCGGCTGCGGCTCTGTTGCAGCCCGAGCGTGCACAACTCTTGCGCCGGTCTCCTCCAGAAGCCGAGCGAGCTTAGCCGCCAGCGGTGCTACCCTCCGGTGGATCTCAGTGCCTCGATCGCTTTTGTTTCCCTCCCCAACTGCTTGCAAAGGCTCTGTCTCGGAAACGAACGCTGTTTTCGTCCCCTGGTTAGCTCCACCTGGAGCTTCCTCTGTCGTGGACACAGCCACCCGTAGGCTACCCTTGCTCGCTTTTCCGGGCTCTGGGCTCTCAGGGCCTTCAGCTGCACCCGTAGTTTTTGCTGTCTGGAAAACACCAGCGGGCGCCTGATCTACAAAGGCCAGAGCCCCCGACAAACCACTTCTCGCCGCGTTTCGCGAGGTCTCCCGCCCCTTCGCCGACGGATCGCCAGGCTTAGCCGTCGCAGTTGTTGAAGTGTCCTTCACACCCCGCCCATCCAGCTCAACACGTTCGGCCCACGGACGCGAAATCGGCAGGACCGGAGGTTCATCGGCAAGGTGCATGACGCCTTCGCCCAACGGACGCGTCTTCCCGCCAGGACCCGCTACTGCAGACAGGTCGGGCTCCGGCGAGGCCGACACAGCCGTCGGTTGGGTGGAAATCGTGGACGCCGCTTCGGCCTGAGAGGTAGAGCTACCCGTCTGCGGGAAACTTACGTGGCGCCCAGAAATGTCAGGCCCCGCGAGCTGTTCCGGCCCAGAGCTGGGTTGATCTGCAGGCGTCTCGGGGACAGTCGTCCCAGCGTAGGCACGAGTCTCCCGGTGTTTTTGTCCACCCAGCCAAAGCGTGCGCACGCCCCCATTCTCGCTTGCTCTTTCAGCCCTGGTTTGCCCCTTCTCCACTGGTTTTGGGTCGGTTGCAACCGCCGGACGCAGGGCTTCTCTCCGGCCGCTGAATTCTTCACGCCCGTGATCACTGGACGAAGTCACCTTCGAAACGTGCGTTTTCTCAAAACCGAAAGCGAACGCAGTTCTCGTACCCGGAACCACGCCTTCTTCCACTTGCGCGCCAGGAAGAACCTCTTCATGTGCCAAGGGATTCTCTGACTGGGTTACCGAGGGGCGCAACACCGGTTCGTTGTTCAGCGTGCCTGTACCTGCACTCGCGCTCGTCCCCACCGCCCCGTTGGTCGACGTTTCCTCTCCGGCGAGCACACCAAACAGGTCCCGAGGCGGAAACATTGCCCTTCTTGGGTCTCCCAGTTCGAGCCCTGCAAAACTTTCCTCACCGAGCGGCAAGTCCGCTGGCCCACGGCCGGTAGCTGTGTTCACAACCGAGGCCTGCTTTGCAGGGTGTCTCCAGTCCTCATTCGCGGCAACCCAAACGGTACCTTCCGGGGAAATCGTTTCGGACCCCACGGGTCTGAGGATTTTCGCTCCGACGGCTTGTGGGTCAGTTTCGCCCAGATCCGTAACCTCAGCGGCGGCAACCACCGCACCTGAACGTGCTGTCTGGGGGTCGCCTTTCCCAAGAGACACGGTAGTTTCACCTGAAACTACTGCAAATTCAAGCGCTTGCGCTGCTTCCGCAGACGACACACCGGCTGTGGCCAGCATCCCCTCAGTTCTCACTCCAGTGCGGCCGGTCAGCGAGTTCCGCACAGGGCGTGCGTCGACACGTCGGGTCGACGTCCCCACTGCCGGGCCAGGGTGCCGGTCCGCTGTTGCGCTGTCACTCAAACCGGGATGGGTCTCACCCGTAGCAACCAGGGTTTGCCCGCTTTCTCCCGACATACCGGGGGCTGGACAAACCAGCCTCGTGCCACCGGCCGCCAGCCCCTTCGTTCCCGTTTGCGGCAGGATGTCCGTGGTCACATCGGGGGACGAAGTGAGCCGAGCATCGGTAGCCACAACACCGCCCCCGAGCAGTTCAGTTTCCAGTCTCGTCCAGGTGTCGCCAAGCGCCTCGGCCAGAAAATTCCTGAACGGTACGAGTGCAGGCCGCGGCTTGGCTACCACCGCGTGCCCGGCGAACGAGCTCAGGAGACTGTTCAACACGTCCAGATTGGGCTGGGCGGTCATTCGAAAATCCTCAGTTCAGGTTAACAAGCTTTCGTGTCAAACCAGCAGCTCGACTGGGTCCGATGGCAGCCAGGAGTTTGGCAGCATCTTTCTCACGACTCTTTTGCAACACTGCAACGAGAAGGTCGTCTGGCAAGCGAGCGGCCATGGCCGCCACGGCCGTGTCTGGAAGAGCCGCCAGGATGGTTGCGATTTTGCGGGCACGGCGAAGCTTCTCCTGCTGAATCTCGCTCTTCGCATTCGCAAGCTTGTCGGCCAGGTTCTTCAGCTCTTCCTGTCGGCGTGACACCTCAATTTGCAGCTTCTGCAGCACCACAACGGTGGAGTCCACCAGGTGTTGGAGCGAGTCCAATTTTGCCCGCATGATGGCCAGCGAATCCACCTTTTGCGTTTCTGTACTGTCTGCTTTTGCTTGTTCACGCAAGTGCCGGGGTTTGAAACTGCGCCCGTTCGCAAAGTAGAACGTAACGGTGAACACGATCGCAAACGAGATGAACGATCCCAGGATCGGCAGCAACATGCCGCCCCACTCGTTTGCTCGAGGTCTTGATGTGTGCTCCGTCATCTCGTGTTGTCACTTCGTGACCGTGTTTGCTCCAGCTGCTCACGCCACTGCCGTGCGGTGGCAATCTCGTCCAGCACCATCTGGTCCAGTCGGTTTTGCCTGGCTTCGTAGGCGGCCCGATCCCTTTCCTCCAATTTTTCGAACACCTTACGCTGCTTGACGAGCTCCACCAGTTCATTTCGGGCCTGGTTCAGTTGCGCGGTTAGCTCTGCCAGTTCGGTCCGCGCCCGTTCGATCTTGCGTTGCAACCCGTCGAGCACGCTGATCTGAATCTGAAGCTGGCGCGCAGATGTACCCTTTGTTCCTGCATCGAGCCAGGTTTGCCGCTCTTTTCGCCACATTTGTTCCAATTCTCCCAGCCGTCGTCTCTGCCGAAAGATCGCGGCCTGCCGCTGGGCCACTTCCTGCGCCTTCGCCTTTTCCTGCTGCCGCCGAACATCCAGGATCCGCTGGTAGCGAAAACGAAACGCCACACCCTACTCCTTCCGCGTCATGATGCTGTTCCCGCCTGTCGACTCAATTCGAGCAGCCGCTTTACCGTCTCTTCCAGGTCACCGCGGTCGTTTACCTCCTGACGAAGGTAGCGGTTGATCAGCGGCATCATCCGAATGGCCCGGTCGATTTGCGGGTTGCTACCCTTGGCGTAAGCACCGATGTTGATCAAATCTTCGGCCTCCCGGTACACGGCCAGGATGCCGATTACGGTGCGCGCTGCTCCCAGGTGTTCGGGCGACACGACGTCCGGCATCACTCGGCTTACACTGGCAAGCGGATCGACCGCCGGGTAATGGCCCTGATTGGCAAGCCGGCGGCTGAGCACGATGTGACCGTCCAGAATCGAACGCGCCGTGTCCGCAACGGGGTCGTTCAGATCGTCGCCCTCAACCAGCACCGTGTACAGCCCTGTGATGCTGCCTCGTTTGGCGTTGCCCGCCCGTTCCAACAGCCGTGGGAGAAGTGAGAACGTCGACGGCGTGTACCCCTTGCTGGTGGGCGGCTCGCCGATGGCCAAACCAATCTCTCGCTGGGCCATGGCAACGCGCGTCAAGGAGTCCATCATGAGCAGAACGTCCAGGCCCTGGTCGCGAAAGTACTCTGCGATCGTTGTGGCGACGAGCGCCCCTTTCACGCGTAGAAGCGGCATCTCGTCCGACGTCACCGTGACAACCACGGAGCGCCGCAACCCCTCCTCACCGAGGTCGCGCTCGATGAACTCACGGACTTCCCGACCCCGCTCACCAATCAACGCGATCACGTTGACGTCCGCGGTTGTGTTGCGCGCGATCATGCCAAGCAGCACGCTTTTGCCAACACCGCTCCCGGCAAAGATGCCCAAACGCTGCCCTTTCCCACAGGTCAACAAACCGTCGATGGACCGCACGCCGGTCGCCAAGACCTCCCCAATCCGCTGACGCTCCAGCGGTTTGGGCGGTGTGTTGAAAATTGGCAGGCGATCCCGCGCGCGAACCGGCCCTTTGCCGTCAATTGGCCGACCAAGGCCGTTCAGAACGCGCCCCAAGAGCTCCTCGCCAGCACTCACGGTGATGGTAGCCTTGCTGTTGACAACCTCAGCCCCGGGGGCAATGCCGTTCAGCTCACCAAGGGGCATGAGTAAAACGCGACGGTCCTCGAACCCCACAACCTCGGCGAAGCTGCGGTGCTGGCTGCGTCGCGACCGGATCTGGCAGAGGTCACCCATTGAAGCTACTGGCCCGAGGGACTCGATAACCGTGCCTACCACGCGGTTCACCTTGCCCTTCGCCTGGATGGTGTTGAGCGAGGCCACCGTCTGGTGGTATTTGGCAAAGCGAGGATCCTCCTCCACTTGCGGAATTTTGGGCCTACGTGTCGCCAAAGAGAGCCGCCTCCACTTCCGCCAGTTGTGTTTCCAGAGTAGCGTCAATCAGCCCGGTGGACGTCTCCACCAGGCATCCACCCTTGCTTACCTCTTCATCCTCGCGAATCTCGACGCCTGCGAATGTTTGAAAAAGCTCGTCCTGCAACTCCGTCGCTTGTCGCAACACAGCTGCGTCGTCTGGGTGTACACGAACCACGATTTTGTCGCGGTCAGCGATTCGTCGCAAGGCCTCGCGAACAACGTACACAATCACGTCCGAGTTCTCGGCTACCTCGCGGTGCAGTATTTTCTTGGCAATCTCGTAGGCAAGTCGCACCACGGTGAGCTCCGCATTTTCCAGAAGCTGGTGCCTTTCCTCGTGAAGCTCTCGCGTGAGCTTTTCAAGCAGGTCTGCCACAGGCTTGATTTCCTGGAGCCCCTGGCGGTACCCCTCCTGACGCGCTTCTTCCACCGCTTGAGCGAGCCGCCGTTCGAATTCCGCTTCCAGGGTTTCCAGGTTCGGCACGCTGGATTCCTCGGGCGGCGGGTTCTCGGTCGCAATCTCCCCGTCAACTCGTTCGAGCTCCTCTTGCTGCACCGCGATTTCTTCGTCTGGCCCGGTCGAGCTGAACACCTGCCGCCGCGGCCGAAAAAGTACACGCTGTCCCTTGAGTACTGTCGCCACGCGCTCAGACAAGGATCTCCTCCGACCCGCCGCCTCGTACAATCACGATCTCGCCTTCTTCCTCCAGCGAGCGCACCAGGTTCGCAATTTGCCGCTGTGCCTCTTCCACGTCTCGCACGCGCACTGGGCCCATGTACTCCAGCTCCTCGCGAAGCATTTCCGCTGCCCGAGCCGACATGTTTGCGAAGATCTTCTGTTTCACTTCCTCGCTGGCACCCTTCAGAGCCAGGGCCATCTGGCGAGTGTCCACCTCTTTCAGCACACGCTGGATACTGCGGTCGTCCAGGTAGACCAAGTCGTCAAAGGTGAACATCAGGTCGCGGATGCGTTCAGCCAGGTCAGGGTCACGGTTCTCAATCTCATCCAGAATGGTCTTCTCCACCGTCTTGCCAGCCATGTTGAGGATTTCGGCGACGACCTGAACACCGCCCGGCTCGTTCATGGCGTGCCCCGTTTCCACGCTCTCAATCTGCTGTTCCAGAGCCTTCTCCACCTCATTCAACAGTTCGGTGGGCACCTTCTCCATCGTGGCCATTCGGTAAATGACTTCGCGTTGCAAGTCGTCCGGAAGGCGCATGATGATCTGAGCCGACTGAGAAGCGTCGAGAAAAGACAGAATCAGCGCGATCGTCTGGGGGTGCTCATTTTGAATGAGGTTCAGAATCTGGTTGGCATCGGCGCGACGTAAGAGCTGAAACCCACCGATGTGCATCGACCGTTGCACCCGGTTCAACACTTCACTGGCGCGGTGTGGCCCAAGGGCCTCTTGCAACAGCTTCTCCGCGTATTCGGGACCGCCCTGCTCGATGTACTCCTGGGCTTTCATCATCTGGTAAAATTCGTCCACAACTTTATCAATCACCGGGCCCGGGATGTCGCGCAACTTGGTCATCTCGCGGGTAATGTCCTCGATTTCCTCTTCCTTGAGGCCTCGAGCCACCAGTGAAGCAGTCTCCACACCAAGAGCCACCATCAGGATGGCGGCTTTCTGCAGTCCTGTAAGGCTTTCGTACGTGAGCTCGCTCATGCCTCAACGCCCTCTTGCTTCTCAATGAGCCAGGTGCGCACAAGGCGAGCCGCATCGTCCGGTTTTTGCCTGGCAAACAAGGCCACCTGGCGGCGTTTGTTCACCCGTTCAACGACCTCCGGTTCAAGTTCGGGTAGCTCCGGGCCCCTGAGTTCCGTAGCACCCCGGGGGGCTTCGATTTGACGCGTGACCACCGTCTGCACGTTGCGCAAACCGGACCGCAGCAGACCCAGGAAAAGCAGAAAAGCGAGCCCCAGAGCGATCTTCTCCGCCACTTTCATCCAGAACTGCTGGCGCTCCACACGGTGAAGTTCGTTGGACTCCTCTTCCTGGGAGCGAAAGGGCAGGCTGGTGACCTCAATCTGATCGCCTCGCTTAGGATCGAAGCCAACCGCACTTTCCACCAGCTTGCGAAGCTTGGCGAGTTCTTCGGGGCTCCGTGGCACAAATTGCGTTGTCTCCTTGCCGTCCTTGCCCTTGACCTTCTTGTAGTGGCCGTCCACAACCACAGCCACAGAAAGCCGTTTGATGCTCCCAGCGGCTTGGACCACACGTTCCACCGTTCGGTTCAGCTCGTAGTTGGTGACGGTGGTCTCACCACCGGTGCCACCTTTGGCCGTTGCGGGAGGGGTGTACGTCTCCTGGCTCCGAATTGCCGGATTCTCCGAGTCGTACTTCTCGATCGTGCGCTCCAGCTGGTTGAAATCCAAAAGGGCACTGACGCGCACGCTGGCCTTGTTGGCACCAACAACGCCTTCCAGCAGGGTGTTCAGCTTGCGGGTCAAGTAGTCCTCAACCTCTTGCTGTAGTTGCAGTTGCGAAGCCGTCAGTGAGGCCAGGGTCTGGCTTTGCTTCGGTTCGGAAAGAGCATTCCCGTAAGAATCCACGATGGTCACGTTGTCCGGGCTCAGGCCCTCGACGCTGCTGGCCACCAGGTTTGCGATGCCACGCACCTGCGACGGCGACAAATGGGCACCTGGTTTAAGCTTCAACATGATGGAGGCCGAGGGTTTGCGCTGCTGTGTGGCGTACAGACTCCGTTCCGGGATGACCACGTGCACCCTGGCGCTGCTCACCTCTGCAAGCGCCCGGATGGTTCGGGCAAGCTCCCCTTCGAGAGCACGCCGGTAATTCAGCTTTTGAACAAAGTCCGTCACGCCGATGTTGCTGCGGTCGAAAATCTCGTACCCCACGGTTCCCATCATCGGCAGGCCCTGTCCGGCCAGCTCGAGGCGCAGGTCGTAGACGCGCTTTGCAGGTACAAGGATCGTGGTGCCGCCGTCCTTAAGTTTGTAAGGCACCTTGTCTGCCTTCAGTCTCTCAACAATTGTGGCCGCGTCCTTGGGGTCCAGATTCGAGAAGAGAACCATGAAGTTAGGCCGAGTAGCCCAACTCAAAACACCAAGAACCACGACAAGCGTAACGACTACGGAAACCGCCATTAGAACCTTTTGTTTGGTCGTAAACTGGCCCCACAGTTCGCTGGCTTTGGCTCCGAGCTTTTGCAAAAGTTCAGGCATGGCCTCTCGTCCGTTCGTTGAGTCGCTCTGCCCCGCCCGGTTCAGAGCTTCACCTCGTCCTCACGCTTCCCGCCTCTTTGAACCCGTCGATCAGTCCGTGGGGAATCGCTGACGAGCCCAGCAACACCTGGTGCCCGTACCCTGCCCACCCAGACACCCCACGGCTACACCTGCATCCGCATCAGTTCCTGGTAAGCCTCAAGCACTTTGTTGCGGATTTCCATCAGCAGTTCAAAACTGATCCCCGCTTTCTCAACCGCAATCATCACGTCGTGCAGATTCTCCGCCTGACCGGCAGCCATGAGCCGCATTTGCTGGTCTGCCTCAAGCTGAAGATTGTTGACATCCGAAATCAATTGCTTGAGGGTCTCGCTGAACGAAGGCACCTCCCCCGAAGTCTGACCTCGCTGCCGGTTTGGCCCCTGCACATCAAGCTGTTTCAACAGATCTACAGGCTTTACAGCCACGTTGGCACCTCCTTTAGCCAATCAAATCCACGCGTCCGGTGGAGGCCCCACCCTTTGCGTTACCAGCTGCTGCAGACCGTCTGTAGGCCGCCACTCCCCAGTCCGGACCTTCCTCCGGAAAAAGTTGAGCCAGCGTGTGTTTTTCCTCAGATGAAAGAAGAGCGAGTAACTCCTGAGCGTTTTCGGCGGCTTGCGGCCTCTCAGGATGCTGCTGTGTGGGCAGGACTTTCTCGGCGGGCTTTTGAGCCTCCCTGACCGAGCGTTCGAAACGAACGCCCTCGGTTTGTGCGTCCTGGCGCACCGGTTGGTTGTTCTGTACGTACTCTTTGTGCCAAAGGGAAATGCCGTTAGCGTCAACGCGCATGTGTTGCTACCTCGCTCCGTTTTGCCAGCCATTGCAAAGGTCACTGCTCGGTGTCTCCGTGAGCGCACCGGGCACACGAAGGTCAGATGTCCAAAGCACGTTTGGCCATCTCCTTCGCCGCATCGATGGCCGCCACGTTGGCTTCGTAGTTCCTGGACGCGGCGATCATGTCGACCATTTCCGTCACCACGCTCACGTTCGGGTACGCCACGTAGCCGTCCGCGTTGGCATCCGGGTGTGTGGGGTCGTACACCAGCCGAAACGGACTGGGATCGGTCGCTTCCTGGGCTTCTACTCCTCCGGCGCTTTCCTCGCGCTGCAGGATGTCCGCGTTTGGCAAGTGGCCCGGACGTGTGGTCACCAGCTTGCCGACCACACGGCGCAACACCTGCACAAACTCGCTGCCCGGCGTTTCCTGGAACCTGACGATTCTACGTCGGTAGGGTTGTCCGTTTGCGGTCCTTGTGGTCTCAGCGTTCGCGATGTTGCTGGCAATCACGTTTAGCTTGCGCCGCTGTGCAGACAAGCCGCTGGCGCTCACGTCGATTGCGGAGAAAATGCCTCTCAGACCCATGAAACAACTCCCTGTTTTGCTCCTCACTCCGGCTGTAAGTCCGTCGTTCTCTTAAGTGCGACCGAGGGTCTGTAAGTCCCTCGCTGACAGACGGCCTGCGTCACGACACCCTTTAGCCGCTGCGGCCTCGAATGCTCTCGCGGATCAAACCGAACGTCCGCGACACCAAACGGGCAGCGTAGGCGTAGTAGATTTGGTTCTTGGCCAGGCCGCTCATTTCGCGTTCCACGTCGACGTCGTTGACGCCAGTGCCGTTGCCCGTGTCCTCCGCCTCGCGCACCTCCGGCTCAACCGAGTCGATCGTCTGCCGACCAATCGGCAGATGGCCGGGCTGAGTACGCATCCCGACAATGCCCTGGCCCGACAATGCCCGCGACAGTTGCTCCTCGAACACCACCTCGCGGCGTCTGTAGCCGGGCGTGGAGGCATTGGCCAGGTTTTCCGCAATCACTTTTTGACGTAACGAAGCGGCATCGAGTCCCTTTTCCAGCACCGGAATGGCTGTCTTGCCGATCAAAATCTTGGAGATCATTGCAGCACCTCGGTTGGTCTCGCGACAACTGCCAGCCCGCCTCTTTGCAACGGACATGCCATCGGATCTCGTCATCGCACCGAACTCCGACGGTCTTGATTTGCAAGTACTTAGGGTGCAACCCTTGTAGTTTCCAACGCTGCCTGACCGGCAACCTGGGAACCCGCGGGGAACCGTTGGCTTGGCCGCGTAGGTAAAACTTGCCGCCCCGTCAAAGGGATTGGCCAACTCCGGTCGCCCAACGCATGAAAAAGACCAGGGCCGAAAAGGCGGGCTCCACGGCCGTCCAACGCGCTTTCACGCCGTGCACGCGCTGCTGCGGACTTCACCGCACACGCTGCATCCGATGGACGAGCAGCGCCAAAGGAAAAGCGCACTGGAACCGCAAGTCGGTCTACGCCAGGCCCGTTAACGTTGCGTCAACGGAACGGCCCTATTCTAAGTCGGAGTTACGACACGCCGCCCATTTGCCGGAACGTTCACAGCCTTTCCCCTGGCTCCGAATGGTCCTCGAACCAACCGTTTCGGGCGGCGAGCGTAACGGAAGCAGACGCGGGACCCATCAACACGGCCACGCTCAGGAAGGGATGCTTCGCGGGGGCCTCATTCTTACGCGGGCCTCCGCAAATCCCTCAGGGCGGCCCGGCTTTCCTTAGTAGAACTTTTCCTGGCCTTGCGTCAGCGCCTGTCGAAGCACGTTTAGCGTACAGTGTGCAAATTGGAGACGGCCGGGCCAAAAGTAAGCCTTCCCTCAAAACTGTGCAGGTGGGCACGGCAGGTAACGATTGCCGTCGGGCTTAGGCCATGCCTGAACGTTTGTCCTTGCTTGAGGGAAAGCCAACTTCCTGCGCGCTAGGGAAAAAAACTGGACGCTTCGGACTGTCTCCAGACCGCCCGGGAATTCAACTCGTAGGGTATTTCAGTTGGAACCCCACTTTGGCGGGTCCGAATCCCAACCGGTTCAACCGGTTTTCACCCGAATTAGCTGGGGATTCGCAATCCCCAGCGGAGACACAGAACGATCCTTAAGGCTCTGCCCTGGCCCGGAAACGACTTTGCCGCCAAGCGTCAAGCCGCTGTGACGTACCTGCGAGTTTTCACCGGAAAATGGTAGCGTTCCGAGGTTAAAAGCGGTTGACAATGCTGGGTCACTTTGCTAAATTGATTTCGTGAAGTTCAGTGTGTCCCAGAATCAAGGCATCAGGAGGCGGGCAAAAGAATGAATTCGGGTGGTTTCGAAGCTCTTGGTCGGTTGCTGCTTCTGCTGGGCCTTTTTCTGGTGCTGCTGGGTCTGTTCCTGGTTTACGGGAAACACATTCCCTTCCTCGGCCGCCTACCAGGCGACATTCGGATCGAACGAGACAATTTCGCCTTCTACTTTCCCATCACGACGAGCATTCTTCTCAGCGTTCTGCTTTCGCTGTTGCTTTACCTGTTCAGCCGGCGGTAAGTCCGGTCAAATCGCGGGATAACGATGAAACGTACTCTTGCTCTTGTACTGCTGGCGCTAACACTGCCTTTGGCAGGAGGGTTCGGCCAGGCCGCGGACACAACCAAGCAGGTTACCCGACCAGGCGTTGTCTTCCTGATCGACGTGGACGGCGTCATCAACCCGATTTCGGCCGAGTACATCATTCGCAACATTCGGTACGCAGAGGAGCAGAAAGCCGAGTGCCTTATCATTCGTCTCGACACCCCCGGCGGACTTTTGGAAAGCACCAAGGACATCGTGAAGCAGATGCTCTCCGCCGACGTGCCGATTGTGGTGTACGTGTCGCCTTCGGGAGCCGGGGCTGTGAGCGCGGGTGTTTTCATCACGCTGGCCGCTCACATTGCCGCCATGGATGAAGGGACGAACATCGGAGCTGCTCATCCGGTGAACATCCAGGGCCAGGCCGACACCTCAGGAGTGATGGAGGAGAAGGTCACTAACTGGGCATCAGCGTACATCCGCAGCATCGCTGAGAAGCGCGGCCGGAACGCAGACTGGGCCGAGAAGGCTGTTCGGGAGAGCATTTCGGTTACAGAAAAAGAAGCCGTTAAGAAACACGTGGTCGACCTTGTCGCGCCGTCGCTCGATTCGCTGTTGAACGCGATTGACGGGCGTGAGGTCAAGCTGGCTAGCCGAACCACGGTGTTGCACACACGAGGGGCCACGGTCGTCGAGCGCCCGATGACCGTTCGCGACCGCATCCTCTACAAGATCTCCCACCCCACCGTGGCGTACATCCTGCTGATGCTCGGCATTTACGGGATTTTCTTTGAACTTTCCAATCCCGGTGCCATTCTGCCCGGCGTTGTGGGTGTGATTTTTCTGATCCTTGCCTTTTTCGCCCTGCAAACGCTTTCGGTGAACTACGCGGGTCTGTTGCTCATCCTCTTTGCCATTCTCCTGTTCATCTTGGAAGTGAAAATCACGAGCTACGGCATTCTCACAATCGGTGGCATTGTGTCGATGGTCATTGGGTCGCTCATGCTTTTCAACAACTACGAGGTACCAGCCTTGCGGATTTCTTTGAGCGTTGTTCTCGCCGTCACGCTCACCACAGCAGCGTTCTTCATCTTTGCGCTTGGCATGGCCCTGAAAGCCAAACTCCGAAAGCCAACGACCGGGAAAGAAGGCCTGCTCGGCGAGACTGGCGTGGCGCTCACCAAGCTGGCGCCCGGTTCCGAGGGACAGGTGAAGGTCCACGGTGAAATCTGGACTGCTTGGAGCGACAAGACGATCCGCAAAGGCCAGAAAGTGCGCGTGGTGGACGTACAGGGGTTACGTGTTAAAGTAGAACCAGCAGGTTGACAAGGGCGGGCTTCGCGGCGAGTTGTACACGTTGTTAACTGACGGAGGGAGAGATTCATGCAAGGTTGGAGTGTTGTCATTGGCATCGTGGCGCTGCTGCTCATCAGCGCCGTCAGGGTCTTGCGGGAGTACGAACGAGGTGTCGTCTTTCGATTGGGCCGCCTCGTCGGCACGCGCGGTCCCGGGTTGTTCCTGCTAATTCCCATCGTGGATCGAATGGTGAAGGTGAGCCTGCGGGTTGTGGCCATGGATGTACCACCGCAGGACGTCATCACCAAGGACAACGTCTCAGTGAAAGTCAATGCCGTACTTTACTTCCGGGTGATGGACCCAGCCAAAGCGGTTGTGGAGGTCGAGGACTACCTGTACGCGACTTCGCAGCTTGCCCAAACCACGCTCCGGAGCGTGCTCGGCCAGGCGGAGTTGGACGAGCTTCTCTCGGCCCGCGAGAAGATTAATCAGAGTCTCCAGCAAATCATCGACCACCACACGGATCCCTGGGGCATCAAGGTGTCGCTGGTGGAAATCAAGCACGTGGACCTGCCGCAAGAGATGCAGCGTGCCATGGCACGTCAGGCGGAAGCCGAGCGAGAACGACGGGCAAAGGTCATTCACGCCGAGGGCGAGTTCCAGGCTTCGCAACGGCTGGCAGACGCGGCACAGATCATCGCCGAGCACCCGATTGCCCTGCAGTTGCGCTACCTGCAGACGCTCCTCGAAATCGGCACCGAGAACAACACCACGACCCTTTTTCCGCTGCCGATGGAACTGCTGAAACCCTTCATGCGCCTGGGCGAAGGGCCGAAGGAGAAAGGAGAGACGCAGGAATAACCCCTCTTACTCACAGCAGTTCCCGAATCGACGGGTCATCACAGACCGGCGCGACGCTGTGAGCAGGGCACCAGAGGCAGGCCAGAGTCTCGGCGAAGCCCCGGGGGCACTTACAAGTCATCCAGACGAGTTCCAGAAGAGCCCCTTTCCAAGAAAACAGAAAGCCGTCGTTCCCCTGGCCGGGTTCGACGGCTTTTTTGTGCACTGAACACGGGTCTGAACCAGTTCTGAGGCGCAGCTACGACTCGTGCTCCGAACGGGGCTGGTCAAATCCCAAATGAGCAACAGAGCAGGGCGATTTGTTTTGCCAAAACGCTCTCTGGTGAACAGCAAGTGGTTTCCAAGGCGCTCCCCCACACTCGGGTCACGTTCTCGCTAATTGCCCCCCTCCCCCGTCAAGCGGTCCAGAACTTCCCGCACCCTGATCAGCAGCTGTTCCGGGTCGTACGGTTTGGCGATGAAATCCAGCCCTTCCTCGAGCACAAAGCGCTGATGCACGCCGTTCAAACTGTAGCCGCTGGCGAAAAGGAAACGCAGCTCAGGGTACAGTTCACGCACCCGGTCGTAAAGCTCGCGGCCCCCCATCACCGGCATCACAACGTCGGCAAAAACCAGCCCCACCTCGCCCTTGCGTCGTGCGAGGATTTCCAGCGCCTCTTCGCCGTTACCCGCTTCGAGTACCCGGTAGCCGGCCCTCTCCAACGCGCGCACGGCCAGAGACCTGACGATCTCCTCGTCCTCCACCACCAGCACCGTCTCGTTACCCTGTACAACCTTTGGCACGGTTCCGCCGTGGTGCAGAGGCTCGCTCTCGCCCTCAAGTGCTGGCAGGTAAATCCGGAACGTCGTGCCCCGTCCGGGTTCGCTGTACACGTGGATCAAGCCGTCGTGCTGTTTGATAATTCCGTACACCACCGAAAGCCCCAATCCCGTTCCGTGCCCCCGCTCTTTCGTCGTGAAGAACGGCTCGAAAATCCGTTCCCGTACCGTGCGATCCATCCCCACCCCCGTGTCAGAAACCGTCAGCAGCACGTACTTGCCGGGCCGCGCCCACGGATGTGTTTCGCAGTAGTGGCTGTCCAGCACAACCAGACTGGTTTCCAGCAGCAGCTCGCCACCCTCTGGCATCGCATCCCGAGCATTCACGGCCAGATTGGCGATGACCTGCTCAATCTGCCCAGGGTCCGCTTTCACCGGCGGCAGGTTCTCTGCCAGCACTTGTTTCAGCTCCACATCCTCGCCGATCAACCGCCGCAACATCCGGCCCATGTCCAGCACAACGTCGTTCAGGTTCACACGCTGAGGTTGCATCAGTTGTCGGCGGCTGAAAGCCAGCAGCTGACGTACAAGTGTGGCCGCCCGATTCGCCGCCTTCTTGATCTCCTGCGCGTCCCGGTAAAGCGAGCTCTCCGGCCGGCTGTCTAGCATGATCAGGTCCGCGAGCCCAATGATCCCCGTCAAGATGTTGTTGAAGTCGTGCGCTACCCCACCAGCCAGCGTGCCGATTGCCTCGAGCTTCTGCGCTTGCAGCAGCTGCTGATGCAGCCGCCGTTTTTCCTCTTCGGACTTCTTTCGCTCGGTCAGGTCCACAGCCACCGCGATCACAATCCGCTGCCCTTCCAGATCCAGGACCTGGCGGTAAATGGCCACCGGGAACACCGAGCCGTCCTTCCGTCGATGCCAGTACTCGCCCGGCAGCGCACCAGGCTCGCCCGGTTCTGCCCCCTCCAGCAATTTCTTAACGGCGTCGACCTCCTGCCGCGGCCGAATGTCGAGAATTGTCATCCGCACAAATTCATCTTTCGTGTAACCGTAGCGTTCTGTGGCCACACGGTTGACGTCCAGAATCCGGTAGGTTTGCGCGTCGAAAACAAAGATCGCCTCCGGGACATTGTCGAACAGGGCTTTAAATCGCTGCCGACTGAGTTCCAGTTCGTTCCGGGAACGCTGTTGCTCCGTGACGTCCCAGACAATCACCAGCGCCAGGGGCTCTGCGTCGTCTTCGTCCAGGCGAACCGAAGCTGATTCTACCCAGCGCCCTTCGCCCGAAGGCAAACGCACCCGGTACCGCCAGGTACCCTCCACTTTCCCTTCCGCAAAGAGTTTCCCCAAGCGCCGTCGCATGACTTCCAGATCTGCAGGATGCAGGAAATCCGCCAGGTTCCAGCCGTGGAGCTCGTCCTCTGCGATTCCCGTCCAAACCTTGGCCATGCGGTTTGCAACCACGATGTCGCCCGCCCTGTTCACCACAAGCACAGCCGCGGGGAGGGTTTCCAGCAAGGTCCGGTAGCGCTTTTCCGACCGGCGCAGTTGTTCCTGGGCTTCAACCTCCGCAGTGCAGTCGACCATCACCCCGATGGCCCGGGCGGGATACCCCTCAGCGGAAGCCAGCGGTGCCCAGACGACGCGGACCCTTCGAACCTGACCGTCTTTGCGAATCACTTTCACCGGGCCGGTCTCCGCTCGTTCCCCGCGCAGTGCAGCTTGGAAGCCCCCGCGCAATGCGGCAACATCCGCCGGATCCACAGCCTCTTCGATTCCAATGCGGGTACCGTGCGTCTCCAGAGGCGTGTAGCCGGTGAGCGCCTCAACAGCGGGACTGTCGAAAACGATCCGACCGCTTTCGTCGACAGCGAAGATGCGGTACGGACTCGCCTCGAGGATGCCTCGCAGCGCCTTTTCCGCCTCTTCGGCGCGCGCCTGCGCTTCGCGGTGTCGTTCACGCCGCCTGTCGAGGACCTCGATCAAAAGCGCCAACGCAAGGGCAAAAACCACCCCCCCGAACAGCATCGGCAGTCCCCTGCGACCAGAGAAACTGCGGGCCAGCCGTGTCGACGGTCCCACCTCCAAAATCCAGTGGTTTCCGCCCACGTCCACGGAGCGCTTCTCGACAAAAGCCACCTCGGAACGTTGCGGTTCGGTGTCGTACAACACCGTATTTCCGTCCAGAACGCGGAAACCCAGTCCAGGCGGCGAGGGGATACCACCCAAAGCCACATCCAGCACGCGGCGAAGGCGAAAAACCCCGTTCACGTAGCCCAGCAACCGCCCTTCGCTGGTCACCACTGGCCAGTAGCTGGCAAAACCGAGCCCTCCCTGGAAAAGCCGGACCGGAGGTGTAATCGTCGGCCGTTTCTCGCGTTCAGCGACGCGAAAGAACTCAGCCGCATCCGGATGATCGTGCAAGTCGCGCCCGAGCGCGGGTAAGTTCCCTTCGCGTGGGTAAACGACCCGAATCCGCCCCGTTGAATCGATCCAGTTGATGGCCTGAAACCCGGGGGCCGCCTCGTAGACCATCTCAGCGCGGTGAAGAAAATCCTCTGGGTCGAACGTGGGAAGTTTAGCGAAGGAAGACTGGAAGGATCGCAGAAGGTCAAACCGATTTCGCAGGAGCCACTGAACGCGCCTTTGCCCTTCGTCGGCGTACTGAGCAGTAATTCGGCGCAGCTGGGTTTGCTCTGCTGTCCGGAACAGAAACCAGAGAACAACGAAAACACCGCCAAGACTCAGAAAGACCAAGACCGACACCAACCGGCGGGGTAAACGCATCCTCGCGACCTCTTTGGCTTCACAGCAGGGTTCCCTACCTCAAGCCCTCTCGCGGATGTCTCGTCGTAAGCGCGCCAGGTCAGGAGTACGGTCCGAACCCCCTCCGCAGACCTGAGCTTTCTCGCAGTTACATCGTCAAACTCCCGGTGTTACCACAGTCCTTCCGTCCCGGGCGGGATGTCGAAGTAGGTTGCTGCCTGGAAGCTGCGCCCACCCTCGTCCGCAGCCAAATCGTGGGACAACAGTCGTTTGTGCTCCAGCTCTTCGGAAGCGAGATGCAAGAACAACTCTTTTGCCTTTTCATTACGCGCCAGATCCGCCGCGCGCTTGTAGAATTTGTAGGCCATTTCTTCCGCGCGGATGGCCATCTCTGTCGCCTGTTTTGGCGTCAGGTCAGGCGTGATCCGCTGCCTGCCGAGCTCGTTCTCATGCACAACCAGCTCAGGCTCTTTGCCTCCCGACGCTTTGCGGTAGAGCTCCGTTAAATTGTCCCAGTGCTCCTTTTCAATCGCAGCCAGGTACTGGAACTTGTTTCCGAGACGGTCGTCGCCAAATTGCTCAGCCGCAGCCTTGTAGAAATCGTGTGCGCCCTTTTCCCTCGACACAGCCACGCGCAACGCGTCTAACGGATCGGTGTCCGGACCAATTTCCCATTTCTCGCGCGCGTCGAGTTCTGTTAAGGCTTCAAGAATTGCTTCGTTGAATTTTGGCAAATCTTGAGGCACCCGGGAGGTAATGAGCTGGCCGTCCCGCACAAGGGGCTCGTCCAACCAGCTGGCTCCGGCCAGTTTCACGTCGTCGCGAATCCCGACGTAGCTGGTCACTCGCTTGCCACTCAAAAGCCCAGCCGAAATCAGCACCTGGGGACCGTGACAAATGGCGGCAATTGGCCTGCCAGTTTCCCAAAAAAGCTGCACAAAGCGCACAACCTCATCGTTGACGCGGAGTCTTTCCGGCGACGAGCCACCGGGGATGATCACGGCATCGTACGCCGCAGGTGTCACCTCGTCGATGGTCCTGTCGATTCGGATCCGCGCACGGCCGTTCTTGCCGGTAATCTCCCCCTTCCGGATGCCAACCACTTCAACTTCTACGCCGTGTTCTTCAAGGAACCGTTTCGGGTCTGTGGCCTCCTCGTCCTGAAACTTGTCGGCAAGCAGCATGGCCACCTTGCGCTCTTCGAGCCCCATGACCCTCCTCCTGGTGTCAGTCTTCCCGCGCGTTCAGGCGACGAAGCTGATCCCGAAGCTTTGCAGCCCTCTCGTACTCTTCCCGTCGCACAGCCTCTTCCAGCTCGCGCGACAGCCGTTCACGGGGTGTCAGCGGACGGTCGCGTTCAATTTGTTCCGCCCATTCCCGGAGGACCTGGATCTCGTTGTTTTCCTCCAGCGAGTCCTCGTCTACGTACTCACGCAAAAAGTCCTCAATCTCTTCAATCGCCTCCCGAATCGCTTCCAGAGCCTGGCTGTACTCCTTGCGCTCCAAAGCCAGCATGCCCTTTGCCCGCGCGCGAATCATCAGGACGTAGGGCCGGTACTGGTCGAACGACCACTTGTCGTCCTCGTCCTCGGCGTAGCGACGCACGAAATCAAAAAGCCTGAGGTTGCGCTCTGTGTCGCGAATGACGCGGGGGTAGTCGCCGAGATGCAGGAGACTGATGTAACGGTGGTAGTACTGGATGCCTTCACGCTGCAACTCGATCAAATCGTCGGCGTTCAGAGAAAATTGTTCGTCCGAACCGTAACGCTCGATGTGCTCCCGCAGAAGCGACTCAAAGTAGTCGAGCAAGGACTCTTTTCCGTGCGGTCGCTGGCCATCGGGTCGCCCATCGAGCTCCATTTGCATCAGGCCAAGGTCGATGCGCAGCTGTACCTTGTCCCGTCCGTCCAGTCCGTGGATGCGTCGAACGTTAATGTCGTTGGGCACGTACTCCCAGCCCTCGAGAATTGGCGTAATGTCTTTCGAAATCATGTAACGAGGGTAGCGTCTTCTCTCCACCGTCGTTCCCTCCTTTGCGGCACACCTCTAAGCCGCTTTTCCTCCCGGAAAGCTACAACGACTGCGACTGCCCAACTTCCCACACCCGTCCCAAGGTGCAACGACGTTTGGACCGCCAGGTTCCTCACGGTGCCTCTGGCTCACCGAGCATGACAACAGATTCGTAAGGTTCAAGCTCGAACGTCAGCTTCTCGCGTCGAAAGAGTCTCAGAGCTTGCCATTTGTGGAAGTGGAAAAGCCAGTCCTCGCGTCCCTTGCGCAGGGACTCCGGGATGTACACGTTCACCAGAGTCGTGCTGTTGTTGAAGTTCAGCACCACCACGGCCGCTTCATGTTCGCTGCTGCGCGCGAAGGTCACAATTTTGCCTGGCACGTCGTTGGTGAGAACTGTGAAATCACCGTCCCGGAAAACCGGATGTTCACGCCGCATCCGAATCAGCTCCCGGTAGACCCTGGGCACGATCGGGTTCACCGGCTCCTGGAGCATCTGAGTCGCCTCGAAGAGCGAAGGACGCACGTCGTCGCCGTACTCCTGGCCGTTGTAGATGAGTGGAATGCCGCTGAGCGTGAAAATGAGGGTCGCGTACGGCTCGAAGGTGTCCAGCCCAAACACGTCGGCGCTTCGCTTCTCGTCGTGATTCTCAAGAAATCGAAGCCGCAGAGCCCCACGCGGAAAAGTCTGCTGTTCGCGAAGCAGAACGTCCAGCACAGTGCTGGCTGGCAGACGGCCATTTCGCACGTCGACGAGAACGTCGTAAAGGGTCCAGTCGTAAGTGGCGTCGAATGCGTTCAGGTGCATTCGGGGGTCCGACCATTCAGCAAGCAGAAAGATCTCGGGTTTGAGCCGCTCCAGGCGCTCGCGGGCGTGTTCCCAGAATTTCAGGGGCACCAAACCAGCCACGTCACAGCGGTAGCCATCCACGTCGCACGCTTCGACCCAGTACTCCAGCGCCCGGGTCACGTAATCCCACACCTGGCGTACTCCGTAGTCCCACTCTACCACATCCGTCCAATCCGCCACCCTTCGGGCCCGGTCGCGGCGGAACCAGCCATCTTCCACACCAGGCGCGTCGTAGTCGAGCGCAACGTGGTTGGCGACGAAATCCAGAATTACCCGCATTCCAAGGGCATGCGCCTTGTTGACCAGCTTTCGGAGATCGTCTTTTGTCCCGAGATCGGGGTGAACTTCAAAGTAATTTCGCACAGCGTAAGGTGACCCCAGACGCCCCTTTCGGCCCTTTACACCGATCGGGTGGATGGGCATAAGCCACAGGATGTTCACGCCGAGCTCAGCAAGTTGCGGCAGTCTTTCCGTCACGCCTCCGAGCGTACCTTCGGGTGTGAAGACCCTGGGGAAAACTTCGTAGATGATCCCTTCCCGAATCCACGGTGCTGAACGTCGTGCCTCCCTTTCGGCAAGTTCCGCCGTGCCCTCAACCACCCCGAAGCGACGTCCTCTGCGCGCGAGCATTTCACCTGCAACCGCGAGTCCGGAAAGCAGCGGCAACAGTCCCGTAAGTGCTTGTACACCCTCTACAACCAAATCCTACCTCCTCACAGCTTCGCTTCAGTTCGAACAGGGAAAAGCGTCCTCATCTTGCTGGTCAGGCAGGCATCCCACTGTCAAGTCGCTTCCTGGCACGTCAGGTTCTCGCCATTTGCCCACACCGCAGCGATTGCTGCCCTTCGTCCTCACGGAGCAGATCGACATGATGCCGGGGCCGTTCGTTTTCTCACGCTCGACCCGTGCCGGTCCAGGCAGCACATTCGTCGTGTGCAGTTGGCTACGCTACCTCGCCCCGCGACAAGCCGCTTTCCATTTTCTGAGCTCGAACGTGCACCTCCAACCCCTCCACAGCCTCCACAACCAGGCGTTGTCCCTTCCGAACCCGTCCAGAGACGACCGCTGTCCAGGTTTCGCCGTGCAAACGCACGAGCCCTTGCCCACGAAAGTCGTGCAGAGCAATGGCCGTTTCGCCCACAAGTCCTTCCGCGCCGGAGACCGGTTTTCTCTTCATCACCCTGTACACGGCCAGAGCCAGGAGGCCGTTGGTAACCGCGACCCCGAGCCCAGCACCCACGTAAGCGAGCATCGGGAAAGGGCCCACCTTCAGCTGCTCGGCCAGAAGGATGAGCAGCCAGTCGTCTGCAGCAAAAAGGACCGTGAGGCCCACCAGTGTGAAAGCCGCACGCCCAACGAGTCTCCACGCGCGCGGCTGCCCGCCGCTGCCATCAGGCTCCAGCATGTTCCCAAAGCTCGCGAATGGCTGCAGCGTACTGGGGCAGAATTTCCTCAGGAGGTGCCAGTTCCGGATGCCAGCGCTTCTCCCACTCCACGGACAGCCAGCCCGTGTAGCCATCTCGTTTGAGCCAGGCGAACACGTCATCGTAGGCGATCTGCCCCTCGCCCATCGGGGTGTACACCCACCGGCTTCCTTTGATCACGCCGTCCTTGATGTGAAGGTGCTGAAGCCAAGGCTTGATCGCTTCGTAGCTGTCCTTAAGCGTTTCTTCGCCAGGAATTTGGCTGTTGAACACGTCCCACAGGGCTCGGGCCCCGGAATGGTTGGCCGCTTGCAGAACAGCCCGCAGGTCTTTGCTTCGCGAAAAGCTGTCGTGGCTCTCTACCACCACATCTGTTCCGGCCTCTGCTGCAGCCTCGGCCAACTGCCCCAGCCGGTCTCCTGCCATCTTGACTGCGTCCTCCGGGGAAACCCCGTCAGGGATCGTGCCGCCAAACAGACGGATGGCCGGTGAGCCCAGTGCAGCGGCCACCTCCAGGTAGCGCCGAAATTCGTCGTCTTCCTGGCGCCACCTTTCCGAGTCCTGCGGGGGAAGACAGTGCACCGAAGACCCAAGCGCAGGGACCTTAAGGCCCGCCTCACGCAAGAGGCGAGCCGTCTCTTTCAACCGCGTTCCACGGAACTCGGGTCGCAACGTAATGTCCACCTGGTCCAGCAGACCTCTGAACTCCACCCCACCGTACCCGTACTCGACCGCGCGCCTCAACACCTGTTCGAGAGGCCAGTCGGGACAGGCCAGAGTGGTGAAACTCAGCTGAGCTCTTTCGGCACCCACGTACACCTCCTCTTTTGCCGGATCTCCGCAAATTTCGCCGGCACCTCAACCCTTCCTCGCCAAACCTCGGCGCTCTCGCTATCTGGGCACGCCTTGGGCAGTGGATCTCGTTGTCACCTCAACCCGGAAAATGCCTTCTGTGGTGCACGTTCCGCAAGGTCGTCGTCCGGGCAAGAAGGCGGCTTCGGCCTGCATCGGTCCCGCCGCAGGGTACAACGGACTTCTGCAGAACCCACGCGGCTTCGACAACGGCCCCTACACGCACACCAGATGCCAGAGCGAATTTCGCCCCTGGTGGTTTCACCGGTCATCGGCACTGTCAATGTAGCAAAGTTCGGCTTGAAAAACAACCGCAGCTGCTCCCGGGTTCCTCTGCCCTTGCGCGGTCACTTGCGCCTCGATCGCGAACGCAACGCTCACCCCTCAGAGCAGCCACAAATGGACACACATTCTTGCCAGACACCGGCGATCGACCGGAAAGGCAGCATGGGACTGGCAGGTCAGGAAATGGCGAATGGGGCATTTCCGGCGCGCTCGCGACGAAGAACCCACGCATGCCGTAGGCTTTCCACCAGGCAACACACGAACCAATGGAGGACAGCGATCGGTCGACAAATCCCGCTACACGAGATTCTCTGGGTTCAGTCCTTGAAGGTCTTTGGGCACAAAACGCCCATCCTTCCGGATCAGCTCATCGTCCAGCCAAATCTCACCACCACCGTACTCGGGCCTTTGAATGCAAACCATGTCCCAGTGGATCTCAGACCGGTTGCCGTTGTCTGCTTCGTCGTAAGCTTGCCCAGGAGTGAGGTGAAAAGAACCGGCGATTTTCTCGTCGAACAGGATGTCCTTCATGGGCTGCAGGATGTGAGGGTTCAATCCGAAGGAGAATTCGCCCGTGTACCGGGCGCCGTCGTCGCTGTCCAGAATCTTGTTGAGTTGCTCCGTTTTGTCGCCAGCGGTAGCCTGGACGATCTTGCCGCTCCTAAACACAAGACGAACGTTCTCGAATGTCACACCCTGGTAGACGGTCGGTGTGTTGAATTGTACTGTTCCCTCTACCGAGTCCCGAACCGGTGCCGTGAAGACTTCGCCATCTGGAAGGTTCCGCTCACCAGCACACGGCACAGCTGGAATGCCGCGGATCGAAAAGCTCAGATCCGTACCGGGCCCCAGAATACGCACCTTGTCTGCGGCTTCCATTCGCTCCTTGAGGGGAATCATCGCTCGGGCCATTTTCGCGTAGTCCAGCGTGCACACACGGAAGTAAAAGTCTTCAAAGGCTTCGGTACTCATGTTAGCTTGCTGGGCCATCGAGGGATGAGGGTAGCGGAGCACGACCCATTTTGTCCTCGGAACTCGAAGTTCCTGGTGAACAGGTTTCCACCAGAAACGCCGGTACAGCTTCATTTTCTCATCGGGTACGTCCGAGTACTCCGCACTGTTGAGTCCCCCGCGAATCGCCACGTACGCCTGCACCTGCCGCATTCGGAAGGCCTCCACCTCGCCGGCAAGCCGCATGCTTTCCTCTGTGGCGTTGCGGTAAAGCTCCCGAAGCACGCGCACCTGTTTGCTGGTCACCAATGGGATGCCTCCGGCTTCGACCGCTCGCCGGATGATGGCAACCGTCAACTCCTCCGGAACGTCGACAGCCTCGATCAGGATTTTCTCCCCTCGTTGCAGCTCGCACGAGTGCCGAACAATCACGTCGGCCAGTTTGTCGAAACGCGGATCTTTCACGGTTCACTCCCTGGTCAGGTTCACACGAATGGGGCGCTCTCCCACAAACGTTGCA
Organism: uncultured Cytophagia bacterium; assembly: GCA_964644845.1. Classification (GTDB taxonomy): domain Bacteria; phylum Zhuqueibacterota; class Zhuqueibacteria; order Oleimicrobiales; family Geothermoviventaceae; genus Geothermovivens. Next base: position 35,922 of record CAZXXS010000064.1, on the reverse strand, counting down.
ACTTGCCGCACAAACCAAAATCAACGCGAGTTCCCGGACTGCGCGGAGACAACAGGGTACAGCTCACTCCCGCCTCGGATGCCACATCCCGCTGTCCACAGACCACGGTCTGCAGCGTCCTTCTGCCGTCCTAACGGGCCGCGACCCGCTCGACATCAGGTCAGAGAATTCTTCAAAGAAGCCACCTGCCCTTTCCCGATGGCCAAAACCAGAGGTACACGCGTAGGCGGAACCGTCGAGTTCACCAAGTGCGTCCACGCGTGATGTGGAGTCTGGTCCTACCGTACTGCGAGCAAAATCGCGCCCGACACCGGCTCCAAAGTCACCGTCACTCGGCCGTTCTCGCTTCGGTAAACAGTTCTCCCGAAAGCATCGCGGTACCGCGCGTGCTTGGCCGGTACCTCGACTGTTTGCTGCTCGTCAGAACGGTTCAGAAACACCAAGGCCTCTGCCGGACCGAGCGTCCTGGAAAACACGAAGACGTCCTGCGTGTCGTCAGCCAGCAGGGTCCTGTAGTCACCCGTCTGGAAAACCGGTTGTTTGTTCCGAAGATGAATAAGCTGCCGGTACCAGGCGTACAATCCGCGGTCAAAAGCCACCGCATCCCGCGGACGGGTGTGACCGGGCAATGGGTGTGAAGCTTCGTCGGCGAATTTCATGTTCGGCCAGACCATCGGCTTGCGGTCGTCGGGATCGTCGGGTCCCCACATGCCCGCTTCGTCTCCGTAGTACACCATCGGCGCGCCGACGTAGGTCATCTGAAACAGCACCACAAGGCGCATCAAGCGCCACTCGTCCGGGTGCGGTTTACGGACGTCGTAGTTCGGGTTCCAGCGAGGACTGTTGTCACGGTCGAAGTCGCGGTCTGGATTCACAATCATCGAAGCCAAGCGATCGGTGTCGTGACTGTCGATCAGATTCTGAAGTACGTAGCCGACTCCGGCGGGGTAGCGCTGGCGCAGTTGCGCCAGTCGCTGGTCGAACTCGCTCGCTGCAATCTTCCGCTCACGATTCACGAAGTAAGCGACAACGGCCTGAGCCCATTTGTAGTTCATCACCGCCGTGAAGCGATCACCCTGTAGCCAGGGCTGAGCGTCACCCCAGATCTCGCCGGTCGTGTAGGCATTCGGATTGATTCTACGCACCAGAGCGCACCAATCCACCCAAAAATCGGGTTTGATTTCTTCTGGAACATCCAAGCGCCAACCGTCCACTCCGTCCGACGGGTCGCCGTCACCGTTGGGATCCATCCAGCGCCGCGTAATCGCGAAAATGTGCTTCCGCGGCCCCTCCACCAGACCATGCTCGTCCTCGCGAAACTCCGGCAGCGTACGCACCCCCCACCAGCAGGCGTAGTCGAATTCGTTTTCCGGCGTCTTGGGATCATCCCACCGCTTGATCACGAACCAGTCAGCGTATTTGGACCTGGGTCCGTGCTTCACCACGTCCTGAAATGCCCAGAAGGTGTTCCCGACGTGGTTAAACACTCCGTCGATGATCACCCGCATGTCCCGCTTGTGCGCCTCCTGGATCAACCGCAGAAACAGCTTGTCGGCCGCAGTCCATTTCCAGGTCGTTGAGTCCGCGGGATCCTCAGATTCCCAGATCTTCCTGTCGCCGTCAGGGTCGGGACCAAAGTTGTTGTCCACGTGTCGGTACATGCTGGCGTCGTACTTGTGCAGGGACGGGGATTCAAAAATCGGGTTGAAGTAAATTCCGCGAATGCCAAGATCACGCAGGTAATCCAGCTCGTCGATCACACCCTGCAAGTCGCCACCGTAACGCCTGTCGAAAACGATGCCGTAGAACCCTCCGTCTCGCTGCTTCTCCCACGGTGTCAGAGCGAACCAGTCCGCCGTCCACGGGCTAATTTGCCAGCCCGGGTAGTCACGGATTCCCGCGTCGCCCCGGGTTGGGTCATTTGTTGGATCTCCGTTACGAAAACGCTCCGGAAAAATCTGATACCAAACCACTTTCTTCGGCCAGTCCGGGTCAGGTGGGGGCTGCGGCCGGGGCCCAAGGCAGCTACCGGCCAGTGCCGACACCACAAGTAGCAACAACGCAACGCGCACGACACGCATTTGGACCTCCATTGCAACTGGAATTGGCCTGATTTCCCTGGCTCGCACCCCGGCGAACAGGTACACGCTGGGAGACGTCACTGACCCCCACACCCTCTCGGCTCGCTCTTCAATTTCCAGAATTGGGCACTGGCTCTTTGAGAAAGCCTACCCCCAAACGAGACACCGGCAACACTCAGCCGCCAAACCTCAAAGGACTACTTCCCAGCATCTGCTCAAAACAGTTTACGCCTCTTCCGAGAAAAAAGCAACCTAAAGACAAACAGACACTTTCTTCGGCCTCAACCCCAAACGGGATAACCTGATCCGCACTGCCGCGGTGGGAAAGCCGCCTTTCTCCCGAACGCAACTTTGCCTCTGCCCCAGCTCCTCAAAAAACAACAGGGTGACTACCTCAAGATGGAGACAGCCACCCTGCTGAAGTTTTTTGGTGTGTTGCAGGTTACAACGCACGCGGCTCTTGCAAGGATTGCACCTCTTCCGGGGTGTAGCCCAGCGCCTTAAAGTCCATCACGCCATTCGGCGAGTGGCAGTTGTCGCAGGTCAGCGCTCCTTTGCGGCGAATCGCGTGGCTGATTTCAAGCATCGCGTCCTGGGGAATCCAGCGTGGTTCCACTTTCTTGAGCTCGAGCACATCCTTGTACCGGCCGGTGTTCCACGTGTCCACGTCCATGAAAGACATGAACTTGTCCATCATGTAGACTTTGAACATCCAGCCGTACATCATCTTCATCATCGGGTGACGCATTTCCACCTTGGCAGCACTGTCCGGATTTCCGGTCACGTAGTAAGTGGGCAGGTTGTAAGGCACAAACATGGCGCCGAATGGTCCCATGTTGCCCAGATCTACGTGCTGCTTGCCGTTGAAGAGCTTCATCGCGTAAATCTTCGACGGCTTTCTCTTGGCGATCGGTCGCATCACCTTCTCGTACCAGCCCGCGTAGTCGAAGTCCTTGAACTCTGGCCACACGTGGGTCGGTTTGTAGAAACGGTAAAGATTCGCACCATTCGGGTTGTCGCCAATCGGGTTGCCAAGAAACGTGCAGTCGCCGTTCCACCACTGGTAGATGATCCCTTTGCCGGGCTGGGTTTCCTTGGCGATGTCGGTGTACACCCAGATGCCGCTCTCCTCCTCGTAGGTTGGGTGCGCAAAATCGCGCATCGTAGCGTTGTCTTTCTGCAAGGAGGGGATGTGGCACGTGGTGCAGGCCAGCCGATCGATGTGCATGTTCAGGTAGTCGTCAATTTTCGGATTTTGCTTGTGCGGCATCGTGGTGTGGCACTTCACGCAGTTCACGTCCACATCCGGCAGATCGTTGGCCATCATGGTCGTGGTGTGCTGGCCTTTGGCGATCCGGTGCCCTTGCGTCTCGTGGCAATCGATGCACTGCACGCCAGCCGCTGCGTGCACATCCCACGACGGCGAGAATGGTGTTCCGCGCTTGGAACCGGGGTGCCGCACACGTGGTCTCCGTTCGCCCGGTTGAAGAATGCTGGGCATGAAACTGGGGTCGGCTTCATCCACGTAGATGTCGCCGCCGAAATTGTGCTGATGGCAACGGAGACACGCCTGACTGCGTGGCTTCGTGACCGTCAGCGCAGCGCGCAGACTGCGATCCTGAGCCCAGCGGTAGCGTCCGTCTGGATCTCGCACGACGATCCGCTTGTTCATGTTGTAGTCCGTGGAGTGGCAAATCAAGCAGTCGATGGCATCCTTTTCCGCCTTTGTGACTTTGTAGCCGGGCATCATTTCGCCGAGGGGCACAGCGTACTGGCCACCGATGTGGCACTGACCACAACCCTCCGACATCGTGTCGCCCTTCTCCGTCACAACCAGTGCTGCCCAAGCCGTCATCGCAAAACTACCTGGTTTGGGACAGGGTCGATCCACTTTACCCATCGCGAAGTTGTCGGCCAGCTTGCCGTTGAACCCCCAGACGTTCGGGTGCTTTTTCGTCCAGAAGAGGTAGTGTGCTGAATGGGTCAGGTTGTCCATCAGGTCCTCATCGTGGTATTTGCCGTCGTCGCCCTTCACCCTGATGGTCTTGTGGCACCGCAGACACGTCTTTGGGCCTTCGTAGCGACGGATCCCGGCTTCCCGGAACCGCTGGATGTGGTCGTAGGGCAACCGCTTCTCGACCGAAGCCGTTGCAAGAGCCGGGTCGTCTGGGCTCAGGCCGAGGTGATCTACCAAAATCGAGTCCACCAGCGCCTCGAACTGTTCGTCCGTGTATTTGGCGGTGGGGAACGCGATCTTGGCCGGGCGAACTACGGCGGGCATGAAACGGTAAATCAGCCACGACATGAAGTTCGTACCGGTGAACACCACGACCAAGAGCACAACGACGACCAGGATGGTGACACCAACCTTCACTGATCGGGACATCGTTGCGCCTCCACGTTTTTTGTAGACCGAACCACCACTTCGCTGGCCCCAGTGGCCAGCATCTCATTCCAACTCAAGCAGGTCATCACTTCAAACACGTCCTCACAGCAGAAGGTCCGACAGCCGCCGCTGACCAAAGCTACCCCCCGCGAGCTTCTCAATCGAGCTCCGCAACAACCCACTCCCCCGGCGCGTGCAATTCCAGCAGAATCACGGCCCCTGCATCCTCGTTACCGTACGCGAGGGCGGTGTCCGAAATCAAAGCTTTCGCGTTCCGTACTTTCCGCCCCGGAAGCCGAACACGGAAAGGACCAAAAGGCACCAGATCTTCCGCCGGGCGTGTGGGTTCACCAATCCTGCTGGCCACAGCAAGGATGATCCTTCGACCGTCCGCACTAAGTCTGGGTTCAATCCAGACGCCACGCGGGGCATCTGTGGCGATCGGCGACGCGTCGTCAGCGGCCAGGAAAACCAGATCAGCCAGGAGACGCTCGTGGACGGGCATGGCGAAACGGCGGGCCATTGCGCCAAAAAGCCCGGCCAGGTACACGATTCGCCCTTCGCCGAAGCGGCGCACAGTCACAGCGGGAAACGGAGCACGTCCCTGAGGAGCACGGTAGTGGTGCCCAATTTCCTTCTGAAACCACGCGGGCACTTCGGTCCCGGGCTGGGCCACCACTTTCAGGGCGTACACAGGCCGCGGCACAAGCTGCCCTGAACGGAAAGAACTCAGCGCATCGTCAGCAGCAATTTCCACGTACTCTTCGTAGCCTCTCGGACGCCAGGCGTTCACGTCATTCTGCAGGCCCGCCGCCTGACCCAGCGTCCACTCGGACCTGAGCTGCCCTTCGGCGTCGTACCTGCCGGACTCGAAACTCATCACCAGGGAACCTCCGCCCCGCACAAAATCCAGCAGAAGAGCCTGCTCCCTGTCGCTCAAACAGGCGACGTTCGGCAGTACAACCACTCGGTAGCGATCAAGGTGCCACCCTGCAGCGGAACCGCTCAACAGAACGTCAAACGGTACGTGTTCGTTGCCAAGGGCCAGGCATGTCCCGGCAAACTCTTCGTCCTGCCACCTCTCACACCAGCGCTTGCGCTTCCGCCAATCTTTTTCCTGCCGTTCTCCGCCGGTTGAGAGCAGACCGATTTCCACCCCGGTGGCAGGATCGCGGTAAAGATCTTCCAGCTGGCTGAGGTAGAACTGCGACGTGGCCGCCGAATGAACCACAGCCACCTTGGCCAGCGACTGCGAACCGTCGATTAGCACCCCCGTCTTTTCCAGCAATTCAAACGCCTGTGCCACCGGACCAATGGCGCGGTCGGGGTTTGCCCTTACGGCGGGGTCGAAAACGCCAAACCACGCGCTGGCCCCAGCTGTCGCCGCCTGCACGGCGCTCACCACCGCCTCTCCCTGCGGAAGCGGCTCGTAGTGCCAGGCCCCCACGGCGTGGTGGTAAAACACTACCGCGGGCCGTCCTGTGGCAAGCTGGACCTTCGCCATCAGAAAACCGTCCCACGGCGACTTGTCCCACCGCGCCGGGTGGAAGAAAGCTTCGGCGCCGGACAGGGGTTGGTGCTGCGCTAGCAACACCGGATCCCGGCCAACACGCCATTCGTTGGCGCGCCAGCCGCCGCTGTTCATGAACACCAGAACTTCGGGGCGAACTGTGCGGACAGCTGCAGAAGCGTCTCGAAGAAACTCGGCTGTAGTCTCGTTCCGAAACCGGACAAACCGGCGCCAGTTTGGGTCGAGCCAAATTTCCTCGGCCGGGAGCTCCGCCCCGAAACGCTCCCGGTAAATGGCCTGACACGCGCTGCAGTAGCAGCAACCCGGGTACACAGCAGGCCCGTCCAGAAAGATGCCATCCACACCGGTGGTGGCAATCTCACGTAGAAGGTCGAAAAGCCAGTTTCGCCAACCCGTGTTGGGACAGAACGTGGTGCCACTTCCGTAGAGCGGGTGAACGCTTCCGTAAGCGCGACCATCCGCCAACCGCTGCTCCCACTCCGGATGCTGTTCCGCGAACCCGCGGCTGTACCAGTGTGCGTTTACGTAGGCGACAACACGCAGGCCCTCGCCGTGAGCCGCAGGCACGTAGGAACGGAGCAAATCAATCTTCAGGCCCGGAACCTTCTGAAAATGCTTCGAATTGAAGGTGACCAGGTGCGCGTTGCCCGGCCACGAGCCGGGCGTCGCGTGAATCCATTCCACGTTGGCATGCCAGATCCGTCGCTTTTCGCGGGCGACTTTCCTGAGGTCTGCGGTGTTCCACCAGGTGAAATCGTCCAGAAAATCGTGCCGGACCATCCGCAACGGATGGTTCCACCAGGGTTCCGTCTCAGGCATGAGGGACTCCTGCGATGTGGACACTTCGGCCCGCGTGCAAGCTACAGTCCGAGGAGCTTTACCGCGTTGTCGTGAAAGATCTTCCTTCGCACAGCTTCCGCAACGGGCAGCCTTTGCAAGAACCGAACGATCGGAAGCGGCTGGCGAGGGTACAGGTAGTCCGTGCCGAACAGAATTTTGTCCTCAAAACGCGCGAGCAATTGTGCCGCGTACTTCGGGTCACGAGAGAGGGCATTGTACGCGCTCTGAGCCGAGAGGTCGGCGTACAGATTTGGGTACGACGCCAACAGTTTTTCCACGGGGCCGCCGGGCACCACGGGTCCCCGCACGTACGGCGAGGGCCCTTCGGCCGGGTAGACCACGTCGTCTGTGGCGTCGGCCGAGATCTGCGCCCACCAACCGGGCCCGTGGGCAATGAAACGAACATCCGGGAACATGCGCAACACCCGCTGAAACGCTGGAAATCCCACGCGATCCCAGTTGATGTAGCTGTCCAGATGCAACAAGACCGGAAGTCCCAGTTCCTGACAGGCCTCGTACACACGCAGGCTTCGGGGATCGTCCACCGCCAGACCGGCCAGGTACTCACCGAATCCGCGGCATCCCTGATCCACGTAGCGCTTCAAGACTTCCCGCACGTCGAAATCGCTGCGAACCCCGTGACGGGGATCCGTGACACAGAACGGAATCAGCCGATCCGAGTGCCTGCGACAAACGCGCAGCACTTCCCGGGTCGACACACAGTAGTGTACTTCTTCCGGGTTCTCGACGGGCAGCACAACCGCCTTCTCGATGCCCAAACGGTCCATGCGGCGCAAGAGCGTCTGAACAGAGAGCGGTGGGTAGTTGATAACAAGCTGCCCCACGTGTGTGTGGATGTCAATCACGGTGGAACTCGCGTGCTGGGAGGAGTCACTTGCCTCTGCCTGCGTGGGTAGGCAAAATAGCGATTCTTTAGCGAAAAATCAAGATTTGCTGATTTTCGATTTTCCGTCCCCTGCTTGGGTCGGAATCCAAACACACCCCGCGAAGGCCGTCCACTGGGGTAGCGAGGCTTGACGGTCGGGAAGTTCGTTTCCACTGAAACGATCTTGGCGAGCCTGCCACTTCTTCTCCGGCTTGCTTTTCAAGAGCCGGCTCGCCACGCCCCCCCGGTGGCACTCCTCACTCCACCGCCTCAATCACGTACCAGTTGAATCCCCGGCCAGGGGCGTACACGGACACCCACGCTCGGTCGTGGTCATCCAGAGCCACAATTTCCCCCCTCTTGTCGTGTTCCCGGATGGACGCCTTCCCCCGGAGACCCGTGTAGTAAAGCGGCAGAGCCCAGGTTTCCCGCAGCGGCCGCTCTGTGGGGTTGAAAACAAGCAGCATCCCTCGCTGCCTCAGTCGGGGGTTTACGTGAAGGAACCCGTCGAGCTGCCTGCCGTCCGCGCGGTGCAGATGCACAATGTCGCTGTTCAGAATCTCGCGGTACTTCAGGTACCAGTCGACCCACCTTTTGACAAGCGCTTTTGTCGTGTCGCTGTCGTAGAGTCTCGGGCCCCGGTAGCACGCTTGCACGCCGGCCCCAAAGTTCTGTACTAGGTGAGCCTGGTAAGCCTCCAGATGTTCCGAGAGAGGCTCCAGCGTGGCCACCGCACCACCCCCGTGGTACTGGACCAAAGGTACGAAAGTCCAGCCCATGCTCGGAGTCTTCTCCCAGGTCCCGTCGAAGAGATTCTGTCTGCCAAGCACAATTTGTCGCTGGCGAGGCAGAGACCAGTTCACCTCCCGGTAGCCAACACCCGTTTTGTTGGAGCCGCTCAGGAAGTACCAATCCGGGACGTTCAGGTAGATGTCCCTACCTCTACACCACTTGTAGAAACGGGTGATGGTTTGCCACTGCGTCCACTGGGAATCCAGCAGGCCACGATGACCAGGGTGCCGCGTGGACGCGCACACATCTCCGGGGTACGAGCCGTCGTGCTCCAGCACGTCGAACCCGGTCGCACTGAGAAACTTTTCGATTTTCCGAAAATAGCTTTGTCCCCACTGGCTCCCTAAACAAGGCGAGTACCCAAACGTCGCCCCTCCCGGCTTGCCTGTTTTTGGGTTGACCACGTCGTCCTCGTCGCTGATGTGTCGGCTGGCCAACAGGGAGTAACCGCCGATCTCGATTCCGCGGCTGTGCGCGTAATTGGCCGCCTCGCGCATTTTGGCCAGGTACTCCGGGGAAGTGTCTTCCATGTTCAGTCCGCTGCCAAAGCTCAAGATGATCATTTCGAACCCGGTGGCAGCGCACTGGTTCACAGCGTGGCGGATGACCGCGGGGTCTGTCGAAGTCAAATGCATGAAGATGGGGTTCTCAGTGATCCACGGTGCCAGTTTCCTGTACATTTGTCGCAGCGCCAGCCCCTTCCGCTCACGGTCGTAACTGTCGAACGGCAGTTCCCAGACGCGGAAGCTCTCGAACGAATCGCCCGGCGCAATTGTAAGTGCGGGGCCCAGGGGAGGTCGACACTCGAGTTGGCAGGGCGTTCGCAACTGGTAGTTGACCTGGCTGGTGTAAGTGGAGTCCGGAAGCCAGTTCACAACCACGTTTGCCGTCTTCGGACAGCTGCCGTGGAACTCGTAGTCGCTCTCAACGTGGATGTTCGGCAGATCCCATTGTCGCGGGGTAGCCACGGTTGCTTCGGCCTCCACCACCGCCAAAATTTCGCTGACAAACGTGTTCAGCAGCAGTGGCTTCCGCGACCCGTTCACCAGTGTGAACCATTTGCAGAGCACAGGCAGCCCGTCGTAGAGTTCGTAGTGGACCGTTACGCGAACGCCGCGCAAAGCGGTGTCACGGTGTGCGTACGTAAAGTGAAGCGACTTGCCGGGAGGAGGCCAAGTCGTGTTCGTGCACCAGCGCTTCGGCTTCCACGAAAAGCGTGGCTCCGTTTCTCCGGTCCGGTAAGCAACCAGTTGGAAAGCCTCTGGATCGGCAGTCATCCGGTCGAGCCACTCGCGTCTGAGGTACGCTTGCTCTACCTGTCCTTCCAGACCACCGACCTTGTAGGTGTGGCCGTTCAAAGTCAGCACAACCTCAGGCCGTACAGCTCGGAGAAGCGTCTCACCGGTTACCAGATTTCGGTAATCCACCGTCGCAGCGTTGGGGCTCAGGCGAAAAAGCCTGGAAATCAGGCCGTTGGTGAGCAGCAATTCGTCCGGGTGCGTCTGTTCCTGAATTCTGGCCACGAAAGGGCTGCCGTCGAGCAACCAGTCCACCCTGGCTTGTCGAATCGGCTGCGCAGAGAGCCGCAAGGCCACAGCAGTCCCGGCCAGAGCGATCGGCAGCACAAAGCGACGGTTACCGGCAAAAACAGAAAGCATGATTTGACCCTCCGCACTCAGGGCCGTGGGCTTAACCCCGTTCCCCGAAGAGGCTGCACCAGAGTTGTTCAACCAAGAAAAGGTGCGGCCCGGCCGTTTCACCGCGACACTTGTTTCGCGGGCCAGACGTCGGACACGTGTGTTGAAGCAAGCTCAACCTCGCAAACGCTCCGTGTTTTGCCCCGGTGAGATCTTCAAGGCTGCAGCGCCAGTGCCGCAGCCCCAAGCACGCCGGTCAACTCGCCGAGGGTGGCACGGAGAAGTCGAAGGTGCTCCCGAGGTCGCGGGTTGATGTTTGCGTGCAACGCCGTCAACGTCTCTTCGTGGAAAAATCCCCAGCCCGCAGCAACGGACCCACCCACCACGATGGCGTCCGGGTCCAGCACGTTCACAAGGTAGCTCAAAATCACGCCCAGGTGATGTCCGTACCGCCGCCACGCCTCCAGTGCGGCGTCTTCGCCTGCCTGTGCCCGTTTGAAGATCTCCTTTCCCTCTGCCTTGAGACCCGTGACCTCTTTGTACGCTCGTACCAGGCCTCTGGCGGCGCCGTACTCCTCAAACGTAGCATCCAGGTAGGGGCTACACCAAATCTCCGTGGCCGTTCCTGTAGCGCCCTCAAAGATTCGGCCACCGATCACGAGACCGCAGCCAAGGCCTGTGCCAAGCGTGACACCAGTTACCACATCCAGCCCCCTGGCCGATCCAAACGTGGCTTCCCCAAGCACGAAGCAGTTGCCGTCGTTGTTCACAAACACCGGCACACCGAGGCGCTCCTGCAGGCGAGCCCGGAGGGGAAAGTCCCACATGGTGGGCAGGTTCGGTGCATTCAGAAGCCGTCCTTCTCGTAAGTCGAGCGGACCCGGCGACCCCACTCCAACTCCGGAAAGATCCCGGACTTCGGCTCCTGCCGATCGCACCGCTTCTTCCACCGTCCGGGCCATGTCTTCGAGAATCGCCTCGGCCGGGCGGGTTGCCCCCGTCGGCAATTCAATTACCCGCCCGTACAGTTCTCCGTTCTGGTCCACCACCCCGGTGCGAATCTTGGTGCCGCCAAAATCGATTCCGGCGATGATTTGCTCTGGCATGCCGTATTCGCTCCTCTCCGAAAAGACACTCGCTGATCTCACACCCCTTCCCCGACGGCCGCAAACAGCTCACGCCCACCACGTTGGACCGAGTGCGCAGCGCGGCGCCGGCAACTGGCTTTCGGAATCGCGCTCGGCGTTGCAGTCCGAGGGCATTTACTTCAACAGCAGCTCCATTTGCCGTTCCGAGAGGAACTCCGCGCCCTCCTCGCGCACCACGACGATCTCCTCAATCGTCGCCACACCGTGGCCCGGAACCGTAAGTCGGGGCTCGAGCGTGTACACCTGCCCGGCTTCCACCTTCTCGTAGGGCAAGTCGCCGTAGCGCTCCCAGCGCGGACAAAGCAACCCGGCGCCGTCGTGGGCTCGTCGGCCAAGCTGGTGGCCCAGCGCGTGCGGGAATTCTTCGAACCCCTGGTCAACGATGTACTGACGAGCCACCTGATCTACGCGCCAGCCTTCTACACCGGGCCGCAGCGCCTCGGCTGCCCGGGTAATCGCGTCCCGGATTGTCTCGAAACCGCGCTGCACAGCCTCGGGTGCCTCGTTCTCCCCCGGTCGCCGAAAATACCAGGTACGCTGAAGATCTGAGGCGTAGTCGTCAAGAATCACACCAAAATCGATGTTCATCAGATGTCCGGCTTCAATGCGACGGTCTGTGGGACCCGCGTGAGCGCCCGCGGATTCGGGTCCTGTGAACACAGACGGACAGTAGTCGGGGTCCCAGGCTGGGGTCACACCGGCGCGCTTCATTTCCCGCTTCATGATTTCGGCCACTTCCCTTTCCGTCATGCCCACGCGCACCTCGCGGTCCACCGTCGCGAACATCTGCAGGGCCAGCTGGATCGACCGACGGATGCGTTCGATCTCCGTGGCAGACTTGCGTCCACGGAGCGCAGCCACAACTTTTTCTGAACTAACCAACCGGTCCGCGAACGGCGAATCCTTCAGGTAGTCGCGCAGCAGCAAAAACATGCCGTGAGTAAGGCCATCTGCAAGAACGTCGTTCTTTGAGAAATTGATGGCGATTGTCGCCGGATTAAATCGAGCCAGCGACTCCAAAAGCGGTTTCCGAATGGACTCTTTGTAACCGATCACCTCGGCGTAGTGGCCGTGGTCGCGGATGTTGGCTACATCCAGGCTTCCCACGATGGCCACACGCTCGCCACTGGCGGTGAGCACAAAAGCCGATTGCCAGGTAACCGAAGTCCCCAAGATCAGCTCCAGGACCGGGTCGGGCGTTGTGCTGCTTTCGCGCACAAAGGTGAGCCAGAGATCTACGTTCTTTTCGCGCAGAATCTCAATTGCCTGCTCGATTTTCTCGTCAATCAAAGGGTCAGACGGCATCAGTGCCTCCTCCCTGTTCCAAACAGAGCCGTTTTTTCCGCTCTCGGTGGGCCTGGCCTCAGGCAAGGTCGTCCGCCGGGAACAGCATGTTTTCCGCAAAACGTTCCTGGAATTCCGGCTTGGCTGCGATTTCGATGTACCGCACGCTCTGGGCAATTCGCCTGGCCTCGCGGCGGGCTTCCACCGAGATCAGCGCCATCTCCGCCCCCGTCAGAGCTGCGTTGCCCACGTAGTGCACTTTCTCCTTTGGCATTTGCGGCAAGAGGCCGATCCGAAGCGCATTTTCGGGTTTCATGTAGTTGCCAAACCCGCCAGCAACGAGCACTTTTTCCACGTCGTCCAGGCCCTTACCTGCTTCGCTGAGTAGCATCTCGATGCCCGTTGCGATCGCCCCTTTGGCAAGCTGCACTTCACGAACGTCTCTCTGGGTGAAAATCACTTCCGGCTCGCCCTGGTTTTCGGTGAGCACAAAGAAGACACCCTGATCGCCGGTGCGTACACGCCGACGCAGGTCTTCTGGCACGTCGTCCGGGAGCTGATCCGGGGGCAACATGCGTCCGGTCTCCTGGAGGATGCCCGCCCTTAGGAGTTCAGCCACGATGTCGATCACCGCGGAGCCGCAGATGCCGCGCGCTTCGACCTCCCCGATCACGTGCGTGCGCAGTTGACCGTTCTCTACCCACACGCTGTCGATGGCCCCCTTTTCGGCACGCATGCCGTGCCGGATGTTCGCACCCTCGAAGGCCGGTCCAGCAGCCGTCGAGCACGCCACAGCCCAACCCTTGTGGCCGAGAACCATTTCGCCGTTCGTGCCGATGTCCACGGCCAGGTGCAAAGACGTGCGCTGGCAAAGGTCGGTCGCCAGCAACACACCGGTCGTGTCGCCCCCAACGAAGCGGCCGATGGCGGGTAGAATGTGCACACGTCCACTGCGGTGGATCCGGAGCCCCAGGTCGCGAGCAGGATGATCAATCGGACCACGGAAGACAGGAACGTAAGGGTACTCGGCCATGTAGGTGGGATCAGCTCCGACAAGCAGGTGGTTCATTACCGTGTTCCCATCGACGACAACCTCGTACACGAAGCGGCGGGACACGCGAGCCTCAGCCAAAACGCGTTCGACAACGCTGTTGATCGCCTGAACAGCGGCTTTCTGAAGCTCCCGGCGTTCCCGCTTGCCCTTGCTGGCGTGCTGTACTCGCGACACCACATCCTCGCCGTAGATCCGTTGCGGGTTCGCCGTCGACGCCACGGCCTGCACAGAGCCGTCAATCAAATCGATGAGTTTGCCAACCACGGTCGTTGTGCCGAGATCCACAGCCACGCCGAAAAGTCGTGTCCGGGTGTTGCCTCGTTCGAAGTCGAGAAGGCGACCGTTCAGCGTAACCGCAGTGCCGCGGAAGTTCCATTTTCGCAATCGTGAAGGAAGCGTGGCCCAGATGCGCACGTCGTAGGGACGTGGGTCTTTGCAGTCTCCCACCTGAGCACACAGATCATCCCAGTCGAATGGATTTCCCTCGAGCGTGGGCTCACGCAACTTGAGGTAGCGTTTTCGCACCGCAGGCCGCACGTACACCTGACGGTGGATTCCCGTCTCCAGTACCTGGCCTTCTTCGGCCTCAGCCACTACCTGGATCGCCGCTTCGCCGGCAATCTTCGCCTGGCAAGCAAGACGAATGCCCTCCCGGATTTCGCGGGGCGTCAGCCACTCACGTTCCACATCCGTGACCGGCGTAACACCGTGGGTCACCTTCACTTTACACTTGCCGCAAAGACCAGCACCTCCACAGATGGACGGAATGGTTACCCCGGCTTTCTGTGCAGCTCCCAAAATGGTCATCCCCTCGGGACATGAGCAACGCAGTCCCGAAGGATCGAAACGAACCACGAAACGCTGTCGAGAACGGGTTTCGGGCATCGGGTGTGTCTCCGTGTAGGTTAGTTCGTGGTTTGCCGTCCTGTTTCTCCGCCCCGCGGCACCCTCAACCGCAAACAGCGAACTTCCGCAACGGCCCGTTTCTCCCGTGATCTCCCGTCCTGCCCAGCGTGAAAAGAACTGCCGGCGACAACCCGGCGGTTCCAATTGACCAGCGCAAGAGCAGCACACAACCGGCAAAAATCCGAGAAGACTCAACCTTGTCGGGTTACTGCCCCGGCACCAACGCGCAGGCGGTCGTGTGCTTCTTTGAGTTCCAGGAACACCCGGTAGGGAACATCGAGTGTGCCGAGCAAAATTTCGTCGCCTCGCCCGTGACAGTCTGAGCCGCCACTGACGAGCAGCCGGTGTTTCTGAGCGAACTCCTGGTAATGTGCCACCTGCTCCGGCGTGTGCTTCGGGTGGATTGTTTCCACGCCGTCCAGACCCAGGCGCAGCAAATCCACCAGGTTCTGGTCTGTGAGATCCATGCCGGGATGGGCGGCGATCGCCAAGCCTCCCGCGTTGTGCACAAGTCGAATTGCCTCGCGGGGATGCAATTTGCGTTTTGGCACGTAGGCCGGCTTGCCGTCCCCCAGGTAAAGGTCAAAAGCTTCTTCGAAGGATTGCACGTAGCCGTGGCGTACCAGAAACTCTGCGATGTGGGGACGTCCGAGCGAGCCATCCCCAACCTCAGCAAACAGCGCATCCTGATCGAGAGGCATGCCGAGCTCCGCCAGGCGCTGCAGGATCCGTCGCGCTCGGTTCAACCGCTCTTCGTGGTACCAGCGGGAGTAGTTCAGAAGGCCCGAGTCGGTGGGGTCGACAAACAACCCGAGCATGTGTACCTCGTAGCCGTCACCAAGGCAACTGATCTCGATTCCAGACACCACGTCGATCCCGACTTTTCGGCCCTCGGACAGGGCCTCTTCCACCCCTGAAACCGTGTCGTGATCGGTGAGAGCAATTGCCGCGAGCTCCGCCTGTGCCGCTCGTCTGACGACTTCCGCAGGCGACCAAACGCCATCCGAATGGTTCGAGTGTAGGTGCAGATCGACTTTCTTCCCGGTCAAAAGCGCCAACCCCTCTCGCTGCTCCGCTCCGTTCAGACTTTCGGCAATGTCACGCCGCGCTGAGCCTGGTATTTTCCAGTTTTGTCAGCGTAGGAACGCTCGCACTCTTCGTCGCTTTCAAAAAAGAGGATCTGCGCAATCCCCTCGTAGGCGTAGATTTTTGCGGGGAGAGGTGTCGTGTTCGAGATCTCCAGCGTAACGTAGCCCTCCCAGCCGGGTTCCAGCGGCGTCACGTTGGTGATGATGCCACAGCGGGCGTACGTCGACTTGCCGACGCAAATGGTCATCACGTTCCGCGGAATGCGAAAATACTCCACAGTGCGCCCCAAAGCAAACGAATTCGGCGGAATGATGCAAACATCGCCTTCGAAATCCACCAGGCTGCGCGGGTCGAAATTCTTCGGGTCGACGATGGTGTTGTTGATGTTGGTGAAGATCTTGAACTCGTTCGCGATCCGTACGTCGTACCCGTAAGAAGACAGCCCGTACGAGAGAACACCCTCGCGCACCTGGCTCTCGACGAACGGCTCAATCATCCCGTGCTCCAGCGCCATCTTGCGGATCCAGTGGTCCGGCTTAATTGCCATCAGTCTCCTCCGTCGTTACAGCCGCCAGTCTGCTTACCAAACTCCCGTGCACCCCAATTCAACAAAGCCCGGCGCAAACCGCCGGGCAGCAAGAACCAACGCACACAGGCCAGTCTCTTTTCCGCGAAACTTCCTCGCTCTTCACGCGGCCAACTGCAACATCCTGTCCAGCGCCACACGAGCCTGGCTGCGCACCGGCTCGGGGACCCTAACCACGTTCACCTCGCCCAGGTTCTCCAGCACCCAGGCAACACTCTGCAACGAAATCTTGAACATGTTCGGGCACAACGACCGGGCCAACGGGTAAATGCGTTTGTCCGGGAACTCCGTGGCCAGCCGCTTCACCATGTTCACTTCCGTCCCGATGGCGATGTGCGCTCCTGCGGGAGCCGACTGAACAAATTTCAGGATAAACTCTGTAGACCCAGCGTGATCCGCCAGCTCCACAACGTCCTCGCGGCATTCGGGGTGAACAATCACAATGGCCTGGGGATCGAGCTCTCGCACCTTGCGCACGTGCTCAGGCTGAAACCAGGTGTGCACGTGGCAGTAGCCTTTCCACAGGAAGACGTCGGTCTGCAGCATTTGCGAGACGGTTAGCCCACCGTCCGCAAGTTCCGGGTCCCACACGGCCACTTTCAACCCCCGACGCCCAAGTCGTTTGACGGTGTTTCGACCCAGATTTTCGTCTGGGAAGAAGAAAAGCTTCTCCGTGCGGCCGAGCGCCCACTGAAAAACTTTGTGGGCGTTCGAAGACGTGCAGGCTGCGCCTCCGTTCCGCCCACAAAAGGCCTTCAATTCTGCGTACGAGTTCACGTAGGTCACCGGCGCAACACGTCCGGGACCGAGCACGTCCACAAGTCGCTCCCACATCGGCTCGACCTGGTCGAGGGGGGCGAAATCTGCCAACGGGCAACCGGCGTTCAAATTCGGGTGGATGACGACCTGGCGTTCAGAGGTCAGAATGTCGGCACTTTCGGCCATGAAGTGCACACCGCAAAACACGATGAAGCGAGCACTCGAGTCAGCAGCTTCGCGTGAAAGACCAAACGAGTCGCCCCGTCGGTCCGCAAGCGCCACAATTTCCGGGCGTTGGTAATGATGGCCCAGAATGAGAAGTTGATTGCCCAGCTTGCGCTTTACTTCAAGGATGCGCTCGCGGGCCTCTTCGTCGCTGAGGGAAAGGTATGCATCCGGAATCGTTGCCATGTTTACCTACCCGCTTGACCCAAAATCTCTCTGCGCCAGCAGCACAGAAGAGCCGCAGCACGCGGTCTCCGAGCTTAGCGGCGGAAAACTTGTACCTCAATCGGGCGGGTACAGTTCCTCATCTTCTTCGTCATCCAGGCCGGTTGTCTCCGATTCGTCAGGGTAGGGTTCGCCCGTTTCTTCCACTTCCGTTGCATCCGGCTCCGGTTCCGGGGTCATCCCCGGCGCCTCTGATGGCGGTGCCCCAGGAGTCTGGGGTGGCCGCGGACCTTCCGGCGGTGGCGGCGGGGGCGGAGGTGTACGCCCGCTTCCCTCCTCGGTTTCTTTCGCCTCGTCGCGTTTCCTTTTTGCCGCTTTAGACACCCAGATGCTGATTTCGTAGAGCAGAACCAGTGGAATCGCCAGGGCAATCTGACTGAAGACATCCGGAGGTGTCAACACTGCCGCCAGCACAAAAACGATCACAATCGCGTAGCGCCGGTACTTTTTCATGAACTCCGGCGTGATGATCCCAATGCGGGTGAGAAAGAAAGCCAGAATGGGCAGTTCGAACACAACGCCAAAGGCCAGCATCAGATTGGTGATGAAGCTCAGGTAATCTTTGATCCGGATGCTGGCCTGCAAGTCCGGCGTCTCAAAGCCAATCAAAAAGCGCAAACCGAACGGCACGATGACGAAATAAGCAAACGCAGCGCCCACGAGAAAATTGAATGTGCTGATCACAATGATCGTGGGCACGTACTTCTTCTCGTGCGGGTAGAGGCCCGGCGCAACGAATTTCCAGAACTGGTAGAAGATCACGGGGAGCGCGAAAATCAAACCGCTGAACAGAGCGAGCTTGATCCGGATCATGAAACCTTCGGTGGGAGCGAGAAAAATAAGCGGTCGGGAAAACTTGGCGTACGGATGCGTCAGGATGTTGAGGATCTGCTCGGAGAACATGTAGGAAACGAGGGCCATCACCATCACAGCGGCGATGGACTTGATGAGTCGCCACCTCAGCTCCTCAAGGTGGTCGAGAAACGGCATGCGCTTCTCTTCGTCGGGTGTTTCGTGCTTTTCGTCGCTCATCGTTCTCCATCAGCATGAGCTGTTCCTGCGGCGGCGTTTAGAATCCACAAATGGCTCCGCCGGGCATCCCAGACCTGCTCCCAGCCGGGGTTTTCACGGTGTGGACCAGCTGCTACCCCAACCGCTCTTCGCAGCGTTCGTGAAACAGAGACGATTCGGTTACCGAATCTTCAGACCGCTGAAGCCCAGGAACGCAATCGACATCAGACCCGCCATGATGAACGCGATCGGGATACCTCGCATGGATTGCGGCACATCCGCCAGTTCAAGCCGTTCCCGGATGCTGGCCATCAGCACCAAAGCCAGCGTGAAGCCCACGCCCGACATGAAGCCCTGGACAACGGCCTCGATGAAATTCAATCCCATGTCCAGATTCAAGAGGGTAACACCCAGGATGGCGCAGTTCGTCGTGATGAGCGGAAGGTAAATGCCAAGAGCCTTGTACAGCGCCGGACTGGTTTTCTGGATCACCATTTCGACAAATTGCACAAGGGAGGCGATCACCAGGATAAACGCAATCGTTTTCAAAAACACCAGATCCGGGGGGCTCTTGAGGCTGAAGATGTGGTAGAAGACGTTGGCTTTCGTCGGTTCAAGAAGGTAGTAGTCCACAACCCAGGCGACCGACGACGCGAGGGTCATGACGAAGATGACGGCCATGCCCATGCCAATGGCAGAGTCGAGAGCCTTCGAAACACCGATGTACGGACACAGCCCAAGAAATCGGCTGAAAATGAAGTTGTTGATGAAAATCGCCGTGACCGAAATGATCAAAAGGGTTTTCACTTCCATGGCGGTTGACCTCTCACCCTTGTCGAAGCGTTAACCGCAGTGTCCGCGCTACGCGCGCCGTCTCTCCCACCAGTTCATGGTACCGAGCACAAGACCAATCGTAAGAAACGCTCCCGGTGGCAGGATCATGATGAGCATGGGTTCAAAGCCCTTCCAGTGCACTGGAAGGCCGTAAAAGGTACCGTTCCCAAGTGTCTCCCTGAACGTAGCCAGCACGAGCAGAGCAAGCGTGAACCCGAGGCCCATGCCGAGTCCATCCATGAGAGAACGCACTACCGTGTTGCGCCCGGCAAAAGCCTCAGCCCGCCCCAGGATGATGCAGTTCACAACGATCAAAGGCACGAAAATACCCAGCGCCTTGTGCAAAGCGGGTGCAAATCCGGCCATGCTCAAATCCACGATGGTCACGAAAGTGGCAATCACGACGATGTAAATGGGGATGCGGATCTTTTTGGGCACAAAGCCGCGGATCATCGACACGATGATGTTCGACATCACAAGCACGAAAGTCATTGCTACGCCCATGCCGACGGCATTCTGGACGGAGTTCGACACCGCCAGCGTGGGGCACAAACCCAGTGCTTGTTTGAACACCGGGTTCTCCTTGTAGATCCCTTTCGTGAATTCTCCCACAATGCTCATGGTCTCACGCTCCGCTTGTTCACACGCTCAGCTGTCAAGAGCAATACAGGACCACGTCTAAAGCCAGCCAACGCCTTCGCCTGCTTCGCGGTCCCGCTCGGGGCTACGTCGCTGGCTGAACCGGTTGCTTGAAGCCGCCGATCAGTTTTTCCAGCCGCTCCAGACCCTTCCGGATCGAGTTCGTCACAGCGCGGGAGCTGATCGTCGCGCCCGTGACACTGACGATGGGTCCGCCGTCTTTGTCCACCAGCAGATCTTTTTTCGTCTTCCCAACGAACTGAACCTGGAACCACGGTTTGTCTTCGCCGTGGCGGATTTCTTCGATCTTCGCACCCAGTCCAGGAGTCTCAAGCTCCGCAAGGATCTTGATGCCGATGATCTTGCCCGTCGTGTCAACACCAACCATTGTCTGGATGTCGCTGGAGTAGCCCTTACCGATGGCAAGAAAAGCGTACCCAACCAATTTCGTGGTGTCGGGGTCCGCGTAGCCCTTGTAGTACAGGATGTTGCCGTTCTCATCTTTCACCGGCACGATGGCGCGCGGATTTGCCGTCGGCAGAGCGGCCAGAAGTGCCCGTTCCAGCGCCAACCGATGCTGCTCCTCGATCCTCGGCTTCGTCACGTTCGCAATCGCGCCGAGCACGCCCGCAGCGATGATGGTGACGATGCCGAGGATGCCGCCCATTCTCACCACGTCTTTCATTTCTTCGCCGCTCCTCCAAAGATTGTCGGCCTCGCCCAGCGGTCCAGTAGCGGTACGGTCAGGTTCATCAGAAGAATCGAGTACGACACACCCTCCGGGTACCCACCGATCAGGCGGATCACCACCGTAATGATCCCGCACCCGATTCCGAAAACCCACTGTCCCTTGGGGGTAATCGGGGAAGTCACCATGTCAGTAGCCATGAAAAAGGCACCCAGAATGAGCCCGCCAGCCAGAACGTGGAACAGGGGATTTCCGGTGAAAAGTCCGTCTGTGCCACCGAACATCCACGTCAACAGGGCTACGGTGCCAATGTAGGCCACAGGAATGCGCAGATCGATGTAACGCTTGTAAAGCAGGAACGCTGCTCCAAGCAGCAGCAGAAAGACCGACGTTTCCCCCAAACAGCCGCCAACTTTGCCCCAGAAAAGATTACCGTAGGCATCGTACAGCTTGCTGATGTGTTCCGTCGCCTCGGCCACTTTCTGCGCGGGCATCTCCGCCGGGTTGATTTTCGCCTGCCGCAGCACATCCTGCGAGAGCTTGAGCAAATTCAACGGCGTGGCCCCTGTCTCCACATCGATTCCTGAAATTGTACCCCCGTGCGGAGCCGTCCGGAAAATGGTCATGTGCGTCGGCCACGATGCCAGCAAGAAAGCACGTCCCAAGAGGGCCGGATTCATCGGGTTGTAGCCAAGTCCTCCGAAAATCTGCTTGCCCAGCCCGATGGCGAAGACGGAGCCAATGATCGGGAGCCAAAAGGGCGACTCCGCCGGCATGTTGTAGGCAAGCAGCAGACCGGTGACAAAAGCACTTCCGTCGGACACAGTTACCGGCTTACCCATGAGCTTCTGAATCGCGGCCTCCGTCGCCACGGCGGCCACGACGGCCCAGAAAATCACCCAGGCAGCGTGGGCACCGAAAAAGTAGACTGCCCCGATCCCAGCTGGCGCCAACGAGGCCGCCACCAGCCACATGATCTTGGAAATCGATTCCTTGTCCGACAGGTGAGGCGACGCGGAAACCTTCCACATCCGTTCTTCCATTCTCGAACCTCGATCTTTCCAATCTCGATCCGAATGCGAAAATCGCTGGATTTGACTTTACGCCTCTTGCCCCATTCCGTCTCAGCTGGCCTTTTTCATCCGCCGACTGAGCTCCATTTTGCCCCACTTCATTGAATGCACCAGCGGCAACTTGGCCGGACAGACAAAAGCGCACGAGCCACATTCGATGCAGTCCAGCACACCGTATTCTTTGGCCTCGTCGAATCGCTTGTGATTCACGAGGCTGTGAAGCACCGTGGGCATGAGTCCCATTGGGCACGCCTCAACACAACGCCCGCATCGGATGCACACACCCGCTTCGCGGACGCGGGCTTCGCGCTCCGTCAACACCAGGATGCCGGACGTTCCTTTGATGACCGGCACTTCGGGGTTGAACTGAGCGATACCCATCATTGGGCCACCCATGATCAGCTTGACGGCGTCCTCCGCAACGCCCCCGCAGTACTCCAGCGCGTGCGAAAACGGCGTGCCGATCCGCACCAGTAGGTTCTTCTGTTCCTTCACTCCACGGCCCGTCACCGTCACCACACGCTCGACCAGCGGACGTCGCTTGGCCACGGCGTGGTAGATGGCCCGTGCTGTACCTACATTCTGTACAAGACACCCCACATCCATCGGCAGCCCGCCACGAGGCACCTCCCGTCCGGTCAAGGCTTTGATCAACTGTTTTTCTGCACCCTGCGGGTACTTGACGGGCAGCGCAACCACTTTGGCGTCAATTCCCTGCTCCCTGACGGCTTTCTTCATCGCCTCCACGGCGTCCATTTTGTTGTTCTCGATGCCGATGAACGCCTGCTTTGGCTGCAGAATCTGGAGGATCAGCTTCATTCCGCGCACGATTTCGTCCGCGTGTTCCAGCATAAGTCGGTGATCCGCCGTCAGGTAAGGCTCGCACTCCGCGCCGTTCAGGATGAAGGTGTCGATGGGCTTGTTCGGAGGTGGCGACAGCTTGACGTGTGTTGGGAAAGCAGCGCCTCCCATGCCGGCCAGTCCGGCGTCCCGGATACGCTGTCGCATCTCGTCGGCGGAAAGTTTTTCGTAATCAGGATCATCCTGGATGGCATCGCTCCAGGCATCCTCACCATCCGCTTCGATGACGATCGACAACACCTCAGTGCCCAGCGGATGCGGACGCGGTTCGATGGCCTTCACTGTACCCGACACCGTGGCGTGCACAGGCACCGACACAAACCCAGTGGGTTCTGTGAGGCGGTCGCCGATTTTCACCGCGTCCCCGACCTTCACCACGGGTTCAGAAGGAGCCCCAATGTGTTGTTGCACGGGAATGACAACCAGCGGTGGCGGCGGCAAGACTTCGATCGGCTTGTGTTCGGTCAGGTTTTTGTTCTCTGGGGGATGCACCCCTCCCTTGAATGTCTTGCGCAGCGATAGACTGAGACCCATGGTCCCTTGGTCCTCCGGCCAGTTCGCAGTCAGCACCGTTCGTTCATCAGGAAGTCCCGGATTCGGGGCACCGAACAGAACCACTTGCCCCACCCGGGCACTCGAGCGCGTCGGGTGTGTCGCTTGCGTGGAACCCAGGCGCAGAATGGTCCATCAACCGCCAACCCCCAGGCCACGAAAAAGGCAGGTCCTTCAGCCCCGTACCGGGCATCGCACACCTGCCTGTGGTGGAGCCAACTTCGCTCCGCTTTCCCCCTTCCGAAATTCGTTCCCCCTGCGAGAGAAAGTCGCCATCCGAATTCATCGCAAGGCGGCTTCTGCAGTTTCCCATGCCCCCGAATCGGCCGTTCGCGGAATCCCTACCCTTCTTGCGCGCCCGACCTCGCGCTGTTCAGTTCCGAGCCCTCTTCGTCCGCTTCGCCCTTTTGCCCCAACGACTCCAGTTGTTTGAGCTCCTCTAAGAATTCCTCTTTCGTCTGAAACTTTCGGTACACCGATGCGAAGCGGACGTACGCAACCTCGTCCAACTCGCGCAGGTAGCGCATGACGAGTTCACCGATTTCGCGGGACGAAACTTCCCTGTCGCCTCGCAGACGAAGATCCGTCTCCACGCGGGAGGCGATCGATTCCACGTCGTCCACCGAGACGGGGCGTTTGGTGCACGCAAGCTGGATCCCGCGAACCAGCTTGTCCCGGTTGAACATCTCACGCCGGCCATCGCTTTTCACCACGTAGATCCGGAGAACTTCCATCGTCTCCAGCGTGGTGAAACGCTTCCCGCAAGAGGGGCAAACGCGCCGACGGCGGATTACTACCCCGTCCTCCCGAGGTCTGCTGTCCAGAACCTTCGTGTCATCGTAGCCACAGAATGGACACCGCACGACCGGTTCCTCCTTTTGCCCTGCGTGCCGCGGACGAGAGCGTCACAGACGGTGATGCCTCTTCGCTTGCCCCCGCGAGAATCAAGCCAGGTCTTCCCGGCCGGTTCGCCCTTGATGCAAAACGCAGGCGGGTAGCTGGTCCCTACGCCAAAGTTGGATAAAGCGGAAAACGCGCTGTCAGTTCGTGTACCTTGTCGTGAACTTTCCGAGCCACACTCTCGTCGCCAATGTGCATCAGAACCTCGTTGATCAGCTCCCCGATCAACTCCATTTCCGGCTCTTTCATCCCCCGCGTGGTCACAGCGGGCGTGCCGATGCGAATTCCGCTGGTAACGAAGGGACTCTGGTCGTCGAAAGGCACCATGTTTTTGTTCACGGTGATCCCGGCCGCTTCGAGGGCGCGCTCGGCGTCCCGGCCCGTCAGACCTTTGTTACGCAAATCGACCAGCATCAGGTGGTTGTCGGTGCCGCCCGAGACGATGTTGTAGCCGTAGTCCATCAGCTTGGCAGCTAAGGTCTGGGCGTTCCGAATCACCTGCTTCGAGTACTCCACGAACTCCGGTTGTAGTGCTTCCTTGAACGCAACCGCTTTGGCCGCGATCACGTGCATCAGGGGCCCGCCCTGAATACCCGGAAAAACGTTGGAGTCGATGATTTCTGAAACACGTTTCAGTCGACCTTTGGGTGTGCGGATGCCCATGTCGTTTTCCTCGTCCTTACCGACGAGGATCATGCCGCCACGTGGGCCTCGCAGCGTCTTGTGTGTTGTTGTTGTGACTACGTGGCAGTGCGGTAAAGGGCTGGACAGCAACCCGCTGGCGATCAACCCGGCTGGGTGGGCAATGTCGGCCACAAGTTTGGCACCCACGCTGTCCGCAATCTGGCGAAAGGCAGCAAAATCGATGTCACGCGAGTAGGCACTTGCCCCGGTCATGATCAGTTTCGGCCGCTCTTTTTCGGCGATTGCCGCCACCTCTTCCATGTCGATGCGCCCTGTCTCGCGATTGACCCCGTAGAAAACAACCCGGAAAAATCGGCCGGAAAAGTTCACGGGACTGCCGTGCGTCAGATGGCCGCCGTGCGACAGGTTCATGCCCATGATCGTGTCGCCGGGCTTAAGAAAGGAAAAATACACCGCCATGTTGGCCTGGGAACCTGAATGCGGCTGCACATTGGCATGCTCCGCCTTGAACAGCTGCTTTGCCCGTTCTCTCGCCAGCTCTTCCGCCACATCTACAAACTGGCACCCACCGTAGTAGCGCTTGGCCGGGTACCCCTCGGCGTACTTATTCGTCATCACCTGGCCCATCGCCTGGAGCACCGCCAGGCTGACGAAATTCTCCGACGCGATCAGTTCCAGGTTGTCGTTCTGGCGTCGGATTTCGTTGGCAATCGCCTCGTAAATGTCAGGATCGATTTGTCTTAGTTGCTCCACGAGAGCCTCCACATTCAACCGCTTTGCTCTTGCTCCAGAGCCGCGATCTTGTCCAAACGTCGCTGGTGACGGCCACCCTCGTACTCCGTGGCCAACCAGACATCGAGGATGTCCAGCGCTACCGTTTCGCCCAAAATGCGCCCGCCCATGGCCAGAATGTTCGCGTCGTTGTGCTGCCGCGCCAGGCGAGCTTCGGTCACGGAGTTGCAAAGCGCGGCCCGGATGCCCCGCACCTTGTTGGCCACAATCGACATGCCGATGCCCGTTCCACAAATGACCACGCCCGCGGCACAGCGTTCCTCGGCCACGGCCACAGCACAGGCCTTGCCGAAATCGGGGTAGTCCACGCGCTCTGGACCGTCGGTGCCGAAGTCGAGCACCTGGTAACCCTTTTCCACCAGGTGCTCTTTCACTTTCTCTTTGAGGGCGAACCCGGCGTGATCGCTGGCGAGTCCGATGGGCAATGAAGCGTTAAACCAGCTCACAGCGAGCCCCGACTACCTGTAGATCCACTTGTAGCAGTCGGAGGTCGCCTTCTTCTGATCCGGGTGCATGAAGTAATCTTCTTTCGTCGGAATCAGGGTGGAGACGTACTCGATATCTCTCTGAGCGTAGGAACTGGCCTCCGGATCGTTTTTCGCCTTCTGGAACTCGTCGTAGGCCAGCTTGTAGACGAGTTTGTCGTCAAAGGTGAGCTTGCGGCCTTCAGAGCACTTGTCCGCAGCAGCCTGGTAAATCTCGCCAAGGGTCAGGTGAGCCAGACCGTAATTCGGGTCCAGCTTCAGAGCACGCCGCACGTAAGTTCTGGCTCGGGCAAACTGGCCGAGATTCTTGTAGCAGTTGGCAATCTCCACAATTGCCCGCTTGTTTTGCGGATCGAGCTTCAAAACCTTCGTGTAGGCGTCGATGGCCTTGCGCCACTGCTCAAGCTGCTCGTACGTGTTGCCGATGTACATCCACACGTCCACGTCGTTGGGCTTGAGCTCGGCCAGCTTCTGAAACTTCTCAAGCGCCTTTTCCCATTCCTGGTTCTTGTAGTAAGCCTTGCCCAGATCGTAAAGCAGCTTTGTGTTGTTCGGATCGTTCTTGAGTGCCTCCTCCATGGCGGCAACAGCCTCTTCCGTGCGACCAGTCGTCTTGTACAGCTCGGCCAGAACCTTGCGTACCTCCTGGTCGTTCGGGTTCATCTCCAGAACTTTCTGGTAGGCCTCAATGGCTTTGTCCAAATCATCGTTGCGCACGTAGAGGTTGCCCAGGACCTTGTAGTCGTCCACCGTACCCGAATCAACCGTAACGGCCTGCTCGTACTCGTGGATGGCCTCGGGGATCATCTCCTTCCCCATGTAAAGGTACCCAAGATTGCGGTGGAGTTGCTGGCTTTTCGGAAAAACCTTCAGGCCGAGCTTGTACACCACTTCAGCGCTGTCGGGTTTGCCAAGCTGCCAGTAGCTGTCGGCCAGGTAACGGAAAGGCAGGTCCTTGAAGACGTGGGTTGTGTCAAGTTCGATGACTTTCCAGAAAGGCTTGATGGCCCGAGCGTAGAGCTTGTTCTTGTAGTTCTCGTAACCGGTACTCCACCATTTGTTGCGCTCAAACTCCCACACACGGCGGAGCGAATCTTGAATGGCCTTCTGGCGCTCGGGACTGATTTGCGGTTTCTGCGGAGGTGGGGCGCAAGCAAAATGGACTGTCATTAAGCTGCCAAAGCTTACAGCCAAAGCAAGCAGAACCACCAGTCCTTTCGTTTTTTTAGCCGCTTGCTCTCTCACTTTCCTGACCTCCTCTCAATCTTCCGTCCGTCCAACAGCCACCATCGTTTCCCAAGGCATTGATTTTAAGGTATCTCAGACTGAAATGCAAGGACAATTTACGCACGTCCCGGTCGAAAGCAAAATTCGTCCTGTGTCTTCGGGCTGAAATGGGTTCACCACCGCCCTCCTAACTCGCGTGAGACTGGCTTGACCACACCCATCGCCAAACTGCCCCTTCATTGCCCCCGGTGCAGCGGCCGCGTGGAACCGCGGTCCCAACGAGGCAAGAGCTCACCGGCTCTCAGCGCAATTTGATGAACCACTTCTCCGCACCAATGAAGGTCACCGTGGTTCGCACGAACGTCTCCTGGACTGGGAAGTCCTGCAAATTGCCCCGACGGCCGAAGGCAACCGCCAAATCCAGTCGACCACGGCCTTCGGGCAACGGCACCCCGAGTCCGAACGTAACAGCTTTCTCGTCCAACGTTTGGCCGAGCACGGCCGTGAAAGGCAAGACCTCGCGGTAGAGACCAGCGCGCAACTGCAGTTTCTTCCAGAAGCTGCTGAGCAACGCCACCGGAGGCGCAAACTGCACCCCCGCACCCACACGCCAGGCTTTCTGAGCAAGCGGGTCAGTCCGATCGTCCCAGCGGAACTCCCGCCAGTCTTCCACCAGCACGTCCGCAACAAGGGTCCAGCTTTTGCCGAGAATGGAGTACACACCGATCCCGAACGCCGCCGGGTAAACCGATTCGACCGTGCCCACGGTGTCCGAGTAGACGTAGCGCGATTCACCGCGGCGTTCCAACGTCAGGTTCGCTTTGGTCTGGTAGAAGCCGCCCACGCGAAAATTCTTCAAAGGCTCCACCAGGACTCCCGCCACAAACGCCGCCCCACGAGCGTGCAAACTGTACTCGTCCTCTGTAGGCCGAAACTGTTCGGCGTCGAACGTAAGCCTCCAGGTATCCCTCAGTGTCCCGTAGATGAACCTCCCTCCCAACCCCAAACTGACGTTTCCGCCGATCATGCGGCACAGATCCAACGACAGTGCGCTGAGTCCACCACTACCCTCCCTCTCCTGTACGTAGGTCACTTCCTTTTGCCCGCCGTACCAGGTGTGCTGGAACGCCCCTTCGGCCCTGAGGCTGTAGTCGCGAAGACTGACCGGCTGAAAACCAGCCGTTACCGCCCAGGCTGAACCGAGGGGAACATTCAACCGGAAAGCCGCTGGACCGGCGTAGTTGTGCCAGCCGCTTGCCAGAGTTGTTCGCAACTGCACGCCCTCGTACAGAAATGTGCCCGAAACACGAGTGAGAGGAAAAGGACGCTCAGCGGCAGGATTGAGCGCGTTGATGGCCACGACGTCGGCCAGGGCGATGCCGGCTCCACCCATGCCGTTTGCCTGTCCGCTCACAAACAGCGACGATTGCCCCAAACCGAGAACGGAGTAGAGGCTACCAGCCCGGGCTTCGGACGGCAGCGCCACCAGACTTCCTACCGCAGCGACCAGAGCCAACCAGAAAAAAACCTTTTCAGCGGATTTTCGCATGTGCTACTCCGGGATGTGTACCTAAACCAATCTCCGTTACGCACTGTTGGCAAGGTGAGTTTGCCTTCGAACCAATCGACGCCGCCCCCGGCTTCTGCCGAATCCAGCCGAACGGCGTTACGGCGCAGACACCGTTGGCGGGATCGTGTACGTCACCACCAGCCGTGGACCAACGGTGCTGTCGCCCGGCGCTCTGGCGAAAGCGATCCAGCCGAAATCCGTGTCTTCATCCCCCATTTTAACCACAAAGCCGTTGTCCGACAGAACCCCGTACACCAGCCGCTGCATCATGTCCGTCATCCGGCGAATCTCATCCAGGGAAGTGATGGTGAGTATGTCGTCGCCCTGAGCGAGGTAAAAGCGAATGATGTTGATCTTCGTGTCAAAAGCGAGATTCTGGAGATCCCAAGGATAACTTTGCACGCGCTGAAGGGCCACGAGAATGGGTGAATCCTCGAAAAACGTGGCGCTTGTGTCGATGCTCCACTCAAACTGCGTGCTGTTGATGGTAGCAGCAGACGGAATCGAACTCAGGTCGAACTTCACCAGCACCCGGTCCGCCACCAGCCCACTGACAAGATACGGTCCATCCGGGGCCGGTTTGGGCCTGTGCGCCACAAACAGATCGGCACTCGGGAAAATTCTCGCCGAGTCCACCTTCCCATTCATTGTGTAGCGCATCCACAGGTAGGGCGCCAGATCGGTGTTCACCGTTTCCACCGAGAAAAGTCTGAAAAGAATTTCCACGTAGCCCGCTGGGAAAATGGCGATCCCGTGATTTTCCAGTGTGCCCCTCATCCAGCCATTCACGATGGCAGTGTCAAGCGGGATGGAGACTACCTGAGAATCAGCCACGGTCCAATCCGCCTCACCGAGCACAGCTGTCGTGTCGACTGCCGGAAAGTTCGACCAGCGTACCTCGTACTCGTCCCAGCTCTCCTTCACCGGATGCGCGAACACGTGCATCGTGCCCGAGCCGTAGTGACGGGCAATTACAAACCGAACCTCGGCCTCGCTGGCCACGGCCGAATCTGGAAAAACGTCGAACAGCAACAGGGCCTTGGCGCGCAGATCTTTGCGCTGGCCGACGAAAATGAAATCGCTGGCCCCGCCGTTCAGTTCCGTGCGAACCTGCTCGATTTGTACGGCTGGCAGCACCACCTCGTGAAGTGTCCCGACGGTCGCTTCGCCCCCAATTCCGGCTTCCAAAGGCAAGTCTTTGGAGCTTTCGCAACCAGCCAGAGTCCAGAGTAAGATCGCTGAAGTCACTGCAACGGAGAGGATCGTCGTTTTCCGAATCATTCGAAATCCCTGTGTTTCGCACCAGTACAACCTCAAGCGCGTTTGCCAGAACGTACGCGCCCAGAAAGCGTGTTTTGACCACCACATGCAGAAACGGCGCCACCCAGCTACCGGAGCACCGTGAGCTTCGAAACCCGGACCTGCGCCCCCACCTGCAGCGTCAAAAGGTAAACGCCATTTGGAACCGACAAACCGACCTCGTTACGCCCGTCCCACCGCACCGTGTGTAGGCCCGACGGTTCGTCCGCGTCCACCAAGGTGCGAATCAAACGGCCCCGCACGTCGTACAGTCGCAGTTTCACCCGGGCAGTACGGCCCAGACCGTAGCGAACCGTCGTCGCCGTGCTGAAAGGATTTGGGGAACCCGGCCAAAGCTGAAAATCAGCGGGGCGATCCGCACGCTTTTCAGCGACATCACTGGCGGTCGTCTGCAGGGCGAACAGCTTGCCACCACCTGCGCGGAGTACCACGCGGAGCTGAGGCCCTTCCGGCGTGGCTTCCAGCTTCACCGGTTCCCAGCTGCCCCGC
Source organism: uncultured Cytophagia bacterium (assembly GCA_964644845.1). Lineage (GTDB taxonomy): Bacteria > Zhuqueibacterota > Zhuqueibacteria > Oleimicrobiales > Geothermoviventaceae > Geothermovivens. Next base: position 5,407 of record CAZXXS010000064.1, on the reverse strand, counting down.
TTCACGTCGAACACCTCAGCCCCCTCAACTCCGGGACTTAAAGTCACCAGCGCTGTAACGCTGTCGCGGTAGCTCTTGTTCACAAACATCACAAACTGGGCGTCGTTTCGGTCTTCGAAAAAGCCGACCACCAGATCGGCATTCTCCGAAACCCTCCGCACCAGTGTCCCTTCTGGCAAGGGCTCTTCCGCGAAACCGGTGACTTTGCTGTGGTACACAGCTGCAGAGTTCAGACCCAGCAGCTGCGGCCCAATTCGCTTGATTTCACCGTTGAGCTTCTTGATGGACTCGAAGAGCCGATCGCGATCGGCAGACCCCGTCACGCCCCAGTCAGCGTCCCAGTGGAACCAGATGATGCCTTTGGCGCCGTAAGCCAGCGAACCGTACACAAGCCAGCGGTGTTCGGCTTCCGTCGGAGTGCGCCAGTCCAGGCCAAAACGCTCTGTGCCGATCGCCTGAATGATGTTGCAAAACGGAATGTCGTAACGCAAAGCCCAATGCCGAATGACGGCGAGATTGCTGAAAAAGTCGCCGTCGTCGTACCCATTGTGGAACACGTAGTTGTCGTAACTCAGCAATTCCGGCCTGACAACGTCCAGAAATCGTTCCACGTAGTGGTTGTACGCACTTGGTCCGCCAAACGCACTCCGCGGGTACAGGTTGATGTAAATCAGCCGCTCTGGGTCCCTGCTGCGAACGTAGCGGACAACCTTCGCCAAATTCGAGAAAGCCGTCTCGTGTGGCTCGTCCACCACGAAGTAGCCCACGACCGTGGAATCACCGTAGAATCGGTCGATCACCTCGCCGACGCTGGCCAGCATCTCGTCTGTGACTTCCGGAAACCCGTAGTCCTCCGGGGTACGCAGCGTGGCGTCGTCGCCGCACAGGTGCTGCAAAAGCAACTGGCAGTGCATCCCGTAGCGGCGTGTGAGTGACACAGCAACGTCGTTGGGTGCAACCCAGAGGACCAGGTCGAAATCGGCCTGCCGGTAGTAGGCAAACGGTTCTTCCTGCAGCCCGGACCACGCGCAGGGCGGCGACCAGGCGCTCAGCAAAAACTCCCGGTGGTGCCAGTAGCGATCCGTTACGCTGGCGTTCAATGTTGCCCGGGTTGTAACGCTGTCATTCGCCACAGCCACCAGGTCAACCCGGTAGTCGTCACAGGTACTGCAACGTACGACCCAGCGCAGGGTGTCGATCTGACCTGGCAGCATCAGACCGAGGTCCTGGCGCTGAGCCCCCTGTACCACCGAAAACTGATGAGGGAAACGGACCTGTACTGCGATCTCCGCCGCTTCGTCGCCGTCGCTCCGCACAACAGCTTCCACGGGGACGTCTGCGTCCTTCTTCCACACGGTGCGAAGAGGCTTGAACGACACGACCTGCGCGGAGGGGCCAACGTGAACAATTCGAATGTAGTCGATCTCGATCACCGCCCCAGGCGGTGCCGGGACAGTAAAGCGCGTCAAGCCGCGAATGTTCCCCCGCCAGAGAGGGCTTTTGAAGACCGGAACACGGTACTCGTGAAACTGCGCGTCGCCTTCAACGGAAAACTTGCTTACACCCCAGCTTACAGAATCGGAGCTCCACTGGAAAACGGCGTCCTCGGCTCCTGGTGCTCTCATGCGGACCACGATGAAACCGTACTGCCGCGAGTTGAGTGTGAACGAAGGCCCGGAAAACTGGGGGAAGTCGCCCGTCGCGGTTGCCCGTAAGACTCCCTCGGCAACGGTAAGGCCACTCAGCGAATGGAAGGCTTGCCAGCCCTCGGCGTCGCCGTTCCGATTGAACTCCCAGGCGATGCCAATTTCTTCCGCCCTGACCGGTCCCGCCAGCAGAAAGAAAAGCCCCAGGAGAAAAATCGCCCAAGGGACCAAGGACCACCCGTGGCAAGCAGGCATCCCGAGAGCGAGCCTGGAACCTTCACACGGAATGCATTTAGCGCTCCGTGGCGCATTTGGATCTGTCCCGTCCCTCACGCCACGTTTCCTTGCCCGCGCGGCAGACGCCGGACCTCGCACTCTGTGTGCCAGACCACCTCCCCTTTCTTGACGACGCGTTCCGCCCGGGCTACGCCGAAGTGGTAGAAAAGCTCCCGGTAGTCCGTGACCTTCCACACTACAACGTCTGCCTGTTTGCCCGGTTCCAGGGTACCCAGCTGCCGCTCCCGATTGAGCGCGAAAGCCCCCCCGAGGGTGCTTGCCACGAGGGCTTCCGAAGGAAGCAACCCCTGTCGCAGGCAGGCCAGGGTACCCGCCATCGGCAGCGACGGTGTGGGACAGCTTCCCGGGTTGTAGTCTGTGGACACCGCCAGGGGCATCCCGCGGTCAATCATCCGGCGCGCGGGGGCGTAGAGATTCTTCCCCAGGAAAAACACGGCACCCGGAAGCACTACGGGAACCACACCAGCCTGTTGCAGGGCATCCAGGTCGTTCTCGTCGCACCAGTCCAGGTGATCCGCCGAAACAGCCCCGAGCTCAGCGGCCAGTTGTGCGCCCCCAAGATGGGAAAGCTGTTCCGCGTGGATTTTCAGTCCAAAGCCAAGCGCTTTTGCACGGCCGAGCACGGTCCGCGCTTCCTCGACACTGTAAACTCCACGTTCGCAAAAAACGTCGCAGAACTCGGCCAACCCTTCCTCCCGCACAGCTGGCAACATCTCGTCCGTAACCAGCTGCAAGTAGTCGGAGCGACGATCCCGGTACTCGTCAGGAATTTCGTGGGCACCGAGGAATGTGGGAACCAGGTCCACAGGGTGCAACGCGTTCAACCGCCGGATGGCGCGCAACATCCGCAGCTCGCTTTCTGTGGACAGACCGTAGCCACTCTTGGCTTCCAGGGTAGTCGTTCCCAGGGCCAGGAAGTCGTCCAGCCGGGGCAGAGCCTGACGCACAAGTTCCTCCTCCGAAGCCTGGCGCACAGCTCTGACCGTTGAACGGATGCCTCCCCCAGCCGCGGCAATTTCCTCGTAGGACCGTCCCTGGAGACGCATTTCGAATTCATCCAGGCGCGATCCGGCAAACACTGGATGCGTGTGGGCATCCACAAGACCCGGGGTAACCACACGGCCCACCACATCCAGCACAGTAGCGTTGGGCGCCAGTTCCACCCGGGCAGTCACCTCATCCGTTGGCCCAACGGCTACAATCGTGTCGCCTGCACATGCCACCGCACCGCCAGGGATGACCTTCAGCGGGTGCCACCGCTTGGTCCCGGGCGGATCCGCGAGATTTTCGGCCGTCACCACCTGTTCGGCGTTCCGAATCAGCAGCGTGACAACGGGTTTTGCCGAGATTGCCGTGCCTCCCTCCACTTCAAACACGTCCGAACCGTTCGTCCAGCTGGCGGCGTGTACGACTCGTTTCCGGGCCAGCAACGGTGCGCCGTGACCTTCGCGAACGATCGGACCCGGCGGTCGCTTTTCAGTTGAGCATCGGGATCTTCACGCCGCGTTCCTTAGCCACTTGGACGGCTCGCTCGTACCCTGCATCGGCGTGACGAGCAATGCCGCTGCCGGGATCGTTGGTCAACACACGTTCCAGCCTTGCTGCCGCGTCAGCCGTGCCGTCTGCCACCACAACCATTCCCGCGTGAATCGACAGCCCGATGCCCACACCTCCGCCGTGGTGCACCGACACCCACGAGGCCCCGGAAACCGCGTTCAGCAGTGCATTCAGAATCGGCCAGTCTGCAATCGCGTCCGAACCGTCCTTCATGCCTTCGGTTTCGCGGTTTGGCGACGCGACCGATCCCGTGTCCAGGTGGTCACGACCGATCACGATCGGGGCCTTCACCTCGCCCTTGGCCACCAGCTCGTTGATGGCCAGACCGAACTTCGCCCGCTCCCCGTAGCCGAGCCAGCAAATGCGCGAGGGCAGGCCCTGAAACTTCACCCGCTTCTGCGCCATCCGGATCCAGCGGTGCAGGGCTTCGTCCTCCGGGAAAAGCTCCAGCACCAGCTCGTCCGTTCTGTAGATGTCTTCGGGATCGCCCGAAAGCGCTGCCCAGCGAAACGGGCCTTTGCCCTCGCAGAACAGGGGACGAATGTACTCCACAACAAAGCCGGGAATGTCGAACGCGTTGTCGACCCCGGCTTTCTTGGCCTGACCGCGGATGTTGTTGCCGTAGTCAAAGGTTACGGCGCCCATCGCTTTCAAATCAAGCATGGCCCGCACGTGCACGGCCATCGACTGGTACGCCCTTCGAATGTACTCCCGCGGATTCTTCTTCCGAAGCGCAAGCGCCTCTTCGTAGGGCATCCCGTGGGGTACGTAACCATTCAGCTCGTCGTGAGCGCTGGTCTGATCCGTGAGCAGGTCCGGCACAACGCGACGCCGCACCAGCTCCGGCAGCACGTCCGCCGTGTTGCCGACCAGGCCGACAGAAAGCGCTTCCCCCTTCTCTTTCGCTTCCAGCACCAGGCGCAACGCTTCGTCCAGATCCTCACTCAGCACGTCGCAGTACCCCGTGCGGACTCGCCTTTCGATGCGGGCACGATCAACCTCGACACCGAGAAAGGCACCACCGTTCATCGTGGCCGCAAGAGGCTGGGCACCACCCATTCCTCCAAGCCCGCCGGATACCACCAGCTTCCCCTTGAGGCTTCCACCGAAATGTCGCCGTGCCGCCGCCGCAAATGTCTCGTACGTGCCTTGCAAAATGCCTTGCGTGCCGATGTAGATCCAGCTGCCGGCAGTCATCTGGCCGTACATCGTGAGACCGCGGTCTTCCAGGTCGCGGAACGTTTCCGGCGTGGCCCAGGCCGGCACGAGCATGGCGTTGGAAATCAGTACCCGGGGTGCGTAAGGATGCGTCTTGAACACCCCCACCGGCTTCCCGGACTGCACCAGCAGGGTTTCATCGTTTTCCAGTTCCTGCAGCGTGCGGACGATCGCATCAAAGCATTCCCAGTTCCGCGCCGCCTTGCCACTGCCGCCGTAGACGATGAGCTCGTCAGGCTTTTCAGCCACCTCGGGGTCGAGATTGTTCATCAACATCCGCATGGCGGCCTCCTGGTGCCAGCCCTTGCACGAAAGACGGGTACCACGAGGCGCCCTCACCACACGCGGTCCAGAGGTTTTTTCCACGGCTCACCTCCTTCATCTTGTAGGCCCACCCTCATCTCGCCCCAAATTTAGGGAATTGTTGAAGAAAAGTCCAATGGAAAATGGGAGAGTGGACCTGTCCAGAAGGGTCGACAGGAACTTCCCGAAACCCAAGCAGCCAAAGAACCCAGGATCGAACGGCAAGGCAGAAGCGGGGTCACGTGGCGAAGCGAGGTTCTCATCTTTCGCTGGCGATGACACCCGTGTCTCACGGCCCAACAGGCCGGGAGAACGTCAACGTTCGCCACGCTACTTAGAGCACCCTGGGTCCTCCTTTCCCACTTTCCCGTTGCCCTTGTCCGGTG